>JBOHFX010000025.1:0-54832 GCA_050699875.1 Pseudonocardiaceae bacterium
GCACGAGGCTAACGGCTTGATCCTGATATTCCTGGGTGAAGCGTCGGCGTGTCGCCAAGACGGTTCCCTCCGCCTGCTCTCAGCGGCGGCCTCAGACAGACTGTCTACAAGATCGGGAACGGTTCACACCGCGCACCTTCATAACTACCGACGCCCTCTCCCTCAAGACCACAAGCGGCACAAGGTCCCCTCTACCAGAGGGCAAAGGGATGACACTGACGAGCGCACTCAGTCCACAACAGACTCTAACTGGATTGTTTGCCCAGGTCAGAGCCGTGGAGCCGCCTCGGGGAATCGAACCCCGGACCTGCTCATTACGAGGAGGCCGTACCACGCCTACTATGGGCGTCTACCTGGGACAACAGCGGCAGTGTTAACACCTTTGAGTGCACCGGCGGCACCAATCGACTTGAGTTCGCACCACGTTTGATTCCACGCCCAACTCGCCACAACATAGGCAGAGCAATCGGCCAAACCCGTGTCCTCTGCGGATCGTGTCGTTACCGCCCTGCGCCAGCTCGGCGGCGACCGTCAAGACGATGCTCGTTGCAGTTCTCCCGCGCTCACGGTCCCGATAGGCCGAGCTCGTCGCACAACGTCTCAGCTGTCCAAGTAGCGCAACCGCAGCCGAGAAAGTCACGGTCGGCTG
The DNA here is from genome assembly GCA_050699875.1 of Pseudonocardiaceae bacterium. Taxonomy (GTDB): domain Bacteria; phylum Actinomycetota; class Actinomycetes; order Mycobacteriales; family Pseudonocardiaceae. The sequence goes on from JBOHFX010000025.1 coordinate 650, forward strand.
TCAGGATGCCTGCATCGAGGACGAGGGCCAGAGCGACAGGTGGCCAGTCGCGGGGGTCGCGAGGAACCCGTCGACGGGCCACCGCCTCCATATGCTGGTAAAAACGGCGAGGAATAATCTCGATGACCCGCTCGTCGACGAGCGCGAGCACATCGCTGTGTAGGCGTTTAGCGTGTTCCTCGGTAAGGCGTCCTTGTTCGACGATCGTGCTGATTCGGCGTTGCAGTTCGTGTTGGGTTTCATTCCACTGTTCTTCGGCGACCACCACTCGGAGGTCGGGATGGGCCAGTAGCGCCCGTCCCCGTGTGCGGAGCAGCTCAGCGACAAGCGCACTCGCGTCCGCGACGACGATCACTGTGCTTGCCGCCGACGCAAGTCGAACATTTGCGCCAACTCCTCCTCGGACAGGCCTGTCTCATCGAGAACCTGGCCAACGGCCTCGCCGAGCCGAGCGAGCGCGCGTCGCACCTCGTCCTCATCTCGCTCAAGCGGGATATAGAACCCCACAACGCGACCATGCTTACTAACCGCGACCGGATCGGAGCCAGATAAATAGGTCGTCGCATGATCACGGAATTCTCGCACGCCCACGGTCTTCAACTTCGCCATTGTGACCACCTCGTGACCACACTATACCCGCGTGTGCCGGGCTGTGGAACACTCGCACAGGCCGGCGACGAGGTCGACGGGACCGCTACCGTCTGCTCCTGCCAGCTGGTACACTCCTCCGGAGAATTCCAGGTTTGCCATCATCGCCTACCGGCATGGACAAAGTCCGCCGCAGCGGCCACGATCACATCAGCCCGCGCTCGTCGCCGGCACCCGAATCCTCACGCCTTCGGTGACACCACCGGCAAGCGACAACACTGGACCCAAACGAGCGTGGCTGAGCCACCGCGTGGGCACCCTGAGCCGGACGTCGCGATACCCAGCGAAGCGGCAACCGATCTCGCAGCACAATTGACACCACGAGAGGTAATGGGACGAGGCTGGCGAGTACCCATTCAGCGCGCGATAGACCCTGACCCAGGTCGTTTACGTAGGTCAGAGCCTATGGAGCCGCCTCGGGGAATCGAACCCCGGACCTGTGGGGTTCCAGAAGTCGGCTACTTAGGCTGACCAGCAGCTTCATGCCGTTCGTTCGTACTCGTTGATCAAGCCAGCGAGAACAGGACGACGTGTGATCCGTTCATGGTTGAGATCCGCCACTGGGTGGTCTGGTTGTGGTGGGCGAAGTTCGCGGGCACGGTGCGGTCGTCGACCGTTGTAATGCTGAACGTACTCGGTGAGCACCGCACGCAGGTGCCGCTGATTGAAGATCAACATTCGATCGGTGAGTTCGGCCCGCAGGGTGCGCACGAACCGTTCGGCGAAACAGTTCGCTCGTGGGCAACGCGGAGGAATCCGCACCACCTGGATGCCGGTGTCGGCCAGGACATCGTCGAACGACGTGGCGAACTGTCCGGCGCGGTCTCGAACGAGGTATCGGAACTGGGTGATGCGATCGTCGAGATCCATCATCAGGTTGCGGATCTGTTGGGTAGTCCATTGGCCGTCGGGGTTCGTGGTCGTGCCCAGCAGGTGCACGAACCTGTTGGGCACCTCCAGCACGAACAACACGTAGATCCGCTGGAGGGTGAGCGCGCAGTCCACGTGGAAGAAGTCGCACGCCAGCATGGTCGACGCCTGAGTGCGCAGGAACTGACGCCAGGTTGTGTCGGTGCCCCGGACCGGTGCTGGCGGTATCCGTAACCGCTGCAGGACGCGGCGGATTGTGGACGCTCCCACCCGATGGCCGAGCTTGAGTAACTCACCCTGGATTCGCTGATATCCCCAGCTTTGATTCTCCCGGGCCATACGCTCGATCAGCACGGCCACCGCCTCCTCGACGGGTGGGCGCCCGATACGATTGGAAAAGGTCCACTTCTTGGCGACCAGGCGACGATGCCAGCGCAGGATCGTGCCCGGCGTGACCAACCGATGCCTCCGCAGCATCTGCGGCAGCTTCCGGATTAGCGCGGCGAAGACCGCGCGATCCGCCCAGTTCAGGCGGGGCTTCGGGTGGGCTCGGCGCAGCACGGCGACTTCATGACGCAGCACCAGGAGCTCGATGTCCTTAGACGTCGACGAGCGGACGAGCAACAACAGCAAGTTCAGCAGCTGAAGGAAGATCAAGTAGAGCAGGCGCAACGACACGGCGCACGATCATGCCCTGGCGGCCGAGTACACCGACCACCCAGGTCAAAGGCACAGGCCGACTTCTGGAACCCCACAGGGTCCCGATCAGCGTCGCCAGCGATGGCCGTGAGCCTGGCCTTCGTATCGGGATCGCCGATGAGTCCGAGACTGCTCGCTGCCGCGTACTGAACCGACCAGGTTGGATCATCGAGCGCCCTCAGCAGCGGCGACACTGCTGAGAGTCCGCCGACCTCACCGAGCAGCTCGGCCGCAGCCTTCCGGACGATCGCCTCTGGATTGTCCCGCAGCTGCCCGGCGATCGGCTCGATATTCTCGTCAGGCCAGGTCTCGCCGCCAGCGAGGGCACGCAGCGCGTCTAGGGCTTCGCAGCAGGTAATCGGATTGTCGTCTGTGACTGCGCGGATCAGCTTTCCGACGTCTGGCAACGGCTTCGATGATGACGATCCAGTTGCCGCGACCGGCCGCGATTTCGGGAACGATTGGTCTGCGGCCAGCAGCAAAATACTCCACCGACCGGACGAGAGTCCGGACATTCGACACTGCCCGTTGCGGTCGAGGCGCTCATAGCGGTAATGATCGCCCCCTCTTGCCGCCACGATCCACGTGTCCTCAAAACCATCGGGATCGCCCCCGATAGGGAAGATTGTCACTGCCAACTCGCGGCGGTCACCGTCACCGGTTCCGGAGTCGAGGTCGACCCAGACGGAACTCGCCCGTCGCAGTTCGTGGCCGGGAACCTCGACCGGGCGCCTCGCTAACAGCGCTTTGGCGGCAACGACGAACTGCCGGTCGGAGTTCTCAGGAATCTGCTGTGTCATCAGTGGACCCAGACTTCTTTGGTCCGGCACAGCATCAGCCTGCGTTCATTGACCGTGTCGAGGAGCCATTCCTTGCACGGGCAGTGCCCCGCGCCGGCCAGGATCTCGTCCATAGCGCGGCTCGCGCGACACCCCGGACAACGAACGGTAAAGGCCTCACCGCACCCGCTGCACGGTGTGGTCAGGTTGTTGACGTCGCGCCACTGGGCGCATCCGCGCTTTGGGCACCTCAGCTGCTGCTTCGAGCCGCACCGGTCCAGCGGGCAACCGGACCCGTCGTCCACGCGCCCGGTGTCGAATGATCGGCTTGCCGCACGAAGTACAGGTGTCCTCACCGGCCGGACGCTCGAAGCGGTGAGTGCACGCCGCGCATCGCCGGAACTCCGCGTCGGCGATCACCACCGCTTCAAGACCTGCCCGGTCGAGAACCGGACGGAGCATGCTGCGGCTGAACGCGTCGCCCCAGATCACCCGGTTCGCTGCACCGTGCCGACTGCGAGTGTCAGCGCTGCCACGCACCGCATTGGCGACGAACACGCCCAACGGGACATTCTCAGGCGTCCACCTCGCCAGGGCGTGATCGCGCACGCAGCATCGACAACTGCACTGCGCAAGGCAGCAGCCACGGGCATGACGCCCGCACCCGCATTCACCGCTGATCAGCGCAAGCACGAGCAGCCGGGCGGCGCAATCGACCCACTCACTGCGCGCTTCCGAACGGGACTGCCACTCCGGGAAGTTGGTGTCAAAAGCACGAACCTGTCCCCGCAGAATCCGAACGGTCGTGGTGACCCGGCTTGCCAGGAGCCTGCAAAGCACATCGACCGGCCGGGGCCAGGGAGGTGCGGCGTCACTTATGGTCGACGACATGCCGGGTTCGTACTTGGTGGCCGGCAGCGAGCCACCGGCTGAAGCTGCGGATGCTTGGCGCACATCAGCTCCGTTTCCCACCCGCGACGCCCGATCCCCGGTGGTTATCGCGCACACTCATCCCCTCCTATCAGTAGGGGTCTCACTCGCGCCTAAGGCCCCCGCCCCGGCTACGATCGCCGCTGCCCATGACTCCGTCAGTTCCGCGACGCGAGTGAAGGTCAAACGCAGCCCATCGGGCGGAGGCCCAATCACGGCTGGCGCCAGCACCTTCATCATCACCAACCCCTGCTCCTCGACTGTCAAGCGTCGGCCTATCGCTTGTTCGACCACCAGCACCGGATCCCGCAAACCCGGACTTCCCCCCACGGCATCGATGAGCCGGACCATCTCATCGACCGGCCATCGCGCCAATGCAGGCTCAACACCATCCAGCCATACCCAGAAGCTGTCTCCCACCGCTGCCCTTCCGCTCCCCGAGAAGCGGAGAGTCACCCGTCCGTCGCCGACGACAACCCTGTCGTTACCACGGTAGCTGCTGCCGGCGCCCGCCATGCGTCATCTGCAAGAGGGGTACCGGCCCAATGCAACCGACGGTCGATTGACCTGAAACACCCTCGTTCGGCGACCCGCACTAGCAGTCATATTCGAAGGAGGACGAGCCACGCCCCGTAAGTACGTCATGCTCACCCTCCGATCGTGTGAACTTGGGAGAGAAGAAGCATAGGGGAGCGATCAAGCACCATTGATTTCGTCGCGCTGACACTCTCCTGCTCGACATTGGGGTGGCCGGGGAGGGTGCGCAGGCAGATCACCAGCCTGGCCCAGCAGCGACCCCGGGCGACCCGCTCCAGCGCTGCTGGTGGCACCTGCCTCACGGGGTGCTCGCCCGGGAGAACGGCGCGCCGCTGCGGCCGGAACTGCCTCGGTGAGGTGCTGGACGCCGCTGCCGCGGAGCTGGCGAACGAGCGCACGATGCCCCGCGACCACAAGAGCATCATCCGAGCCTGGCCAGCAGCTCCACTGGTGGCGAAACCGCTGTTCAGGGGTGGAGCCGCCTCGGGGAATCGAACCCCGGCCCTGCTCATTACGAGGAGGCCGCACCCACCCCGCCACCTCTGGCGTCTACCAGCAACAACAGTTGCAGATCTCAGCCTTGGGTGCACCAGCGGCGCCGTTCGACCCTGGTTCGCACCACGTTGATTCCACGCCGGACCCACGGCGGCCGCTTTGGTCACGGGGGTCAGCGGCGATCAAGCCACCGACGAGGACGGAGCGAGCTGCACCGTCAACTCGGCCCCTAGCGAGCGGGCGAGGCGCTCGAGGACGGGCAACGTAGGTACCGTGCCACCGGCCTCGAACCGTGCGACGGCAGGCTGGGTCATGCCCGCACGCCGGGCTAGCTCAGTCTGGCTCAATCCCTGCTGGACGCGCAGCTCCCGCACTCGTCGACCGAGTTCGTAGGCCAACCGCGCGGCGTCGTAAGCATCGGCCGCGCCGGGCTCGGCCATCCGTCGGCTGCGTAGCTCCTGCCAGTCAGACCGCCGCTGGGACATCACCATCACTCCTCGCCGTCATCGTCCACGGTGTGCTCGGCGGCAATACATCGCCGCAGCACCCGCCGTGCCCGGTCAATCTCCCGGGTCTGTCGCATCCGGGTCTTGCCGAACACCGTGAGCAGCACGATGCGCCGCCCAGAGGCGATCCAGTAGGTCACCCGCACTGCCTGACCACCCAGGTGGAACCGCAGCTCCCGCAACTTCCCGTCGAGCTGCCGCGTGTACGGCTCGCCCAGCAGCGGACCCTGCTCGGCAAGCAGATCGACATAGAAAGCCGCCGTGGCAAACTGCGTCGCGCTCAGCCCTTCGAACCAGTCGCGGACCTCCAGTTCCAGCTCCACGGTACCCCAGGCCATACCACGAATGCTATATCCCCGGCCGGAAGTCTCCTTGCAGCCGGGTCGCACCGAGCCGACTCACCGGTCGCAGGTACCGACCCGCCACCCGGTCACCCACCGCTCGTGCGCTGCGGATGGAGCCGAAGGAATCAGCCGCTCACCGCTCATCCCCACACACCAAGTGCATCTGCATCATCCGGTGCCCCACAGTTGCGCATCCACACCGGACAAGATCAAATGTGGTGCGAAATGTAGTCGGCCGCAGCGACGGATGTGACAGAAGTGGCAGGTGGTGATGCCCGGCACATGCCTGACGAACGCGTCTGCGCTGGTCAGGGGTGGAGCCGCCTCGGGGAATCGAACCCCGGACCTGCTCATTACGAGTGAGCCGCTCTGTCCGACTGAGCTAAGGCGGCGACGCTGGCTGGCCAGCGCTGACCAGTGTAACGGTGGCATCGATCGCGGCCTGGCTGACCTACTCGCGCTGCAAGGCGCTGGTCAACGCTTCGACGGCGATCCGTGGCTTGACGTTGAGCTCCAGCGCCTCGCGGCAGCCGAGCACCGCCTCCAGCTTGCGGAGCAGCGCCTCCGGCGGCAACCGCTCGGCGACGGTGGTGATGTCGGCCGCGCGATCGGGGTGCGTCAGAGCCACCGGCGCCGCGAAAGCGGTGACCAGGGTATCGCGGTAGAAGCCGGCCAGGTCGACCAATGCACGGTCTAGCGCGTCGCGCTGGGTGCGGGTGGCCCGGGACTTCTGCCGGCGTTCCAGCTCCCGGATGGCCCCTTTGGCGCCCCGGAACGCAGCTGCGGCGCCCTTCCCGGTCCCGCCGGCCCCCAGCGCCGTTTCCAGTTCCTCGGTCTCGGCTGCATTGCGGGCCGCGGTCAGGCCGTCGGCCTCCGACTCGGCGGCGATGACCAGCTCGTCGGCCAGAGTGAACACGTCGGCCGGTGAGCGCAGCGCGGTCGGTACCCGGAGCACCGCCTCCCGGCGATCCCGGGCCTGCGGATCGGTGGCCAACCGGCGGGCCCGGCCGACGTGGCCGCCGCACACCGAAGCGGCCCACTTCGCGGTGCCGGCGTCCATCCCATCGCGCGCCATCAGCACCTCAGCGACCGCCGCAGCGGGCGGGGTCCGCAGGCCTACCGTCCGGCAGCGCGAGCGCAGCGTCACAGCGATGTCATCGGGGTGGTCCGACGGCGCGCAGAGCAGGAACACAGTACGCGGCGGAGGCTCCTCCACGGCCTTGAGCAGGGCGTTGGCCGCGCCTTCGGTGAGCCGGTCGGCGTCCTCGATGAGCAGCACCTGCCACCGGCCCGCCGAGGGTCGCCGGGACGCGCCGGCGACCAGTGCGCGCATGTCTGCCACCGAGATCGACAGGCCTTCGGGGACGACTTCACGGACGTCGGGATGGGTGCCCGCCAACGTGGTCCGGCAGCTCTGGCAGGCGCCACATCCCGGTCCGGCCTGCGCATCGGTGCACTGCAGCGCGGCCGCGAAGGCGCGCGCCGCGACCGAACGGCCGCTGCCTGGGGGGCCGGTGAACAGCCACGCGTGGGTCATCGCGCCGACCGGTCCGGTGCCTACCGCCGACCGGGCGGCCCCAACCAGAGTGACAACGGCCGGATCCTGCCCGACCAGGCCGGCCCACACGCTCATCTGCGGCCTCCGGGGCGATCAGACGGGAAATGCCTACGCAGTGCGCCCCGCAGATCTGACAGCAGCGACCGCGCGAGCCGGTCGTCCATCTGACGGTGCGCGACCGCGCCAACGATAGCGGCCAGTAGACCCGCGCACAGCAGCACCGGGCGGGTGCCGTCGACGGTCACCGGCTCACCGAACAGGGTGAAGGTACGCTGCTGAACCAGCCCGACCGCGAACGGGACGAGGGCCATCGCGGCCAGCAGGTCCACCCTGACCAATGACTGGACGAACGCGATGGTGCGTCCCCGCATCTCATCGGCGACCTGCGCTCCGATGATGGTCAGCCCGGTCAGGAACGCGACACCTGCGGCACAACCCACCAGGATGACGGCGACCAGGGCGGCCAGCAGGTGCGGCGCCAGCGCGACGGCGACCAGTCCCAACCCGGCCGCGACGATCGTCGGCCCGAACAGTCTGCGGTGCCGGATCCGGCGGGCCGCCTGCGGCGCCAAAGCCATGCCCAGCCCGAGACCGACGAACAGCGACGCGAACAGCAGCCCGTAAGCGGCGTCGCCACCGCCCAGACTGGTGGAGTACAGCTTCGCGCAGGCGATGACGGCCCCGCCCGCCGCGAACGCCCCGAGTATCCCGATGACCAGACCGCGGACCAGGGGCGTGTCGCGGACGAAGGCCACCCCGTCGCGCAACATCGCGAGCAGACCGGGTTGCGGGCCACGCCGGGTCGCGGCCCGGCCGGAGATCTCGGGGATCCGGGTGCCCACCACGATCGCGCAGCACGCGTAGGCGATGCCGTTGATGCTCAGCGCCAGGTAGGCCGCCCCTTCAACACCGGGGAACAACCCGGCCTGGCCGAGCACCGGGCCGAGCTTGGAAAGCGCGGTGAACACCCCGGCGGCGACCAACACCGCCAACCCGTAGGTCATGATCAGTGAGAGTTGGTTGGCGGTCTCCACCTGCTCGCGGCGACGCAGCAAGTTCGGGATCGAGGCGTCCTTGGCGGGGATCCAGATCATCGCGCAGACCTCGATGAGGAAGGTCGCGATGAACTGCCAGGCCAGGTCGCCGACCAGCGGGATGGACAAGAACAGACCAGCCCGCAGCACGTCGCAGACCACCATGACGTGCCGGCGGTCCAGCTTGTCGGCCAGCGCGCCAGCCAGCGGGCCGAGCACCATCGCGGGCAGCAGCTTGGTGGCCACCACCCCACCGAGCGCGAAGCTCTGCGCCTGGTAGCCGCTGGTCAGCTGGGTGGCCAGCGCGGAAAGCGCGAGCAGCGACTGCCATTCCGCGGTCGCGGTGATCGCCGTAACGCCCCACAACCGGCGAAACGCCGGAATCGCCAGCACACCGCGTATCCGGTGCACGGTGGACCCCGCCAGGTCGTCGGGTTGGCGGTTCATGCTGCTCCACGTGGTTTCGCTGCGATGACGCTTTACCGTTATATCCGGATTGAGTCAAGCAGGTGTACCGGCCCACAGCCACCTGAGGGCGGGGCACCTCAACCAGCGAGCGGCGGCAGGTTGCCGACGACCGTCTCGGCGAACGCCCTGGCTGGACCACACGAATCCCCGCGGTCTTGACGCAACAAGGTGAACCGGACGATCAGCGTCTGGGTTTCGGCTGTAGCCACCCGGAAGTAGCAGGTGGAGCCGTCCACGTTGTCCTTCGTGCGGATCGCCGGCAGCCCTGCCACCTCGGTGATCTCGAAGACCGGGAGTGCGTTTCGCTGGCTGTAGACATTGCGGAGCACGTCGTTGCCGATGTCCACGAACGCCGCGAACTGCCGGGTCTTGGCACTGTCCCCCCATTCGCATCCCGCGCTGCCCAGCACAGCCTTGGGCACGCCGGGCTGGTCGATCCGAATGGCCTCGAGTTGCGCCGCGGTGAGCATGAGGCACGGCTGTATGGCAGCCAGGTTCTTGGGATTTCGCACCGGCGAGATGGGACCGTTCGGTGCTTGGCGCGTTGGCTCCGGCGCCACGTCGGGGCCAACAGGCTGCGCGCTGTCCTTCGAGCAGGCAGCCAGCACAGCAACCAGCATCAACATAGCCGCGACCACTCGCATCACACCACAGCTCCCCGACTATAGGTGAGTAACGCGCGGAGTCTGCCATGCACCTGCCTGAGCAAGCTCAGGGGCTTAGCGGCGCTGGCTTATCGACACCGCGGAAAATCCCTTGAACCACCCAATGCCGGAGTTGTCGGGTCACCACGGAAGGATTCGGGCGATCGATTGCACGATCTCAGCGATGATGAAGTACACCAGCAACCCAAAAATGATCAATCCGATTACGAGGGCGATACCGGCGCCACCGTTGGACCGGGTCCGCAACGGTAAAGCGGGCCCTCGACGGGTAGTTCGGCGGCCGAAATCAACCTGTGGCACGGGCGTGCGAGACGCGGCGGCCAGTGGCGGGCGGTAACGCGGCAGCCTCCCGATCCTGCGCGGCGGCGGCCCAGCCAATGTCGCCGTCGTGGTGACTGACGGTGCAATCATGCGATGACTGGACGGACCGCCCGCAGGTGCCCCGCCCGCCTGCGTCGAGTGCGGCTGGGTCGCATTCACCTGGGCTGCAGGTGGCTGCGCAGAGGCATCAACGTCGTGATCAACCGGCCTGGTCGGATCTGCACCGAGTGCAGCGGCGATCGCCTCTCGCATCGCGCTGGCGTCTGGCAAGTCGGGCAGCACGAACGGCGGCAACGCGGCGGCATCCCGCCAACCGGCACGCCCCGAGGGATCGGGCAGCACCTCGGGCGACTCGGTGCCATCGACCCCGAACAGGGCGTCCGACATCGGCTCGTTCACCACGCTATGGTGCCACGCCACCGGCTCACAGTCAGGGTTCAGACCGACGTCTTGGCCCGCCGCCCGCCGCTGCGGGGCGCAGCGGGACCCTTGGCGCGCTTCTCGGCGAGCAGCTCAGCGGCGCGCTCATCGGTGAGCGTCTGCACATCGTCACCTTTGCGCAGCGATGCGTTGATGCCCGCTCCGTCGGTGACATACGGCCCGAACCGGCCCTCCTTGATGACCATGGGCTTGCCGGTGACCGGATCCGGGGCCAGCTCGCGCAGCGGTGGCTTGGCAGTGGCTTGGCGGCCCCGGCGCTTGGGCTCAGCGTAGATCTTCTGCGCCTCGTCGAGGGTGACTGTGAAGATGTGCTCCTCGTCGACCAACGACCGCGAATCCGTTCCCTTTTTCAGGTAAGGGCCATAGCGCCCGTTCTGCGCGGTGATCTCCTGACCGGTGTCAGGGTCGGTGCCCACCACCCGAGGCAGGGAGAGCAACCGCAGCGCGTCTGCCAGGGTCACCGTCTCAACGGTCATGGAACGGAACAGTGAGCCGGTTCGCGGCTTGGGCTTCTTGGCGCCGTCCTCATCGGGCAGCACCTCGGTGACATAGGGCCCGTAGCGGCCCTCCTTGGCGACGATCTCGTGACCGGTCACCGGATCGGTGCCCAGCGAGCGGCCCTCCATCGGGGTGGCGAAAAGCTTCTCGGCGATGTCGGCGGTCAGTTCGTCGGGCGGCAGGTCGTCGGGCAGGTTGGCCCGCTGTGAGTCGCCGTCGACGATCCGTTCCAGATATGGGCCGTAGCGCCCGACGCGGACCACCACGTTTCGCCCGGCATCGTCGGTGAACAGTGGGATGGAGTTGACCTCACGCGCATCGATCTCCTCCAGGTTCACCCCGACCAGCTTCTTGAGCCCACCGAAGCGGGCCACTGACATGGTGCTGCCCTGCTTTGAGCCGAAGTAGAATCCGGTCAGCCAGTCGGTGCGGTGTTGCGCGCCGGATGCGATGGAGTCCAGCTCGTCCTCCATGGCGGCGGTGAAGTCGTAGTCGACCAAGCAGCCGAAGTGTTGCTCGAGGAGACCTATCACAGCGAAGGCCACCCAGGAGGGCACCAACGCGGAACCCCGCTTCCACACGTACCCGCGGTCCTGGATGGTATTGATGATCGACGCATAGGTGGACGGGCGGCCGATGCCCCGCTCTTCGAGGGCTTTGACCAGGCTCGCCTCGGTGTAGCGCGGAGGCGCGGTAGTGGCATGTCCCTCAGGGGAGAGCTCGGTGGCGGTGACGCGCTGGCCTTCGGTCAGCCGGGGGAGCCTGCGCTCGGCGTCATCGGCCTCCCCGCCGGCCTCGTCGTCGACGGTTTCGACATAGGCCTTGAGAAAGCCGGCGAAGGTGATGGTCCGACCGGATGCGGCGAACGTGCACTCCTCACCGCCGGCGGAGCCGGCAATCTGGCCACCGCTGGCTGTTCCGCTAATCCGCACGCTCATGGTGGTGCCGCGGGCGTCGGCCATCTGGGAGGCGACGGTGCGCTGCCAGATCAGTTCATAGAGCCGGAACTCGTCGGCGTCCAGCGCGCGGGCCAACTGGCCGGGTGTCGCGAAGGCCTCCCCGGCGGGCCGGATCGCCTCGTGTGCCTCTTGGGCGTTTTTGACCTTGCGGGTGTACTGCCGCGGCCCGTCGTGCAGGTAGCGCTCACCGTAAAGTTCACGGGCTTGGGTCCGGGCCGCCGCGATCGCCGTCTCCGACAGCGTGATGGAGTCGGTTCGCATATAAGTGATGTAGCCGTTCTCATAGAGCCGTTGCGCGGTGCGCATCGTCCGCTCGGCCGAGAAACGCAGCTTCCTGCCGGCTTCCTGTTGCAGCGTGGACGTCATGAACGGGGCATAGGGTCGCCGCGTGTACGGCTTCTCCTCGACCCGCGAGACGGTCAGCGGAGCCGCCGCGAGCGCCTCTGCCAGCCGCCCCGCGTACGCCTCGTCGATGATCAGCAGATCGCTGTCCGGGCTCTTGAGCTGACCATCGGGGCCGAAGTCCCGTCCGGTCGCGACCCGACGGTTGTCGACGTTGACCAGCCGGGCACCGAACGTCGGTGGCGTACTTTCGTCTCCGGCGTCGCCAGACGCCGACACAGTGGCGGCGAGGTCCCAGTAGGACGCGGACACGAAGGAGATCCGCTCGCGCTCGCGTTGCACGATGATCCGGGTCGCCACGGACTGCACCCGCCCAGCGGATAGCTTGGGCATCACCTTGCGCCACAGCACCGGGGAGACCTCGTAGCCGTAGAGCCGGTCCAGAATGCGCCGGGTCTCCTGCGCGTCCACCAGATCCTGGTCGAGGTCGCGGGGGCTTGCCGCGGCCGCGCGGATGGCCGGTTCGGTGATTTCGTGGAAGACCATTCGCCGCACCGGAACGCTGGGCTTGAGGGTCTCGATCAGGTGCCAGGCGATGGCCTCGCCCTCGCGGTCACCGTCGGTGGCGAGATAGAGCTCGTCGACGTTCTTGAGTGCGTTGCGAAGCTCGGTGACCGTGGACTTCTTATCCGGGGTGATGATGTAGAGCGGCTCGAAGGAATTATCGACGTCCACGCCCAGCCGGGCCCAGGTCTCACCTTTGTACTTGGCAGGCACATCGGCCGCGCCCCGGGGAAGGTCACGGATGTGCCCCCGCGAGGACTCCACCACGTAGTCCGGTCCGAGGTAGGAGGCGATCTTGCGAGCCTTGGCGGGCGACTCCACGATCACCAGACGACGACCGCCGCCGTCCGCGGCGCCAGACGGCGGCACCGCAGCTCCCCCGCTGCGCCTGCCGCCGGATGCGCCGCTGGCCCGTGCCGCCGTTTTCGATCGTGCCACGCTCAACCCACCTCGGTGTACGACTGCTGCTGCCCCGATGCCCGCGCCCCAGTGTGCACAACTTCGCGCGTCGTGGGGCAGTCAGCGTCGCACATGTGCCGTCAACAGCCGCAATCCTCCGGTGACGCCACGCGGACCGATCAGCGTGCCGGCGCGCCTATCACGGGCCTGTGGTGGTGCCCAGTTCCCGGCATTCCGGCGCGGCGCCGAAGGCGGGCGCCAGCTCCTGGTTGCGCGTCAGGTCCTTCATCTGGGTGCTGGCCGCCGTGAGATCGGGGCCCGCGAGTTGGCTGGCCTTCTGCAGGAACTCGGGATCGTTGGCGTCCAACTCCGCGAGCTTCGCGCGCTGGCCACCGACCGTCCCGGCTGCTGTGGTGAAGAAGTTCACCGCGGCGTCATGGACCTGTTTGCCGTCGGCGATCCGCGGCGGGCCGAGCTGCTCGAGCTTGCCAGCCGTGTTGGTGAACGCCTGTTGGGCGGTATCAGAGAACGCGAGTAGCCCATCCTTCTGGCCCTGCGGGGTCGGCGCCGACTTGGTGATCTTGCTCACTCCGGCGATCACGTCACCGAGACCGTTGCAGAACGTGCCCACCCAGGCCACCGGCTCAGAGCCCTGCGGGGCCGTGCCCTTGTCATCGGAGCTGCAGCCACTCAGCGTCAGGCCGAGGGCCAGTAGGACAACGGCTGACTGGCCGACCGACCAGCCGGCTCGGCCGGTGGTGGTTAATCTGCGCGCGGCGGCCGAGCTGACCCTGTCGGCGGTGACACCGATACAGCGACGTGATGAGGGCACGGGTTACTCCTTGGTCTAGGTCATGCGGTCACTTGTTGGTCGAACATCACGAGGTGACGGGTTCGTCGGGTCACGAGGTGACGTGTTGGTCGGGGTCACGCGGTTACCTGGGCGTGCGCCGGGTCCACCAGCGAAGTGGACCGCCGCTTGGACACCACCACCGCCGTCACGATCACCGCTACCGCGAGCCCGGCGATAAGGGCCCGCAATGAGGATGCGTTCGGCAGCGCAGAGATCGTGACGATCGCCGGTGCGATCAGCACCGACACCAGGTTCATCACCTTGATCAACGGGTTGATCGCGGGGCCTGCAGTGTCCTTGAACGGGTCGCCGACGGTGTCGCCGATGACGGTCGCGGCATGCGCGTCGGAGCCCTTGCCGCCGTGGTTGCCGTCCTCGACCAGTTTCTTTGCGTTGTCCCAGGCGCCGCCGGAGTTGGCGAGGAAGATTGCCATCAGGGTGCCGGTGATGATCGCCCCGGCCAGGTAGCCGGCCAGTGGGCCGACGCCGAGGCCGAAACCCACTGCGACTGGGGCCAGCACGGCGAGCAGACCCGGGGTAGCCAACTCCCGCAGCGAATCCTTGGTGCAGATGTCGACCACCCGGCCGTACTCGGGTCGTACCGACCCGTCCATGATCCCGGGATTCTCCCGGAACTGCTTGCGAACCTCATATACCACGGCTCCGGCGGCTCGGGACACCGCGTTGATCGCCAGTCCGGAGAACATGAACACTACAGCGGCGCCGATGGTCAGGCCCACGAGGACGTTGGGTACCGAGACATTGAACGCCGCATCAAGGTCGAGGTTCCCGGCCGCTGACAGGATAGCGTCGCGGTAGGAGCCGAACAGCGCTGTCGCGGCGAGTACCGCGGTGGCGATCGCGATGCCCTTGGTGATCGCCTTGGTGGTGTTGCCCACCGCGTCAAGCTCGGTGAGGATGCCCACCCCCTCGCCCTTGACGTCGCCGGACATCTCGGCGATGCCTTGGGCGTTGTCGCTGACCGGGCCGAAGGTGTCCATCGCGACGATGACGCCGACGGTGGTGAGCAGGCCGGTTCCGGCCAGCGCCACCGCGAACAGCGCCACGGTGACCGACCCGGACAGCAGGAACGCCGCGTAAACCGCGCCGCCGATCACCAGGGCGGTGTACACCGCCGACTCGAAACCGATCGAGATGCCGGACAGGATCACCGTGGCGGCGCCGGTCAGCGAGCTGGTGCCGACGTCGCGGACCGGGCGGTGCTCGGTGCCGGTGAAGTAGCCGGTGAGCCACAGGATGATCCCGGCCAGCACGATGCCGATGATCACAGCGATTGCCGCGATCAGGGCCGGGTTACCGGAGACCGTGGTGATCAGCTGACCGTCGATCTCCTCGACACCGGTGAGCTCGCCGAAATTGTTGGGCAGGTAGAGGAAGGCGGCCGCGGTGCAGGCAACCGCCGAGATCGCCGCGGAGATGTAGAAGGAACGGTTGATCGTGCGCAGCCCCGGCTCGCCGGGCCGGGCCCGGGTGACGTAGACGCCGATCACCGCGGTCACCACGCCGATTGCCGGCACGATGAGCGGGAACAGCAGGCCCTTCAGGCCGAACGCCGCGGTGCCCAGGATCAGTGCCGCGACCAGGGTCACCGCGTAGGACTCGAACAGGTCGGCGGCCATGCCGGCACAGTCGCCGACGTTGTCGCCGACGTTGTCGGCGATGGTGGCCGCGTTGCGCGGGTCGTCCTCGGGGATGCCCGCCTCGATCTTGCCGACCAGGTCACCGCCCACGTCGGCGGCCTTGGTGAAGATGCCGCCGCCGACCCGCATGAACATCGCGAGCAGCGCGGCTCCGAACCCGAAGCCTTCCAGCACCCGGGGGGCTTGACCGGTGTAGACCAGCACCACCAGCGCGGCACCGAACAGGCCCAGACCCACGGTTGCCATGCCGACGACGCCGCCGGTGCGAAACGCGATCCGCATCGCCTTCTCCCGGCCGCCTGGCTCGTTGGACGCCGCCGCGACCCGGATGTTCGCTCGGGTGGACAGCCACATGCCCAGATAGCCGATCGAGGCCGAGAACACCGCCCCGGCCAGGAAGAAGATCGAGCGCCCGATCCGTTCGCTGAGGGTCTCCGCAGGCAACGCGAACAACAGCAGGAAGACGACCACGGCGAACCCGGAGAGCGTCCTGAACTGCCGGTTAAGGTAAGCCGAGGCGCCTTCCTGGATCGCCCGGCCGATCTCCTGCATGCGCGGTGTGCCCGGCTCGGCGGCGAGCACCTCTCGCATCAGTACGGCGCCGACGGCCAGCGCGGCAAGAGCGACGACAGCGACCACACCGACGACGGTGTAGTCGCTCCCGCTCAGGTCGAGACCCCCGCCTTGGGCGAGGATGAACCCGGACATCCGTCCTCCTGGTTTCCGTGCAATGAACCGACCGTGCCGCCCCTAGCGGCGGCGTCCCGGCCGGTCAGTCTAAGGGTGCCTGCGCTGGTCAGCTCGGCCGGTGTCGCGAAACTTCGACCGCTCCCAGCGGGAGTGCACCTGCGCCGCGGCCCTTGGGGGGCGTTAGCGTGCGGGTGGAGGAGATGCCGGCGCACGGGGAGGCGGGAGCGGTGGTGGAGTTGCCGGCTCAGCCGGCGGGTGTCGAATTGCCGGCGGTGGCGCACGGCGGCGGATGCGGGCAGGCACTGCTAGGCCGGCTGCTCGCCGGCGCAGCTGGCAATCCCACCGACGGAGAATCACCGCTGCGGTACGCCACGACAATCCCCGCTCGGGCCGCGACGACGGTGAGATGGCCTTGCTGGGTGCGTGACCAGCTGCGCGAATCGCTGGTCGGCGCGGGTGTGGCGGCGCCGTGGGCGCACCAGGTCGCCGCCGCCGAACTCGCTCGGGCCGGCCGCCACGTCGTGATCGCCACCGGAACCGCCTCGGGCAAGTCGCTGGCCTACCAGCTGCCCGTGCTCGCTCACCTGCTGGCCGACCCGCAGGCCACGGCCTTGTACCTCGCGCCCACCAAAGCGTTGGCGGCCGACCAGATCCGGGCAGTTACTGCACTGGACCTGGCCGGGGTGCGGCCGGCTGGTTACGACGGCGACACTCCGATGGCTCAGCGGGCCTGGGTGCGCTCGCACGCCCGGTGGGTTTTCACCAACCCAGACATGCTGCATCACGGTCTGCTGGCTCGGCACGACCGCTGGGCGCGCCTGCTGCGGCGGTTGCGCTTCGTGGTGATCGACGAGTGCCATGCCTACCGTGGCGTGTTCGGTTCGCACGTCGCCCTGCTACTGCGGCGGTTGCGGCGGGTCGCGGCTCGCTACGGCGCACATCCGGTATTCGTACTGGCTTCGGCGACGGTTGCGGACCCAGGTGCTTCGGCGTCCCGGCTCACCGGCCTGGACACCATGGCAATCACCGACGACAGCTCGCCCTGCGGCGAGCGCACCGTGGCGCTGTGGGAGCCGCCACTGCTCCATGAGCTGACTGGCGAGAACGGCGCGCCGGTGCGTCGCTCGGCCGGAGCGGAGGCCGCTCGGCTACTGGCTGATCTGGTGATCGAGGGCGCCCGCGTGCTGACGTTCGTCCGATCCCGCCGGGGTGCCGAGCTGACCGCACTGGGTGCCAAGCGGGCGCTGGTCGCTGCCGCGGCCGGCGACTTGGCCTCGCGAGTCACCGCCTACCGGGCGGGTTACCTTCCCGAGGAGCGGCGGGCGCTGGAGACCGCATTGGACTCCGGGGAACTGCTCGGGATCGCTTCAACCAATGCGCTTGAGCTCGGGGTGGACATCGCCGGACTCGACGCGGTCGTGCTGGCCGGTTACCCCGGCACCCGAGCATCGTTCTGGCAACAGGCCGGGCGAGCCGGCAGGGCCGGGTCGGGAGCGCTGGTGGTGTTCGTCGCCCGGGATGACCCGCTGGACACCTACCTGGTGCACCACAGCGAGGCGCTGCTCGGCAGGGCGGTCGAGGCCACCGTGCTGGACCCGACGAACCCCTACGTGCTGCGACCGCAGCTGGCCTGTGCGGCCGCCGAGCTGCCGCTGACCGACGCCTGCGTTGATGAGCTGGGCGGCGAGGTGGCCCGTGGCGTGGTCGCTGACCTGGTTGCCGACGGGACGCTGCGCCGCCGGACCGGTGGCTGGTTTTGGGCCACCCCCCGCCAGCGCCCGCACCCCGACGTGGACATCCGAGGGTCCAGCGGGCACCAAGTGGCGGTGGTGGAAGCCGGCACCGGCCGCCTGCTTGGCACCGTCGACCCAGGGTCGGCCTGCGCAGCGGTGCACCCAGGCGCGGTGTATCTGCATCGGGGCGACTCCTTCGTGGTAGATGAGCTGGATTTGGACACCGGAGTCGCACTGGTTCATCCCGAGGAGCCGGATTGGCACACCGCGGCACGTTCCACCACAGAGATCTGCGTGGTGTTGGTACTGCAACAGCGCCGGTGGGGGGAAGTGTCGGTGGCACTGGGCGAAGTGGAGGTGACCTCGCAGGTGGTCGGATATCTGCGGCGGCTGCCATCGGGAGAGGTACTGGATGCGGTGCCGCTGGAGCTGCCACCGTCCACGCTGCGGACCAGGGCGGTCTGGTTCACCATCTCCGAGGATCTGCTCGAGGCCACCGGCCTGTCCCCGGCCGCGTGGCCCGGGGCTCTGCACGCCGCCGAGCACGCTGCGATCGGCCTGCTGCCGCTGGTCGCCACCTGCGATCGGTGGGACATCGGTGGCGTCTCCACCGCGCGGCATCCCGACACCGGAGAGCCGACGGTCTTCGTGCACGACGGCCATCCCGGTGGTGCCGGGTTCGCCGACCGAGGTCACGCTGCGCTGGAGCCCTGGCTGACGGCGACCAGAGATGCCGTCGCCGCGTGCGAGTGCCCGGCGGGCTGCCCCTCGTGTGTTCAATCGCCCAAGTGCGGTAACGGAAATGACCCGCTGGACAAGGTCGGCGCGATCACCGTGCTCGACGCCGTATTGACTGCGCTGCAGGTATTCGACAGTTCCGAGCATTCCCCGACGTTGCCCATGCAGGGCCCCCCGACAGACCGTGCCGGACAGCGCGCTACGCCGTGCACGTAACGCAACAACAGTTGCCGGATGCAGCCATGATCACTATATGTGTGCGTCGGGCGACAAGAATTGTCATCCAACGCACACAAACGGCGATCGTGGTCTCCACCCTGCGGCCATGACCCAGATCCGACTATTGTCCATCGAAAGATGATGGTCTGGCCACTGGCGTTCCGGCACTCCGCGCGGGTTCCGCACCACTCCCGAGCCGATGCCTCAGCAGTAGCGCTTCAACGCGAGCTTGAAGCCGAGTTCGAAGCCGCGCTCGTAGCCGTCGCTATAACCGCGATCGTAGTCACCGTCGGGGGCAGAGTAGTGCCGCGACCTATGCCCTTCCCATCTGCACAGCCGCTTGCCGTCGACCCATCCGTCTCCCCGACCTTCCCTGAAGCCTTTGCGGTAGCCGCGCCTATACTCTGACGAGCCCGGTTGTGTGACGTGCGACGTAGCCGAGTGCATGGGCACAGCCGCGGCTGAATGAGTGCCGCCGTAGTTGCTTACCTGCGCAGGGGTGCTCAACGCTCCCGCGTCCACGGCTGTCAGCGATGAGGCGGCGGCCTGCGAGGTGAAGACCGGCGAGAAAACGATGGCGCCGGCCAGGAGTACTGAGCCAGATAAAGTGAACGTTCGCCGGCGATGGTTTTGATCGTGGCGACCCTTGTCGTCGTTGTCGCGGCCGTAACAGCCGGTACTGACGATGCCCGTGAGTCTCATTGCGTACCCTCTTCTGTTTCCGGGCGCTGTTTCATCCGGAACGCTGGGTTCGACACTCCGTGGTGCTGTGACCCTTCGGGTCAAGCGCACGCCGAGGGCCCACCATCATGAACACCGCTTCCCAGGGATCACTGACCTGTACATCTGATGATGTGATCGGGCAGTGAACCTGTCCCGCTGATTAATCGCAGCGGACGGTCAGCTGTAACAAAATTTAAGAAGTTCACCCTGACGGCGTAAGCGTCCTCGTGAAATGTGATTGGCTGAATACTCTTGGTGGACATTAACTCGTCGATAGCTACTCCCCGAATGCGACTGGTACTCAACGTGCTTGGGATGTAGCGAGGCTGCTCGTCCTGCGGCGCGCGTTTTACTGATCAATAACCCGTTGTCCGAGGCATTCTCCGGGTGTGGCCGGCCCTGCACGTGCGCGGCCGATGGCGGATCCGAGATCCCCCATCCAGCCTGCTGGGCTTGCCGCCACGTCCACCAGCACATCCCATTCCTGCGTGTGGCAGGACACCAGCCGCACCCGCATCCGGTCGGTGACCCGGCGGGCTTGAGCGCAGGCGTATCGCTCACCGGTTACCACCGTCGCGGCCCCCGCCAGCGCGGCCAGATCAGCTGCTGACTCGGCATGATGGCGGACCACCATCGCCTGGCCCAGATGCAGGCCGAGCACGGCGACGCCGACCAGCACCGCGATGGCCCCGGCCGCCCACACCGTGGCCACGCCCCGGTCATCGTCGACGCATACCGTCATGGCACGTTTCCCGGTTCCAGTCCTGCTGCTTCTAGCACCGCTGCCGCCTCGGCCCCGACCTCGATCCCCGGCAACAACCCTGCCGTCGCATTCACCGACACCATCGCTGTGACCTCGTCACCGCGGACGGTCACAGTCACCACCGCTGCGCGCGGGGCGATCCGCCGGGCAAGTTCCTCGCCCCGGCCCTGCTCTCCCCGTGCGGTCAACCGGGCGGCCTCGCGGGCCGCGTCGACGCAACGCAACTGCGCCGCCACCGCCGACACCGCCGCCAGTACCAGCGCGAGCACGGCGACCAGCGAGCATAGGGCGAGCGCCGCCTCCACAGTGACCGTGCCTCGATCGTCAGTAGCGGTCTGGTCGGCTCGGTCGACGGTGGCTGTCTGGTCGGCTCGGCCGACGGTCGGCATCAGAACTGCGTCGACAGTGCGCGCTGGACCAAGTCGCTGAGCACGCCGACGATCATGTCCCCGGTCACGACCTTGTAGAGCACCGCCGCGAAGGCCGCCGCGGCGATTGTCCCGATCGCGTATTCGGCAGTGCTCATACCTGCCTCGCCACTCACCGCACCGGCCAGCCGGGCGACCCCCAGCCGCCACCACCGCCGCGTCATTGCCCTTCGTTGTGTCGCCATTGATCTCTCCTGTCTGTTTTGGTGAATAGACGAATATCTGGCTCACCACTGCCCCACGAGGCCAGTGGCCAGTCCGATCAGCACCGGTATGACACCGACGGCGAGAAAGGCCGGCAGGAAACACAGCCCGAGCGGAGCTGCGATGAGCACCCCGGCACGCTGTGCTCGGGCTTCGGATTGCTCACGGGCGCCGGCTCGAATGTCTGCGGCGAGCCGGGTGAGCGACTCGGCGAGCGCAATGCCGCTGCGGCCGCTGCGCCTGGCGGCTCTCGCGAACCGCGCTGTCACGGTGCACTCCAGGACGGGCTGCCAGGCCTGATTCGGGTCAGAGCCCAGGGTGAGCAGTTCTGCGGTCCGGCGCATCGCCGGCCCGGCCGGTGCGTCAAGCCGCTCGGCGACCGCTCGCACCGCGACCGGAATGGGCATACCCGCCCGTAAGCAGGCTGCGAGCAGCTCCCATGTTCCGGCCAGCGCCATCGGCTCGCCCTCGGTGTCCGCGCGGGCCCGCCGCTGCGGCGCTCGAGCTCCTCGCGGCGTCGCGGAGGCGCTGCGTCGCTGCCGGGACCTCGACCGTAGCCTCGATCGCACCGCCGCTGGGCCAGGCGCTGCCATCACCGCCGCCGCTACCAGCAGCAGCGCCATCGCATGCGCCGTCATGCCGGCGCCGCTCGGGACATCAGCCGCGCGCTCCACAGCGCACCGGCGCAAGCCAGACCGGTGCCGATCACCAGCAGGACTTGGCCTACCAGGGTTTCGCACAACACCCGCAGCGGGGCCGCACCGACCGCCTGCCCGAGAGCCAGCCCGAGTAGCGGCAACCCAGCCAGCATCGCCGCGGTCGCCCGGGGGCCGGCGAGCCGAGCCTGGACCTCGGCGGCGAAGCGCACCCGTTGTTCGGTATCAGAGCGCACCGCGTCCAGCAGATCCGCCAGCGGAATTCCGTAGCGGTCGGAGAGCGACCACGCATCGGCCAGCCGGCCCAGCCACCCGCGCAGCTGCGCCGGGCCCGTGCTACGCAGCACCGCCGGGACGTCGCCGCCGAGGCGGGCCGCCGCGGCCACCGCGGACAATGCCCGGATGACCTCGGTAGGCCCGTCGGCGTGTGCGTCAGCGGCCGCACCGACGGCATGGCCGGGATGAGCCCCGGCGCGTAGTTCTGCCACCAGCACCCCGAGGGCGTCGGACAGCCCGGTTGCCGCCGTCGCCGCCGACCGGCGATTGCGGCCGGCTCGCCAGCGCGCGGTGGCAGTGCCGGTCGCCATGACGGCGGCGATCCCGCCGCCCGGGCCGGCCAGCAGCACACCAAAGCCAGCCGCCAGGGACATCAGCAGCACGCCGCAACGCGGAGTGGTCCAGCTCGTCCCGACCGCGTCCTCCCGCGGTTGCATCCATCGGTGGTGCAGCTGGCCAAGCCGGCCGCGGCCCACCTCGGCCGGCCAGCACAGCGCCCCCGCCGCCAGCGCCCCCGCCGCCAAACTCAGCACGCCACATCCCCGCCTCGGCCCTCAAGCAGGTCTCGCAGGCGCGGCTGCCCCGGTCCCCATTGCCCGTCTTGCCAGGCCGGCAGCACCCGAACCAGGTCGCCGTCGCGCTCCAGCACTCCGACTGCGGCTAGTCCGCGTGCTCCGTCGCGGCGCACGACGTGCAGCACCACCTGCACGGCGGCCGCGAGCTGGCTGTGCAACGCGTGGCGTGCCATACCGCCTAACGCAGCCAGCGCCTCCAGCCGGGCAGGCACCTCCGCTGGGGAGTTCGCGTGCAGCGTCCCCGCTCCTCCCTGGTGCCCGGTGTTGAGCGCGGCGAGCAGATCGCACACCTCTGCGCCGCGCACCTCCCCGACGACCAACCGGTCGGGGCGCATCCGCAGCGCCTGGCGCACCAGGTCGCGCATGGTCACCTCGCCGACGCCCTCGATGTTGGGCTGACGGGTGGTCAACCGGACCACATGCGGGTGCCCTGGTGTTAGTTCGGGGGCTTCCTCCACACACACGATCCGCTCAGTGGCGGGCACGCAGCCAAGTAGGGCGGCTAACAGGGTGGTCTTTCCACTGCCCGTGCCGCCGATGACGAGGAAGGCCAGCCGCGCGGCGACGATGGCGCGTAGCAGCCCGCCCACCTCAGGTGACACGCTGCCTGCCTCCTGCAAGGCGTCCAGCCCATGTGTGGTCGGGCGCAGCACGCGCAGCGAGATGCAGGTGCAGTCGGTGGCGATCGGCGGCAACACAGCATGCAGCCGGACGCCGCCGGGCAGCGGAGCATCCACACAGGGTGAGGCGTCGTCCAGGCGGCGGCCCGCGGCCAGCGCCAGTCGTTGGGCCAACCTGCGCACCGCGTCGGTGTCCGCGAACCGCACCTCGGTGCGGCGCAACTCACCGGCTTGCTCGACCCACACCTGGTCGGGCGCGCTGACCAGCACGTCGGTGATGGCAGGATCGGCCAACAGTGGCTCCAACGGGCCGGCTCCGACAAGCTCCTGCTGGAGCTCACGTAGCGCTGAGAGCACCTGCAGATCGGCCAGCACACCATCGGACTCGGCCCGCACCGCAGCTGCCACGGCCCCCGGAGAGACCACGGCGCCGGCGGCGGCCAGCCGGTGCCGAACCCGGTCGGCCAGCGCCGTGCCGACAACCGGCGCCCGCTTCGACGCGGTCACGCCGCCCTGCCCGGTGAACGGCCGGACTCGTCGAGTACTGCCAGCACCTGGCGCGCGGCGGTGGCCAGCGGTCCCCGGGACCGACCCGGCACCGCACCACGATCGAGTGCACCGGCCAACCCCGGTTGCGGGCGCATGGCCGCCAGCAACGGAAGGTCCAGCGCCCGGCTCACGTCGCTGGGCGTGATCCCACCCGGTGCGGGTCCCCGCACGACCAAATGCAGCGCGACCCCATCACGCAGCACCCGCGCCGCCACAGTCGCGGCCGCTGCACAGGCCCGGACTTCCGCCGGCACGACCAGCACCGCCAGGTCCGCGGCCTTCAACGCCGAAGTGCCCAGCTCGCAGGGGTACCGGGGAACATCGCATACGACCGTCTCCCCAGCGCGGCGTCCGGCGCCGCACACCGTGCGCACCGCGGTCCCGTCGGGTATCGGACCGTCCCGGTCGCAGTCCGGCCGATCGTAGGAAAGCACGGTAAGCGCGCCCCGGCCGCCCAGGTGCGGCGTGGGCAGCGCCGCGCGCAATGCGGTGGCCGGCAGCCGGCCACCGCCCAGGTTGAGCCCGGACCAGCGAAGCCCCTCCATCTCCTCGGCGCCCAGGGCCAGGTCCAGGCCACCGCCAAGCGCGTCGCAATCGACCAGCATGGCGTGGCGTCCCGACTCGGCCACAGCCACCGCAACGGCGGTCGCCAACACCGACGCCCCGGCGCCACCGCGCCCGCCGAGTACCGCCAGTACTCGTCCCGGGTTGGCGGGTTCCTCCAGCGCATCGGCCAACGCGCCCACGAGCCAGGTTTCGGCATCCGGCAACACGGCCACGTGCTGGGCACCCACCGCCACCGCGCACCGCCAAGCCTCCGGGTCGCCATCCGCGGAGACGATGACCACCCCGTCCCTGCGGGGTAGACCGGCTCGGACGCTCGCTGTCGCGGCCTCGACGTCCAGCACCACCAACGGGGCGGAGTTCCACTGTCCTCGAAGCCCCTCGGGCTCGGTGACCCGGTGCGGATCGCACCCCGCTGCCGCTGCCAGCCTGGCGACTTCGTCGGCCAGGCCGCCCGGTGTCATCATCATCATCGGCCGCCGGGCGGCCTGGTGCCCACTGCGTGCGCTCACTACTGCCTCCGCGGTTCCGGCCCCGTGCTGTCCGGGGCGTCTGGCGCCACTGTCGGCTAGCGGGTCCGACCGAGCGACCGCCTCGTGATCAACATGTGGATCGCGGGGGGTGATGTGGATGGCGCAATACGCAGGAAGGGGGTGTAGTGGGGACGACCCCCGCGGAGGAGGAGGCGGGGGTCGTCAGGATGCCAGGTCCCGGGGGGTTGGGCGGGAACCCTTCCGGTTCACTGACCGGGCGCCGCAGCATACCCTTCGACTCCACTGCACGTCCGGGGTCCTCGTCCCCCTCGGGGCCAGGCCCGACCACTGATGTTGCGGCTTATGCTGCCCGCCGTGGACTCTTCCGGCGCGGGCTCCCCGAGCATCGCGGCATTCTTCGACCTGGACAAGACCATCATCGCCAAATCCAGCGCGTTCGTCTTCTCCCGAGCGTTCTTCCAGGAAGGCTTGATCAACCGGCGCGCCGTGCTCAAGAGCACCTACGCGCAGTTCATGTACCTGCTGGCCGGAGCGGACGCCGAACAGATGGAACGGATGCGCGCCCACATCACTGCCCAGTGCGCCGGCTGGGAAATCGCCCAGGTCACGGCAATCGTCGAGGAGACCCTGCACGACGTCGTGGACCCGCTGGTCTACGCCGAGGCGAACGAGTTGATCGCCGCGCATCGCAAACGAGGTGAAGACATCGTGGTGGTGTCGGCTTCGGGCGCGGAGGTGGTGCAGCCTATTGCCAAGATGATGGGCGCGACGCACATCGTGGCCACCCGCATGGTGGCCCACGACGGCCGGTACACCGGCGATGTCGAGTTCTACTGCGCTGGAGAGAACAAGGCGCTTGCCGCGCGGCAGCTCGCTCAGCAGCAGGGCTACGACCTGCAACGCTGCCACGCCTACTCCGACTCGATCAGCGATCTGCCGTTGCTCGAGTCGGTCGGTCACCCGACGGCGGTGAACCCCGACCGGGCGCTGCGCCGGGAGGCGGCTGTACGGGGCTGGCCGGTGCTCGCATTTTCCAATCCGGTCTCGTTACGGACCCGCATTCCGGCTCCCTCCGGAGCGCAGATTGCCGCGGCCGTGGGGTTGGGAGCGGTGGCCGCTGCCGGCGTTGCGTGGTACGGGTTGCGGCGCCGTCAGCGGTGAAGCAGGGCTGGCCGAAGTTGAGCTCATCGGGTCGCTACCTACGACGAATGGGTGGCCCCCAACTCAGGTTTGCACTTTCCGTGGCTGGTTGGGTGTGCCTGATCGGGGCCCTTGCTGTGGCCGCGGTCACGGAGTACACATGGTGGCACGGACCTCTAAGAAGCCAGTGGCGATGCGGCAGAGAAGCACCGTCCACCCCGATTTGAGCTCCGTGCACGGGCGCCGGGCACCCCACGCGCAGCACGCCGCGGGAGGCTTGTCGTCAAAGGGTCTGCGTACCGCGTCCTTTGGGGACACGGGCGCCGAGACCTCACAAGGTACGACACGAGTTGCACGCTTGGTACCCCGGCGGTCCGTGCGGACGGCGGCGTTGCTGGAGCCCATCAGAGGAGCCCGGCAGCGCCGCTGTTTCATGTTCGACGGATTCCTACATCATCCGCTTTCGGTCACGCTTCTGTGGCTAACCGTTACGCCCTGTGACCGCAGAGGCGATTGAGGTAGCCTCCTGTGCACCAGCGGTCAGCGCGGCGCAGCAGTGCACGATCCACCCCCCAACGCCTTCTGTCGCGCCGCTGCTGAAGCCGGCTATTGCGGACCGGTATTGCCGCTCATAGCGCAGATGGGCCACCTCTGGCACCACCAAGCCCTTGGGATCCAGCCCGCTGGATACCGCAGTGAGTCGGGCCGCGGCCCTGGCCACCACACCGTTGCCGACTGCGAAGGGTGCCAGCGCCAGCAGTTCGCCGTGCACCACCGCGACCAGCACCGGTGCCGGGACCTGGCTACCTCCAGTGATGAGCTGGGCGAGTCCGTTGAGCCGGGCCGTGACGTCAGGCGACGGACCCGGCCTGCCCAGTTGCGATCCGGACGACAGGTCGGCGGCGGCGAGCACATGCAACCGGGCCAAGGCCTGTAGCGGAGCCCGCTCCCAGGTACCCAGCAGCCCGCCCAGGGCCTCCGCCACCCGCAGCGCTCCGGCCAGCACCGGATCGTGTACCGGCCCGGTGTCCGGCAATATGGCGCTGCCGCCGTCCAAGAGGGCAGAAGCGCGGGCCGCGCGCACCGACGCCTCCGCAGCGGTGGCCGGCCAGCCGCACCGGTTGGCGGGGTGGCGATGCACCGCAGTCGCCGCGTCCCGTGCGCGCTTGACCGCTTTCTCGACTCCGGGTAGGTCCATCAGCGGGCCCAACGGGTCTGCCGGCACTCGGGCCAGGTTAGTCCTCGAGGTGCAACCAGCGGCTACTGCCGGATCTGCGCCTCGGCGTGGCCGTGCGCGGTCGTGACGACGATCCATCGGCTGGGAAGGAATCCAAACCGCGAGTTCGTCGCACTCGTTCGCCTGGCAAACGACGCCTCGGAGCGGTAGCACTGAGGTGAGGACACTACTACCGTCATCACCTGAACGTGACGAACGCGACACGGGAGGTTGTCCCACGATGGATGACTCGAGCCAGCAACTCGACAACCTGCTTACCGAGAGCCGCACGTTTCCCCCAAGCGAAGAATTCGCCGCGCAGGCGAACGTCACCGCGGAGCTTTACGACCAGGCAGACGCCGACCGGGAGGTCTTCTGGGCGCAGCAGGCTCGCCGGCTGCACTGGCATACCGACTTCGAGCAGGTACTCGACTGGTCAGGCGCACCGTTCGTGAAGTGGTTCGTCGGCGGCAAACTCAACGTCGCTTACAACTGCGTCGACCGGCACGTCGAGGACGGCCACGGCGATCAGGTCGCCTTTCACTGGGAGGGCGAGCCCGGCGACACCCGCACGATCACATACGCCGATCTGCAGCGTGAGGTCTGCAAGGCAGCCAACGCGCTGCTCTCGCTGGGTCTGCAGGCCGGGGACCGAGTGGCCATCCAGCTCCCGATGATCCCCGAAGCGGTCTACGCGATGCTCGCCTGCGCACGGCTGGGAATGCCGCACAGCGTGGTGTTCGGTGGCTTCTCCGCCGAGGCGCTGCGCCAGCGGATCAACGACGCCCAGGCCAAACTGGTGATCACGGCTGACGGCCAGTACCGGCGGGGCAAAGCAGTCCCCTTGAAGGCCAACGCCGACGAGGCGGTCAGGGACGCTTCGACAGTGCACAACGTCGTCGTGGTCAAGCGCACCGACATCGACATCGACTGGACCGAGGGTCGCGATCAGTGGTGGCACGAGCTGGTAGATCACCAGTCGGAGCAGCACACCGCCGAGCCGTTCGACAGTGAACACCCATTGTTCATCCTCTACACCTCGGGCACGACCGGAAAACCCAAAGGCATCCTGCACACCTGCGGCGGTTATCTCACCCAGTGCGCCTACACCCACCACGTCGTGTTCGACCACAAGTCCGGCCAGGACATCTACTGGTGCACCGCCGATATCGGCTGGGTCACCGGGCACAGCTACATCGTCTACGGGCCGCTGGCCAACCGGGCAACGTCGATCATGTACGAGGGCACCCCGAACACCCCGCACGAGGGTCGGCACTGGGAGATCGTGCAGCGCTACGGCGTCACCTCGTACTACACCGCGCCGACCCTGATTCGCACCTTCATGAAGTGGGGCAAGGAGATCCCGGAGCGCTACGACCTGTCCTCGCTGCGGGTGCTGGGCAGCGTCGGAGAGCCGATCAACCCCGAGGCCTGGATGTGGTACCGGGAGCACGTCGGCCGTGATCGCTGCCCCATCGTGGATACCTGGTGGCAGACCGAGACCGGCGCGATCATGATCTCGCCGTTGCCCGGCGTCACCGAGACCAAGCCGGGCTCGGCGATGCGCCCGCTGCCCGGTATCAGCGCCACCGTGGTCGACGAGTCCGGCACCCCGGTCGGCCACGGTCAAGGCGGCTACCTGGTGCTCGACCAACCATGGCCCGGGATGCTGCGTACGATCTGGGGCGACGTCGAGCGGTACCGCGAGACCTACTGGTCCCGTTATGCCGAACAGGGCTACTACTTCGCCGGGGATGGCGCCAAGTACGACGATGACGGCGCGATCTGGCTGCTCGGCCGGGTGGACGATGTGATGAACATCTCCGGGCACCGGATCTCCACCACCGAGGTCGAGTCGGCGCTGGTATCGCATCCCACAGTGGCCGAGGCCGCCGTGGTCGGCGCCCCCGACCCGGTTACCGGGCAGGGCATCGTCGCGTTCGTGATCCTGCGGGGCCACGTCGCCGAGGACGAGGCACGCGGCGAAGAGGCGATCAAGGCGCTGCGCGACCACGTGGCCAAGGAGATCGGCGCGATCGCCAAGCCCCGGCAGATCATGGTCGTCGCGGACCTGCCGAAAACCCGCTCCGGCAAGATCATGCGCCGGCTGCTGCGTGACGTCGCCGAACACCGAGAAATCGGCGACGTCACCACCCTGGCGGACTCATCAGTCATGAACCTGATCTCCGCCGGGATGCAATCAAGCTCCGAAGACTGAGCCCCTGAGCCCGAGACCGAGGCATGCTGAGGGCATGGCTGACGGACTGGCGCTGGGTGGGTCGGTCTGGGTCCCGGAGGCGGAGTTGGGGTGGCGCTTCTCCCGGGCTAGTGGGCCGGGTGGGCAGGGGGTGAACACGACAGATTCGCGGGTTGAACTGATCTTCGATGTGGCGGCCAGCGCAGCGTTCAGCCCATCCCAGCGGGACCGGATACTCCAGCGCCTCCACGGCCGCATGATCGACGGTGTCCTCACGGTCGTCGCCGCCGAGCACCGCTCCCAGCTGCGTAACCGGGAAGCGGCGCGGCTCCGGCTCGCAGCGATGCTTCGCCAGGCACTCGCCCCGGATCCGCCAACCCGCCGCCCGACCCGACCTTCCCGGGCCGCACGCGAGCGCCGCCTCGCCGACAAGCGTCGCCGCAGTGAGACGAAGCGATTCCGCGGCTCCCACGGAGAATGAGATGCCGTACTCAGTGCGCCTGAGCTCAGACCGTGACGACCTCAAGGCGTGGGTCAAGACGGTGAAGATCGACCGGGTTTGTCTGCGGTGAGATCACCACCGGTCTGAGCCAGAGCTTCAGCAAGCATCGCTCCCCAACCGGCGACATCATCAAGAGACACACTCACGGCATGCTGCACGAAGCCCGAGACGCTTTGCGCCTGCCCAGATCCCACCAAGCTGCGGATGCGTGCGAGCTGGCCCTCGTCCAGGGTGATCGTGATCTTTCTTGTCGCCATACCAGCTACCATGCCAGCCGGGCTCCCGCTGGCAGATCGGTTCGGTTACCACCCGCCAAACACCCACCACGATGTGTGATGGAGATGGGCCATGGCACCATGTGGCCCGTGACAGGCACGCAGCCCCGCACCGGCCGGCACGCCAAACCGGAACCGCCGCCTGCGGTGCCCTATGTCCCGCTGTCGCCAGCGGATCTGCCGCAACTTGCGGACGCCCCCCTGGGGGAATTGGTCCGGGACGCTGCCACCCACTTCTCCACGCTGTTTCGCGCCGAGGTGGAGCTGGCCAAGGCGGAGGTGACCGCCGAGGTCCGCAAGGGCGTCAAGGGCAGCGTATTCTTCCTCGTCGCGCTGACGATCCTGCTGTTCAGCCTGTTCTTCCTGTTCATCACGGTTGCCGAGGTACTGGCCATCTGGCTGCCGGAGTGGGCCGGATTCGGCATCGTCTTCGGGTTGATGCTGGCCGCGGCGGTAGGGTTCGCACTGCTGGGCTGGCGCCGGGTGCGCAGCATCCGGAAGCCGGAGCGCACGATCAGCACCGTCCGCGACACCGGGGCGGTCCTCACCCGCCGGCGTGCCCACCACAGTACTGACGAACCCAGCCCGACCACGGAGTGAGCCGCCCGCCGGACCCCAGCTCGGTCCGGGTTCCCGGACCGTGGACGCACCGCGAGATATCGGCGAACGGGATCCGGCTGCATGTGGCGGAGGTGGGAAGCGGTCCGCTGGTGTTGCTACTGCACGGCTTCCCGGAGTTCTGGTGGTCCTGGCGACATCAACTCCCCGCGCTCGCCGCAGCAGGGATGCGCGCGGTCGCAGTGGATCTGCGCGGCTACGGCGACTCCGACAAGCCCCCCCGGGGGTATGACCTGTGGACCCTGTCCGGCGACGTCGCAGGCCTGGTCCGAGCGCTCGGGGAACGCCAGGCTGATTTCGTCGGCCACGACTGGGGCGGGATCGTCAGCTGGTGCACGGCCGTGCTGCACCCCAGGGTGGTGCGCTCCATGACTGTGCTGGCGGCTCCGCACCCGCTGGCACTGGGCCAAGCGCTGCTACGTGACCCGGCACAGCGCTCGGCGGTTCGTCACCTGGCCGGCTTCCAGGCCCCATGGGTGCCGGAGCGCCGCCTGACCCGGGACGGTGCGGTGCTGGTGGAACAGATCTTGCGTAGCGGAGCGGGTCCGCGGTGGCCAAGGTCAAGCGAGTTCAGTGCGGTGGCCCGGCGTTACCGCGAGGCCATGCTGATTCCAGCGGCGGCGCACTGTGCTCTGGAGTACTACCGATGGCTGGGCCGCTCGCAGTTCCGATTCGATGGGCGCCGGTTGTCCCGCGCGGTCGACCGGGCGGCCCGGGTGCCGGTACTACAGGTGCACGGCGCCGACGACCCCTACGTGCTGGAGCGCACCGCCCGCGGTTCGGCCCGCTGGGCCGGCGACTGCTACCGCTACGCGGTACTGCCCGGCATCGGACACTTCGTGCAGCAGGAAGCGCCCGAGCACACCACGGCCCTGGTAACCGAGTTCCTGCGCACTGTGTGAACAGTGCTGCGGGCGACCCGGCGTGCTTTCCGCGATTGATCAGCTGCGGGTGTTGTATGAAGGATGCACGGGCCGCCGGGCGAACTCCGGCGCATGTTCTGGTCGTAGCCCGATGCCGATGAGGTAAGCCGGTATGAATGACGCTTGCGGGACGCGCCGCATGAGGGTCAGGGCGGGTGTCGGGGGGCCCATTCGCCGGCCTTCGACGACCGGCACCGCGAAGGTGCGGTGCATCAGTCTTTGAAGAGCCTGGACGGCGAGCGTCGGCAGCCGCCGTCTGCGGACCCTCGCCAGGTTCGTTTGCGTGGCCGAGCCGCGCCGCAGCGGCCCGGCCAGTAACGTCGCGGCGGCCACCGCGTCCTGCACAGCGAGGTTGATGCCGACCCCGCCCATCGGCGACATGGCGTGCGCCGCGTCGCCGATACACAGCAGACCATCGACATGCCAACGGTTCAGCCGCACGTCGAGGTGCTTGACGTCGTCCATCGATTTCAGCGCATCGACCCGATCGGCCAGCGATGGGGCGACCTCTGCGATGTCCCGGCGGCAATGCTCGATCCCCCTCCTGCGCAGTTGTGAATCGGTGCTCTTCTTGGCGATGTAGGCGAGTTGGAGGAAGTCCTCTCTGACATTGCACCCAATGTAATCGGGCGTCAGTACGAGCCTGCCGACCTCGGGCCGCGAGTGCTACAACGGATCGTCGGCCGGGGAGGGGTGCAACCGGTCCCGGCAGCGTGGGGTTCTGTCATACAGACGCGGGCACGATCCGCGCGCGGCGATCCGACGTCCGAGGAGAGCATGATGAGCAACGTCTTGGCCCGTCCTGCTGAGCCTGAGCTACCCGCGCTGGCCGATCTCGACTGGTCGGCGGTGGAAGGCCAGCTCGACGAAGCGGGTTTCGCCATGACCCCGCCGCTGCTCTCGCCGCAGCAGTGCGCCGAGGTCGTCGACATGTTCGACCACGACGCCCGGTTCCGGGCCACGGTCATCATGGCGCGGCACGCATTCGGTGAGGGCAGCTACCGCTACTTCGCCGATCCGTTGCCCCCGCTCGTGCAGACCCTGCGGAAAAGCCTCTATCCACGCCTGGCGGCCATCGCCAACCGGTGGGCCGAGCGGCTGGGCGAGCGCCGGTTCCCGGAGACACTCGACGGCCTGCTCGACGAGTGCGCCACAGTGAGCCAGCACAAACCCACTCCGCTGGTGCTGCGCTACGGGCCGGGCGGCTACAACTGCCTGCACCAGGACATCTACGGCGACCTCACGTTCCCGCTGCAGTTCCTCGTCATGCTCAGCAAACCCGATGCAGACTTCACCGGCGGGGAGAGCGTCTTCGTCGAGCAGCGGCCGCGCCAGCAATCCCGGCCGATGGTGGCCCGCCCGCGCCAAGGCCAGGCGGTGATCTTCCCCGTCCGGCACCGGCCCAAGCGGGGCACCCGCGGCTACCACCGCGTGCAGATGCGCCACGGCGTCAGCGCGGTGCACACCGGCGACCGCCACGTGCTGGGCATCATCTTCCACAACGCCCGGTGAGGGCCCATCAACGCGGACGAGGGATCACCCATGACGGCCCTTCCGGTCATGTCGACGAGTGCAGGCGACGGGGTTGAGCAGCAGTTGCGCCGTGCCATGGTCGCCGATCTGGACGCCGGCTTTGCCGAGGTGGTCCGCTGCCACGAGCGGGTGGTCTATTCGGTCGCATTGCGGCTGAGCAACCGCCCCGCCGACGCCGAGGACCTCGCCGCGGAGGCTTTCCTGCACGCCTACCGAGCATTGCGCGGCTATGACGACGAACGGATCCGGACGCTTCGGCTGCGGCCGTGGCTGCTCACGATCGTGCGCAACGCCGCGCGCAATGCTGCCCGGCACGCGGCCCGGCGACCGGGCCCGCCTCCGGAGTTCGAGCCGGCGGAGCAGCCTGCAACCGGGCCGACCGTCGAGCAGCAGGTCGAACAGAACGACATCCGCGGCGAACTGGGCACGGTGCTTGCCCAGCTGCCAGAGGGCCAACGGGTGGCCGTGGTGCTGCGGCATGTCGCCGACCTGCCCACCACCGAGGTCGCGGAGGCTTTGGGTTGCCCGGACGGCACTGCCAAGTCCCATATCTCCCGCGGATTACAACGACTGCGAACGCTGCTGACGACCGAGCGACCCGGCGTGACCCTGGAAGGACGGATTGACGATGCTTAACGATCTCGAGTCGGTCGCGGATGCCCTGGCTGGGCTGGCGGCGCCGGCCCCGCCCGGGTTTGCGGACCGGATCTTCGGCAACTGGCTGCCTGCGCCCAGCCCGCTCGGTGAGGTGTTCGTCGCGTTCACCGGTGACGGGGTGCAGTTCGTCCGGTCCGTGGAGTCGCTGCGCGGCGACGCCGGCCTGTTCGCTGAGGCCTACCGCGACCGTTTCGGCAGGCCGATGCGTCCGGCCGACCGGGCACCTGCCGGACTGCTGCCCGCGCTGCGTGGCACCGCGGCGGCATCACTGCGGCTGGACCTTCGCGGGCTGTCGGATTTCGAACACGCCGTGCTCGCCGCCACCCGCCGTATCCCGGCTGGGCAGATCCGTCCCTACGGCTGGATCGCTCGCGAGGCCGGGCGGCCCCGCGCGGTGCGCGCGGTCGGTTCGGTGCTGGCCCGTAACCCGGTACCGCTGCTGATCCCGTGCCACCGCGTGGTGCGCGCCGATGGTCTGCTGGGCGACTACATGTTCGGCCCGGCTCATAAGGAGCAGCTGCTGCGGGCGGAGCAGGTAGACATCGACGAGGTCGGGGCGCTCGCCCGGCAGGGGGTGCACTACCTGGGCAGCGCCGCCACCGGTGTGGTGTGCTTCCCGACGTGCCCTCATGCGCGCCGGATCACCACGGCCCACCGGCATGGGTTCCGCACGATCGGCACCGCGATCGCCGCAGGCTACCGGCCCTGCCTGCACTGCCGTCCCCCGACCGAGCCGGTACCGGCGTGACCGCAATGGCGAGATGATCGTTGACCTGGTTCGTCGCACACTCTTGAGCGCTAACGTGGGTGGGAAGGGAGCGACGATGGATGCGCTGGTCGGGGCGGTCGGGCCGGGGGGCGGCACGCGCAACGTTGCGGCACATGTTGGGCTGGTGGCTGATCTGCGTGAACGACTGGCGAAAGCCCGGCTGGGTGGATCGCCGCGGGCCCGACGACGTCACGTCGAGCGCGGCAAGCTGTTGCCCCGCGACCGCGTCGATTTGCTGGTGGATCCGTCGAGTCCGTTCCTGGAGCTGTCCCCGCTGGCCGCCACCGGCATGTACGGCGGCGAGGCCCCGTCCGCCGGGATCATCACCGGGATCGGCCGGGTGGCCGGGCGGGAGTGCATGATCGTCGCCAACGACGCCACCGTCAAGGGCGGTACCTACTACCCGATGACGGTCAAGAAGCATCTGCGCGCCCAAGAGGTGGCGCTGCACAACCGCCTGCCGTGCGTCTACCTCGTGGACTCCGGTGGGGCCTACCTACCTGAGCAGGATCAGGTGTTCCCCGACCGGGAGCACTTCGGTCGGATCTTTTACAACCAGGCGACGATGTCCGCGCACGGTATCCCGCAGATCGCGGCGGTGCTGGGCTCCTGCACCGCGGGGGGCGCCTACCTGCCGGCAATGAGCGATGAGGCGGTGATCGTCCGCAATCAGGGCACGATCTTTCTCGGCGGTCCGCCGCTGGTGCAGGCCGCCACCGGTGAGGTGGTGACCGCCGAGGAACTCGGCGGCGCCGAACTGCACTCCCGCATCTCCGGGGTGACCGACCACCTTGCCGACGACGACACCCACGCGCTGCGGATCCTCCGCTCCATCGTCGGCACCCTCGCACCTCGCCCACCCCGACCTTGGGAGGTGACCGCTACCGAAGAGCCCACCCTGGACGGGATCTACGACGTGGTGCCGGTGGACTCCCGCACCCCCTACGACGTCCGGGACGTGATCGCCCGGATCGTCGACGGCAGCCGCTTGTCGGAATTCAAAGCCGAGTACGGAACCACGCTGGTCACCGGCTTCGCCCGGCTGCACGGCCACCCGGTGGGCATCGTGGCCAACAACGGGATCCTGTTCAGCGAGTCAGCGCTCAAGGGGGCACATTTCATTGAACTGTGCGATCAGCGCGGTATTCCGCTGGTGTTCCTGCAAAACATCTCCGGTTTCATGGTGGGCCGGGAGTACGAGGCAGGTGGGATCGCCAAGCACGGTGCCAAAATGGTCACCGCCGTTGCCACCACCCGGGTGCCCAAGCTCACCGTCATCATCGGTGGCTCATTCGGCGCGGGGAACTACTCGATGTGCGGCCGGGCGTACTCGCCGCGATTTCTATTCATGTGGCCCAACGCGCGGATCTCGGTGATGGGTGGGGAGCAGGCCGCCATGGTTCTCGCCACCGTTCGGGGCGCCGACGATCCGGAGCCTGCGGAGGCGTTCAAGGACCGCATACGTGCCCAATATGAGCATCAAGGCCATCCCTACTACTCCACCGCCCGGCTGTGGGACGACGGGGTGATCGATCCGGCGGACACCCGGACGGTGCTCGGTCTGGCGCTGTCCGCCTGCGCCAACGCGCCGCTGCAAGCCGGCCGCTTCGGCATCTTCCGGATGTGAGGCGATGATGATGGCTCGGCTTTGCAATCGTGATGGTTCGGCCCTGCGAGCGGGCCTCACACAGACTTCGCAGATGTTCGAGACGGTGCTGGTGGCCAATCGCGGTGAGATCGCGATCCGGGTGATCCGCACGCTGCGCGCGATGGGCATCGAGGCAGTGGCCGTGTACAGCGACGCCGACTCCGGCGCCCGGCATGTCCGCGACGCAGACATCGCCGTCCGGCTCGGCCCTGCGCCGGCGGCGCAGAGTTACCTCTCCATCCAGCGGATCCTGGACGCCGCCGCCCGCACCGGCGCGCAGGCCGTACACCCCGGTTACGGGTTCCTCTCACAGAATGCCACCTTCGCCCGAGCCTGCGCCGCGGCCGGACTGGCCTTCGTGGGGCCTGCTGCCGACGCGATCGAGACGATGGGCAACAAGATCCTGGCCAAGGCAACCGCGGGAGCTGCGGGCGTTCCTGTACTGCCCGGCAGCGATGGCGGCAGCAGCGACGAGGCGTTGACTGCCGCGGCCGACGCGATCGGCTATCCGGTGCTCCTCAAGCCGTCCTGCGGTGGCGGGGGAAAGGGCATGCGGGTGGTGCACCACGAGCAGGACCTGCCTGAGGCCATCGCCGGCGCTCGCCGGGAGGCCGGAGGTGCCTTCGGCGATGACGCCCTGCTCGTCGAGCGACTGGTCGCCACGCCGCGGCATATCGAGATCCAGGTGCTGGCCGACACGCACGGCGCAGTAGTGCACCTCGGCGAGCGCGAGTGCAGCCTGCAGCGGCGGCACCAAAAGATCATCGAGGAGGCGCCCGCGGTGCGGCTCGACGCCGCGACCCGCTCCCGGCTGGGGGAGTGCGCGGTGGCCGTCGCGCGGGCCGTGGGCTACACGGGCGTCGGGACGGTGGAGTTTCTCGTGCCTGCCGAAACGCCGGATCAGTTCTTCTTCCTGGAGATGAACCCCCGGCTGCAGGTCGAGCACCCGGTCACCGAGCTGATCACCGGGCTGGACTTGGTCGAATGGCAGCTGCGGGTCGCCGCCGGGGAACCGCTTGGGTTCAGTCAGGAAGGCGTCGGCTTCGACGGCCATGCCGTGCAGGCGCGGATCTACGCCGAGGACCCGGCGAAGGGCTTCTTGCCCACCGGAGGGCGGGTCTGGCAGCTGCGCGAGGCCACCAGGACCGGTGTGCGGGTCGACTCCGGGCTGGCGGTGGGCGACACGGTGGGCAGCGACTACGACCCGCTACTGGCCAAGGTCATCGCGCACGGCCCGGACCGGCACACCGCGCTGCGCCGGCTGGATGCCGCGTTGGCCCAGACCAGCATCCTCGGCCTTGGTACCAATGTGGCCTTCCTGCGCGCGCTGCTCGCCGATGCCGACGTGCAGGCCGGAACGCTGGACACCGGGCTGGTTGAGCGCCGAGTCTCTTGCTGGGCCAGCCAGAAACTGCCCGATGAGGTGCTCGCGGCGGCTGGGTTGCGCGCGCTACTGACGCTGGAACCGACCGGACCGGTGATCGATCCGTTTGCGCTGCCCGGCGGTTGGCGGATCGGCGAGCCTGCCTGGACCTGCCGGTGGATACAGGGCGGCGGGCACGGCCCGGTGGAGGTCCGGACCCGGGGTCGAGCCGCTGCCGCCGAGGTCGCCATCGGTGAGGGTCCTCCGACCTACGGATGCGCCTGGTGGGATGACGGCGACCTGGTCGTCACCCTCGATCGGAGCACCCGCCGCTACTCCTGCGCCCTCGACGGTGCCGTGGTGTGGCTGGGGCGCGACGGCCACAGTTGGCAGCTGCGCGAGCAGCAGCCCCTCGACCTCGCGCGGGGCACCGAGCAGCACGGCGGCGGCACGCTGCGAGCCCCGATGCCCGGCACCGTCATAGTCGTCGACGTAGCCGAGGGCCAGCAGGTGATCGCAGGCGCCCGGTTGCTCGTGCTCGAGGCGATGAAGATGGAGCATGTACTGACCGCTCCGGTCAGTGGGGTGGTTCGTGAGCTGCGCGCCCGCCCCGGTCGCGCAGTCGAGCGTGACGCCGTGCTGTTAACGCTCGTGCCCGACCGAAGGGAGGGCGCATGCTGAGTGAGGAACATGCGGCGCTGCGGGTGATCGTCCAGGATTTCGCCCGCAAGGAGATCGCCCCGGTTATCGCCGACCTCTACGAGCACGGGACGTTCCCCTACGCGCTGGTCGCGAAGATGGGGGAGATGGGGCTGTTCGGGTTGCCCTTCCCCGAGGAGTACGGGGGGATGGGCGGCGATTACTTCGCGCTGTGCCTGGCGCTGGAGGAACTGGCGCGAGTCGACTCGTCGGTGGCCGTCACGCTGGAGGACAGCGTGTCGCTGGGCGGGATGCCGATCTTCCGGTTCGGCACCGAGGAGCAGAAGCGGTATTGGCTCCCGGAGCTGTGCGCCGGGCGCAAGCTTGGGGCGTTCGGCCTCACCGAGCCCGGTGGTGGATCAGACGCGGGAGCTACCCGTACCACCGCCCGCTGCGATGGCGACGAATGGGTGATCAACGGATCCAAGGTGTTCATCACCAATTCGGGTACTGACATCACGTCGGTGGTCACCGTCACCGCGATCACCGGCGTCAGCGGCGGCCGTAAGGAGATCTCCACCATCATGGTCCCGGCCCGGCACCCGGGCTTCACCGTTTCGAAGAACTACTCCAAGGTCGGCTGGCGGTGTTCGGACACCCGCGAACTGTTCTTCGACGACTGCCGGGTGCCGCTTGGCAACCTGCTCGGTGAGCGCGGCCGGGGTTATGCGCAGTTCCTGGCCATTCTCGACGAGGGCCGCATCGCGATCGCTGCGCTGGGCGTCGGCCTGGCCCAGGGCTGCATCGACGAGTGCGTGTCCTACGCGCAGCAACGGCACGCCTTCGGCCGCGCAATCGGCAGCTATCAGGCCATTCAATTCAAGATCGCTGATATGGAGGTGCGGGCGCACACCGCCCGGCTGGCGTACTACCATGCCGCAGCCAGGATGCTGCGCGGCGAACCGTTCAAAAAGGAGGCCGCAATTGCCAAACTGGTCTCCTCGAACGCGGCGATGGACAACGCTCGGGATGCCAGCCAGATCTTCGGCGGCTACGGCTTCATGAACGAGTACCCCGTTGGCCGTTTTTACCGCGACGCCAAGGTGCTGGAGATCGGCGAAGGCACCAGCGAGGTGCAGCGCATGCTCATCGCCCGCCACCTCGGCCTGGCAGACACCCGTCCGGGGGACAGATTGCAGTAGTCCGGCTATATCACTGCAACTGCTGCTGACAGTACCGGCCGCGGGGCGTTCTTCCATCCGGCTGGTCAATGTCTGCTCTGCCGTGAAGTCGAGCGTGTCACGGTACGCTCGATATTCTTGGGCGGCGGCAGGAGGTGGCCGTGAGCGTGAACTTCGTGGTCAGACCGTGGGAGCGCAGGTTGTTCCAACGTTGCAGGCGGGCGTGGGACCTCGGTGCGCGGGAACGGCAAGACTACGAGCCGACCGAGCCAGTGCGGGTGTTCGACTTCGGCGAAGCGATCCACGACGCGCTGGACGTCTACTACTTCCCCGGTATGTGGGACTGGAACCGGGCGATCGTGCGGCCGCTGGCCGTCAAGGGCTTCGAGAAGTCGATGCGCAGGCAGCGGGATGCCTACGCACAGACCTGCGAGGTGTCCCCCGAGCAGATTCGGGACTGGGAGCATTACCTGGAACTGGGCACCGGCATTCTTCAGCGCTACTTCGAATTTGCGGCCGCCGTCGACCGTTTCACGCCGATCGGGGTTGCCTCGCAGTTCGACATCCACCTACCCGACCCCGCCAACCCGGACACCGGGCTCACCACGTCGAACGGCCGGCCGCTGCAGTACCGGGCCCGGATCGACTTGGCGGTGATCGACGACCACGAGCTGTACTGGCTCGTCGAGCACCGGGTCATCACTGACCCGCATTGGCCAAGCCTCGACCAACTGCGGATCGACGAGCAGGCCCTGACCCGGAGCTGGGCCTGGCAGCAGGGCTTCCTCGCCAAACTTGAGGGCACCATCTACAACGAGTTGCGCGCGGTCGCGCCCGGCACTGGGAGTGCCGAGGTGGACGTCCGAGCGCTGCCGGGGGCGGGCGGCATCATCACGCAGCGCAGCACTGAGTCCTTCCGCCGCACCCACTTGCCCCGCACCGAGCTTGAGATCGAGCGGCAGGGCACCGCCGTCGCGTTGGAAACGCAGGACATGATCGATCCGTCGTTACGGCTCTACCCGAATCCCTCCTGGGAGCACTGTGCGAGCTGTGTCTACCGGCCGCCGTGCCTGGCGATGACCCAGGGGATCGACGAGCGGCCGATCCTCGAAGCGTCCTACCGCAAGCGGGTTAGCGAGGACTTCGAGCTCGGGCGGCTTGGCTCTGTCTGGGGGTTCGTCCCCGAGATCTATCGGGTGGGGGAGCACCAAACTCCCAGTGTGGAGCGGTAATACCGGTGCGTCTGCGCATAGTGAGTTGGAATGTCGATTCCCGGCCGACCGGGCTCTTGGACGAAAAGGTTGAGCTGCTGCGCCGGCTGCAGCCCGACCTTGCGTTGCTTCAAGAGATCGGCCGGCCGGTTTACCGCGCGCTGCTGCCGCACCCGTCAGCGCATGAGCGGATGCACAGCAAGTCCAGGGTGTTCTCCTGGGGTGCCCTGTCCACTGACCTCGCGGTGCCGCGCGCCAGCGAGTTCCGAATCGGCTCCGCTGTGCTGGGCGTTGCCACCACTGCTTTGCTGGATGCTCAGGTGCTGGACCGGGCGCCGTTCGACGTCCGCGATCCTGTGCTGCCCGGCTTCATGTGGCGGACGGTGGCGGCCCGGGTGGCCTTGTCCAGCGGTGACCTGCTGACCGTGGGCAGCTTCCACGGCCGGCAGCCTTCCGGCCCGCCCGCTGCCGCGCTGCAGCAGGCGTTTCACGCCGGGATCGCCAAGTGGCTCGCCGGTGTGCCCGGCCCGGTCGTTTTCGGCATCGACGCCGGTCCACCGTCTCGCGACCGCGAGGATCCGCTGCTCGGCCCGGGGCCCGTCCACCACCTCAACCAGGTGCTCAGCGCCGATCACGACCACCTGTGGGCCACCGGCGAATTCCAAGTGCTCGCCGTGCAGCGCCTGGGTGACGAGGCCATGGCCGCGGGCAGCGACCACGCCTTGCTGCTCGCAGATCTGGAACTGCACGGCTCGTAAGCCCGACTTGGGCGGGCGATGACGGCCAGCTCCCTGAGTGAGCTCAGAACTGTCAGAGTGGGCTCGGAGAATGGCACCATGTTCCAGAGCAGTGCGGAGGTGATGTCCTTATGGCTGCGCCCGTTCCAGAGATTTTCGAGCACATCGGTCCGTGGACCGAGGAGGAGTTCCTTGCCCTGCCGGTGGACCGGCGCGTCGAGCTATTGGATGGGGCCCTGCTGGTGGGCCCGAGCGCGCGGATCCGCCACCAGCGGCTGTCGTTCCGCCTCGCGGCCGCGCTCGATGCTGTGGTCCCGGCGGGGTTCGAAGTTTTGGAGGCGATCAACGTCCGAGTAGGGCCGGGCAAGATACTCATCCCGGATATCGCAGTGGTCGGCACTCCCGGGCTCGACGTGACGGTGTGCGAGGCCGCCGATGTGGCACTGGTCGTGGAGATCGTCAGCCCCGGCAATGCGCTGGCCGATCGTGCGGTCAAGCCGCAGCTGTATGCGCAGGCTGGCATCCAGCACTACCTGCGGGTCGAGTTAGGCGTGGATGGCCCGTGTGCCGCCGTATGCCGGCTTGAGCGGCACCGTTACGTCCAGGTGATGCACATAGATCCCGGGTACCCGCTCGTGCTCACCGAGCCGATCGCCGTCACGCTCGACCTCGCCACCCTGGAAGCTGCCACTCGTCCGCCCGCCTGAGGCCGATACGCCGCAGCCGGATCTCATGGTCATCCAGAACCGAGTTGGTCGGTGACGTCCAGCGGCGCTCGGTTTGCCTAAAGGACGTCCTCTGTTCGCCGAAGCGAAAGTTCACGAGCTCTTGCAGCCACTCACGAAAGTGGTCTGTCAGTGGGGGCGATGGGGGCGGGAAGGACGTCGCGGCCGGTGAGGTAGCAATCCAAGCCGGCCGCCGCCGCGCGTCCTTCGGCAATGGCCCACACGATCAGCGACTGCCCGCGGCCCATGTCTCCTGCGACGAAAACGCCCGGCACGCTTGTCATGTACGACGTGTCGCGGGCGACGTTGCCGCGGGCGTCGTACTCGACGCCCAGCCCTTCGAGCAGCTTGCCCTTCTCCGGCCCGACGAAGCCCATCGCCAG
The DNA here is from genome assembly GCA_050699875.1 of Pseudonocardiaceae bacterium. Taxonomy (GTDB): domain Bacteria; phylum Actinomycetota; class Actinomycetes; order Mycobacteriales; family Pseudonocardiaceae. The sequence continues at coordinate 43,170 of JBOHFX010000025.1, forward strand.
CAGCACCAGCTCGCAGAGCAGGTCCTGGTCGGTGTCCGGCACCGGCACGAACTTGCCACTCTCGAAGACGACCTGCGCCAACCGCAACCCCTGCACCCGACCGTCGGCGTCGCCGAGGAACTGCTGGGTGCTCACTGAGAACAGTCGCTCCCCACCCTCCTCGTGGGCCGAGGACACTCGGTAGACCATCGGGTAGGTGGGCCAGGGCTGGTTCTCGTGGCGGCGCTCCGGGGGGATCGGCATGATCTCCAGCTGAGTCACCGAGGCGGCGCCCTGGCGATGCGCGGTCCCCAGGCAGTCGGCTCCGGTGTCGCCCCCTCCGATGATCACCACATGTTTGCCCTCGGCGTCGATGGGCGATCGGGGCAGGTCTCCCTCCTGCACGCGGTTCGACGGCGGCAGGTACTCCATCGCCTGGTAGATGCCGGTCAGGTCGCGACCGGGGACCGAAAGGTCCCGCCACGCGGTGGCGCCACCGGCGAGCACCACGGCATCGAAGTCCTCCCGCAGCTCGTCGACGCTGAGGTCCTCGCCGACGTCGACGCCCGCCCGGAACTCGGTGCCCTCGGCGCGCATCTGCGAAAGCCGCCGGTCCAGCCGGTGCTTGGCCATCTTGAACTCGGGGATGCCGTAGCGCAGCAATCCGCCGATCCGGTCTGCGCGCTCGTGGACCACGACATCATGTCCGACCCGGGTCAGCTGCTGAGCCGCGGCCAGCCCAGCCGGGCCGGACCCGACCACGGCCACCTTCTTACCGGTGCGCACGGCCGGTGGTTGTGGACGCACCCAGCCTTCGTCCCAGGCCCGGTCGATGATCTCGATCTCAACCTGCTTGATGGTCACCGCGTCGTCGTTGATGGCCAGCACGCAGGCCGCCTCGCAGGGCGCCGGGCACAGCGTCCCGGTGAACTCGGGGAAATTGTTGGTGGCGTGCAGGCGCTCGATGGCCTCGGCCCAATCCCGGCGCCAGACCAGGTCGTTCCACTCCGGGATGAGATTGCCCAACGGGCAACCCAGGTGGCAGAACGGGATCCCGCAGTTCATGCACCGGCCGGCCTGCGCCTCCAGCGCATCGCGGCCGAAGTCCTCGTAAACCTCGCGCCAATCACGTAATCGCAGGTCCACCGGACGGCGCGGTGGATCCTGCCGCCCGGTGGTGAGGAAGCCCTTCGGATCAGCCATGGGCGGCCTCCATGATGGCGTCGTTGACGTCCCTGCCATCCCGCTGCGCCGCGGCTTGGGCGGCCAGCACCCGCTTGAAGTCCTTGGGCATGACCTTGCCGAACCGGTCCACCGCGGCGTCCCAATCAGCCAGCAGCGCGTGAGCCACCGCAGACCCGGTCTCGGCGTGATGCCGCGCCACCGCGTCGGCCAGAAAAGTCCGGTCCTCATCGGTCAGCGGATCCAGGTCGACCATCTCCTGGTTGATCCGACCGACAGGCATGTCGAGCACATAGGCGATCCCGCCGGACATCCCGGCCGCGAAGTTGCGCCCGATCGGCCCGAGCACCACCACCTGTCCACCGGTCATGTACTCGCAACCGTGATCGCCGACGCCCTCGACGACGGCCAACGCGCCGGAGTTGCGTACGCAGAAGCGTTCCCCGACCATCCCCCGCAGGAACATCTCCCCGGACGTCGCGCCGTAGAGGATCACGTTGCCGGCGATGATGTGGTGTTCCGGGGTGAACTGCACGTCGGCGTGTGGACGGACGGTGATCCGCCCGCCGGACAGGCCCTTGCCGACGTAGTCGTTGGCGTCGCCGATCAGCCGCAGGGTGATCCCACGGGGCAGGAACGCCCCGAAGGACTGACCCGCTGATCCGGTGAGGGTGATGTCGATGGTGTTGTCGGGCAGTCCCGTCCCACCCCAGCGGCGGGTCAGGTGGTGGCCGAGCATGGTGCCGACCGTGCGGTTGACGTTGCGCACCGGCAGATCGAGCCGCACCGGTTCGCCGTCGGCCAGCGCTCCCTCGCACAGTTGGATCAGCGTGTTGTCCAACGCCTTCTCCAGCCCGTGGTCCTGTTCCCTGATCCGGTGCCGGGGAGCCGCGGGATCCATATCGGAGGGCAGGTGCAAGATCGGCGAGAGGTCCAGCCCGGTGGCCTTCCAGTGGTCGATCGCCGGGCGGGTGTCCAGCATCTCGGTGCGCCCGATCGCCTCTTCGAGAGTGCGGAAACCCAGCGCCGCCAGGTATTCGCGCACTTCCTGGGCGATGAACTGGAAGAAGTTGACGACGTACTCGGCCTTGCCGGTGAACTTCGCCCGCAGCACCGGGTTCTGGGTGGCCACGCCCACCGGGCAGGTGTCCAGATGGCAGACCCGCATCATGATGCAGCCCGAGACCACCAGCGGGGCGGTGGCGAAGCCGTACTCCTCGGCGCCCAGCAGCGCCGCGATCATCACGTCGCGTCCGGTCTTGAGCTGGCCGTCGGTCTGGACCACGATCCGGTCCCGCAGCTTGTTGGCGATCAGCGTCTGCTGGGTCTCGGCCAGGCCCAGCTCCCAGGGCGTGCCGGCATGCTTGATCGACGACAGCGGTGAGGCCCCGGTGCCGCCGTCGTGCCCCGAGATGAGCACCACGTCGGAGTGCGCCTTGGCCACCCCGGCGGCCACCGTGCCGACCCCGACCTCGGACACCAGCTTGACGTGCACGCGGGCCCGCGGGTTGGCGTTCTTCAGGTCGTGGATCAGCTGCTTGATGTCCTCGATGGAGTAGATGTCGTGGTGCGGCGGTGGCGAGATCAGCCCGACCCCGGGTGTGGAGTAGCGGGTCTTGGCGATCCACGGGTACACCTTGGTTCCGGGTAGCTGTCCGCCCTCGCCGGGTTTGGCCCCCTGCGAGATCTTGATCTGGAGGTCGTCGGCGTTGACCAGGTACTCGCTGGTCACACCGAACCGCCCGGAGGCCACCTGTTTGATCGCCGAGCGGCGCAGGTCCCCGTTGGCGTCTCGGAGGTAGCGGTCGGCGTCCTCACCACCCTCCCCGGTGTTGGACTTCCCGCCGAGCCGGTTCATCGCGATGGCCAGCGTCTCGTGCATCTCCTTGGAGATGGATCCGTAGGAGATGGCGCCGGTGGCGAACCGCTTGACGATCAACTCGACTGTCTCCACCTCCTCAATGGGTACCGGAGCGCGTACGTCGTCGCGGAAGGCGAACAGCCCACGCAGCGTCATCAGCCGCTGGGCTTGGTCGTCGACGAGCTGGGTGTATTCCTTGAAGACCTCGTAGCGGCCCGCCCTGGTGGAGTGCTGCAGCTTGAACACCGTCTGGGGGCTGAAGACGTGCGGCTCGCCCTCGCGGCGCCACTGGTAGTCGCCACCGATCGCAAGTTCCCGGTGCGGGGGATGCACCCCGTCGGGCGGGAAGGCGCGGCGGTGGCGCATCGCGACCTCGTCGGCCAGCGTGCCGAACCCGACCCCGCCAAGCCGGGACGTGGTGCCGGTGAAGCAGGAATCGATAACCTCCGGCCCCAGCCCGATCGCCTCGAAGATCTGCGCGCCGGTGTAGGAGGCCACTGTGGACACTCCCATCTTGGACATCGTCTTGCGCACACCCTTGCCCAGCGCCTTGATCAGATTACGGGTGGCGATCTTGGCGTCGGTGCCGTTGAGCAGGCCCTGATCGGCGAGGTCCTCCACCGTGGCCATCGCCAGGTAGGGGTTGACCGCCGCCGCGCCGTAGCCGATCAGCAGTGCGACGTGGTGCACCTCGCGGGCGTCGGCGGACTCGACGATCAGGCCGACCTGAGTGCGGGTCTTCTCCCGCACCAGGTGGTGGTGGACCGCGCCGGTGAGCAGCAGGGACGGGATCGGTGCGTGCTCGGCATCGGCGCCCCGGCCGGAGAGCACGATCAGCCGCGCCCCGTCCTCGACAGCTTCGGCGACCTCGACGCAGATCTCGTTGAGGCGGTGGACCAACGCCGCACCGCCACCGTGCACCTTATAGAGGCCCCGGACCGCGACAGCCTGGTACTCGGGCTGGTCGCCGTCATCGTTGACGTGCAGGATCTTGGCCAGCTCGTCGTTGTCCAGCACCGGGAACGGCAGCACAATCCGCCGGCAGGAGTCGGCGCCGGCCACCAGCAGGTTGGGCTGGGCACCCAGCTGCGCCTGCAGCGAGGTCACCAGCTCCTCCCGAATCGCGTCCAGCGGGGGGTTGGTGACCTGGGCGAACAGCTGGGTGAAGTAGTCGAACAGCGGCCGGGAGTGCTGCGAGAACGGGGCCAGCGGGGCATCATTGCCCATCGACCCGATCGGTTCTGCGCCGGTGATGGCCATCGGCGCCAGCAGCACCCCGAGCTCCTCCTGGGTATACCCCATCGCCTGCTGGCGGCGCACCAGCAACGCGCGGGTGTGTACCTCTCGCTCGCGTTCGGGCAGGTCGTCCAGCCGGGTCAGACCCTGAGCGACCCAGTCGGCGTAGGGATGCTCGTCGGCGAGCCGCCCCTTGATCTCGTCGTCACTCACGATCCGGCCGGCCGCGGTGTCGGCCAGGAACATCCGGCCCGGCTCCAGCCGCCCCTTGCGCACGACCGTGGCGGGGTCGATGTCGAGCACCCCGACCTCGCTGGCGAGCACTACCAGGCCGTCCTCGGTGACCCAGTACCGGGCCGGTCGCAGGCCGTTGCGGTCCAGCACGGCACCGATCACGGTGCCGTCGGTGAACGCGACCAGCGCGGGGCCGTCCCAGGGCTCCATCAGCGTGGAGTGGAACTCGTAGAACGCCCGGCGGGCGGGGTCCATCTCGTCGTGGTTCTCCCACGCCTCCGGGATCATCATCAGCACCGCGTGCGGCATCGAGCGACCACCGAGGTGCAGCAGTTCGAGGACCTCGTCGAAGGACGCCGAGTCGCTGGCCCCCGGAGTGACGATCGGGTAAATGCGATCCAGGTCACCGGTGATGAGGTCGGTGGCGAGCCGGCTCTCCCTGGCGCGCATCCAGTTCCGGTTGCCGCGCAAGGTGTTGATCTCCCCATTGTGCGCCACGAAGCGGTACGGATGCGCCAGCGGCCAGGACGGGAAGGTATTGGTGGAGAACCGGGAGTGCACCATCGCCAGCGAGCTGGTGACCCGCTCATCGGACAGGTCCGGGTAGAACGTCACCAACTGTTCCTCGGTGAGCATTCCCTTGTAGACGATGGTACGCCCGGACAGGCTCGGGAAGTAGACGTCGAGGTCGCGCTCAGCCCGCTTGCGCACGCAGTACGCGCGGCGCTCCAATTCCAACCCGGCCACCAGGGTTGTTACCGAGTCTGTTGTCGCCGAATCGGCTGCTGCCAAGAACAGCTGCCGGAAGCCGGGCATGGCTGAACGGGCCATGGGGCCGATCCTCTCGGGGTTGACCGGCAGATCCCGCCAGCCCAGCACCCGCATGCCCTCCTCGGCCGCAATGGCCGCAATGGCCTTGCTGGTCGCCATCACCTCGGAGTCGTCGGCCGGCAGAAAGGCGGTACCGACCACATACCCGCCGGGCTCCGGCAGCTCGAAGTCGACGACCTGGCGCAAGAATCCATCCGGGACCTGGAACAGGATGCCGGCGCCGTCACCGGTGTCGGACTCTCCACCGCGGGCACCCCGATGTTCGAGGTTGCGCAGGGCGGTAAGAGCCTTCTGCACGATGCCATGATCGCGGTGCCCGGCGAGGTCGGCCACGAACGCGACCCCGCAGGCGTCGTGCTCGTAGGCAGGGTCGTACAGCCCTTGTTGGTGGGGGCGCGACCCTTCAGGCAGGTGATGAGCGGTCACGAGCACCTCCCGTCGTCTCGATTGCAGGTGATACACGCATCGGGACGACGTGCACCCATCTGCGGTAATCCGTAGGTTACCTCAGCGGGTTACCGAGTCGTTATCAGTTCTGACGGGCGGCCGACGGCCGCAGCGGGTACCACGCCGACCCTTCGCCGAGTTCAAGAGCGCCGGCGCTGGCTCCTTGAGCTGGTGGCTTACCATGATACCCGCCGGGGGTGCCGTCCGCGGTACTTGCAGGGTACCCGCACGCTTCCCGCCGAACCGTGCTCGGTGACTAGCTAGGAGAATAACTGCGCTGCTAAGCAGCGAGCGAGACTTCAGTACAGTGTCACATGACGATTCCTCACCGGCCCTGACAATTCTCTGCCGGGATGGCAGGTGCACAGACGCCCATATGACGCTTTTATCGGATGCGTACAGCCACCCTGTCCGCATCCGAACCCTGGCCAGCCGCCCGCTCGTCCAGCATCGTCGACGCAGAACACCTCGTCCCCGTGCCCTGGTTGGAGCGCACCACCTCATGCAGTGCATGTCCCAGCGATCACCAGCGACAGTCACTGTCACCGGCCGGGCGCGCCTGCCGGTGCCCGCGCCCTGCTAGAAGCGGGGCAGCATAGATGTCCGTTCCACCGACGGTTCTGGTGATCGCTCCGCATCCGGACGATGAGGTGCTTGGCTGCGGGGGCTCGATCTTCGGTGTCGCGGTTGCACTTTGCCCGATTTCCCGACGGCGTATCCAGCCGGCCGATCTCGACCAGGTTGCAGACCGTCGTGGTGCTGGTGACCACCGAACGAGAACACCACGAACCCGATCCCGTTCGAGCCGCCGACCCGTTGCGGCCGAGCACCATCGACATGGCGCGCGCACTCGCCGCTGACGACCCCGCCGGGGTGATGCGGCACCTGCACTACCCCGATGCGGATGGCGCGATGGTCCACCAGCTCAACTTCGCCGCCCGCTCCGAACTCGCCCGGCTCGCAGAGGACGGCGTCGACGCGCGGCGGGTGTGGGTGGCGGTCTACAACGCTGACTCTCGCCCCCCTCCAGCGACGCTCGACGTCCTCGCGGACCTAGCCGGCGGCGCGCCGCAGTCGGAGCCACGGATCATGCAGCAGTCCGCGGTGTTCACCACCAACCTGCGCTCCTTCCCGCCTGGAGTGCAGGGGCGATGCTGGCCGGGGCGGCGTTGTTGCAGTCCCGTTGGACGGTGGCGCGGGAGATTCCGCGGCTACGCCGCCAGGCACGGCAGGCCCGGAGTGGTGGCGGGCGGTGGCCGCGGTTGGCGCACTGCGTGGGGCACGGCTTGTTCGTCCGGGGCGATGAGTTTCTTGCCTCGGGAGGGTTGCCGACTGAGCCGATGAACGAAGATCTCGCTTTCGGCTACTTCGCCTGCGCCAGCGGTACGCCGATCGACCCGATGCCGTTACTGGAGCACGGCGACAGTCCCGTCACACTGGCCGGGGTGGTGCGCCAAGCACGGCAGTGGTTCTGGTCCTACGCCGAATACCCACTGTTCGCCCGTCTCGCCGCCGCCCGCAATGTTGGTGACCGGCGCACCCGAGCCTGGTTGACCGCCCAGGGCCTGGCGCGTTGTGGTTGGGCCAGTCCCCCGCCATCGCAGCCAGCCTTGCTTTGCCGATGCTCGCCCGCCGACGGCTGCTAGGCACTGCCGCGACCATCTGCGCGCTGTCGGCTTACTACGTTCTGCCGGCCGCTTTGCTGGCTGTGCACGAGCGAGGTGAGGGACGGGACGTGCGGTTCGGGACGCGGGAAGCGCTCGGCGGGATCGCCGCTGCGTTGCTTAGCAGCGCCGGTCCGTGGTGGTGCCTGGTCAACGCGCTGCACCGCTGGTGCACTGCAACGACCTACACCCACGACAAGACGGAGCGCTGAGCCGTGACCGGCATGGACCTGATCGCTCTCGACAAGGTCGTGAACAGCCTGCCGGACGGTATGGAGTTCACCACTGCCCTGGCTATCCCCGAGACCGCTGACCAGGCGTCGGCAGTGATTGCTACTTACAACCGCTGCCCATTCGACCCGGACATCCGACCCATCAGCGACAACCCGCTCACCTGGGCGTTGGATAGCCTGCTCGCCCAGGTCGGTGACGTGCTGGCCGGTGACGTGCTGGCCGAGATCATCGTTGTGGACGACGGCAGCACCGATCACACCCCGGCCGTCCTGGCGCACTACACCCGCCACCGGCGTCCCGGCGAGGTGCGGGTGACGGGTATCCGGCTCGGCCAGCACGCCGGCACCGCCCGCTTTCATGCCTGGCCCGCCGAGTACCTGCCGCACCCACCCCGGCTCGGCGCACGGAGCGGGTTGCTCGCACCTCTGCGAGTGCGGTTGATCGGTGGGACGGCGATTCTGGATCTAGGATGGCTGCTCGAGTCGGCTGGCTTCCGGGATCTGTCGAGTGCGTGGCGCAGCTCCTACTCCGACCACCTGCACCTGTCTGCCGATCTCACCGACCTCGGCGCGACGCTGTACCACTGTCCCGATCCGAGGGTGTCGGCTGCGCACCTGAAGTTCGGCGCAGCCGGGCATTTTCCGCTTGACGACACTGACCTGGACACTGTGATTCCGGCTCTGCAGCGTCCGTTCGCCGAGCTGGTCGAGCTAGCATGCCGGCCGCGGACCGACACCGGCTGCACCGAGACCTCGATGCTGCTGAGCGGCGTCCTGGACGGCCGCGCGGTGATCGCGAAATACCCCATCGACCGGCGCCCGTTCTGGCTCGCCCGGGCTCGCCACGAGATCACCGTGTACCGGGCGCTGCCCGCGCTCGCCCCGGTGCCCGTGACCGTGCCGGACATGGTGGCCGCCGAGCCCCTCCAGCCGCTGATCGTCATAACCGCGCTGGCCGGAGAGCCGGTATACCCGCACCGCTACCTCGCCGGAACAATCCATAGTGGACAGCTCGATATGGTTCTGAGCCTTTTGGATCGAATTCATGCCTGGCAGCCCGCCATACTCTCGGCTCTGTCCTACGACGACGACTTTCCCAGCCAGCTTGCCGCGGTGCTCGGCTCGGAGATCCGGCACCCCTGTCCCGTCGAGCTCCACGCCGCCGATACGAGAGCTGACCGCCGGTCCAAGTCCGTCCTCCACAGCTGTGCGACCACCTCCACCGTAGCGTCAGGTGTGGCGGGCCACGCGAGTCCCAGGTCATCCGGGACGGATTCGTCACCGCCGGCCAGTCTGTCGCTGGCGACGTCGCGGGTCGCCCGCTCCCGTTCGACCTGCGGCCACAGCCGTTCCAGCGCCCCGCCGGTCTTCAACGCAGCATCCAACCGCCGGGTCAGCGCGAGGCTGGGGAACCGCTCCCCTTTCTCGATCTTGCTGATCAACGCGCCACTGTCATGGGTCCGCTGCCCGAGCGCAACTTGGGACAGCGTGCGCAATGTTCGCCAATGCCGCAGCTGCGCACCGAAAAAATCCAGCGCCGACTCCAGCGGAGCCAGCTCGCGCGGTGCCTGCCCCACGATGCATCCCTCCCAGCACTCAGTGACCCCTCCCACCCTGCCTTCCGGTACAACGCGCCACCACCACGTATCCGCAACGTCGCATGTGGACAGCAGCCCCCGTCCACGTACGACCCCTGGCCAGCCGGGATACCCGCCCAGCATCGTTGACGCCGAGCAACTCGTTCCCGTGCCCGGTTGGAGCGCATCCCTCATGCAGCACATGTCCCAACGATCACCAGCGATGGTCACCGTCCCTGGCGGCCCGGCACACCTGTCGGTGCCCGACCCCCAGTTCCCCCCGCGCCAAGTTTCCGGCTGGCCGCCGGTCGAGCATGCCTGTGGGTCCACTCACCCCAGCCCAACGCGTTGGCGCTATGCCGGGAAATCGACGTACGCACCGCACTACACACCGCACTGAGCGACCTGCCACCACGTCGGTGATCCGGATGCACCATTGGTGGGTCCGGGAGGACCTGGCCGATGTCTGGTCAGGAGCGCCAGGGATACGAGCCGACAGCAGGCTGCTCTACCGACAGCCTGCCCGCTGATAGTCGGCCGGGTCGGTAATCCCAACTACAGTCTGAAGCCTGCACAAATATCCGTGTGACTGGTTACCCAAAGACTATGGCTCGTCGAGGAACGCTTGGTGAGCAGCTCGACCGGCCGGGTTGGTGCCGCGTTCCTGCGGGTGTCCAATCTCCTCGATCCGCCACCGAGCCTGCTGAGCCCCACCCTGGTGTTGCGCGTGCTGCGCGCTAACCTACGCCGCCGCCGTGACGCCCCCGTGGAGCTGGACCGTCCGGCGGTGGCATCCCACGTGGGGTGACACCACCCGTCCGGGTGCACAATCGTCCCAACCGGGGCCGCCGCGACGACAGCGCTGCCCGGAGAGGATGCATGGTCAGATGGATGACCGTCGGTTGTTGTTGGTGCACGCCCATCCCGACGACGAGGCAAGCTCAACCGGCGCGACCATGATCAGTTATGCGCGTCGGGGTGCCACCGTTGTGCTTGTGACCTGTACCCGCGGTGAGCTCGGCGAGATCGTCGCCCCCGACCTTGCCAGGTTGCGCGACGGCAATCCCGACGGGCTGGCCCTGCGCCGGGAGGCCGAGCTGGCCGAGGCGTTGGCGGTGTTGGGCACCCAACGGCACCACTGGTTGGGCGGGCGCGGTCGCTGGCGGGACAGCGGGATGGCCGGTATGCCGGACAACGAGCAGCCTGGGGCTTTCGTCCGCGCCGATCCCGACGACGCGGCCCGCGCGATGGTTGAGATCCTGCGCACCGAGCGCCCGCAGGTGGTGGTGACCTACGACGCCGACGGCGGGTACGGGCACCCCGACCACATCCAGGCCAACCGGGTCACGATGGCCGCACTGGATCCCGCCGCCGACCCTTATTTCGCACCGGAGCTGGGCGCGCCGTGGCAGGTGACGAAGGTTTACTGGAGCACCTTGTCCCGCAGGATGATCCAGACTGCGGTGGAAGCCGGCGTGTTGTCCTCAGTGGATGAAGCGCCCGGCTCGCTACCCGACGAGGAGATCACCGCCGTGGTGGACGGGCGGCGATATCTGAGCCTCAAAGTCGCCGCGCTGCGGGCGCACCGCAGCCAGGTGGACACCGATGACGGCCTGTTCGCCACCATCAGCACGATCCCCGAGTTCGCTGTGGAGAGCTACCAACTGGTCCGCGGCCGGCGTGGACCGGGCTCGGGACCGTACGGCTGGGAGGACGACCTGTTCGCCGGCCTGGGAGACACCGGTGTAGGAGGTACGGGGTGAGCTCGTCGGAAGAGATCCGGGAGGCGCTGCGGCTATTCCCCCGGCGCGGCGTCAGGCGGTGGGGATCCTGGCGTAGCGGGTCCCTACGGTCCGCGGTGGCCATCACTGTTGTCATCGACGGTAGCGGATCTGCGGTGCTGCTCACCCGACGTACTGGTGGGCTGCACGAGCACCCAGAGCAGCCCGTGCTGCCGGGCCTACGTACCAATCCCCGTGAGTCGGCACCCGACGCGGCCCGCCGTGCCCTCGCCGAAGAGCTCGGAATGGGGCTGCCGCCGGAGTCGGTGCTCGGGCTACTGGACGCCTACGAGAGCCGCTCTGGGTTCGTGATCACGCCCGTGGTGGTCTGGGCCGGCGAGTGCAGTGAACCGTTGCGTCTCCCGGGGGCCCACGTCGTCGCCGTCCCGTTCGCCGACCTCGACGTCGAGCCGGTGTTCGTAGCCGGCTCGGAGTCCGACCGCCCCGTGATTCGCCTGCCACTGCACGGGGAATGGCTGCACGCTCCGACGGCCGCTGTGCTGTACCAATTCCGCGAGGTGGTCCTGCGTGGCCGCCGCACCCGCGTAACCCACCTACAAGAACCCATCTTCGCCTGGCGCTAGCCCCCCGCATTCAGCGGGCTGAGCGGGGTAAACGACACCCGCTTTACCCCGCTC
>JBOHFX010000026.1:0-7742 GCA_050699875.1 Pseudonocardiaceae bacterium
TGGTGTCGAGTTCACGTTAGATAGCACCGGCGTGGTTCACGGTGGCGAATGGATCGGTAAGACACCGCGCACACGACCTGCTCTCACGTCAACCCCTGATGGACTTCCGGCGGTGACCACTTAGTCGCGCCCGCCCCGTCGAACAGCGGTTGGTCGAGGTTGGTCAGCGACACTCCATCGCGCACCTCGTCACCGCTCACTGGATCACCCTCTGTCCGCAGACTGACGGTAAACCCGTATCAAGATACGCGACCACGCTGCAGAACCGACGCCCTCACGATCGAACCCTGGATCACCGCGTGTTGAGTACTTGCCGAGCTCGTCCGATCAAGGCTCGGGCGGCGGGGCTGACTGGGCCCAGTATCCGCCAGGCGAAGGCGAGACGCCCACGTAGTTCGGGCCGAATGATCGCGAGCGGGTGCAGGTTCGGCGCCCTGGCGACCTCGACGAGCTGAGCGAAGCGATCACGGCGTCCGGCGGTGCTCAACCTTCGGGTGATGGCATCGGCGCCGGCTTGGCGTTGCGCATCCGGTCAGGCGTCCAGTACTCGGCGTCCGGGGAGGGTAGGACGCCGCTCCCTGTCGAGCCGGTATCCGGGGACGACGGGTAAGGGGTCGCAGCACTTCCCGACCGGACCGCTGCGAGTCCGGCGGCGCCCGCGAAGACGATCGCGATCACCGCGAGTCGGCGTGTGCTGGAACGTCTCACCGTTGGGTACCCCCGTCGTGGGTACGTCAAGGCATGCTGCGCTGAATGCGGTGCCAGCGTCAAACTCGGTCCGGATGAGAAGGGCAGCGGGAAGGGCCGCCGCGACCGTGAGCGCGACCAGTTCCGTGACCGCAGCGGTGGTGCTGAACTGTTCCAGATGGGCTGCGTGGAAGATCAGATGGGAAATCGCGAAGACCAGTAGGGCGCCCAGCGCGGTGCGCACCAGCAGTCGGTTCATGGTCAATCCCGCTACGACGAGGACCAGCGCCAGCGCGAGGTTCATGGCGCCGTAGTCGCGCATCAGGTGCTCGCTCTACGGCGGGTTCAGCGCAATCCACGGGACATGCTGGTAGAAGGCACGGGCCAGCAACGTTGCCACCACGCCCACCGCCGCGGTGACGACCGTCAGGAACCACAGCCCGGCGCGGAGCAGCATCAGCGCACCCCTTTCCGCGGCGGCCGCCTGGTGTAGTCGCGGATGGCGTCGTCGTAGGGCAACGTGCCCGCGGCCAGCTGCTCGCCGAGGTACTGCTCGAAGGAAATGGTGCCGACCGCGCGCTCAGGCGCCAGGTGGCCGCCGGCGCGGTAGGCGCGACAGACGCGCCCCGGCAGCGGTATCGGCGCGGTGAGACGGCGTTTGCGCCGGTAGTACCCCAACGGCACCCGATCGACCCCGACGATTGAGATGTAGACGAGATGCGGCTTGCCGGCCCGCAGCGCGGCCTCGACCACATGGTGCGCCGGGTCCACGCAATGCACGATCGTGTCCACGCCCGCGACCGCCGCGGTGAGCCCTTCGCCGGTGCGGACGTCGCCGGTGACGTGCTGCGCGCGACCGGGCCGGCGACGTCCACGGCTGAGCACGCGCACCCGCCGTCCGGCGTCGAGCAGGTGCTGAACTACGACGCGACCGACCGTGCCGGTGCCGCCGGTGACCAGGATCAGGTTCGCCATGAGCGGTTCCTTCCAAGTGACATTTACTTGTCAAGAACCGAGCAGCGTCTCCGGATGTGACAGTGCGGCGAACTGTCGCGAGATGTAGATCAGCTTGTCGGGGTTGGCCGCGATGTGCAGCGCGTGGTGCTTCTTGGTATCATAATGGTATGGCCATGACGTTGCGTCTCTCGCCTGAACTGGAGGCCGAGCTGCGTGCCACGGCCGAGGAGGACCATCGCAGCGTGCACCAGACGGTGGTGCACGCCATCGAAATCTACCTTGCGCTGCGCGAAACCAGCGAGGTCAAGGCCGACCCCGACACCCTCAGGGCACTCGCCGAGGCCCGGGAGGCGGTCCGTGACGGCGACGTTGTCTACGGCACCGAGGCGGTGCGGGCCCTGCTGGCGGGACGACACGTCTCGTGACCGACCCCTACGAGCTGGGGACCGCGCCCCCGGCCCGTCGGGCCTTGGCTGAGCGGTTACCGCCTGACGTCGCCGTCGCGGCCGCCGAGTTCATCACCGGCCCGATGCTGGACCATCCGCAGCGCGTCAGCAAGCCCCTCGGGGCGGAACTCACCGGCATCTACAGCGCCCGGCTGATGCGGAACTGGCGGGTGCTCTACGAGATCGACGACACCAAACACGTGGTGGTCGTGCTGGACATCAGACACCGTTCGGTGGCCTACCGGCTGCGCTGAGGACAGGGGCCACCGTTCGTCATCGATATGAGCGACCCGAGCACCTACCGCGACGACTGGGGCGGGTCCGAGTCTGACCGAAGTCCTCACTGTGCACTGCCTCCAGGCGTCATTGCCGGGGTGCTCATGGCGCTGTCGTTCCGCCGGTGACGTGCCGACACGGGCAAGCGCGCACGCGCCGGCTGAAGAAACGGGCGACCGGGGACAACGGGGCACATCATGATCACCCGAAACGACTACCCGCACGGCGTGCCGTGCTGGGTCGACACCGAGCAGCCCGACCCAGACGCCGCGACGGCCTTCTACGGCGGCCTGTTCGGCTGGGACTTCATTGAACGTGCGCCCGGCTACCACGTTGCGGCTGCACGGCTACGACGTCGCCGCGATCGGGACCGGAGCCACGGGCACGCCACCGGGGTGGAATACCTACCTCTGGGTCGACAGCGCCGACGACGCCGCAGCGCGGGCGAAGTAGCCTGCTTCTTTCGCGAGAGCGTCGAGGCCGTACCGAGCTACCATCTCTGGATCGTCCAGCCTGATGGTTCGTAGTCCGTCGCGCTCAAGGCGCTCATTAATCTTGTCGAGATGGTTACGAACGACCTCCTTTTCGGCATCCGTGGTTTTCCCTCGGTGTGGCTTGCCGGCGTGCTCTAACGACGCATAGTCCAGCTTCTCTGTGGTCGAGGCTGCGGTGGGCTTACGTGGAGGGTAGGCAGGTCCGGCTCTGCGGATCACGTCAGTCATGTCCATATCACCGGCGAGCTTGTTGAACGCTTCGATCTCCATGGTGATGGTTTCTGCTGTTCCGTCGTGATACAGCTTGAGGCTTACGACGTCGAGAGCACCCTTGCGAATAGACTCGATCTCGTCTTCGGAGGCTTCGAGCTCGACGGGACCGTCCTGAAGAGCTGGGTGCTTCTCGATCACCACGCGGACTACCGCGTCATCATCTTCGATGATCTTATTGGTTAGGTCGGAGAAGCGGACCACGCGTTGACCCATTGTTCGAACCTCGTTGGGTGAGGGGGGAGCAGGACCGGGGGAGCCTACCAGCGGGGTGGCTCTTCGGTATCGCTTGAGTGCGTTGCGTGACGAACAACCTCGTGGCTTGCGCCTAGTACCAAATTTTCAGGTGGCGGCATATCTGGAGGGGTTTCGCAGTGATATATCAGATGCATCCTCGTCGGCTATAGTTGAACTCGCTATCAGCATCGCTGTAGTAGTTGATTATGCAGATCGCCATGCAATGGCAGGGGTTGGCTCGCTACGGCGGCGCTGCTCAATGCCGGTCCGGCTCGCCGCGTTCTCGCCGACGAACAGCTCCATGTCCCCCATTTCGTCGACACCTGAAGTCGCGGCCGGACTCCGCCACCAGTTTGCCGCTCAACAGGTGCAGGCCGACGTTGCCTGGAGTGCCTTGCACACCTGGCAACGCCTCGGAGTTCCGCGTCACGCGGCGTCCCCCTCGTGAGTCGGGTTTGGGAACTCCGAGACAACGGGTCGGCCTATGCCGCATGCTATGTCGCGCTAGCAGAACTCCTGGACTGCGCCTTGCTCATCTCCCGCTTCCGCCGTACTCGTCGTGGCGGCGGACCCAGGACATGAACGGGCCGTCGCTGCGGCCGGGCGGCTGCTCCCAGTCCTCCTGGCGGCCCAGGGGGGTGAGGTCGAGGTAGGTGTACATGCCCAGCAGGGCGTCCCCACCCCGGGCGTAGCTGGAGTAGGTGTGGAACACCTCCTCGCCGTCGCGCAGGAAGACGCTGGTGCCCGGCACCTCACCGGCCCAGTCGCCCTCCTGGGCCACGAAGTTGTACGTGGTGAGGCCTCGCGCGGGATCGATGGTGGCCTGGTAGTCGTCGTTGAAGTCGCTGCCGTACGACGACACCACCGGCACCGTCCAGCCCATCCGCTGCCAGTACGCCCGCAGCTTCGGCAGCGGCCCCCGGGACACCACCAGCAGCGTGGTGTTGCGGGCGTGCAGGTGGGACAGGTGCGGCATGGCATCGATGAGCAATGAGCAGCTCGGGCAGAGCTGGTCTTCGTCGAACAGCCACATCGCGTGGTAGACGATGAGCTGGCCGCGGCCCTCGAACAGGTCGAGCAGGCTGCGCTTACCGTCCGGCGCGTCGAAGACGTAGTCCTTCTCGATCCGGACCATGGGCAGCCGGCGGCGCTGCGCGTTCAGCTCGTCCCGAGCGCGGGTGGCCGCCTTCTCCTGGGTCAGCAGCTCCATGCGGGCGGCCAGCCACTCCTCACGGGAAACCACAGTTGGCAGGTTCATGATCATGCTCCTTTGGGTTGTTCAGGCAAGTGCCTCGGCGAGCTTGTCCAGCGCCTGAGACCAGCCCTCGTGCACGCCGATGCGCTGGTGCTCGTCGGTAAGGCCGGTTTGGTGGAAGATCATCTCGGTCTTGTAGCCGCGCTCGGTGAAGGTGATCGTCACGAGGGTCTCGGAGTCCGGGTCCCGCGCGGGGTCGCCCCAGGTGAAGACCAGCCGCTCCGGCTCGACCACCTCGTGGAACACCCCACCGGTCGGGTACTCGGCGCCGTCGGTGTCGTTGACCATGGTGAGCCGCCAGCGCCCACCCGGGCGGGGATCGACCTCGATGGTCTCCCTGGGGGTGTGCACCCCGCGCGGGGCGTACCAGCGGGTGAGCTGATCGGGGTCGATCCAGGCCCGGAACACCAGTTCACGAGGGGCCTCGAAGATCCGGGTGATGGTCAGTTCGTGCGTGTCAGTCATGCCGCTGTCCTTTCCCGACGTCCTTCTGGTCCTTCTGCAGGTCTCGGAGGTGCTCCTCAAGGCGGTCGAAGCTGCTCTCCCAGAACCGGCGGTAGTGGTCCACCCAGTCCGCCACCGGCGCCAGCGGCGCGGCGTCCAGCCGGCACGGCCGCCACTGGGCCTGCCGGCCGCGGGTGATCAACCCGGCCCGCTCCAGCACTTTGAGGTGCTTGGACACTGCCGGGAGGCTCATCGCGAACGGCTCGGCCAGCTCGGTCACCGTGGCCTCACCGGAGGCGAGCCGATCCAGGATGGCCCGCCGGGTCGGGTCCGCCAGCGCCCCCAGCGTGCGGCTGAGCTGGTCCACTGCCATCGTGCTACACCACCTAGTTAATTAACCAACAAGGAAACTATAATTCCCGTAGCGTGGCTGTCAACCGGGTCACCCGCCCCCGCATCACGCGAAACCGAGCGCCACCCCTGGCAGACACCCGAGCCGATAACACCTACCGGTGACGGCTGCCCGCGCTGTGACCCGGTGGGATCAGCACGATCTTGCCGACGTGGGCTCGCCGGAGGAAGTCGCGTTGAGCCGCGTGGATGTCGGTGAGGCTGTAGCGGGCGGCGACGCGGGGACGGATGGTGCCGGCGAGAGCTTCGGCGGCCAGCCGGGTGAAGTGCGCCGGGGTGTGCATCGAGGATCCGATGAGGTTGAGGTTGTGTAGGTAGAGCCGTCGCAGATCCAGGGTGATGACCGCCCCGGCGAGCGCGCCCGCGATCACCCAGCGGCCGCCGTCCCGGACCGCCGGCAGCGTTGTTTCGAGGACCTGCCCGCCAACGACGTCGGCCACGACGTCCAGACCGTCCGGTGCTGCCTGCGCCAGGGCCGTGGCCAGGTCGGTGGTGTCTCGCGGGACGACGGCGGCCGCGCCGGCCTCGCGGACAAGGTCCTGCTTGCTGGCTGAGGTCAGCGCGATGACGCGGGCGCCGCGCGCCCTGGCCAGCTGTACGAGCGCCAGGCCGACGCCGCCGGATGCGCCGGTCACCAGGGTGGTCTCGCCCGCCTGGACAGCGGCGCGTTCGAGCATGCCCATCGCGGTGCCGTACGACACCGGCAGGCACGCCAGCTCCTCGTCGCTCAGCGGTGAGGTCGTCATGTCGTGCACCCGGTCCACCGACGTCACCACATACTGCGCAAAGCCGCCGTCGGCCTCGCTGCCCAACAGTCCCACCGGGTTGGCGTCGGGGTCTGCGCCGTCGTACAGCGCGGGGTCGACCAACACGCGGCAGCCGATCATTGCCGGATCGACACCGCCACCGACACTGGCGATGGAGCCGGCGATGTCACCGCCCTGGATACGGGGAAACTCAATCTTGCCTCGCCAACCGGCCAGGGCATCCGGCTGCCCGGGCAGGCCGTAGGCGCCCTCCCGGGTCCAGATGTCCGTGTTATTCACCGCAGCGGCACTCACCCGCACGAGCACCTCACCATCACCGGGGCTCGGAACCGGCACGGCCAGGACCTGCAGCACGTCAGGACCCCCGAAACGGGTCAGCACAGCTGCGGTCATCACAGCGTCCACCGCGTCACCGTGCCACACAACACCGTTTGCGCGTGGAGGTCACGGACTGCGCTCCGGTAGCGGAGCCGTGTTCGACGTCGCAGGAGCGACGGCGGTCCGGGGCGGGCGCAGCGCCGCCGTGGGGCGTCGTTCGCTGTCCCTCACCTCCCACCACCTGCTGCTACTGCTGATCGACCAGCCGGGCGGCCTGCTCCTCGAGGTAACCGACGGCACCACGGAATACAACGCGTCGCGGTACCGGATTTCGGTGTTCTACGACCTGGCGAAGGTCGCCGTGAACCGGCTGGCCTTCTCCCAGGGCCACGAGCTGAAACCACACGGCGCAACGGCCATCGCCATCACTCCTGGCTGGCTTCGCTCGGAGATGATGCTCGACCATTTCGGTGCCACCGAAGAGAACTGGCGCGACGCATTGGACCCGAACCGGGCCGACGGCTACCCCACCGCTCCGGAAGGTTTCGCGCTGTCCGAGTCACCCCGATATGTCGGCCGCGCCATCGCCGCATTGGCCTCGGACCCTCAACGGCTGAGATGGAACCAGCAGTCGGTCACCTCCGCTCAACTCGCGCGGGAGTACGGGTTCAACGACATCGACGGCTCACAGCCCGATGTGTGGGGCGCGCACTGACCGCAAGCTGGTGGAGCAGGGCATCTCATGCCGGATCCTTGGATGGTGGCCGACAGAGAGGTTGCGGATGCCGGTGGCTTGCTGCGTGTCTACATGACCTCCCAGCCGCGCCCTGTGTGGCGCGCCACCTCGCGAATGATCAGCGCGGCTCCGCCGTAGAGGGGCCGAGGAGTATAAATCGCGTAACCGGTCTAATAATCAGACCTGCCAGGATGGGCTTATGAGGACCGTCGACCCTGTGAAGCATCGGGCCAAGCGCCAGCACATCGTCAACGCCGCAGCTGAGTTGTTCGCCACCCAGGGCTTCGACGGCACCACCACCTCAGAGCCTGTTGGTAAATGGTCACGCGGCTTGTTGATCTTGTCGGTCGGGTGCCGACGCTACGGCGCGGGGCTGGCCCCAGCGGGGATGAGGTGGCGCGCCGGACCTGTTGCGGTCCAGTTGCCGGGTCATGATCGCGACGG
>JBOHFX010000027.1:0-43593 GCA_050699875.1 Pseudonocardiaceae bacterium
GCACATAGATGATCATCAGGATGCCGACGACGGCCACCACCAGGGCCTGGGCACCGGTGCCCTGCACATTGAGCAGCAGCGCGACCAGACCACCGGCACCGGCCATCTGGGCCAGCAGGTAGAAGAACGACACCGCGAGCGTCGACACCGCGGCGGCGGCGCGCACCGGCCGACGGCGCATCCGGAAGCTCAGGACGTCGCCCATGGTGAACTTGCCGGTATTGCGCAGTAACTCGGCGACCAGCAGCAGGGCCACCAGCCAGGCGACCAGGAAGCCTACCGAGTAGAGGAAACCGTCATAGCCGTAAACCGCGATCGCCCCGGCGATTCCCAGAAAGGATGCTGCGGACAGGTAGTCGCCTGAGATCGCGACCCCGTTCTGGGGGCCGGTGAACGATCGGCCCGCAGCGTAATAGTCGGCAGCGGTTCTGGTGCGGCTAGCAGCCCGGAACACAATCACCAGGGTGACCAGCACGAAGAAGAGGAAGATCCCAGCGTTGAGCAAAGGCTCGCCGACGGCGCCCTGAGCTAACGCCCCGGTCACCACGCTCCCCCTTCCACCCGCTCGCGAATCCGGTCGCTGATCGGATCGAGGTTGCGGGTCGCGTACCGGGCGTAGCACGTCGTGATGGCGAAGGTCGAGACGAACTGCAACAAGCCGAAGACCAAACCGATGTTGATGTTGCCGGCGACCTTGATCGCCATGAACGCCGGAGCGAACGCAGCCAAGAGGACATACAGGAAATACCACGCCAGAAAGAACACAGTCATCGGGAAAACAAAGCTGTGCAGCCGCTTACGCAACGTGGCGAACTCGGCGCTGTCGTGGGCAGCGGCCCACGGGTCCACAGGCCGCGGGGTGTCGACACCGCCGACAGACGCGGTGGTGCTCATGCAAACACCTCCATAGCGATTGCCATGATCATGGGAGAGCCTACGGGCGTCGGGAGGACCGGCACACCCTAGTGGCCTGCCGTTCACCGGCGTGCGCCGCAACGTTGGGCCGTTCGGGGTGTTACCGGCGGTGCCGACCACCGCGGATCCGGGGCGGTGTGGGTGCGCCCATTCCTACCCGGGGAGCGTATTGGCCCAGTTCCCGGTCCTCGGACAAACCCAACCGATCCGGTGCGTGCAATCGCAGCAGAATACGCGACACGTCGACCGGAACTCGATCCCTGGTCCGGCGGCTCACCACCACCATGATCAGGAAGGCCAGCGGCACGGTGAAGGCGGCAGGCTGGGCGAGCACCGCCTGCCAGCCCGGCGACAGCACGCCCGTCGCGGCGGGCAGCACCGCAGCCAACGCCAAGCCACCACCGACCAGGATGCCTGCCGCCGCGCCGATGTCGGTCAGCTTGCGCCACCAGATCCCCAACACCAGCAGCGGGCAGAACGACGAGGCGGCCACCGCGAAGGCCAATCCCACACCTTGGGCCAGGTCCAGGTCCGACACGGCGAGCATGAACGCCAACGGGACCGACCATGCCATCAAGGTGGCTGCGCGGAAGTCCCGGAGCCGGCCGGGTAGCACGTCGGTGGACAACACCCCGGCGACGCTCACCACCAGCCCGGTGGCGGCGGAGACGAAAGCGGCGAACGCCCCGGCCGCGATCAGCCCCCCGAGCATGAGTCCTGGCCACCCGGCCAACGCCGCGCCGGGCAGCAGGAGCAGCGCGGCGTCGGTGTTTCCGTCCACCAGCAGGTGCGGGACGTAGAGTCGAGCCAGCCAGCCGGAAGCCATCGGGAACAGGTAGAACACGCCGAGCAGTCCCAGCACCAGCAACGTGGTGCGGCGCGCTGCCAAGCCGTCGGGGTCGGTGTAGTAGCGGCCCAGCACATGCGGCAACCCCATGGTGCCCAGCAGTAACGCCACGATGAGCGAGTACGTGGTCAGCAGCGAGTGTCCACCCGAGCTCAGCGGTTGCAACCAGGCGTCATTGTCCACGGTAGCGCCGTTGATCACCGGTACCCGGCTGCCCGCCTCGAAGTGCAGTGCGGTGCCCTTGGCGACGCGGTGCTCACCGGGCTCCCACAACACCGTCCCATTCGTGGGCTTCCCATCTTGGCCTCCCACAACCCCAACCAGCGTCGGCTGGGTAACCGTGAGCACGACGTCGCGTTCCGGGCGCACGTCGGTGGCCTGGGTGAACGATGGCGGCGCCGACGCAGCCAGCGAGTTGCGAAACTCTGGAGCCTGGCCGGCGTTGTGGATCAGCAGCACGAAGACCGGTATGGCAAGGACGGTCAGCTTGATCCAGTACTGGAAGGCCTGCACGATGGTGATCGAGCGCATCCACCCGGTGTAGAGGTTGAACGTGACGATCACCATGACCACGGCCGCGCCCACCCAATGCGGGTAGCCCGCGACAGTCGTGACGGTAAGCCCGGCGCCTTGTAGCTGCGGCACCAGGTAGAGCCAGCCGATGATGACCACGAAGGCGGTACAGATCCGGCGCAGCCCAACCGAGCCCAACCGGACCTCGGCGAAGTCGGGCAGTGTATAGGCACCAGACCGACGAAGCGGAGCTGCGACGAACAGCAGCAGCGCGAGGTACCCCGCGGTGAACCCGACCGGGTACCACAGTGCGTCCACCCCGCCCTTGAGCACCAATCCGGCGATGCCGAGGAAGGAGGCCGCCGACAGGTACTCCCCGGAGATCGCCGCAGCATTCCAGCGCGGCCCCACCGTTCGGGACGCCACCAGGAAGTCCGAGGTCGATCGAGATCGCACCCCGTAGAACCCGCTGAACATGGTCACCGCAGCAACAGCGACCATCGCACCGACGGCGACGAACAACGGGGCTTGCTCGGGCACGGTGACGCTCAGTTCTCGACTATCTCGGCGAAGTCCTGCTCGTTGCGGTCGGCGCCGCGATTGTAGGACCACGCCACCGCGAGGAAGAACGGGTAGACCGCGAACCCGAGCAGCAACCACGGCAACGGAAAGCCCAGGATGGTGATCGTTCCCAACGACGGCAACAAGAACAACAGCGGGATGCCCGCCAGCACTATCACGGTAAGCAGCATCATCCGGATCGACAGCATCAGCTGCACCCGTACCAGCTGGCGGGCGAGCACCTCACCGACGCTGGTCTGCTCCTCCAACTCAGCGAGGGTGCGCACCACCCGACGGCTACTGCGCCGCTTTGCGAGCACGATCCGTTCCCGCTTGCCCGGCTTGAGTCGGCCGGCGAGTGAATAGTCACCATTGGAGCCTGGTGCTCGCCCTTCGGCCGCTTCTCTGGCCGCAGCTTCCAATGCCGCCCACGGATCGTCATCCGGACCAGCTGCGTCAGTGTTCATGTGGGGGGTTCATGTGGGGGGTTCATGGAAGGAGGCCATCGGCCCTATCGGGAGCTCATCGGGACACCGTCCAGCCTTGTTTGGCCGCGCGCACCAAACGGTCCTTCAGCTCGCGGGTGTGCCGTCGGCTGACCGGTAACTCGGCGGCGTCGTCTCCATTACCCACCCTCACCACGTAACCCGACGACGACATGCGCAGCTCGGTGACCAGCGGCAGCGCCACCAGGAACGAGCGGTGGATGCGCACGAATCCGGCGTCGGACCAGCGGTCCTCCAGCTGGGACAGCGGGATGCGGACCAGATGGCTGGTGCCCTCGCCGGTGTGCAGCCGCGCGTAGTCGCCATGCGCCTCCACCCAGCGCACCGAGGAGCGGGGCACCAACTTGGTGGTACCGGCGAGCTCGACGGGGATGACCTCGTCGTCGCCGCCCGACTCCGGTCCCGAGGTGTCCGAGTCGCGCCGAGCGGCCACGATCCGCCGCATCGTGTTGGCGAGTCGCTCCCGACTCACCGGTTTCATCAGGTAGTCCGAGGCGCCGATGTCGAACGCGTCGAGGGCTTTGTCCTCGTAGGCGGTGACAAACACGACGGCCGGCGGGTTAGGGATCGCGGCGAGCACACGAGCCAACTCCAATCCGTCCAGCCCCGGCATCCTGATGTCCAGGAACACGACATCAATCCGGGGCGGCGGGGTGCCGTTGGTGACCCTCTTATCAGGCCGCAACACGGCCAGCGCCTCAGTGGCGTTCATGGCCTGCAGCACAGTGCCGATCCGCGGCTCGGCCTCGAGCACCTCGACGAGCAGGGATAGTGGGCCCTTCTCATCGTCCACGGCCAACACAATCAGCCCGGGGTTGTCGTCGTTGCCGCTCATCGCCCGCCTTTCCGCAATCCCGTACCCCCGAGAAACCCCACGGCACTGCCAATCCTGCACATCGCCAGTATCGCTGTCCACGGTTGGGGGGATTGTCCCCCCGCGGGCACCAGGCTCGTTCGGTCGATCTACAGGCCGAAGCGGGACCAGGCAGCGCGATGCTCGAGCGCCTCCATCACGGCCAGCGCGGATTCCGGGCCGCTGCGCTCGGCCCTCGAGATCGCTGCGGGTCCGATGCCCAGACGGGCCAGCAACGGCCGGCGTCCCTCCACCGTGACGATCTCCGCGTCGGGGTAGCGCTTGGTGATCTCCCCGCGCATCGTGCCCAACCGGTCGACCAGGCCCAGCTCCAATGCACGGCGGCCGGTCCACACCTCGCCGGTGAACAAGTCCTGCCGATCAGTGGCGAGCACGTTGGCCCGCCGCGAGCACACCCAGTCTCGGAACATGCCGTGCAACTCGGTCTGCATGCTCTGCAACCACTTCACGTCGTCCTCCCGTTCGGGTAGGAACGGGTCGAGCCGGGCTTTGTTCGCCCCAACGGTATACAGCCGCCGCTCAACCCCGAAGCGCTCCAGCAGACCGTGCAGCCCGAAGCCCTGGCTGATCACCCCGATGGAACCGACCAGCGAGGTGGGATGGGCGACGACCTCGTCAGCGGCGCAGGCCAGCCAGTACCCACCGGACGCGGCGATGTCCTCGCAGAAAGCCAGCACCGGCACGCCCTTGTCGTCAGCGAGCCCGCGAATGCGATCGGCCACCAGCGCCGACTGGGTTGCCGAACCACCCGGAGAGTTGATCGACAACGCCACTGCCCGCAAACGGTCGTAACCGAAGGCGCGGGTCAGCGCCGAGTCCAAGGCGGATAAGTTGATCACGCCTCGGCCTACCGGGGACGGCGTCGGGGTGATCACTCCGTGCAGTTTCACCGCGGCCACCACCGGGCCAC
Organism: Pseudonocardiaceae bacterium; assembly: GCA_050699875.1. GTDB lineage: Bacteria > Actinomycetota > Actinomycetes > Mycobacteriales > Pseudonocardiaceae. The sequence goes on from JBOHFX010000027.1 coordinate 5,127, forward strand.
GTTCCCGCTGGGTGCCGGGAAACGGCAGCCGCGAGGTCAAGTCCTTGACGTCCATTGGGCAAGCCTACGTAGCCCGACGACGCGAGGCGCTGTCATGCACTCACCGGCGGTTGCGAACGCGACGGACTTGGCGTAGGCGGCGCGGCCGCGCGCACGCCGCGGCTGAACTTGGGCACCCGCATGCTGACCTTGGTGCCCACTCCCGGCCCGGTCTCGACCACCAGCCCGCACTCGTCACCGAAGGCAGCGCGCAGCCGATCATGCACGTTACCCAGCCCGACATGCGCGCCGGTGACGTGTGAGTCGCCCATCTCGTCGCGGAGCCGGTCCGGATCCATCCCGACGCCGTCGTCCTCCACGCTGATCACGCAATCGGCGCCGGCGTCCTCAGCGACGACCGACACGGTACCGCCGTCGGGCTTGGTGGCCAATCCGTGCCGCACGGCGTTCTCCACCAGCGGCTGCAACGCCAGGAACGGCAGCACCACTGGCAGCACCTCGGGGGCGATCTGCAGTTTCACCTGTAGCCGCTCCCCGAACCGGGCCTTCTCCAGGATCAGGTAGCGGTCGATGTTGTTGAGCTCCTCGGCCAGCGTGGTGAACTCCCCGGCGGCGCGGAAGGAGTAGCGGGTGAACTCGGCGAATTCCATGAGCAGCTCACGGGCCTCCTCCGGGTCTGTGCGAACGCACGAGGAAATCGTGGTGAGCGCGTTGTAGATGAAGTGCGGGGAGATCTGTGCGCGCAACGCCCGCACCTCGGCATGGGCCAGGCGGGATCGAGACTCGTCAAGCTCGGCGAGCTCGAGTTGGCTGGAGACGTACCGGGCGACCTCGGCGGTGGCCCGCATCACTCCGGCCGCAGCGGCACGCTCGGTCACCACGCCGAAGGTCCCCACCACGCCACCGTCGACCTCCAACGGGGAAACGATGACGGCACGGACCAGGCAGTCAGCGCGACCGCAGTCCATCTCGCGCTGGCTGCGGACCTGCTGGCGGCCGGTGCTCAAAACCTCCAAGGCAGAATCGGCGACCCACTCGGCGTGATGTTGTGCTTCGCCATCCCAGGCCAGCATCACGCTCTCATCGGTGGTCAGCGCGACGGCTGTGCAGTTGAGCAACGCCCGCAGGTGCGGCGCTGCGGCCGTCGCCGAGGCGGCCGACAGCCCATCCCGCAGCGGCCGGGAGGCCTGCGCCATGGCGTCCAGCGTGTTGTAGGTGGCGCGATCGGCATCAGTGCCGAATGCCCGCTGGGTGCGCACCCAGTACATCAACCCGGCGGCAAGCCCGGCGATGAGAAGTACGGCGAAGACCGCCAGCATCGCAGGGCCGCCGAGCAGGTTCACGGATCCATAGTCGCGGTCCCGCCACCAGGTGACAACGGCGGGTCGTTGTCCCGTGTCACCCTCGGGTGCGTGCGCGCTGGCCCCCGAGCTCGACAGCAGAACCGGTGGACGACCTACTGTCGAGTTCGGGAAACTGAGTGCAGGCTCGGCGTGGTTGACATCAGCGCCTGGACTGCCTTCGGCCAGTACACACCGGCGGTGATCCATCGGGTCGCCAGGTCTGCTGAGTATCCCGCTTGAACCCACCGAGCGGCCACCACCATGGGGTGGTCGCGGCCCGCATCCAGCACGTCGGTGAGCAGCAATGCCAGCCGCAGCACCTCCGGGTGCCGGGTCACGTAGCCGATCAGCCGGCGGCTGCGGGTCTCCGGCACCGGCTCGATCGGGTCCACCGGGAACAGCAGCAGGCCACGCTCCTGGAGCAGGTCGACGGTCTGGCGGTCCGGCGCCGGCTGCTGGGTCGGCACCCCGGAGCAGATCCATTCCGCCGGGCGCCCCAGCGCCGCCTCGTCCACCGACCGGAGCTCGACCGTCCACGTCGCTCCCACCGAGCGGCACCACGAGGCGGTGAAGACATGCGCGCCAGGGGCTCTCCCGGCGACCGGCTCCCGTTCCAACGGGGGGTTAGCGGAGCGACCTGGAGGGGCAGACCGAATCACACCGCAAGCGAACCCCTACTGGGCCGGGTGCGCCACCGCAACAGGAGTGAATGTTCGGTTTCACCCCGATGGCGTCACGGGGCGCAGTTACCGGATCAGCCGGGACAGCCTGCGATCGGCCAGCGGCTTACCGCCGGTCTGGCAGGTCGGGCAGTACTGGAAGGCCCGGTCGGCGAAGGACACTTCACGAACGGTGTCGCCGCATACCGGGCAGGGCAGACCGGCGCGAGCGTGTACGGCCAGACCGGCCCGCTTCTCGCCCTTGAGCCGGGCCGCATCCTGGCCGACGGAGCGGGCCACCGCGTCGTTCAGCACCCGTTGCAGCGCCTCGTGCAGACGGTCCAGCGCGTCGTCGGACAGCCGCCCCGCGGTGGCGTAGGGCGACAACCGGGCTGCGTGCAACACCTCATCGGAGTAAGCATTGCCCACTCCCGCGATCACCGTCTGGTCGGTCAGCGCAGTCTTGAGCCGCTCGGTGCGCCCACGCAGCACCTCGGCGAGCCGGTCCCGGGACAGCGCCAGGGCATCCGGACCGAGGCGGCTGATACCCGGTAGCGCGGACACCCCGGCGGCGTCGGCTACCAGGTACACCGCCAACTGCTTCTGCGTGCCCGCCTCGGTGAGATCGAAACCGGCGCCCCCGCCGAGATGCATCCGCAGCGCGATCGGTCCTTTACCCGGGCGAGGCGGGGCAGGAGACAGCGAATCCGACCACCGAAGCCAGCCGGCCCGTGCCAGGTGGATCACCAACGCCGGCCCGTCAGTGTGCAGTGCGAGGAACTTGCCATGCCGGCCGGCGGCGGTCACCGAGCACCCGCGCAGTGCGCTCGTGGGCGGCTGCACAGTCTTGAGTACCGTGAGAGCGGCGACATCGACGCGCTGTACGGTCGAACCGACGGCATTCTCGCGCAGGTGATGCGCCAGCGCCTCGACTTCTGGCAGCTCCGGCATGCCTTCTAGTGTGCGGCTATCCGGCTCGAATGCACGACGGCGCACTCACGATTCGCGAAGCGGCGAGCTGGACGTGTCAGGTGCGAGTGGGCCTTCACCGTCGTCGGGAATGCCCCGCTCTTGCAGCTCGTCGATAACCTGGAAAGCCTCCTCCCTGGCCGACAGCACGCCGCGCACCGAACCCTCCCAGAACTCACCCTTGGTCTCGGCAGGCTGATCGGTGTACGCGGTGATCGTCCAGGGCCGTTGCAGTGCCCACCCCATCGCCACAAGCAGCAGGAACAGCAGGATCAACAACACCAACCAAGCCGGTATGACCAGGCCCGCTGGACTCAAGATCACCAAAGCGAGCGTCAGCGCGATAACCACACCCAGCATGGCGATGCCGGCCACATAACCGCCGGCCAGGTCGTGCTCGAACTGCTCCGACCTTCCCGAACCGGTCCAATTGATCCTGCTCTGGACCGTCCAGGTGCGCCCATCGGCGGCCCGCACCATCCGCCTCATACCCTGACCTCCACCTCCATGCCCACCCCCATGCCCATACCCCACGCTCCATGCCACTGCGTGGCCGCCCAGCCTAACGCCCGTCCGCGCGCTCAGTTGGGACCCAGCTGGGACACTGGCGGTGATGACGCAACCGTCCTCGTTCACCCGCCGCCAGGAAGACTTCATCTGCCTGCGCTGCGATACGCCGGTGCGCGGCAACGGCTACACCAACCATTGCCCGCGGTGCCTGTGGTCCCGGCACGTTGACGTCAACCCGGGCGACCGGGCCGCCGAGTGTGGCGGTGCGATGGAGCCGGTAGGGGCACTATCCAAGAGCGGGGAGATCGTCCTGGTGCAGCGGTGCGTGGTGTGCGGGCACCTCCGGCGTAACCGCAGTGCAATCGACGATGACCGGGATGCGCTGCTGGGGTTGTTCGGGCGGCCCGTACCCGATCCACCCCGGCTACCGGGCCCGGCGTGATCAGACCATGTCGAACTGCTCGGTGTGGATCCGCGGATGGGGGACGTCCAGCCGGTCGAGCACTGCCACGACATCGGTGACCAGTTCCGGCGGTCCGCACAGGTAATAGTCGAGCTGGTTGCGCCGGAACTTGCCGGGAAGCAGCGCCGTGAGCAGTGCCTCGTCGATTGCGCCGCGGGCGCCGGTCCAGCCCGGCGCCGGCTGCCGGAGCAGCTCGACGACGGTGAGGTCCAGCCGTTGCTGCAGTTGCCGCAGCTCTGCCCGGAACAGCAACTCATCCAGGGTCCGGGCCACCACCAGCAGCCGGTGCGGGCGCCGGTCGCGCCGGTGCGCCAGCGTCCGCAGCATGCTCATCATCGGGGTGATTCCGACCCCACCGGCAATCATCACCAGGCCGGTGGTGCGCTCCAGGTCGACGGTGAAGGCGCCGTGTGGACCATCGACCCACACCGGGCTGCCCGGTCGCAGTAAACGAAGTTCGCGAGTGAAATCACCGCTGTGCCGGATCGTGAATTCCGTCCACAACCCAAGATGAGCGCTGGAGGCGATGGTGAACGGATGCTCTTGAGCCCTGATCGACGGGTTCAGACGTATCCAGGCGAACTGGCCCGGAACGAACTCCAGGGTCCGGTAACCGCGCCGGAGTCCATCCCGGCGGGGCTCGATGACCAGGGTGCTCACCGTGCTGGTCTCGGGGCGAATCTCGCGGACCACATACTCGCTGCGGGCCCCGAACAGGGGCAGCCACAGCCACCGGTAGCCCAGTACCCCCAGCACGCTCAGCGCGAGAACCACGAACAAGGCGCGCATCGCGGGTTCCTGCACGAGGTGATTGAGCCACCAGATGTGCAGCGCGCTAAGCAGTAGCACCGCTCCGGCCAATGCCACATGCGCCCAACGCCACACCTCGTAGCGGTGGCGCAGTCGCCTGCGCAGCACGCTCAGCGCGATCAGTGCGCCGAGCGCCACGGTCGCGCCGACAGCCGCGCGAGCAGGTTTGGGCGCGTGCACGATGTCGAACAGTGCCAAGTTGGCCGGATTCGCCGCGACCACCAGGATGACGTGCAGCAGCACCAGCAGTGTCACCGCCATTCCGACGAAGCGGTGCATGCTGAGCACCTTGTCGATGCCGAAGGTTCGGGTCAGCGAGCGCAACCGGGATGGCAGCACGACCGCACAGACCAGCATCGAGGTGGCTAGCAACCCCATCCCGACGGAGAGGTCGGCCAGCAGCGACGAGTCGTCCGCCGTGCGCAGGCCGTCCAGCACGGGTGTGAGGATCACGGCCAGGAAGGCCGCGGCCCACACCGTTCGTTCCAGCTGCCGTCGCATGCCACGAACCGTAGGGAGCAGCGGGTACCGAGCCAGGCCAAGCTGAGAGCGATACCGGCTCGTGATCGCCCATCCGGCCGTGCGGCGCGACGAGCGTGTGCCAATTACTCCAAATGCCACATCGATTACTCCGAATGCCACGCAACGCACTTAACGACAGTGAGTAATCCGCCGGGTCACGCGGGTAGCGTTGCCGCTCATCGATTACTCACCGCCGCACACCGCTCGCCGATTGCTCGAGGCCGTCCGTAACGGAACTGTTGCCGCCGATGCAGCCTGATCAGCGTTTGACAGCGTCTTCTCTGGGGTCCGCCCCGGGAATACGGCATCCGGTGCTGCTCATGGTGCCTTTGCACCACACAACGAGCCGGGTGCTCCAGGCGTTGCGGTCCACCGGCTTCGAGACCCGGATCCTCGACGCTGTCCCGGAGGCGCTGGATGCGGCCCGCACCCACAGCCTCACCGCGATCGTGCTCGACGTCGCACTGGTCGGTCCGGATCCCCGGATCTTCCTCGACGAGCTGCGCAGGGTCGCTCCGCAGCTGCCGGTGATCGCGCTGACCTCCCGCGAGCATCGCGAGCAGACGGTGTCGCTGCTGCGAGGTACCTTGGACGACTACCTGACCACCCCGTTCCCTGTGGAGGAGTTGGTCAGCCGGTTGCGGCTGCGGGTCACCGATCGGATGCCGGTGGACCGGACCGTGCTGCGCGCCGGTGTGGTCACTGTCGACACCGCCCTGGGCCTGGTCAGCGTCGCCGGCCGGCTGGTGACACTGTCACCGACCGAATACGCCTTGCTGGTCGCGCTGGCCGGCCAACCCGGCCAGCCGGTATCGCAGGACCGGCTCACCGCAGTGGTCTGGGGCCAGGCCAAGTCCTCCAACGTCGTGGAGGTCTACATCGGATATCTGCGTCGCAAGCTGGGAGCCGACCGGATCCGCACCGTGCGGGGCGCCGGCTATGCGTTGGACGGTTGACGCCCACACGCCCCACTCCCGGTCACAGCACCTTCCCCCGACAGGGTGGCTCCCGGGCGAAACGCGGGAGCCACCCTGTCGTTACTCCCTGTGGCGCAACTGTGCATCGGCGATCAAGGGGAGAGCGGGATGGCCATCCGGTCGGCAGCGAGGCATCGGAAGAGCAGACCAGTCAGCGGGGTTCGGGTCGGGCTCCGACGGTGGACAGGGATGCTCGCCCCGGTGTTGGCGGTCGCCACCGTGGCCGCCATGGTGGCCGGCGGCGGCGCTTCCGCTGCCATAGAGAACCCGAATCCCACCGTGACCGTCGGCGGAGATCCGACCGGAGTGGTGGTCGACCCCGACGGCAAGCACGTCTACGTGGCAAGCTTCGCCGACAACGCCGTCCGGGTGATTGACACCAACAGCAAGAGGGTGGTCGGCAGCATCGGCGTCGGCGCTGGTCCGCGCGGTTTGGCGGTCGACTCCGACAGCCGGCGGGCCTTTGTGACCAACTTCGGCGAGAACTCAGTCAGCATAATCGACACCGCCAAGGGTAAGTTGATCCGTAACGTGGCCGTCGGCCAAAATCCGGCCAGCGTGGCGGTATTCGGCCGCGACCGGTACGCCTTGGTGACCAATTACTACGGCAACACCGTCAGTATCATCGACAGCGCAAAGCTCGAGCTGATCGGCACGCTACCCGTCGGTGTCAACCCTGATGGGGTTGCGATCGATCCCAAGGGCGAGTTCGCCTACGTCGCCAACAGTGGCAGCAACACGGTGAGCGTGATCGACGTCAAGGAGCAGAAAGTCGTCCGCACCGTATCCGTCGGCGCCGTACCGCAGAAGGTGGCGATCGACCCCGACGGCCGGCACGCGTACGTGACGAACTACGGCGACCACACCCTGAGCGTAATCGACCTGCCGACTGAGATTGGCCTGGACGTCTACAACACCATCCTCGGCGTCAACAACGTCATTGCCGTGGGTATCAATCCACGCGGACTGGCTGTCGCGCGCGACAGCCGCCACGCGTTCGTGGTCAATGTCGGTGAGGATACCCTGCACGTGATCAACACCGAGCAGGGTCGGGTAATCGGCACCGCCTACGTCGGCTTCTCCCCCGACGAGGTAGCGGTTGGCCCGGACAGTACCGCCTACATCACAGCCAGGGGCGATGGAACCGTCACTGTGCTCAGTCGTGACTTCGTGGCCACCCCTGCCGGTACCTAAATATCAAGACGTCGACCGACCGCGTTCTGGGGATAGATTGCACTGCCCAGGCTCGAATTACTGCAATCTGTCCCCAGAACGCAAAAAGCTGCTCGGCAGGTAGGCGCGACGCAACGCGGCTTGGTCGGGCAGCTCGAGTGGGGGCAGGGACTCGCCGGTCGCCTTATGCAGGATGTGATCTGCCAAGGCCGGGTTGCGCGCCAGAACAGGACCGTGCAGGTAGGTTCCGACGATACGGTCGGTGAGCACACCCTCGGTTCGACGCCTCGCCAAGCCGTGGGTGGTGCCGTTACCGACACCGGTGACTATTCGTCCCAGTGGGGATGCTCCCGGGCCCAGAGTGGTGACACCGCGGTGATTCTCGAAGCCGGTCAGCGAACCAACTTCGGGCACAACACAGGTGGCGATCACTTCACCGACGGCCCGCTGGCGGCCAGGCACGGTCGTGATATCGAGCAAGTCCAGTCCCGGGTATCGACGGCCGCCGGCGTCGCTCATCGACCGGCCGAGGATCTGCAAGCCAGCGCACACGGCGAGCGTCACCGCGCTGTTTCCCAGGACCCGACGTAGCCGGTCATGACGACGAAGCCAGTCCGCGGCGAATAGTTGAGCCGTGTCCTCGCCGCCGCCCAGTAAATACACCGCACAGCTGGTCGTGGGAGCGTCCCGGGAAGTGATCGTGCAGATCTCAGCGCGAATGCCACGCCAACGCAGCCGCTGCGCCAATATGGTGGCGTTACCGGCGTCGGAATAGGTACCCAGCACGTCGGGCAGCAGCAGGCCGATCGTAACCGTGGATTCCCCGCTCAACCTGCTACTTCCCGTCCCGGTTCAACCGGCGGCGGAAGTGATGAAAGGCGGTGTAGTTGGCCACTACGTCGATCTGCCCGGCCGGCAGCGCCGCCAGGGCAGCCAGCGGATCAGCCACCGTCTGGTGCTCCAATCCGGCATAGCTGAGACGCACGCCGAGGTCAGCGGCCCGTTCCCCGCTTGCCACCACCTGACGAGAAGTGAATCGTTCGAAGGGGACATCCCACAACCACGAGGTGTCCCGACCGTCGGCTTCCCGGGCGTTGATGATCACCAGCAGTGGCTTCGGCTCGCTCAACATGGCTGACATCCCGGCCCAACCGGCGGGGTTCTTGGCCAGCAGCAAACGCAAATCCTGCGATCCGCGGTGCACCACGGCGTACCGGCCGGCCACGACGTCGACTTCACACAGTGCCGGTGCGGCCTGATCGGCCGGGATACCGACGGCACAGGCGGCTGCCAACGCCATGGCAGCATTGCTCAGGTTGACCTGACCGGGCAATCGAATGTCCAGCGGAAGCATCGCGTCGGACGTGCAGGCCTTACCGTCGTCGATCCACCAGTCCGGGCTGGGGCGGGTGAACCCGCAGGCACACTCCCACCGTTGCGGCTCGGCGTCCTCAGGACTCGTGAGAGTGTGGCCGCAGCGGGGGCAGCTCGACGCGTCGCCCAACCAGCTGGCCCCCGCGGCTACCCATACGCTGCGCGCGGCCAGCGCGGCCGCCGAGACCACCATCGGATCGTCTGCGTTGGCCACCACCACCGTATGGGGGTGCCGGGCCAGCGCATGTCCGACGGCGGACGCGATCGCCCCTACCTCGGTCGCTCGGTCCAGTTGGTCGCGAGTCAGGTTGAGCAGGACCAGCACCGTTGGATCGACGGCGTCAGCCACCGCGGGCAGGTGCAACTCGTCGACCTCGATCACCGCGTACTCGGCGTCTCGGGTCTCGGCCAGGGCCGCCACCGCCCCGTCGGCCATGTTCGAACCGCTGGCATTGTGTGCCACTCGCCCAGCAGTGCGCATCGCCGCCGCGACCAGGTGACTCGTGGTGGTCTTGCCGTTGGTCCCTGACACCAGCACCACATGACGCCCCGCTGCCAAGTGACGCAGCGCCTGCGGGTCCAGGGCAAGCGTGACCCGGCCGCCGATGATCGAGCCGGCGCCCAGGCCCAGCCGACGCGACAGCACCGCCGCCACCAGCCCGGTGCGCACTGCAGCGCTGGTCCACCACCCCAACCGGCGTCGCTGGATGGGCGTCGATGCCGCCGCGCCCACCTCGCGTGTCCGCACCACTGCTCGCCCCCCGGCTACCCGCCCGTCCCGCCAGCACGTGTTCCCCGCAGACGGTGCCACGATGGCCTTGTGGCAGCCGTCAGCCGGGGCTATTAGCAGTATTGCCTATTTGCTCGGGGGCAACTCGGGTTCGAGGTATCGCGGCTCCGGCGTTTCGTCAGAAGGCTGGGAATCAGCACCAGGCCCGCGACGCTCGCCGGTGGCCAACAGGGTCACCCCGGCCAGGGTGAGCGCAAGCCCAGCGCCTTGTACGACCGCCAGCGGCCCAGTGGCAAAAGACTCACCGAAGACGATCGCCCCCAGGCTGACCCCGACGATAGGGTCGATCACCATCATCGCCGCCAACGGACCACCGAGTGGACCGGACTGGAAGGACGCCTGGGCCAGTAGTACACCGGCCAGGCCACAGCCCAACGCCGTCCACAGTTCCCAGCTCGTTGCCAGCGCGGGCAGCCCACCGGCCCCCAGGATCCCGCCCCAGGTCTTGACCAGTGCGGCAGACAGCGCGAAGCAGCAACCAGCGGTAGCGCCCAGGCCCACCGACCTGGCCCGGCCAGGTCGGACCAGCGCAATGATCAGCGTTCCGCTGGCCACCAGCCCGATCAGCAACAATCCCGGTAGCCACTCGCTGATGCTCTGCGGGGGTTGCGACTCCAACGCCGGTTGGACCGCCAGGAAAACGACCAAACCGGCGACGGTCAAGGCTGCAGCCAGTAGCGCCCGGCGACTCACCACGCGCCCGAAGACGGCCTGCAGTGGTAGGGCGACGACCAACCCCAAGGCCAGCAGGGGCTGCACGACCGACAGCGGCCCGAAGTTGACCGCCACCATGTGCAGGGCAACCGCAATCACCTCAGCCACGATCCCCAGCAGCCACCACCGTTGGCGGGCGACATCGACCAGCAACTGGGGATGCAGGGGGAACCGTCGGCGTACCTGATTCGCGCCATGATGCTGCAGCATCGAGGCGATCCCGAAACACACCGCGGCCAGCAGGGACAACACGACGGCAAGGGTCACAACCTGACCGAGCCTACACGGTGTAGGTAACCCGAATGCGTCAATGGCAGACTCCAGCTCGGTGATGACCAAACTGGCAACGGCTCTCGGTGTGGCCACCACGGTGACGGTTGCGGGCTGGATGGGTCCGGCGCTGCTCCGGGCCCGGGGGCTGCGCGTCGCGATCTGGCCCGAGCTAGCTGGTATCGGGCGACCGGACAGTGTGGCGTTGACCTTCGACGACGGCCCCGATCCGGAGGGCACCCCTGCGGTGCTCGACGCGCTGGATCGGCTCGGCTGGACCGCGACGTTCTTCATGCTCGGCGTGCAGGTCACCAAGTATCCAGCGGTAGCGGCGGCGGTGGTGGCCGCCGGACATGAGGTCGCGGTACATGGGTTCACCCACCGCAACCACCTGACCCGCAGTCCGACCGACGTCCACCGGGACGTGTCGCGCGCCGCATCGGCGGTGATGGCGGCGACCGGCGTGCGGCCGACCTGGTTTCGGCCACCTTATGGAGTGCTCACGCTGAGCTCGCTGATCGCTGCCCGCCGCGCCGGGCTGCGGCCGGTGCTGTGGACGGCATGGGGTCGAGACTGGGAACCCCGCAGCCCGGCCCAGGTGGCCGCCACCATTGGACGTCAACTCAGGTCGGGAGGCACGGTGCTGCTGCACGACTCGGACTGCACCGCGTGGGTAGCCGGCAGCTGGCGGTGCACCATCCAGGCGCTACCCAGGCTGGCCCCGGTGGTAGATCAGCTCGGCTGCACCGTCGGACCGCTGCGAGACCACCTCGGTGACTCACCCGATCACTTCGGGATCGATCGTTCAGGCCGGTCGGGCGTCCCTCCCGGAACCAGCGGGCTGGGCGCGTTCGGCAAGCAAGCTCAGCACGACCGCCGCGGTATCCGGGCTGCGCACCACATGCGAGGGGTCACCCCGGCCAGCGGCCTGCTGGCGGATCGCGGCGACCAACTCGACCTCGTCTTGCGGCCAGGGCGCCAGCCCGGCGTCGGCGAGGACCTCGGAGTTGGCGATTCCGTGCCCGGGAATCGGCCGGTAGGTCACCGCGGGCAGTCCAGCGGTCAGCGCCTCGGTCAATGAAAGGCCGCCCGCGTTGTGCACCAGCACATCGGCGGCCGCCATCAGGTCCGGGACGTCGTCACGCCAGCCCAGAGCAACCACCCCGGGCTCGAGCGACAGCTGCTTTCGGAGCCGATCGTTGCGTCCGCACAGCACCACCACCTCCGCGACGCCGGAAGAGCTGATAGCGCGGACGACGTTCGGCACGTCGCCCATCCCGAGCGAACCTGTCGCCAGTAGCGCCACCAAGCCATCGGGCGACAGCCCCAGTTCGGCGCGCAACCGCTGACGATGAGCGGGATCGGGCCGGTGAGCGAACCGCTCTGATACCAGCCCTCCGACGGCGCGCATGGGCGTGCGGTAGACCAGGTGGCCCATCCGGGCGGTGGCCTCGGTCACCGTCACATGGTGTTCGACGGCGGGATGCACCCACAGCCGATGCACCGCTGGGTCGGTCAGGAAGGTCACCACGGTGGCATCCACCAATCCGGCTTCCTTAAGCTGGCCCAGCGTTTGGCTGGCCAGCATGTAGGTGGACACGACGACGTCATGATCGCCGGCCCACCGCCGCACGTGGCGCTGCGCCACCCGGCACAACCCCAGGCTCACCCGCTGTACCCAGCCGGCGCTCTCGATGCTGGTGAACAGCCAGTCGAAGAACCTGGGTGCGTAGCCGATGCTGAGCCGGTAGCCATCCCGCAGCACGTACCGGCACACCCGCGGCAGCGCGTCCAGGTAGTCCCGGCGGTCGGTCGCGACACCCAGCTTGGCCAGCCGACTGATCAACTCGTCAGCAGCGCCGTCGTGGCCCGCGCCCACGCTCCCCGAGATGACCAGCACCCGTGCTGCCGCGCCCGCTGCCCGTTCACCCATTGGTCCCTGCCTATCCCAGGCGCCGCCCGGCCGTGTCGGGAGTATCTCCTACAGCGTGTAAGAGACTAGCGGATGTTGCGAGGGGTTACGAGACCAGCCTGACGTCCTACGGAAAGTAATCGGTCTAGTTGAAAGGTTGACGTCAGTTCGGCCACAACCAGTAGACCAACTGGTAAAACGCAATAGTTGCCTGGACTGCGGCAATCGTGGTGGCCACGCCGAGCGCCAGCACGCCGCTGGGCACCAACGGCTCGGGTCGGGGCGGTTCTGCGCGCAAGGCAGCGACCCGAGCTGATACTCCGCAATTCATGAACGGCAGTGCAGCTGCCCAGCCCGGCGCCCCTCCGGCGGCCCCGCCGGCCGACGCCGCCTTGGTGAGGGCGCGAGCGACCAGCTCCCGGCTCCCGGTCACCGTCGCGGCGTGCTCATCGGCGCAGCGCTCGACCAGGAAAGCCACCGCCTCCCGCACCGGAATCAGGAGCGGATTGACCGCTGCACAGACCTCGGTCGCGGCCCGAAGCCAGTGATGCCTACCTTGCAGATGCGCTCGCTCGTGAGCCAACACGACGCGTCGCTCGTCGCCGTCCAGCATCGACAACAAACCTCGGGTGACCAGTATGCGACCTGGTCGGCCCGGCACCGCGAAGGCATGTGGAGCGTCAATCGACACCACTGCCAGCTCACCGGCTCCGCAGGAGCTGCAGACCGCCCGCAGCTCCCGGATCGTGGCCCGGCGGACGCGCAGGACCCGAACCAGCCGGATGATGCCGAGGATCAGGAGGACCGCCGCCGTTATCCCGATCAACTTCGGCACCGGGTCCTGCAGCTGCACCCCGCGCTCAAGAGCCTCGTCGGCGGCCAGTGACGTGTAGCCCAGCAGGGTGGCCGTCAGCAAGACCAGTCCCCAAGTCGCTGCCGCCGCGCACAGCATCGCGGCAACCACAAACGCCACGACTCGAGTGGGAGCGGTCCGAGCGACGACGATTCGGCTGATTGCAGCCAGCAGCAGGGACAGCGCCGCCGGCAGGTACACGCTGATGGTCATCTGCGGCGCCTCAGCATCGCCCGCAACACCCGGGCGTCCTCGGCCGACAGCGAGGTGGCGAACCGCTGGAGCACGGCTTGACGGTCCCGGCCCCGGCTGAGCAACGCCTGCATCTGTTCGGCCGCGAGGTCTTCGGCGCCTTTGACCGGGAAGTACTCATGACGACGGCCGTCGGCCACCCGATCGATCAGTCCCTTGTCAAACAACCGGACCAGAATGGTCTGCACGGTGTTGTAGGCCAGCTCGCTACCGACGGCCTGCCGTACCTGGGCCGCGGCGAGTGGCCCGTCGGCAGCCCACAGCGCGGCGAGAACCTCCGCCTCGAGCTCACCAGCCGCCCGCCGCGATGGCCCCCGGTTGGTTCGGGCTTCGTGATCCCGGGTCACTCGACCGGCCACCTGCGCTCCCTCCAGCGGCCGCCGTTCGGCCTGGTGCTGGTCCGGATCACGACATACTAACCCGCAGCCGGGAATGGCCCAGCGGTTGCGGCCAGCCACCAAGTGGAACCTTCTGCTGGTAGCTGCCCTGCTGAGCGCACCAAGTGGAGCCTTTTGCTGGAAGCGCGGCTTAGCTGGGCGGAGTTGAACTGGATGGGTTGCACCCCGAACCGCAGCACTGGATCGAGGACTCCCGGGGCCGGCTCGCTCGCGTCGACCTCGCCTTCGTCGAGCAGTGCGTTGCGGTGGAGTACGACAGTGCCTGGCGCGAGGGCGAGCTCTGGTCACTCAATCGGGATCGGGAGCGCCTGAATCGGGTACGGGCGACCGGCTGGAAGATCGTGTTCGTGACCGCTGCACTACTCCGCGACCCGGCACGCATGGTAGCCACCGTCCGAGCCGCCCTTGCCCGGCGCGCATGACCTTATGACTGTTCTGGAGGCGAGTGCGGTCTTCTCATGCGCCGCGACATGGTCGGCTGCGACGGACCATCTCGCCGGCTTGTCCCAGATCAGCTCAGCGATGTCTGGTCAGTGACCTGGAGCGTTCCAGGCACGGTGCGGGCGGCGCGCGGCGCATAATGGGGGTATGAACCTGATTGCCATCGTCCTCGGCATCCTCGCCATTCTCATCGTCCTCTTGACGGCCATTCTTCCCGTCATAGGCGCAATTTTTGCCTGGGTCGCACTCACCATCGGTGTCGTCGGCCTGGTCTTCGGCCTCCTCAGTCGGCACACCAGAGGTCGCAACATCAGCCTCCTGGCCTGCATCCTGGCCAGCCTACGTTTGGCGGTAGGCGGCCTCCTCATCTAAGAATCGTTCGCGTCATTCGGAATCAAGTGGAGGCTAGCCGAGACCTGCGCCCCATAGCGGCTTTCTACCCGACCTCTCACGGACGGCGGCGGAACACCTTGGGTATGCGGCCGGCCATACGATTGAGGTCAGAGACATTGCCCGCAGCTGGTTCAGATCAGGACCGCTCTGGTCAAGACGATGCGGTACCAGGTCTCGGCGTCGGCGAGATCGCCACACTGCTCCAGCAGCACGCCCAGCCCGGCGGCCGCCGTGGTGTCACCAGCCTCGGCGGGGAGCTGCACGCCGGCCGGATACGGATCAGTCTCGGAGATCCCGTCGGATCCCAGGACGGACGAGCCTCATCCGGGTACGCCCGCCTGACCCACCGTTGCAACGTCTTGGGATGCACACTCAACTCATCGGCGACCTGCTTGATCGCTTCGGGCCGGCCGCCGACTTCGTCGCGAACGTCGAGGACCATCCGCACAGCACGCTGCCGAAATTCGTCAGGACACTTCCTGGACGCCGACATGATCGACATTCAAATCAGAGAACGGCGGCCGCCTCGACTGAAAGCATCCGGTACGACCCGGCTCAGTCCGCGCAGCTCCTGGTGAGCTTCTCGATCTCGGCGTCGAGATCGACAGCCAGGCCCTCACTGCCCAGCGGCACAACGTCGATAGTGGCCTGGACGAACTGCTTCAGCAGGTCACGGTCCACCTCCAGCACGGCGTGACCGTCAGGTGAACGGATCTCGACCAACGTCACGTCCCATTCGCCCATGGTGGCCGGACGCACCCGCACGTCACCAATCCCAGCTGCAGCGCTGAGCCCAGCAACGAGCAGGTCACGGGCCAGCACCCAGTCCACGCAGCGATTGCCGCGGGTCTGGATCTCGACGGTCACCGCAAAGGGATCGTCGGTGTAGTAGATCCAGCGGGTCACCACGGGCGCAGCGGCCTGGTGCAGCAGCGCGAACATGTCGTGGGCGACCGTGTCGCCGCCGTAGCTGGTCATCTGGGCCCGCCTCTCCGTGCTGGTTGAGACTGGATGTACTCCGAGTGGGTGGGCTCGGCAGTCCTAGGTGTGAGAGTTGATGTCCTCACCTAAGGACATCGTGCAAACGCACCTGTACGTACCACCAGGCCGCCACATTCACTCCAAGTGATGTACCGGGGTATCAGAGGCCGAGTGATCGGCCGATTACTTCTTTCATGATCTCAGTGGTGCCGCCGTAGATTCGGGTGCTGCGAGCGTCGGCAAAGGCTCGGGCGATGGAGTATTCGAGCATGTAGCCATAGCCGCCGTGCAGTTGCAAACAGGCGTCGGCCACCCGCCCCTGCAACTCAGTGCACCACCACTTGGCCTTGGCGGCGTCGGCGGCCGTCAGCTCGCCGTCGTTGAGCGCCTCGACGCAGCGGTCAGCGAAGGTCTGCGCGATGTCGATCTCGGTGGCCATTTCGGCCAGCCGGAATTTAGTGTTTTGGAACGAACCGATCGACTGACCGAATGCTTTGCGGTCCTTGACGTAGGCCAGCGTCAGATCCAGCGCTGCTCGCGCGGCGGCCACCGCAGAGACGGCCATCGACAGCCGCTCCTGGGGCAGCCGGTCCACCAGATGTGCAAATCCGCGGCCCTGGGTGCCAAGCAGGTTGGCGATCGGCACCCTCACCTCACGGAAGAACAACTCGGCGGTGTCCTGGGCACGCTGGCCGAGCTTGGCCAGGTTGCGGCCGCGCTCAAAGCCGTCCATCCCCCGTTCCAGCACCAGCAGGCTCATTCCCTGGTGGCGTTGTCGGGGCTCGGTCTTGACCGCGGTGATGACCAGATCGGCGTTGATGCCGTTGGAAATGAACGCCTTCGATCCGTTGACCAGGTAGTGATCAGACCGGCGGATCGCTGTGGTGGCCATGCTCGCCAGGTCCGAACCCATCCCCGGCTCAGTCATCGCAATCGCGGTGATCAGTTCCCCAGACGTGATACCGGGCAGCCACCGCTGCTGCTGCTCCCTGGTCGTGAGGTCCAGGAAGTACGGCAGGCAGATATCGTTGTGCAGGGTCAAGCCGAGCCCCGCCCCCGCCACTCCGGCCCGCATGATCTCCTCGCCGAGCACGGCGTTGAATCGGAAGTCGGGTACCCCACCGCCGCCGAAATCCTCCGAAACCGCCATGCCGAGAAAACCAGCCTTGCCGGCGGTGGTGAACAGCTCCCTTGGCACGATGCCCGCAGCGTCCCAGGCCTCGGCGTACGGCGCGACCTCCCTGCTCAAGAAGGCGCGGACGCTCGCGCGGAAGGCCTCGTGCTCAGCTTCGAACAGCCGACGGCGCATACATCGATAGTGCTCCTACCGTGGACGATGTCACCCGGCCGCCGCGCTGGCGGACTCGATCGACTCTCTCGTCTCCTCGACTTCCATTACTCAAAGTTCCACAGTCATCACCCATAGGTGTTGTTCTTCAGAGAACGCCAGTCCACCTTTGGGTGAAGACCAGGTTTCGTGTAGCCACGAAGAGTTGTAGTCTCTGCCCGCGAGGGGTCGGACACCAGCAAAGAGGTGATGGGCGGTGGAACTGCTCACCGGCGCTGGGCGAGGTCAGCACATGGGCACAACGGAGTCAACCGGCACCGGATTGGTGCACGAGGCGCTGTTCTACCTCGACGCCGACGACTATGCCCGCAGCATCACGCGCTTCGTGCAGGAGGGACTCCAGATGGCACAACCGGCGCTGGTGGCGGTGCCGGGTTTGCGGGTCGATGAGCTCCGATCAGCGATGGGCCGGGACGCCGAACGGGTCCGGTTCGTCGACATGGCCGAGGTAGGTCGCAATCCCGGCCGGATCCTCCCCACGGTGATCCACCCGTTCGTTGCGGAGCATCGGCCGCATCGCGTGCGCATCGTGGGCGAACCGTTCTGGCCTGGGCGGTCCGCAGCGGAGTACCGGGTGGCGCTACAACACGAAGCCCTCATCAACATCGCACTGGCGAACCAGGAGGCAACTATTCTGTGCCCACACGACCGGCAAGGGCTGGACGCGGCAACGCTGGCGCGGGCCCGGCAGACGCATCCGGTGTTGATCGATGCGGCTCAGCAGGAGGCCAGCCCGGACTATGACGACCCTCGTGCCATCGCTGACGCGAGCCTTCGGTCGTTGCCCGACCCGCCAGACTGGTGGGGCGACATGCTGATCTTCAGCTCCGCGGATGGCTTGCCCACAATCCAGCGGTTCGTCGAGAGCCGGGCGTTGCGGATGGGGCTGCGCGCCGAACGAGTGGCCGATTTGTGCCGAGCGGTCAACGAGGTCGCCACCAACACTCTGGTGCACACCAGTGCAGCGGGTGTCCTTTCGCTGTGGCAGGACCCGGACACCGGCAACCTGGTCTGCGAGATCGTCGACAGCGGCCAACTGCCCAACCGGCTGGTCGGCCGGATCCCGCCCGCTCCATGGGAGCCGCACGGCCACGGCTTGATACAGGTCAATACCCTGTGCGACCTGGTCGAGATCCCGACCGGCCAGATCGGTACCGGAACCACAGTCCGGCTGCACATGCGACTGAGCTGACTCGACCAGCCTGGGACTGCCGCCATTCGGAGCCGGCTTTGCGGGACGGTAATCACGAACGTGCGTCGTGTATTGCTTGATAGATGCGCTTATCGGATATTGGATAGGGGGTGCGGAGTTGCTGGGCGAAGTAGCTGACCCGTAGTTCCTCGATCATCCAACGGATCTGCGTCAAGTCCGGATGGCCGCTGAGCTCGTCACGCAACTGCTGGTAGGCCTGTGTGACAGTGTGGACCCGAGCCATCCATTCCCGGTCCCGATCCGGATTGCGGGGCAACCTGTCCAGCCTGCGGGCGATGGCCTGCAGATAGCGGAAGAGGTCGGGTAACCGCTGCGCGCTAGTCGCTGTGACGAAGCCCGGCCCCACCAAGCTGGTCAGCTGGGCGCGGACGTCGGCGACCGCGGGTGCCAGCGCCGGTGCAGTGAGCTCGGCCAGCTGTGCCTCGGCGGTGTGTGCCACGGCCAAGATGCGCTGTACGTGGGCGATCACGGCACCGGCTGCGTCGACCAGCTCCGCGTGAGCCCGGTCCCGCAGCCGGGCGAAGCCGTCCTCGTCGTGGGGCGGCCCGCCGCAGGCGGCGATCAGGGCATCAGCGGCACAATCGATGCAATCGGCCAGCAGGAACTCCGTGCTGCCGTGCGGATTTCGGGCCAGCACCAACCTGGCTTTCCGGTCGAGGCTGCGCTGCACCGACTTGGTCAGCCCAGGCAGGGCCAGCAGCAGCAGGCGCCGGATGCCCGCCCACATCGCCCGCTGCTGCTCTGCGCGGGTGGGCAGCAAGGCGACGGCGACGGTAGCGCCCTCGTCCACCAACGCGGGGTAAGCGGTGACCAGATGGCCGGCCTGTTCCCGCTGGAGGGTCTGTGGCAAGGTCCCGAGATCCCAGCTGCGCAGACCACGGCGTTCCAGACCGCCGCCCGCCGCGGCCAGCGTGGCCCGCAACTGCGGCTGCAATTGCTCGGTCAGCGCCGCGAGGTCCTTACCCTGCGCGACAGTGGCCTCGCCGTCGCGCACCCGGAAAGTGACCTTCAAGTGGTCCGGCACCCGCTCGAGTTGCCAGTCCATGCGGCGCACCGTCAGGCCCGCCTGACCTAGCTCGCGCTCTAGGGCGTCCAGCAGTGGCTCGCGGTAGGGGGTCATCCGCGCCAGCAGGCCCTTGGCCTGGTCGGGCACCGGTACCAGTTGCCTGCGCAGCGGCTTGGGTAGTGACTTGAGCAGCGCGACGACCAGTTCTTCCCGAAGGCCGGGGACCTGCCAGGTGAAGGGTGCGGCAGCGAGTCGGTTAAGCACGGGCAGCGGCACGTGAACAGTCACACCGTCGGCTTCAGTACCCGGCTCGAACTGGTAGGACAGCGTCAGCGCCAGGGTGCCGAGGCGCCAGGAGTCGGGGTAGTCCGTCTCGCTGATGCCTTCGCCGTCGGTGATCAACATCGACGGGTCGAAGTCGAGCAGCTGCGGCCGGTTCTTGCTGACCTTGCGCCACCAGCTGTCGAAATGCTGAGCGGACACGATCTCGGGTGGGATTCGCTGGTCGTAGAAGTCGAACAGAGTTTCGTCGTCGACCAGTATGTCGCGCCGACGAGCCCGCTGCTGGAGGTCCTCGACGTCGTCGAGCATGGCCCGGTTGGCGTGGAAGAAGGCGTGCCGGGTCTCCCAGTCACCCTCCACCAGAGCGTGCCGGACAAACAGCTCGCGGCACAGTTCCGGGTCGATCTTCCCGTAGGCGACCTTGCGCGCGGTGACGATCGGGATGCCATACAGCGTGACCTTCTCGTAGACCACCACCGCACCACGCTTGCGTTCCCAGTGCGGTTCGCTGTAGCTGCGCTTGACCAGGTGCCCGGCCAGCGGCTCCACCCACTGCGGTTCGATCCTGGCAGCGATCCGGCCCCATAATTGGGACGTCTCCACCAGCTCGGCGGCCATCACCCAGCGCGGCGGCCTGCGAAACAGCGCTGATCCGGGAAAGACGGCGAACCGAGCGCCGCGGGCGCCCAGGTAGTCGCGGGTTTCGGGATCGAACAACCCGATGTGTGACAGCAGGCCGGCCAGCAGACAGATGTGCACCTGCTGGGGTTCGGCGGGCTCGCGGTTGGCCGTCATCGCCGTCATCCCGAGGTCGCGGGTGATCCGGCGCAGTTGGCCGTGCAGATCCTGCCACTCCCGCACCCGCAGATAGTGCAGGAACTCCGCCTTGCACAGCTTGCGGAACTGGCTAGAGGACAGCGCCCGCTGCTGTTCGTCGAGATGACGCCAGAGGTTGAGGAAGGTCAGGAAGTCGGATTCCTTGCTGGCGAACCGGGCGTGTTGAGCGTCAGCGGCCGCCTCGGCGTCGGTCGGGCGCTCTCGCGGATCCTGGATCGACAGGGCCGCCACGATCACCAGGACCTCGGCCAGGCATCCGTTGTGGTCGGCCGCCACCACCATCCTGGCCAGCCGGGGATCCAGCGGCAGCTCCGCGAGGGTGCGCCCGATCCGGGTGAGTCGCAGGGGGGTTCGCGGCTCTTCAAGGCTGGCGGACTCCCCGGTTGGCCGGCCTTGAAGTGCCCCCAACTCGCGCAGCAGCGCCACGCCATCGGAGATTTGCCGGCGCTCCGGTGGGTCGATGAACGGGAACGCGGCCACTTCACCCAGATTCAGCGCCGCCATCTGCAGGATCACCGATGCGAGATGGGTGCGCAGGATCTCCGGATCGGTGAACTCCGGCCGCGACTGGAAGTCCTCCGCGGAATACAGCCTGATGCAGACACCGTCGCTGGTGCGCCCGCAGCGTCCGGCGCGCTGGATGGCCGAGGCCTGCGATATGGGTTCGATCGGCAGCCGCTGAACCTTGAGCCGGCGGCTGTAGCGCGAGATCCGAGCCGTACCGGGGTCGATCACGTACCGGATCCCTGGCACCGTCAACGATGTCTCCGCGACATTGGTGGCCAAGACGATCCGGCGAGGTCGGTGCGGTTGGAAAACTCGGTGCTGCTCGGCGGCTGACAGTCGCGCATACAGCGGCACGATCTCGGTGTCCAGTAGCTGCAGCGCCTGTAAGGCATCCCGGGTGTCCCGGATCTCCCGTTCACCGGATAGAAAGACGAGTACGTCGCCCTCACCTTCGGTGCGCAGTTCCGTCACCGCGTCGCAGATCGCCTGGGTCTGGTCGCGATCGTCTGCGGGGTCTGCGCCATAGGGGCGGTACCGGATCTCCACCGGATAGCTACGGCCGGAGACCTCGATCACCGGCGCGCCGCCAAAATGGCGGGAGAACCGCTCGGGGTCGATGGTGGCCGAGGTAATGATGACCTTGAGATCGGGACGGCGGGGGAGCAGCCGTTTGAGGTAACCCAGCACGAAATCGATGTTCAGCGAGCGTTCGTGAGCCTCGTCGATGATCAGCGTGTCGTACTGTCGCAGCGACCGGTCGGGCTGAATCTCGGCCAGGAGGATGCCGTCGGTCATCAGCTTGACCAGGGTGTCGTCGGATGCCCGATCGGTGAACCGCACCTTCCAGCCGATCGCCCCACCGACTGGGACGTCCAGCTCATCGGCGATGCGCTCGGCTACCGTCCGCGCCGCCAGCCTGCGCGGCTGGGTGTGCCCGATCATGCCGCGGACCCCCCGGCCCAGCTCCAAGCAGATCTTGGGGATCTGAGTGGTTTTTCCGGACCCGGTCTCTCCGGCGACGACCACGACCTGGTGGTCTCGGATCGCGGCTGCGATCTCATCCTTGCGCTGGCTGACCGGCAGAGCCGGCGGATAACGGATCTTCGGCACGGCTGCCTGCCGGCGCGCAACCCGATCGGCCAACGTTCCAGGCACGAGCGACGATCCCTCCCTGCGTTGACTGTGTTGTAAGTGATGCATTGTTTGTCCTCGTCACGACCCTAGAGCACTAGTTACTGGCGGGTCACAAGTCGATACATTGGTGGGGTGCAGCTCGCCTACGACAGGTGCGGCGCGGGGCCTCCGCTGGTTCTGCTGCACGGGGCCGGGCACCGGCGGCAGGGATGGCTTCCCGTCATCGACCGGTTGGCCAAGCATCGCGAGGTGATTTTTCTCGACTTTCCCGGCTTCGGCGAGTCCCCTCCGCTGCCCGATCACCTGCGCTACGAGCTGGACACCGCGGCAACTGTGCTGTCTGAGTTTTTCGCGAGCCTAGGTCTGGAACGGCCGCATGTGGCCGGGAATTCGATGGGCGGCCTGGTCTCCCTCGTGCTGGCGCAACACGGGATCGCCCGCAGTGCGACGGCGCTGTCCCCGGCTGGGCTGTGGACCCCGATCGGGCGACGCGTGGCGCTGAGCATGGTGCGGTCGATCCACCGCTCCGCGCGGTACATGCCCCCGAAGCTCGCAGTCCGGCTGGCCCAGACACCGACCGGACGCACGCTCCTGTGTGGCCTCCTGTTCGGCCGTCCGGACCTCCTTGAGCCGCATGTGTTGCTCGAGGACATGCGGGCGATGGCCAACGCAGTCGGCTTCAGTCCCAGCCTGGCAGCCGGCGAAAAGATCATTTTTTCCGGCCCGGTGCCCGACGTGCCGGTCACCATCGCATGGGGAGCCCGGGACTTGCTGTTTCGGAGACCCCGAGCCGAATCGGTCATCCGGCTGATTCCCCACGTCCAGCTATTGCGGTTGCCTGGCTGCGGGCACGTCCCGATGAACGACAATCCCGAGCTGGTGGCCCACGTCCTGCTCACCGGCAGCGATGACGAGGACCCGCAGCTCCGCGTCCTCTGACACAACTGCGGGAAAGCGGTTCGCGTCAGCGAGTGTCAAGTACGAGGTATCCCTCAGCCAGGCGGCCATCCTCCAGGCCCGCGGCTCGGGCCT
Organism: Pseudonocardiaceae bacterium; assembly: GCA_050699875.1. Lineage (GTDB taxonomy): Bacteria > Actinomycetota > Actinomycetes > Mycobacteriales > Pseudonocardiaceae. Next base: position 28,290 of record JBOHFX010000027.1, read on the forward strand.
GCATGGATCCCCATTCCCGCATCCGCTCCTCGAGGGTCGTCCAGTGCGCGGTTTGGCTGGCGTGCGCGCGCAATGCGGCGACCTTGCGGTCGAAGGTGTCGGTGATGTCGACGTAGTGTTCGGCCCGGTCGTTGGAGCTCGTCACCCAGACCTCAGGCACAGTGTGTGCGTCCAGGCCCTCCTCGGCGAGCAGTTCGGGATGCGCGAAGGGGTTGCGGGCGTCGGGATAAGCCGCGCACAGTGCGGCTTCTCCGGCGGCCTGGTGATCGGGGTGGCTGCCGTAGAGGCTTCGCAGGTCGCGTTGCGGGGACTGGATCACGACCCGGTCCGGACGAGTCCGGCGAATGGCCCGGGTGATGTCACGACGCAGTTCGAAGCTGACCTCCAGCCGGCCGTCGGGGTAGCCGAGGAACTCGACGTCGGTGACTCCCAGCGTGGCGGCCGCCTTGCGTTGCTCGTCCTGCCGGATGCCGGCGATCGCGGTTCGGGGGACTCCGAGGTCGAAACCGCCGGCGTCACCATCGGTCACAATGCAGTAGGACACCGTGATACCGGCGTCTGCCCATGTCGCGATCGTGCCGCCGCATCCGAAGTCCACGTCATCCGGGTGGGCCGCAATCAGCAGAATCCGGTGCACCGTCCGCGCCTGCGCCGCCACGGCACCCTCCTGTATGTCGGCGTCACTACCGGCAACGTGAACAGCGTCGGCAAGCTTCCCCCTTTGTCCGAAATCGACGACAGCGCTCAGCACGAGCGGCTCGCCGCGCAGCACCCGGGCCTCCCGGAGTTCGTGCGCCGCGATGCGATCGCCGCGTACGCCGCTCACCGACTCTAGAGATGTCACCGGTACTGGCATGGCAGCGCTTGATCGATCTGCTGCGAACCCGGCTCGGGCCGCTGGCCTCAGACCTTGGGCAGCGGCTCGTCCTTCCACAGGTTCTCCAGCTGGGACGCGTGCGGCGAGAGGCTGTGGGAGCAGCCGGCCCCGCCGTAGCCGATGTAGTTGCCGTTGGCGTCCCGCCGCCCGCCGTTCATCACGGCGCCGAGGCCGTGATGAGTCATCATGCTGCGGATTCCGGCGGTGATGTTGGCCACCGGGTCGGTGATGGAGCGGTCGGCGAGGCTGGGCAGTACGCAGGCTTTGAAGGTGCTGGGAATGGTTTGCATGAGACCTTGGGAAGGAATTCCTGCCCGGGCGTTGCTGTCCCAATTGTTGATCGCGGTGGGGTTGCCGCCAGATTCGTGCATGATAATTTTCTTGACCCCAGGCGCGAGGGCCTGAGGCAGACCCATCAATCCGAGCGCTTTGGCGATCCAGCCGTCCAGACTGTGGCTGTTGCCGGCTTGATAGGGCTTGCCGAGGCGGTTGCGGACGGCCTCCGCGTGGGCCGCCCGCTCCACCCGTTCCACCCGCTCGACGGCCCTCCGCAGGGCAGGCAATCCCGTTGTGGAGTCCCGGACTGCGTCAACCTGCAAAACCTCGGGCTCCAGGGACGGGCCGGTCACCGCAGCCGGTGCGACGTCGACGATCTGCTCGGATTCCGCCACTGCCGTGGCTTGCATGGTGTGACCGGCCACGGCCAGAGCACCAGCGGCGAGGGCTGCCGTCACCGCCTGAACCCGTAGCGCCGGGCTCGGTCGAGGAATGCGATGGGCTCCACGAGGTTTAGCGGCGGGTACGGCAGGGAAGGTCTCGTCGGAATGCTGTCGACGGCCGCGGGGGGAGCGGTGACGCGCCAACTGTAAGACCCTTTCACGCCGGGATCTGATACGTGCGCCGAGATAGCAGCATCCCGGTTCGGGGACACCGGGGAGCGACACGCGCTCGCAACCAGATCGTGATCTGCGACTGCCGGAAGGTAACGGTAAGGCCACGACTGCAGCAAACCCCGTAACCGCGCCGGTGTGTCATTTGCGCCCGGTGCGTTAGCCGGCGCGACGAGCGGTCGAAGCTGACTCGTGGACCAGTAACGGCATTGGCCGAGCCGACGACGAGCGGTCACGGCCGCGTCGCTTGAGACCTCTCCGTAGGAGCTGGCAGGCAGAAGTCGGCCGCATGGTCGAGGGCCCATTGCGCGAAGGTGCGCGAAGGACGTCCGCATATAAGTCTTTGCATCGAAAACAACGCCCACCGCGGGCGTACTTGATTCAGGAGCGATCCGGGGTCTCGGGCGGGCTGGACTCGGCCGGGGTCACCCTGCGGACGTAGAGCAGGATGTCGTCCTTCTCCACCGCGACCACCTCGGGGGCGTCGACCCGGTACAGCCGGCCGCCCCGCACGACTCCGAGCACGATGTCGGGCAGATGCCGCGGCGAGCCACCGATCTCGTCGGGCTCCACGTGCCGTTGCCCGATCGCGAGTCCGGCTTCGGGGGTGAGCAGGTCCTCGACGAGGTCGACGACCGCCGGCGTCTTGGTGGCCATGCCGAGCAGGCGGCCCGCGGTCTCGGAAGAGACCACCACCGAGGTGGCACCGGACTGCCGCAGCAGGTGCACATTGTCCCGTTCGCGTACCGCGGCGACGATGCATGCCTGCGGTGCCAACTCCCGCGCGGTGAGCGTGACCAGCACTGCGGCGTCGTCTCGGTTGGTGGCGACCACCACCGCACGGGCCCGGGTCACCCCGGCGAGCCGAAGTACGTCAGACCGGGTGCCGTTGCCGTTCACCGTCACCAGGCCGCGCGCATTGGCGGCCTCCAGTGCGCTGGGGTTGGTGTCGACGACCACCACGTCGACGGAGTCCTCCTCGTCAGCGAGCATCGAGCTCACCGCGGAGCGACCTTTGGTGCCGTAACCGACGACGACGACATGATCGCGCACCTTGCGCCTCCAGCGTTGGATTTTCAGCGTCTGCCGGGACCGTTCGGTGAGCACCTCCAGAGTGGTCCCCACCAACACGATGAGGAACAGCACTCGCAGTGGAGTGATGACCAGAACGTTCACCAACCGGGCGGACTCGCTGACCGGGGTGATGTCGCCGTATCCGGTGGTGGACAGCGACACCGTCGCGTAGTAGACGCAGTCCAACAGGGACAAGCCGTCTTCGTTGACATCGCGATAGCCGTCCCGGCCGAAGTAGACGAGCAGAACCGCGGTGGTAAGTGCCAAGCCGGCACCGGCGACCCGTCGCCCGATCGATGTGGCGGGGCCTCGCCGGCTTTCCGGGATCCGTAGGACGCCCACCAGGGCGTGGTCGGGGTGGTCGGTGAGGCGATCGACGCTGCGCCGAGCGACCCGTTTCATCGCGACGGGTAGGGCGCGCTCGGCCGCCGATGCCGGGCAACGGGCCTCGCCGTGATCACGACGCGCAGGTGCCGGTGGAGACCTCGGTCGTCAGACGCGACGCTCCTGCAATGTCGTCGGCGATCTCTTCTTCGGTAAGCACGAACCCGGTCTCCTCGTTGTCCACCGCAGCCCCGAACACCAAGCCGAGCACTTGGCCCGACCCGTCAAGCAGCGGGCCACCGGAGTTCCCACTACGTACCACAGCGCGGACGGTGTAGACGTTGCGGACCACGGTCGAGGTGCTGTAGATGTCTGGGCCGCGCAGCTTGATGCGGTCCCGCACCCGGGCGGCTGACGCGGTGTACGGCCCGTCCAGCGGGTAGCCGAGCACCAACGCGTTTGTCCCGGTAGGTGTCGACGCTGAGGTCAGCGGTAGCACCGGCGCCCTCAGCCCGGGCACCCGCAAAACTGCGACGTCGGTCTGCGGGTCGTAGCTCACAACCGTGGCCGGCAACGACTCGCGCCCGCTTTCCACCGATACCGAGTCGGTGCCAGCGACCACATGCGCATTGGTGATCACCCGCTGCGGCGCCACCACGAACGCGGTGCCCTCCAGCGCCCGCGAGCACGACCTCGCTCGGCCACGGACCTTGAGCACGCTGGATTGGACCTTCCGCACCACCGGGCTGCTGAGCAGGACCGGATCCGCCGGGCCGACGTCAGTGACCGGGGTGGTATCGAAAGGGGGAAGAATGCTGGGGAACCCGGAGATGTCCAGCAGTGTGGTCAGCTCTGAAGGCAGCTTTCGTAGCATGTCGGGCATCGCGGTGTCCGTGGCCCGCAGCACCGTCGAGTCGCGAACCGACGCGGCGAGCCCGGTGTAGGCAGACGATTCCGTCAGCGGCAGAGCGACCAGCCAGGCCACCACCATGGCTGCACCGCCCTGCACCACGGCGCCCAGGAAATTGTCCACCCGGCGCAGTGCCTCAACATCGATCCGGCGCTGCACCGCCCGGCCGAGCAACACCCCCAACGTCTCACCCAACGCGACGAGCACGATCACGATCGACACCCCGAGGGCGACTCGAACCTCTGGGCTCTGGTAGTTCGAGATCAGCAATGGGGCAAGCCGCACTCCGATCACTGCGCCGGCCAGCACACCGACGAAGGACGCCGCGGCGGTGACCATCCCCTGCCGGGCGCCGGACACGGCGGCAAACAGCGCCAGCACAAGGACCAGCACATCCACCCAGTTCACCGGATCACCTCGGTCCGTTCCGCCAGCCGCCACGCGGCGTCGACGTCGTACTCAGCCGCCGGCTCCCAGGGCCGTGCCCAGCCGCCCATCGCAAGCAACGCGGCAAGCAACCCGCCGGTGAACCCCCAGACAAGCATCCCAGGTATCAGAAACGCCGGGTGAGGGTACCCGCTGGGCCCGCGCACGATCAGCCGGTTTGCCGGGTCCGCGAGCACTCGCAGCAGCACCCGGGCGACCGCAACGGTCTCCCGGAAATCCACCGGTGCAACCGGTCCCGGCCGCTCCCAATGACCCAGCACGGGCGTGACAACGAAGTCCGACGGCGGCAGGTACAGCTGGGGCAACACAGCAACGGGACGCACATCGTCGGCGCGAATCCCGACTTCCTCAGAAGCCTCCCGCAGCGCCGTCGTCACCGGACCGTCGTCGACGTCCTCCACCGCTCCGCCGGGAAAACACACCTGGCCGGGATGCGCGGCCAGGTCGCGCGAGCGCAGCTGCAGCAGCACGTCGGGCTCACCGGTGCGGGAGTCCTCGGCGAGTAGCACCAGCACCGCGGCAGCCCGGCCGGCCGATCGTGGGATCGGAATCCGTCCGAGATCGTCGGGACCCAGCTCGGCCGTGCGGCGTACCAACATCGTCAGCCAGCCCGGCACCGAGGTGGGATCGACGAGTGGCCCGGCGACTGGTGCCCCAACGGCTGGTGCCCTAACAACTGATGCCCCAGTGGAGATCGGCTCAGTCATTCGACCGCTCCGGGGCCGAGGTAGCGGGCGACGACTGCCCGCACCTGGGCCGGGCTGCGCAGCACCTCGGGTGGATTGACCTGGTCGACCCGGCCGTCGGCGGACACCAGGTAGCTCAGCGGCAAAACCGGCGGGGCGCCCAGGGCTGCGCGCAGCGTGCCGTCGGGATCGCTGACCGACGGGTAGCGCACGTTCAGCACGGCGAGCAGGTCAAGCGCGCCTTCTGGCAACCGCTGCACCTCGACTCCGACTACCTGCACCGCACCGGGCTCCGTGGCATAGGTGGCCAGCGCGGGGAGCTCCTCGGTGCATGGTTGGCACAGCGGCCCCCACAGGTTGAGCAAAGCCGGCCGGCCGGCCAACGCTGCCCCGAGATCAAGGGTGCCCGGCTGACCAAGACAGGGCAGCACGAGCCCGGACAGCGGCCCGCGAACCGGGCTGGAGCTCGCGGGTGCGACCGGGCAGGGCTGCAGTGCTGCCCGGGATCGGAGCTGGTCGAGACGGGCCGAGTCGCCGGCTGCCGGTACGGCACCGCCCGCGGCTGTGCCGGCCGAGGTGGGGTCAGTCGGTGGGCTCGACCGCGGCCACAGCGCCACGACGAGGGCGACTGCCAGCAACGCCGTCACCAGCACCCAGCGCGACGCAGGCTTCACTGGACCGTTCCTGGGGCGGCGGCACCGGCCACCAGGCCTGGATCGCCCGCCAGGTCCGTGGGCAGCCCGGCCATCGCCAGCAGGTGCGGCACCTCAGGCCCGCGCAACAACGCGGCAGCGACCGCGGGCTCGGTCGGCCCGCATCCGTAGGACGGGCAGTCGCTGGCCAGCGGGCACACCCCGCAAGCCGGGCGCCGGGAGTGGCACAGCCGTCGCCCGTGAAAGATCGCGCGGTGGGAAAACATCGTCCATTCCCGCTTGGGGATGAGCTCGCCGATAGCCTGCTCGACTTTCACCGGATCCTCGTGCTCGGTCCACCCCCATCGGCGCACCAGCCGCCCCACGTGGGTGTCCACCGTGATACCGGGCACTCCGAAAGCGTTGCCGAGGATCACGTTGGCGGTCTTGCGTCCGACTCCCGGCAGGGTGACCAGATCGGCCAGCCGGTTGGGCAGCTCGCCGTTGAAGCGCTCCACCAGCGCGGTGCCCAGCCCGATCAGCGCCGCCGTCTTGTTCCGGTAGAACCCGGTGGGCCGGATCAGCTCCTGAAGCTCATCCCGATCGGCACCGGCATAGTCGGCGGCGCTGCGATACCGGCTGAACAGCTTCGGCGTGGTCTCGTTGACCCGCTTGTCGGTGCACTGCGCAGACAGGATGGTGGCGACCGCGAGCTGAAGCGGCGTCTCGAAGTCCAGCTCGCAGTGGGCGTCCGGGTAAGCGATGGCCAGTACCCGGTCCATCCGGCGGGCTCGCCGGATCAGCGCGAGACTGCTCTCCCCGGCGAAGGACCGGCGGGATCGGGCTGGCACGCCATCAGCCTACGGACGTGGCACCGGAGCCGGTCGCACGGGCCGGACAGCGCGACACGCCGTGCGGGCACGCCACGCTGGTACCCCATGCGCAACCCAGTCAGGTGATGCGGCAGGATCGCCCGCACCATGACCGTCTGGTTCGTTGTCGCCATCCCGCCGTTGATCATGTTCTTTGCGCTCGCGATGGAACGCTTGGAGACCCGCCTGCGCCACGTCGCCATGCACGAGAACGTCGCCGTACAGGAGAACGAGGTCGCGGAGTTCCTCCAAACGGCCCGAGCTGACGAGATGCGGGCGCTGTTCGGTAGCGGCATCGGCCGCGCGCTGGAACTGTTCCGGCTGCGTCGGCGACGCCGCGCTGCCCTGGTCAGGTCACGCCGCCCCCGGCAACGGGCCTAGACTTCACCAGAGGTGATCGGCGGCACCCGGTAGGTCCCGTGACGGCGGGGCCGGTCCCGCCAGGGTCAACGGGAGGACCGCGGTGAACGACCCCCTGACCAGGGCGGGCATTTTCCAGGGTGTCGACCCGTCGGCAGTCCAGGCCCTCAGCACCACTCTGGAGCCGGTCGACTTCCCCCGTGCCCATGTCATCTTCGCCGAAGGTGAGCCGGGCGACCGCCTCTACATCGTGCTATCGGGCAAAGTCAAGATCGGACGGAAGTCGGCCGACGGCAGGGAGAACCTGCTCGCGGTGTTCGGGCCTTCGGACATGTTCGGCGAGCTGTCGATCTTCGACCCGGGACCGCGGACGTCGACGGCGACCACGGTGACCGAGGTCAGTGCCGTCAGCATGGACCGCGTCGCGTTGCGAGACTGGATCAACAAACGACCGGAGATCGCTGAGCAGCTGCTCCGGGTGATCGCCCGGCGGCTGCGCCGGACCAACAACATGCTCGCCGACCTGATCTTCACCGACGTGCCCGGACGGGTCGCCAAAGCGCTGCTGCAGCTCGCGCAGCGCTTCGGCACCCAGGAGACCGGCATGCTGCGGGTGACCCATGACCTGACCCAGGAGGAGATCGCCCAGCTGGTGGGAGCCTCCCGGGAGACGGTGAACAAGGCGCTTGCCGATTTCGCTCAACGGGGCTGGTTACGTCTGGAGGGCAAGAGCGTACTCATCCTGGAGCCGGAGCGGATGGCCCGCCGGGCACGTTGACGGCTGCGCCTGACCGGGCACGCTGCGTTTCCGCCAGGTTTCCGCCAGAAAACAACTTTACGGTGTTGTGGGTCAATACGCGCGCTTCACGCATTCTTCCCGACCACGGGCGCGACAGCATAGGCGGCTACCGTGACGATATAGTGACGAATGGCGAACCTCAGTGAAAGGAGCGCCGTGGAGAGGAATGGCTCCGGACGCCGCAGTGAGGCTACCGGTAATCGGGACTTCGCAGCCCGCTCTGCGCCCCGCGCCGGCACATCCCAGCCCCGCCCCCCAGCATCGCAGAAAGGGGCGGTATCGCAGAAAGGGCCAGCGTCGCCGGAAGGGCACGTGCCGGCCGAAGGGCCGGCCCCCGATGAGCTCCTCGGCCCCCAGGAGTGGCACACACTTGAACAGCGGGGGCGCCATCGCTCCTACGGGCGAGGCCAGGTGCTGTTCTTCGAGGGCGACGCGGGAGGCAGCGTCATAGCGCTGCGTAGCGGCCGGGCGAAGGTGTCGGTGCAGACGCTGCCCGGACGTGAGCTCCTGCTGGCCGTCAAGGGACCGGGAGAGCTGCTGGGCGAGATGTCAGCCCTCGACGGACGACCCCGCTCTGCGACGGCCACCGCGATGGAGGCGGTGGCGGCGGTGATGGTGTCGGCGAGCGTCTTCCAGGAGTTCCTGAAGGCTCATCCCCGGGTCGCACTGCGGCTGCTACGAACTTTGACCGCCGAACTGCGGGAGGCCGACGAGCTCATCGCCGACCGTGACGCGGGCGACACCGTCAACCGTACCGCCCGCCGCCTTGTGCACTTGGCCGCACGATACGGAGAGCACAACGGGGGGAACACCCGCGTCGGACTCGCCCTTACCCACGAGGAACTGGCCAGCTGGATCGGCGTGAGCCGCGAGGCGGCGAGCCGGGCGCTGAGTCAGCTCCGGCTCGCCGGCTACATCACCACCGAGCGTCGCTCCATCACTGTGATCGATCTGGCGGGACTGCGTCGCTACCTGGGCTGACGACCGGCCGCAGAAGTCACTGGAGAGGTCATCATCAGGCTTGTATCCAGCCCACGCTCTTCGAGCAGCTGCCGCAGCTGCCGCAGCGCCCGAGCGCGGGTCGGCCCTATGCTGCCGACCGGGATGCCGGTGGTGCGGGCGATCTCCGTGTATGGCCGGGGGCCATCGCTGAAGAGTGCTCGCAGCAGAGTCCGCCCGCGAAGCGGCAGCTCGGCAACGATGCTGCGCAATTCCCGCACAGTCTCCGCAGTGAGGACACGCTGCTCGGGCCCCACGGATGCATCGGCGACAGTGTCGAACATCACCTGATCGCGGTATGCGGTGCGCTTGGACTGGCGGAGGACGGACAGGCATTCACGCCGGGCGGTGGTGGCGAGCCACCCATTGAGCCGCTCCGGATCGTGCATCCGGTGCAGATTCGTCATCAGCCGCAGCCAGGTCATCTGTATTGCATCGAAGGCGTCGGCGTCTTGCAGCCGAAACGAGTGAACTGTTGCCGATACGAGTCCACCGAATCTGAGCACGATCTCTTTCCAGGCCGACTGATCACCTTGACCAGCGGCAAGCAGCAGCGCAGCGGTGTCTGGGGTGGTGTCTAACCCGGCATCGCCGAGCGTGGCGGTTGTAGTTGACATCGCACTCTCTCTTACTTGTAGCGTGCGTCAGCGCACCCGCTATAAGGGTTTTCTGTGAGACCGGGCGCCTACCGGGCGTTGAAACGGTCTCCCATAGATTCGCGTCCACCGCGGCCCGTGTCTGTAACGCCTGTCACGCACGCCCACGGGTTTGAGCGGCGGAGGGTCAGGAGCTGGAGACGGTCCCTGGAGATGGCGCGAGCGTTGCTGGTGATGCGACGGTGCAGGTCACTTTCGTCCGCCCCGGGCGCGGCGGACAGAGGCGACCGCCTCGTCGGTTTCCAGTGCGGCGCCGGCGGCGAACGCGGCGTCGTAGCCGTCGGGTCCGAGCGCGTTCCGGGTGATGCGCTCGACGCCAGCCCAGAACTCCGGTTCGGGCGGGAAGCGCACGATGCCGAGCCGCTGGCGACCGGCCGCCGCAGCGCCCAGCAGCCACGTTGCCTCCTTGAAGCGCTCCCGCGCCGCGGCAACGGCGGCCAGCGCGAGTCGGCCCAGCAGGCGCTCGGCGTTGGACTGCATCCACCCGCTACCCACCCGCCGGGCCATCTCCAGCGCCTCTGCGGCCGCTGGCGAAACCGTTCGTGGCCGGGTCACCGACCTCGTCACTGGCAGCGATGGAACGCGCGAGCAACTCGCAGGCATCGTCGAGCCGTCCCCGGAATACTGCCTCCCAGCCCAGGCACATCCAGTGCAGCGTCTCGATCGGCGCACCCGCAGCCTCGGCCCGCAACGACATCGACGGCACCCGCCACGTGACCTCCCCCGGCACCCCCAACGGCGCCCGGCTCGTCGCCAGAATCGTCAACGACGGACACGCACGCAGCAAGGCATCCGCGAGCTGGGCGCAGCAGGCAAGCAGATGCTCGCAGTTGTCCAGGACCACCAGCGCCCGGCGGGTGCACAGGAACTCCACGAGCGTGTCGAACAGGGCCCGACCCGGCACCTCACGCAGCCCCAGAGCGCCGATCACCGCAGCCGGCAGCAGCGTGGCGTCCTCCAACCGCGCCAACTCCACCCACCACACCCCGTCGGGGTGACGATCCATCGCATCAGCCGCCGCCTGCAACGCCAACCGGGTCTTGCCGCAACCGCCGACACCGGTCAACGTCAACAACCGCGCGCACGATGCAGCGGCTCACCGATCTCGGTCAGTTCGGCGCGTCGCCCGACAAAGCTGGTCAGCTCACCGGGCAGATTGTTGGGCATCGTGTCCAGCGAGCGCAGCGGGCCGAACTCCGCCGGCAGGTCCTGGTGCACCAGCCCGACACGTGCTCGGGTCGCCCACCCATCGCCTCGGGAGCCAACTCCCACAGCCGCGTCGAACCCTCGACATCGGTCAGCATGAACGTCACCGTGCCGACCGGCAGGCAGACCGTCACCTGCTCGATACCCTCTGCATCCACTGGGGATTCCCCCACATCAGCCGCCGGCCGCTCGGCCGCGCGCTGGCAATTCTCTCACCCTCGGGCCTGATAGTGCGTACGGTCTCTCGAGCATCCCGAGAGATCAGACCGACCGTGTGGATTACCGCAGACACATGCCTGTAACGCATATGGGGGTCAAACAGACATGAGGCCAGCGACGAAGTCAGTATGCCATCCGAGGAGTAGCTAGAGTCCATGGTCGTGAGAGGCACAGGCGGAATCACGACCGTGACGGTCCTGTTCACCGACCTGGTGAGTTCCACCCAGATCATGAACCTCCTGGGGGAGTCCACGTTTGAGGACCTGCGTCAGTCTCATCTGAGTTTACTGGGCCAAACGATCGCTGCCCACGGTGGTATCGAGGTCAAGACCCTGGGCGACGGGGTCATGGCCGTGTTCACCGCGGCATCGGACGCGGTGGCCGCCGCCGTGGCCATGCAGCACGCGGTGCAGCGTCGCGGCCGCGGAGCTCCTGCCCGGCTGTCCATGCGGGTGGGCCTGGCACTGGGGGAAGCCACCGAGTATGCGGGCGACTGGTTCGGGACGCCGGTAGTGCAGGCAGCTCGGCTGTGCACGCAGTGCGGGGGCGGTCAAATCCTCGTCACCGACACGGTGCGGACGGTGGCCCAAGCCCGCACCAACGCTCACTTCGCGCCGGTAGGGACAGTGTCGCTGCGGGGTCTGGCCACCGAGGTGACTATCTGGAAGCTGGACTGGGTGCAGACGTCCTCCCCGGCGACGGTAGCCCTGCCCAGCACCTTCCAGGGCACCGAGGCGTTCGGGTTTGTGGGTCGCCAGGCTGAGCTGGCTGCACTGGAGGCAACGTTCGAGCGGGCAACGACCGATGGCCGGCAAGTGGTGCTGGTGGGAGGCGAGCCCGGGGTGGGCAAGAGCCGCCTGGCCGCCGAGTTCGCCCGTGAGGTGCACGCCAGCGGGACCAGTGTGCTGTTCGGTCGGTGCGACGAGGGGCTGGCGATGCCCTACCAACCCTTCGTAGAGGCGCTGTGCCACTACATCCACCATGCCCAACCCGATGAGCTCTCGAGCCGGCTCGGCCACCTGGGCGGGGAACTCACCCGCTTGGTGCCCGAGCTGACGGAGCTGGTGGCGGGGCTGCCCAGCCCGATGCGCTCCGATCCCGAGACCGAGCGCTACCGCCTGTTCGAGGCGATGGCGTCCTGGTTGGGCGCCGCCTCGGCCGAGGAGCCCCTGGTGGTGGTCCTCGACGACCTGCATTGGGCCACCCAGCCGACGCTGTTGTTGCTGCGCCACGTGGTTCGCGCCACCTCAGCGGCTCACCTGCTGGTGGTGGGTATCTACCGGCACACCGAGCTCGACCCCGCTCAGTCGATGGCCAACCTGCTGGCCGACCTGCGCCGAGAGCCGGGGGCGCAGCGGCTGCTGGTCGAGGGGCTGGATGAGGCTGAGGTGATGGCGCTGCTGGAAGCCATTGGCCGGCCCCTGGGTGAGAACGCGCAGAAACTGGCCCGGGCTATCCGGTCGCATACCGAGGGAAACCCGTTCTTTGTCGGGGAGTTGGTGCGCCATGCGGTCGAATCAGGAGCCCTCGGCCCGGACACCGACGGGTGTCTTGCGTACCTGGGTATCCCCGCGGGAGTACACGAGGTGGTGCTGCGCCGCCTGGGCCAGCTCTCGGAGGCGGCCAACCAGGCACTGGTGACCGCTGCCGTGGTGGGCGCCGAGTTCGACCTCGCCGTCGTCGCCGTCGTCACCGGCCTGGGTGAGGACGCCGTGGCCGAGGCCATGGAGCAGGCTATGGCCGCCGGTCTGGTCAAGGAGACAACCAGCGTCACCATGCGTTTTCGTTTCCGCCACCAGCTCCTGAGAGACAGTCTCTACAGCTCGCTGAGCACCACTCGGCGCATCCGCCTGCATCGCCGGGTGGGCCAGGCCATCGAGACGCTCTACCGGTCCCGGCTCGACGATCACCTGCCGGCCCTGGCCTACCATTTCGCCCAAGCCGCCACCGACGGGGAGGCGGCCACCGCAGTGGGCTACACCTGGCGAGCCGGGGATCGAGCCCTGGCCCAGCTGGCCCACGACCAGGCCGCCGAGCTGTACGACCAGGCTCTGGATCTGTTCGACAGCTCGGACTTGGCCGGCGACCAGCTGCGCCGCTGCGACCTGCTCATCGCGCTGGGGGAGGCCCAACGCCGGGCCGCCCATCCCGCGCACCGCCAGACCCTGCTGGCGGTGGCCGCGATCGCTCAGGAGGTGGGTGACGTCAAGCGCCTCGTCGCCGCCGCCCTGGCCAACGTCGGAACCTACTGGTCCGGCCCGCTGGATGACCACGAGCGGGCGGCCGTGCTGACCGCGGCACTGGCGGCCATCGGCGACGACGACAGCCTGGTGCGGGCCCGCCTGCTGGCCCTCTTGGCCGGCGTGCTGGGCACTGGTGAGTGGGACCGGCGGGTCGCGCTGACCGAGCAGGCCGTGGCGATGGCACGACGGCTGGGTGATCTCCCCACCCTGGCCCAGGTGCTCGTGCCCGTCTTTCGCACCCTGCGGCATCCGAGCACCCTCGCGCAACGTCGCGAGCTGGCCGACGAGCTGGCCAAGCTGGCCGAGCAGCTGGGTGACGCCCACATCGCCTACCACGCCGCCCTGGCCGTCATCGGCGTCGCGCTGGAGGTCGGCGACACCGCCCTGGCCCAGCACCATCTGACCAGCCTCACCCGGCTGGCCGACGACCTCGCCCAGCCCGCCCTGCGGTGGATGGTGGCCATCTCGCACGCCGCTGCGACCGTGCTCACCGGCCGGCTCCACGACGGGGAGCGGCTGGCTCACCAGGCGCTGGAGGTGGGCGCCAACGCCGGCAACCCCGATGCCCGGCTGTTCTTCGGCGCCCAGGTACTGGCGATCAGAATCGTGCAGGACCGGCTGGGTGACCTCGAGGCCCTGACCACCGAGCTCATCGCCCAATATCCCGATATATGGGGGTGGCAGGCCGCGCTGGCGCTGTGTCACTGCAACCGCAACCGCTGGGACGAGGCTCGGGTGGTGTTCCAGAAATTGACCGCCGACGGCTTCACCGGCCGCCCCTACAATGTCAACTGGCTGCCGGGAATGGTGCTCAGTGCCGAGGCGAGCGCCCAGCTCGGCGAGGTCCGGGCCGCCGCCGACCTGATCCGCATTCTCTCCCCCTACGCCGACCAGCTCGTCACCTCCGGCTCGGTGGGCTGCTATGGATCGGTCGCCCACTACCTGGGTCGGCTGGCCGCCACCATGGAGCATCTCGACGAGGCCGACGCCCACTTCGCCGCTGCTGCCGCAGCCCATAGTCGCATCGGCGCTCCGGCCTGGCTGGCCCGCACTCAGCTCGAATGGGCGCAGCTGCTGCTCATCCGGCAGCGCCAGGGCGACGCCCCGATGGTCGCCAGGCTGCTCAGTCAGGCCCGGGACACCGCCCGCGAACTGCACCTGAGCACCGTCGAGCAGCGGACGATCAGCCTCTTCGAACAGGCCGTCCGGCTCAATGAGCAAGCCTGACCGGGCCTGATCACCCGGCGACCGAGGCCCAGGGCCGGAATGCGTTGTCGACCGGTTCGAGTACGTCTTCGAGCTCGCGGCGGAAATGCCGAAGCAGCACGGTCTTCATGCTATTGTGGTCGATCCAGTCCAGCCCCGCCCTGGTGTAGTGCTTCTCGTTGTAGCAGTCGGTGAAGAACCGGTCGCTCTTCAGCCGCCGAGACGCCATCAGCAAGAAGGCCCGGAATGCGGTGTCGCTGAACCCGAACCCCCGGGGAGGAGACTCGGCCAGCAAACCGATCATCAGGTCGACGTTGTCGATGTCACCGTCGTAGACGTCTCGGATCTCCTGCGCCCAGGCCGGGTGGGTCGACAGCTGGGCGAAGTGCCGGACGGGTGCCTTGTGGAACGCCTCGCGGAAGCGGTTGTAGCGGGGAACGCCGCGCTCGCGGTCCCGCAGGATGTCGACGGCGGCCAAGTCGAACAGCATGCCCTCGTGGCGCAACCCCTGCAACGTGCGGGGGTAGTTGTGCAGCGTGAGCGCACCGGGGTGGGAGATCCCGAAGGTGTAGAGCACCGAGGCCATACCGACATCGCGCAGCACCGGTATCGCCTCGGTGGTGCGCAGCTCAGTGAGGCTCCTCGGCTTCCGCTCGACGCCGCCGAACGGTGCACGGAACACGAAGTCGTCCGGTATCAGGGAATGCATCCGGTAGACGGCGGCGAACTCCTCGGTGAGGCTGTACGGAGCTCCGTAATGATCGGCCGTCGTGCCCGGGATGCCGTTGATCGCCTCGTGACGGCTCACGTGACCCACGGCGCGCTTGAGCCGCTCGGAGATGCCCCACCAGGTCATCTTCATCCCGGTCCGGGTGATGGGGTGGGCGATGATCGCGGGTGTCCA
>JBOHFX010000028.1:0-3748 GCA_050699875.1 Pseudonocardiaceae bacterium
CCCCGCGCTTCCTAGGCTTTATAGTGCATTCAACTTCGCGAGCAGCGCGACGTCCGCTGCGAAGCGCTTGTTGGTGCTGCCTTCCGGGAGCTCCATATCCCTCATGGCAAGCTGGAGCAGGTCGCGGGCGCGCTGTTGATCACCGCCGCAGTCGACCACCAGTTTCGCCTGCTCCTGCCTCCAGGTCTCCATGACGGCCGTGCGCAGGCGGCGACTGTCGGGATGGTGGAACAGCTCCATCAGGGCGGCCAGCGGGTCGTTGACCGGTCCGAGGATCCGCCAGTCGGGAGTGCGCATCCGCTCGTGTGGTGTGACGTTTATGCGGTAGGCCCCACCATCGAGGTTAAGCAGATCCATCTCCTGGACGGGCATGCGGCGGGTGGCGATCAGCCCCAGGAAACCGTGCAGCGCCGCCGGGTCGTCGAGCAGCAGCATCACGTCGGGATCGAGGGTCCGGTCCCCGAGGAGCCCTCGCTCGCGAGCGCGCTGCTCGATTTCGTGGGCCCGTCGGGCTGCGACGTCGACGTGGGCCGGTAGCCGGGTCCGGCGGTGATAATTCTCCAGAGTCCGGCCGCTGAGTTCCGTGATCCGGTGCCATGGCACTCGGTTGACCACTGTGGTCATCGTCGCCCGGCCGGGTGCACCGTCGGCGATGCGCACCTTCGCGTCGGTGAGCAGCTGCTCCACCACGTCTGTGACGAGCTCGGCGGTGCCGGGCGCGACGCAGCACAGCCCGCGCGGCGGCCGCCGGTCCACGTTGGCGGACCGGCGGGGTGACCGGCTGGGCCAGCCCTGCCGCGCCGATGAGCCCGACTGTGCTCTCACCAGCCCGGAATAGCGGCGAGATCACCTTATCGTCGAGAAACCGCGTGATTAGATCACGATCTGCATGGCCGCCCTGGTCTGGGACCCAACCGTAAGCGTAGTCCGTCGCGAGTGCGTCGGCGAGCGTGCAGGTTGCATAGTGAGGCTGCAGCAGGGAATACGCCAACGCCGGTAGGTACGACGCGGCGATCAGCGACACCGTGCCGTTGGACGATAGCGCGCCCGTCGCCCGCGAGCTCGCCGTCAGGCGTGTCTCGACTGCGGCGGTGAACCCTGCCACAGCGGGCATCTGCAGAACGGGACGCGGTGGCTCGTCGTGCCGCGCGGGCTCGAGTCGGACGCGTAGCCGAGACAGTAGTGCCATGGCCAGCTCGGGTGTCACATCTCCGGCGGCCGTCCAGGCTAGCTCGTCTGTCAGTGCGCCGACGGCCGGCTTCGAGGTCGGAACGACGATCATGGTTGACTGTGCCTGGAGGTGGCGTAGGTGCAGGTCGAATTCGCCTGCCGCCGCTACACAGGCCTGGCGGTGCGCGTCGAGCTCGGAGACGAGTGCCTCGATCGGGCGCACCTGCGCACGGCACGCTGCGGCCAGCGCGGAGAGGTGGTCGGCGAGCTGCGCGAGCGCAAGATCCAGCGTGGTCACGTGGAACAGCGCCTGGAGCGCGTCGAGGTAGGTTGCAACCTGAGGGCTCATCCAACGACCGCGCGTGCGGATTTCGGCAGTCAAGTCCGACTCGGCGGACTTGACTGCCTCACGGAACCGCCTGAGAGGCTCCAGTTCGTCGTGAGCTCGGGCGAGGTCAGCTCGGACCCGTGCCGCGGTGTCCTCGAGCCGGCAAGCGGCAGCACTGGTGAATTCTACGGCGCGGCGAAGCGCCCAGGGGTGTGTCCGGAGGCTTATGCCGACCTCGCCGCCGAGCTGCTCGCCCAGCTCATTCTGGATCATGGTCGTGAAGGCGACCAGGTTTAACGCGCGTGCTTTACGCAGGCTGGTTGCGACGTACTCGGTGTCGATCCGGATGATGCCGTTGGCCAGTGGTACTAGGTCGACAGACAACATTCTGCGCGGCTGTCCTTCGAGTGCCGACCACACGCCGTTGGGTTCGATGGGCTTGGTATCGGGCAACGACGCGGAAAACCAGCTGAACGCCTTGCGGAGCTGGCCTTGCACAATCTGGTCGTCGCCGAAGACTGCCACCGCGGAGGTTCCCAAGGGTGCCTTGGTGATGTCGTCCAGTTCTCGGGTCACCGGATTCGACCAGGCGAACCGCTCACCCTCGATGGTCGCGCGGCTCAGTTCAGTGTTCCCGATCTCGGTGACCATCTGCCAGGCACGGGCCGCGTGGTCGCAGGCCTGCTGCCGGGCCAGTGTGTCTGCCGGGAATACGATCTCGGCGGCTCCCAGGGTGCTGAGCCGTTCCGCGGCGGTGGCACCCTGAATATCCTGACCCAACCAGGTGGCCTGCTCGGCCCGGAACGCCGCCGGATTCTCGAGCCAGTGCGCGATCGTCGACGCGATCACCTCCACCGCGGCCGCACGTGGATCCCGGCGCAGCGAGCTATTGCTGGAACCGACCAGGAATAGGTGCTTGTACCAGTTCGGTCGCAGCAGGCCGCGGAGTACGGCAATACCCCGGGCGTGGGCATCGGGCACCTGAGCCGGCTGCAACAGGCCCTCGGCTTGCGACGGCAACGTCACGAAGACAGCCACGTTGTCATGCCCGTGGTTCTTCCGGTTCTGCAGGAACAGTGGCAGGTGCCCAATCCCGGTACCGCCGTAGAGAGAGGCGATCACGACCATCAGGGGCTCGGCAGTCGGATCGGCGGTCGCCGCGGCCCGTAGGCTCATGTCGATCCGCTGCTCCCAACGTGGCCAGGCAAGGCAGGCAGCGATGTATGAGCTCACGGGCTGGCCGCCGAATCCGATTATTCTAGGCAGCTTGGCGCTGAGGATTGAGCGTGCTTCGGCCGTGCTGACCGGCGGGGCCCAGTCGGGTACGTCCCCCGCAGCGATCTGCTGCAGGACCGCGGTGTAGTCGGCGTCGGAGGCGAGGAAGCGGGACTCGGCCGCGCTGAACGAGAGCCCAAACGGGCCGGACGGGCTCGCGTAACCATCAGCCCGGACCGAGTCGACGTAGAGCGGGTGCAACCCGATCTGCTCTGGCCGGCCGTGAAATCGATTGCTCAGCCGGTCAACGACCTCGACGCCGAGACCGCCCAACCCGCACAGTGCAACGCCCAGCCGGAGCGCATCGTCAGAGCCGACGGGAGCACACGACAGCGCCTGAGGCGCAATTCTCATCATGGAGTCCAGGACCGCGCCCGTCCTTGGATGCTGCCAGGAACGCCTGCCCGCCTTGGGTCGCCACCGGTTACAGCATCTCGTAGGGTAGCGGGTCCATACGCTGGTCACGCATGCGCTGACTGTTGACAGCGGCGATCCGCGTCATGTCCACGTGCTTTCGGGCCGCCGGGTCTGCTGCGATCCGGGCCGTGGCTTCGGCGGATTGCTGTCCGGTACCTCCAGACTCGACATCCCGCATGTAGCGAATTAGTTCTCTGCCCGCTTGCGCCTTCGCTCGTCCACGCGGTTCGTTCTCGACGTAGGTCAAAGCCTGGTCGTAGCAGCCCTCAGCCTCGTCGAGCCGCCGCTCGAGCACGATCAGGGGGTCACGGGGCTCGAGCTCCTGAACCATCTCACCTAGCGAGCACGCTGCCTCCGTGTCCACCACATCGTCTCGGCGGCTGTGGCTTCCTACGATCGGTGATCATGTCAGCTATAAGAGCCTGTTGGTCAATGGTCACGCGGCTTGTTGATCTTGTCGGTCGGGTGCCGACGCTACGGCGCGGGGCTGGCCCCAGCGGGGATGAGGTGGCGCGCCGGACCTGTTGCGGTCCAGTTGCCGGGTCATGATCGCGACGG
>JBOHFX010000029.1:0-18460 GCA_050699875.1 Pseudonocardiaceae bacterium
CAGTTGCGCGGCCCGGGCCCGGGCCGCGTCGACGACCATCTCGACGTCCGGTCCCGATCCACCGGGTACGAAGCGGTCGCCGTGCACCCGAACCTCGCTGGCGAAGTCCCGGATCCCTGGCGGCAGCACTGCGACACCTGCCCCGAGCGCATCCAGCCCCAGCGCCGCC
Organism: Pseudonocardiaceae bacterium; assembly: GCA_050699875.1. Classification (GTDB taxonomy): domain Bacteria; phylum Actinomycetota; class Actinomycetes; order Mycobacteriales; family Pseudonocardiaceae. The sequence goes on from JBOHFX010000029.1 coordinate 170, forward strand.
ACCTCGTCGGTGAGGGCAGCGTCGGCGATGCGATCAACCCCGCACAGCGCGACCCTGCACTGGCTGGCGTCTTGCCGAGCGACCTGGCCGCCGGTGGGTGACGTGATGATCGTGGCGCCGCACCACCATGCGCCCAGCAGCACCCCGGCGGTCTGCCAGTGCGGCGGCAGCAACACCGCAACCGCGTCGCCGGGTTGGACGTCCAGCTCGTCGCGCAGCCAGTTCGCGGTCTTGGCGGCCCAGTTGGCCAGCGTGGCGCCGGACAGTTCGACCCGAAAGCCGGCGTCGTCGTCGTAATGGGTGATCCGCGGTCGGGCCGGGTCCGTGCGCAGCAGCGGGCCGAGCATCTCATCGGTGATGGTCAACGGCTGTCGAACCTTAACCTCGGGGTGCGGTGGCGGGTCAGGAGACGCAGGGCACCTTGTCACCCGCTATCGGTGGTCCCGGCGGTGGGCCTGGAGGCGGCGGCGTGCGACTCACCATGCTAGCGGTGCGGGCCGTATTCGCGACGGGCCACATGATGCTGCCGGTGGGCCCAGCGTCGCTGTTGGTGGCTCTCGCGTCTACCCGCCGCAGCGACGCGCCGCCGATCCGTGGCCTGGCCGGCTCGGAGTAGTCCCCGCCGAGGTAAACCTGCACAGCACTGGAAGACAGGTTGGAGTCTTCCTCGATCGGCAGACCGCCCAGGGCGGCGGCCACGGTCCTACCGGCGTCGCGCCCGCCCGTCGGGTAGCGCACCACGCTGGTGGCCCGGGCCCGGGCGTTGCCGACCGCGCCCTGGGTGAAGCCCTCACCGACCAGCTGCTCGGCAACCCGTTTGGCGAGCCCAGACGCGTTCGAGGCGTTGAGAACGTCGACTGTGATCGACGCATTGACCGGGGAAGCGGGGGGTTTGGGTGCCGCCCCCGGGCCGCCGTCGATGGCCTGGGCGACGAACAGTCGTACAGCCTCTGGATCGACGTAGAGCACCGAGCCGTCGGAGTCGCTGTCACCGTCGCCCAGCACCGGGACGGTCTGGAACACGACGTTACCAGCAGCGAGGCCCTGCATTCGGGTGGCGAAGTCGAGCAGGTCGAGGCCCTCGTCGAGCACGAGCGACTGCTGCGTTGCATCGATCAGCTGGCTGATCCGGCTGGGGTTGGCCAGCGTCCCCGCGGTGAGCACCTTGTCGGCCAGCGAAGCCATGTATACCTGCTGGCGCACGATGCGGTCGAGATCACCACGAGGTAGACCGTGGCGTTGCCGCACGAACGCCAACGCATCCGGGCCCGAGATCAGCTGCGGTCCGGCCGGGAAGTGCGCACCGGAGAACCTGTCGCGAACCGGTTCCCGCAGGCATACCGCGACCCCGCCGACAGCATCGGTGAGCAGCGAGAAGCCGAGCAAGTTGATCTCCGCGTAGTGGTCGATGCCGACCCCCGTGAGATCCTTGACCGCCTCCAGCAGCAGCTTCCGGCCGGCGGCGATGGACTGAGTACGCGCTGCCTGCGGGTCGACGCCCTGCGCAACGAGCTGTTCTGCTGTGACGCTCTTGGCGCGAGTGAACGCGGAGTTGAGCTTATGCTTGCCGTACCCCTCAGGTAGCTGCACGTACAAATCCCGGGGCAGCGAGATCGCTACTGCGCGCCTGCCGTTGTCCGGGATGCGCACCAGGATCATGGTGTCGGTGAGTTCACCCTCATTGTTGCCCGCGCGCAGCCGGGCTAGCACGTCGCGCGGTAGCGGCTTGTCATGCGCATCCGTCCGGCTGTCGATGCCCACCAGCAGGATGTCGGTGGCGCTGTCCGGGGAGGCTCTGCCGATCACATCCGTGGTGCTCAAGCCGTTGTGAAGGTCCTGGAACGTCGCCCATCCGTATCCGGTGAGGCTGAGCACCAGCCCAGAGACCATCACGAGTACCAGCTTGGCGAGGCCACAACCGACAGTCGAACGTCGACGGGAACGCTGCCGGACAGGTGGCCGGGAAGGTGTCACCGCGCGACGTGTGCGGGGCGACACGGGGAGGGGAGCCGGGGTACGGGCCGGCGGACGGGGTCCCGGGCGGCCGGTCCTCGCAGGTGGCGGGCCGTTGGTTGGCCTGCGCGGCCGACCAGGTCGGTCGGGCCCACCGGCCGGCCAAGCTGGCCTGTCGTCCACCGACGCTCTCCCTCCTGCGACTAACGTGGCGGCAGTGCCTGGGCATAGCTGCCCCATCCATCAGCTGCGCATCGAAAAGCTTGCTAGTCCAGACGTGTGAACCCCTAGTGGGGTTGCCGTGGCACACTCGACCGCTGTTGGTTGCCTACCGCTGACCAGAATAGGAGGGCGCGCCGATGCGGCTGTTGGTCACCGGGGGGGCCGGGTTCATCGGATCGACATTCGTGCGTCGGGTGCTACAGGGTGCGGAGCCGACCCTGGCCGGTGCGGAGGTGCTGGTTCTGGACAAGCTGACCTATGCAGGCAATGAGGCGAATCTCGCGCCGGTCGCAACCCATCCGGCGCTGCACTTTGTCAAGGGTGATATCACCGAGGGTCCACTAGTGGCTGAGCTGATGGTCGGTGTCGACGCGGTCGTTCACTTCGCCGCGGAGTCGCACGTGGACCGCTCGATCGTCGGGGCCGACCCTTTCGTGGTGACCAACGTGGTGGGCACCCAAACGCTGCTGCAGGCCGCGCTGGAGGCCGGTGTGCCGAGGTTCGTGCACATTTCCACTGATGAGGTCTACGGGTCGATCGAGTCGGGCTCGTGGCCTGAGACCCACCCCCTGCAACCGAACTCGCCCTATTCGGCGTCCAAGGCGAGCGCCGATCTGCTCGCCTTGGCATACGCCCGTACCCACGGCATGGACGTGCGTATCACCCGCTGCTCCAATAACTATGGGCCCTACCAATACCCGGAGAAGGTCATCCCGCTGTTCGTCACCAACCTGCTCGATGGGCTGCCGGTGCCGCTGTACGGCGATGGGCTCAATGTGCGCGATTGGTTGCACGTCGACGACCATTGCCGCGGCATCGCGCTGGTACTCGAGCGCGGTCGTGCCAGCGAGATCTACAACATCGGCGGTGGCACCGAACTGACGAACATCGAGCTCACCCGCTTGCTGCTGGACGCGCTGGGCGCCGAATGGTCACAGGTCTGCCCGGTGGCGGATCGAAAAGCCCATGACCGCCGGTATTCGGTGGACTGGACGAAGATCAACAGCCAGTTGGGTTACACCCCTGAGGTGGACTTCACCCGGGGGTTGGCCGACACCGTGCGCTGGTATGCCGAACACCGGGACTGGTGGGAGCCGCTGAAAACGACATGAATCCCTCGCTGCTGATCACCGGGGCTGCCGGTCAGCTCGGCCGGGATCTGGTGGCGGCGGCTGCCCGCGCCGGCATCGGCCAAGTCCACGCCCCGCACTCGACCGAACTCGACGTCACCGATCCTGCGATGGTGACCGATGCGGTCGCGTCAGCATCGTCCTTGAAGTCGTTACCGGACGGCCGCCTCGTGGTGATCAACACGGCGGCGTACACCGCGGTGGACGCCGCCGAGCACGAGGGTGCGGCCCGGGCTCATGCGGTCAATGCGGGGGGTGCCGCAAACCTGGCCCGGGCCTGCGCCGCCCATCAGGCACATCTGATCCAGCTCTCGACCGACTATGTCTTCGCAGGCGACGCGACCGGATCCAACCGGGTCGACAGCCCGACAGCGCCGGCGACCGTGTATGGCCGGACCAAGTTGGGGGGCGAGCGGGCGGTGCTGTCCTCGGGGGCGTCCGCCCATGTGGTGCGCACTGCGTGGCTCTACGGCGCCCACGGCAGCAACTTCGTCCGCACCATCGCGACCTTGGCCCGCGAGCGGCAGACCATTCGGGTGGTCGACGACCAGCGCGGCAACCCGACCTGGACCGCTGACCTTGCCGACGGCCTGATCGCGCTGGCACTGGCCTGCGACCGGGTCCCGGTGGGCGTGCTGCACTGCGCCAACACGGCCGCTACCACATGGTTCGGCCTGGCCAGAGCCTTGTTCGTCGAGATCGGTGCCGATCCGGATCGAGTGCAGCCCTGCTGCACCGCGGAATTCCCGCGGCCCGCACTGCGTCCGGCGAACTCGGCCCTGGACACCACCGGGTGGGTTGCCGCAGGGCTACCCGAGCTACGGCACTGGCGTCGCGCGCTGCACGCCGCCGTCACCGCGGGAGTGCTCTCCGGCTGAAAGGCGTCAGCGCGATTGGGCTCCGTTGACCGCATCGCGTGGGAGTCTGACGTGCATCATCGAGACGTTGTATTGCTCGTACTGAGTCATCGTGAAGTAGATGTCGTGCCCTTTGGAGTCCGGATTCAGGAAACCGCCGTAGAGGTGCGGGAACTCCTTGGAGGTGGCCACAGTGATCGGTTCACTCCACGGTCCGGTTGGCTGCGGTGCCAGCCTGACCACGATCGCACCGCGTGCCTCGTCCATGGTCATCATCTGCCAGCTGTTGAGAATTCTGTCGTAGCGCACCGACACCTCCCCGACCGGCCCCGGCACGATCGGGTTCGCGAGTGCGCTGTCGCCACGCTCCCAGCGTTCCCCGGTCCAATACTCGTAGGCGGAGGTGTCCAACAGCCGCTGCTCGGGCACCCTGGCGACGTATGCGTCGCCGAAGCGGCCGTTGGGCGTGCCGAAGGCGTAGACGAAACCATCCCGACGGGCATAGGCGATCATCTGGAACTTCTCGTCCAAGGCGGCGGTGTTCGGCCGATGCGTGTCGGGGACGTCCTTCCAGTTCTGCCCGCCGTCGTCGGAATACGCAATGCCGCTGTAGTTTGTGATCCACCGCCCGGGGGTGGTGAACTCGCGCACCGACATGTATGCCATGTAGTTGCGCCCGTTGACATTGACACCGCCGGTCGGGATTTTGGTCATCTCGACGCCGTTCTTCTTCTGTGAGGGCAGCAGCTCCTTGGCGTGGCCGGGACGGTCGGTGACGAAGTTCTTGAAGGACATGCCGTCCGAGGGTTTACGGTCGGTGCTACGCGCTAGCGTGTTCGAGCGCCAATCGATCGCGGCCGGGTTCGCCTGGCTGCTGTGGGGACCGGCCCAGCCTTCCCCGAAGGTGTCCCCGAACGCAGCCAGAATCCGCCCTTGCTCGTCGGTCCACATGATGCCGAGGTCGGTGCCCTTTATCTTGTAACGCTCCACGGTGGCGTTGATGGACTCAGCGCCGGTGAGCACGGCTACTGGGCTCGCCGAGCCCACCGGCGCCGTTTGCGCCACCCCAGGTGCAGCTGCGCTGACCGTGACGGTTAAAGTTGCCGCACTGAGGGCCGCTAGGGCGACCCCGGCTCCAGTTCGGTGACTGAGCATCGTGTTCCCCCCTCGTGTCTGAGCGCGCGCGCCATTGCGCGGGCGCAGTCATGCGCCAGCGTTCTCTAGCTATGTGCTATGTCCCTCTACCCTCGAAAGAGGGAACGCGGCCCCTTCCACCGCAGCCGGTGACTTGTGTGCGACTCCTCGTATAGTAACGTTATGATAACGTCACACTCTGTACTCCGCGTGGGTGAAGCTCAGGGAGCTGACGACACGGGGTGTGGCCGCCGGAATCAGGAGCGGGCTAGCCGGTACGCGCGGACTGTCGCCTCAGCACAGGCTTGCCAGCTGTATCGGGCAGCGTGCGCACGCCGGGCGGCCGCACCTACCGGATCGAAGCCCACCCCGTCCGCGGCTGCCAGCGCCGCGGCCAAGGCAGCCGGGTCCCCAGGCGGGACGAGAGTGGTCAGCCCACCGGCGACTTCCCGCAGCGCCGGCAGATCGGAGCACACCACGGGGATCCCCGCGGCCATCGCCTCCAGCACCGGCAGGCCGAAACCCTCATCGCGGGACGGCAGCACCAGTGCCGTCGCTCCGGCGACCACGCAACGCAAGTCAGCCTCGTCGAGATAGCCCATGGTGAGCACGCGCGACGACGCCGCGTTCTCCGGACCCCAGCCTGCTGGCCCGGCGAGCACCAGCGGCGCGAGATCGGGTTGTGACCGGTGTGCCTCGAGTAGCACGTCGAGGCCCTTTCGCGGCTGTGCGGCGCCGACAAAAAGCAGGTACCGCGGTGGCAACCGCAGCGTGGTGCGCCGCACCCCGGTGGGCGCGGTGGCATCGAACCATGACGAGTCCACGCCCAGCGGGGTGACCACGATTCGCTCGCCGGGAATGTCGAGCCGCCGCGTCACCTGCTGCGCCACCGTGTCGCTCGGGGTGCAGACCACCGCGGCGCGGGCCACCGACCGCCTGACCAGGTCGGGCAAGTCGCGCTGCGGCGGGGCCAGGAAGTCCGGGCGGTCCAGGAACGCCAAGTCGTGCACGGTGACGACACCACGGGCGCGCCTGGACGGAGGCAACACGAAGTTGGTGGCGTGCAGCACATCGGCGCCGGCGGCGAGCAGTTCGGTGGGTGGCCAGTCCACGCGGCGCCACAACGCTCGCAGCGCCCGCGCCGGGATCGGTCTACCGCGCACCGCCACACCTGGGGGCACCGCAGCGCGTAATGCGATCTGTCCACGGGCCGTGAACGCGATGCCCGTGACGTCCACATCGGACCGGGTCGCCAGTTCGCGCAGCAGCGCGTCGGTGTAGCGACCGATCCCGCTGCGCTGCCCGAGCAGTGGAGTGGCGTCGATCAGCACTCGTGAGGGGCAAACAGTGTTATAACACTGTTTGCCCCTCACGAGCGGGCCCACCGCCGTAGCCGTCCGGCAGCGCGCCGTGCCACCTCACCGGGGCCGCCGGTGGCGAGGTAGGAGCGGGCCAGGGCGGCGTCCCGGCGTAGCACGCCGGTTACCCCACTCGGGCGGTGGGCGGCCAGCTGGGCACCGTGCAACCGATCGGGCGCGGGCCGTGGGTGCCGGCAGAAGTCGACCAGCGGCGCCAACACCGCCTCCCACGTGTAGCGCTGCGCCACCGCCGCGATCCGATCCCGGCAGCGGGCGGCGAATTCGTCGTCGTAGAGCACCCGCTGCAGCGCCGCGGCCAGGGCGGCGGGATCCGAAGCGGGCACCACCACACCGAGCCTTTCGGTGCCGACCAGCTCAGCGAAGGCGTCGCCGTCGGTGGTGACAATCGGCAGCCCCGCCCACAGGTAGTCCAGCACCCGGGTACGGAACGCGAACGTGGTCTCGACGTGCTCGAAGTGGGTCGTGACACCGGCGTCGGCGTCGAGTAACCAGTTCTGCCGGTCGGCATACGGTACCCAGGTCTCGTTGAAGAACACCTGTTTCCCGGCGAGCCCGAGGGCCTCGGCCAGTCGCCGGCTCTGCCCGGCCATGCCCATCTCCGGCACGTCAGGGTTCGGGTGGCGCATCCCGAGAAACACCAGGCGCAGGTCGTCATGTTCGTCGCGCAATGCGTGCACAGCGCGCAGCAACGTCAGCGGATCGAACCAGGCATAGACGCCACCGGCCCACAGCACGACCTTCTCCCGCGGCCCGAGTCCCAGCGTGTCGCGTAAGCCCGGTCCGGTGCGCTGCGGTGGTTTGCCGGACAGCCCGAACGGGGCCACCGCGAGCAGCGAGCGGGTTGTCGGGTCGGCGTCGTAGACCATGGGGGACAGCCGCCCGATCGCCGCCAGATGCCCGAGCCAGAAGTGGCGCTGCCGTTCCGAGGCGCACAGGAAGAAGTCGCCGCGGCGTAGTTGGGTCGACAGCACGGCGGTGACCGCCTCGACGACCTGCGCGCGTTGGCCGTCGCCCAGATCACGGGTCTGCTCGAGTTGCTCGAGATGCATCGGGTCATAGACGTCGGCGATGACGATGTGGTTGGACGTCTTCAAAGACGGAATCTGCTCGAGCACGTGGCCTTGAAGGACTACCAACTGTGCCCAGTCCAGCTCGGGGCCGATCGACGCCGGAGCGACGTGCCGGACAGCGAAGTCAGCAGCAGGGGGTGAGCAGTGTGGGTTGAGGCTGATCAGGCGCACCTCGTGCGCACCGGACAGCACCTCGGCCATGTTCCAGGCCCGGATCGCCGGCCCCGCCATCCGCTGCGACACCGAGTCTGCGGTAATCACCAGGATCCGGCGGCGTGCGCCGTACACCCGCTCGACACCGAGGGCCTCGACGATTGCGTCGTGCGCGAGCAGGTAGGGGATCTCGGGGGAGGTGCGTTCCAGGGCGTTGCGCATCAGCGGGAGCAGATCGGCGTCGGTGCGGACGCGGGCGGCCTGCTCAACCCGTCGTGACGCGGCCAGCGACGGCAACATCTCCACGAACCGGTCGATGGCGTAGAGCCCGGCCATGGTCACCCGGGGCACGGCCATGGAGCCGGGTGACTCGGCTTCCGGGCTGCGGCGGGTCAGCTCAAGCTCGGTGGGGTCACACTCGCCGCGGGCGGTGGCCCGGCGTACGGCCAGCGCGAGCGCTGCGGGCAGCACGGTGGCCAGGGTCTCGTCGGAGACGTTCTTGTACAGCGCAGCGAGCGCGTTGCGTTCCAGCAGGTAGGTCTCACGGGCCGGGTCAGCGTCGTGCAGCGAGGCGTGGTGGCGGTGATAGGCGATCGACCGCGGTTCGTAGCGCACCCGGTACCCGCGCAGGTTGAGCCGCCAGCCCAGGTCGACGTCTTCGCAGAACATGAAGAACCGCTCGTCGAACCCGCCGAGGAGCAGGAAGATCTCGCGCCGGATCAGCAGCGCGGCACCGGTGCCGAACAGCACGTCGCGGGCGGTGTCGTTGGCACCGTCATCAGGCTTGCCGACATGCGGTTTGTAGCCCATCCCGTACCACGTCAGACCGCCGTCGACGTAGTCGATCCGCGTCCCGTCCCAGTCCAGCACCTTGCTGGCCACCGCGGCGACGCCGCGATCGTCGTGCAGCACTTCGACGGCGGCCCGCACCCAGTTCCGGTGCGGCCGCGCGTCGCTGTTGAGGAAGCCGACGATCGAACCCGTTGCTTGCGCAACCCCAAGGTTGCAGCCGCCGGCGAACCCGGTGTTGGTAGCCGAGCGGATGAGTTGGGCTTGCGGCACCGCGCCGGCGATCCGCTGAGCACTGCCATCACCCGAGGCGTTGTCCACGCAGATCAGCTCGAGCCGGTCAGCTGGCCAGTTCAGCTCCTCGCACAGCGTGCGCAGACAGGTCACGGTGTGCTCGGCGCCGCGGTAATTGACCACGACCACCGACACCTTCGGCAACGCATGCTCACCCACGTCGGCGCCCCTCCTTCGGTGGGGCCTAGCGTGTCGCATCCCGCTGCGCCTGTGGTCTCCAGGGTCCACCGCCCTGGTTGCGATCCGCATTGGGACTCCTCCCGGACGCTGTGGGTGGTCCTTGTGCTGGGCGTAGCCGAGGAGACGGGAGCCGGGCTGATGAGCAGCGACAGTGGCGACGGGGAACGCAGCCGGCCGTGGTCGCCGGTGGCCGCCGGACTGCTCAACCTGACCACGCTGGTACTCGGCTTACGCCTACATGTGGCGGTGGCGGCGCGCCGCGATCCACGTCGCCGCCTCGATCGTCCTGGTGGTTGCCGCGTTGGCGACCGACGCGGCGAGCTGCCCTGGCTGTGGCGGGCGATGGCCGCTGTCTGGCTTGGGTGGATGGCCTTACGGATGGCGGCTGGCCCGCCACGGGGCGCGCTCCAGGGCGCTCGGCAGCAATGGGTGCCCTCGGCCGTGAGCGTGGTGCTGGTCACCGCGGTCGTCGGTGGATACCTGCTCTATGGCGCCGCGGGACGCAGCGTCTACGCCACGGGCATCGCGGCCCAGGGCCGAGCCGATGGTGCGACGGCGATCATCAGATACGACGCCGTGACCGCGCCGTACCAGCTGACGCTCAGCCGCCACGTGCCGGCGCGGCGCCGGGCGCAGTGCACGGCATTCGAGGCCGCGTCGCTGGCCGAGGGGAACGGCGCCTGCGCCGACGCAGTCAGCCGCTACCAGGACTATCGCCGGACCTACCCGGCGGTGGAGCGCGTGCCCCTCGTGCACGAGGAACTCAAGCGCAGCTACATTGCCTGGGCCTGGTCGCTGCGCAGAGCGCGAGACTACCCCGCTGCGATCCGTGCCTACCGGAGCCTGCTGGCGGAGTCCAGGTCCGATCCCGGTGCCGCGCAGGTACGCGATGAGCTGGCCGCGACGTACTTCGAGCAGGTGGAGGTGGCCCGGGCGAGCCTGCCTACCAGCTCGTCCGGGCAGCGGGTGGAGCTGGCCCGCACCGCCGTCGACGTCCTGCTGGTGATCCAGCGGGAGCTGGGTGATACCGCACCAGTCCACGACGCGGCCCACCATGGCCTGGGCGGGGTCGAGGTCGTGTCCGGCCTTGGCGGCGGCCAGCAGCGTCTCGCGGCGCCGGTCGCGGATTTGGGGTTGATCACCACGGAGCGGCAGGAGCCGTCGGCTAGCCAGTCAAGAACTGGCAGGGTCAGGGTCGCTGAGACCCCGCCACAGCAGCGCCGCCCCGGTCGCGCAGGCCTGCTGCCAGGCCTGATAGCTGTCGAGTTCCGCACCGGACTAACCTCTAATTCCAACAAGTAGCTCCGCCCTGGGGTGCTGGAAGAGGGAGAAGTTCTGGCTGTCGGTGCTCGTCGAGCTGCGCAACCGGGAATTGCGCGACATCCTAATCTGCCGCGGAGGGGCTGTCCGGGCTCCCGGAGGCGATCACGACGGCCTTACTCTTCCTCTCCCTAGAGGCACTAACACGTTTGCTGACGGCGCCATAACCCGCTGATCGGGCTGGCCGGGCAATCCAACATCGTTGGCATCTGGTACGGCACCACCCCCGCCGCTCCGGCGGTGGGACCCGGATGGACCCGGCACCCGAGGGCATGTGTTGCCGCCTCTCTGGTCCGGTGGACGACTATGTGAGTGCAGTCATCGTCGAACGACTGTCCTGGCCCGACGCGGTGGACCTGCTCATCGACCACGATCGGCCCGACGTAGACGCGTTGCGCGACCAGGCGCAGGTGCTGCGGGCCCGACTGGAGGAGACCGGCCGCGAGTTCGCCGACGATCCCGCCATGCCCATAACCATGGTCCGCACCATGACCGAGCGCGGGCACGCCACACTCGGCGACATCGAAGCCCTGCTGGCCGATGCCAGGAAGGTATCGATGCTGGGCGGGCTCTCCGACGACACGATCCGAGCGATGGCGTGCGCCGACCGCGCCACCAAAGCCCGAAAAGGCGGAACCACCCCGTAACGACGCGCCAGCGTGCAGATGTCCCGTATCGCCGAGGGCAAAGGCGGGAAGGCCCGCCGACGGCACCCACCGCACTCGGCCCGGGCCCCGGCGCCCGGCCACAGCAATGTGATCGCCTTCCGGCGCCGGTCCGCCAGTTAGACTGACCGCCGGTGCGAATGAGGAGTGCCGATGGCGACGACGAACGACAACACCACGGCCGTCACGATTGAGAACGTGTACGTCTGGTTTAACCCGAAGAGCGCCGAGATCCACATCACGACGCGCGACCCGGACGCTGCGGAGTTCCTGCGGCACACCACAATCTCAAACAAGCCGGATTCGGTGCGGTACCACCGGACCTTCTACCGAGACCTCGCTCGCCTCCTCATTGCGCAAGGACAGGACGTGCCCGGTTGGACAGTGGACGGCCCGGCGGAGTAGTCGCCCCCCGCCCACGGACACTCAGAGCACGGTCCGTTTACCCGGCGGTGACCAGAGCTCGCGGCGTCTACGGCAGCTGAAGGGGGAACCGTTGCTTACTGCTGCGACACGCCGAGTGGACAATCGCTCATTCTGAACCGACTTTTGAATAATGTTCTTTGCTCGGTAACTGCCTCCATCCCGAACCAAGTTCGGCCCGTATGCGCCGCACATGCTAAAGGAGGCAGCCTATCGACGAGGATGGATGGACAGTTTTCCAGCATTATTTGTAAGAAAACTTTAACGTTACCCACTTGCCCACTCGTTGAGGACTGGAGCGCCCCGGAACTGGGCCGAGCGGCCATCACCTGGGGTATCGCACCGGTGATCCCGGCGTCCACGGTGCGCCGCTGGCTCGCCGAGGACGCGATCAAACCCTGGCAGCACCAATCCCTGGATCTCCATCCGCGACCCGGACTTCCGTGCCAAAGCCAGCCGGGTACTGGACCTCTACGCCGCGTCTGGGAAGGCAATCCCTGGGCCGCGACGAGTACGTGATCTCCTCGGATGAGAAGACCTCCATCCAGGCGCGCTGCCGCTGCCACCCACCCTGCCGCGGGCAAGGCCCGCAGGATGCGGGTCAACCACGACTACGACCGCGGTGGCGCGCTCGCCTACCTGGCCGCCTACGACGTCCACCAAGCCAGAGTCTTTGGCCGGTGCGCGCCCACGACCGGGATCGAGCCGTTCATGGCACTAGTCCTGCAAGTCATGACCACCGAACCGTACGCCTCAGCCAGGCGGGTCTTCTGGATCGTTGATAACGGCTCCTCCCATCGAGGTCAAGCCGCCGCCATCGACCGGCTGGCTCAACGCTTTCCCCAACGCCGTGATGGTGCATACCCCGGTGCACGCCTCCTGGCTCAACCAGGTCGAGGTCTACTTCTCCGTCACCCAGCGCAAGGTCGTCTCCCCCAACGACTTCACCACCCCCGACCAGGTCGAACAACGACTTGCCAAGTTCGAGCAGCGCTACAACGCCACCGCCCGCCCCTTCCAATGGAAATTCCACCCCAACCGACCTCGACGACCTCCTGGCCAGGATCGACCAGCACCAGCAGCTCACCGCTCCAAATACCAGCACCCAGGCCGCGTGATTAACCCCCGAAGGACTTCCGACGCAGACCACTAAGCTCGGCAACTGCGGCATATCCGGCGGCTTGGTGGCTACGTCGCCTGGTGCAGTTGGGTTGAGCGCCCCGCGGTTCCGTCCCCACGGCTTGAAAACCGACAGCACGGGGGTGATCAGCAGCAAGGTCAGCGACACGATCGCCGAAAACAGCAGGCCACTCGGCACCTCGGCAGCGGCGTTACCGGCCGCCAGCTGCTCACCGCAGATGGCCGGTTCCCCCAGACCGGGCCGCAGCGCAGGCACGATCAGCGCCGACATCACCACGTTGACCACCAGCTTCGCGGCCATCCACCAACCGGAGCACAACACCGCTGCTAAGGCAAGCCAGGCACACGACAGTTCCCCTCCGGCCGTGTAGAGCAAACCATGGAGGGACCCAGCTGAGATCTTCACCAATCACCTGGGCGATTCGACGCTAGTGGTTTGCCCTCTCGAGGGCATCGGACGTGACGACACACACGATTTAGCAGTGACTATGACGTCTCGCTGCGGCGGTCTTTTGGCCGTGCCGACCGTGCATTTAAGCGGACCGTAACGGGCCGTAGAAGGACGTCGGGTCGATGAGGCTCAGCGGGATGCGTGCGGTGTTAGGGGAGATAGCGGTGAGTCCGTGCAGGACGAGTGCGAGGCGGGGGCGTTCGTCGAGGCGGCGGGCGAGTTCAAAATAGGTCGCGAGCAGGTGGCGGCAGGGATTCTTGCGGCTTTGGCAGCTGCACGTGGTTGTCAAGCTCGCTGGGTTGGGCGCCAGGTTCTGCCCCGCATCCCGCAGCGCCGTATGGAGGCTGTCCGGCAGGTCCTCGCCTGGGGGGGCCTTGGCCAACACGGAGCGTGCTCGCGCGAGTTGGGCATCGTTCCAAGTGGATACTGTGATGTGCACCCGATGTCGCTCGCGGTTATCGACCACGGCCGTGACGTGGCCGGACGCGATGTCGAGGTCATGGACTCGGTCGGCGCGAGCCAGAGACCGTGCTCGGGGTAACATAGGGTCTGCTCGAGTGATCGAGGTGGGCTCGGCCAGACGCAGCCAGTCGCGGCCCCAGGCCGTGGTGCCGAACTCGCGGCTCACCTTCGTGTCCTAGCCTCAAGCAGGGCTCGGAGCTGCTCGTCGGTGAGCCGGGCGAGGTCATTCTCTATCGTGCGGGTCTGACCGGTGGCGATGCCTGCGAGGTCGCGTTTGCCGGCGTGCAGGTCGGCGATGGCCTCCTCCAGGGTGCGCTCGGTGAGCAGGGTGTGGACGGTGACGGTGCGGGTCTGGCCGATGCGGTGGGTGCGGTCGCTGGCCTGGTCCTCGACGGCGGGGTTCCACCAGCGGTCGTAGTGCACGACGTGGGTGGCGCGGATGAGGTTGAGGCCGAATCCGGCGGCGCGCAGGCTCAAGATCAGCACTGGTGGCCCATCCGGGTCATTCGAGAATTGGGCGATCATGTCCTCGCGTGCACTGGTGGACAGTCCACCGTGCAGGAACGGCACGGCGCCAGCGCCGAGTTCTTGGCTGAGATGGCGGACGAGTAGCTCACCGGTCTTGCGGTATTGGGTGAAGACTAGCGCCCGGTCTCCGACGTCGACGATCTCAGTAAGTATCTCGGTGGTGCGGTCAAGTTTTCCCGATCGGCCGCTCAGCGGTGCGCCGGTCGGGTGTGCCTGTTCGGGGTGGTTGCAGATCTGCTTAAGGCGGGTGAGCAGCGCCAGCACCCGCCCGCGGCGCTCGATGCCGGTACCGAGGCCGCTGTTGAAGGCCTCGTCGAGGCTTGTCCTGTACAGCTGCTCCTGCTCGCTGGTCATCGTGCACACCACGGTCGCCTCGATCTTGGCCGGCAGTTCAGGTGCGACGTCGATTTTGCGGCGGCGCAGAATGTGGGGTCCGACGATTTCCTGCAGCCGCTGTGCCGCGGCCGCCGACCGGCGTTGCTCGACGGCTACGGCGAATCGGCGGCGGAAACGCGCCCGGCTGCCGAGCAAGCCGGGGTTGGTAAACGCTAGCAGCGACCATAGCTCGTCGAGCCGGTTCTCCACCGGGGTCCCGGTCATGGCGACGCGCAGCCGGGCACTCAGGGCGCGCGCGGCGTGTGCGGCCTGCGCATCCGGGTTCTTGATCTGCTGGGCCTCGTCGAGTACGACTGTGTCCCAGTCCACCTGTGCGAGGGAGGTGGCGTCGCTGCGAAGCACTCCGTAGCTGGTTAGTACGACTGAACCTGGCGTGGCTCGCTTGAGAACTCGCGTTCGGTCGGGTCCGGTGTAGGAGGCGACGTCCAGGCCAGGGGCGAACCGGGCGAGTTCCCGGTCCCAGTTGCCTAGCAACGATGTCGGGCAGACCACCAAATGCGGGCCGGCCCGCCGGGTGGCGAGCACAGCGATCGCTTGCACGGTCTTGCCCAGTCCCATCTCGTCGGCGAGCAAACCACCGCCTTGCGCGCTGGCTGCTTCCAGCCATGCCACCCCGGCGCGCTGGTAGGGGCGTAGCATGGCCCGGACAGGAGCGGCGGCGGGCTCGCTGGTGCAGGCGACGCTGTGCCGGGCTGCGTCAACTGCGGCCGCGGCCGACCAGATGGTGGTGCCATCCAGGGCGAGTGCAGCGTGGCCGGCGGTCGGCAGCTGAGCAGCTAGGGGCTCAACGGCCTCGCCGCGTTCGATCGCGGTGGCGATCCGCGCCCACACCTGCAACGACTCCCCCACTGTCGGTGACGAGGACCGCCATCGCGACAACGCTTCCATGCCGGCCTCGGCGGTCACGAGCACTGCGGGAACGTCAGCCGCGACCACGACCTGGCCGGCCCGGTCCGGGAGCGCGCACAACAGCCGCGTCTGTTCACCCGGCGGCAATCCGGCGGCTATGGCCGCCGCACCCGGATTCTCCACGCCCCACCAGGCGAAACGCTCAGATTCCACCACGAAGCAAGCCTGCAGCAGCCCGGGCAGCGGAGCCCCGTCACCAGGGCAGGTGCACCTCTGGCTGGCTTCGGCCACGGCAGGTCTTGACGTGTTAGGCATGCCTTCCTTGAGCGTGGTGGCGTACAGGCCGGTCCGGCAGGCGGGGGTACCTAGCAGTGGCCGGACCGCAGGCGTGCGACCTCGGCGGCGGTGCTGTCACAACCAGCCTTGATGAAGCGCAGCAGCAAGCGTAGTTCGTTCGTGTCGAAGGCTTTCAGGTCCTCGTGGATGCGCGCGGTCAGCCCGGCGTAGTAGGCGCTGGCTCGGGCGATGCCTTCGACGGTGGGCTCGATCAGCACCCGACGCCGGTCGTCAGGGTCCGGAACCCGTTTGATGCAGTCTGCCGCATCCAGCCGGTCGATCATGCGAGACACCGATCCGGGAGTGAGGCCGACGCGTTGGGTGAGCACGCGCGCCGTGGCGGGGCCGTGGCGGTTGAGGGCGTGTAAGCAGTCCATATCGCTGGGGACGACACCCATCCGTTCGGCAATGAGGATGTTCAGCTGTGCGACCGTGTTGATCCAGTCTGGCAGCGCCTCCACCAGCTGATCTACCACTGTCTGCCTAGCCGCGTCCACCGCCACAGTCCGAAACTCCTTCGCTTCGCTTGCGTGTAGTCCATGTTACCATATTAGTTACGTCACGCAACTAGTTCGACGCGCAATTAGTGTGCGACGAAACGAATGTCGCCAGTCTGTCCCTGGTCAGGAGCCGAACGTGTCATTCACCGGTACTGCCGCCGCACATTTCCGGCCGAGCGCGCACCTGGCGCTGATCATCGTCTTGCTTGGCCCCTGTTGCTAACTGGGACCTTCTGGTCCGAGATGGCGCCTGGTGTTTTGGTCAATGTCGCCGATCCTGCTGGCTAATTCGGCTGGTTGTTGATCGTTGGCCCGGCGTGGCTCTCGCTTGTTGACCTTGTGTGTGTTCATGATTGTTCGCGGTCGGTTCTCGTCGTCTCGGCCGTGGATGGAGCACAGTGATTTCGGTGCGTGCTCAGCCCTGGCCCCAGCCGAGTGAGGCGATTGCCGCGGCGGTGCGGGCGATATATCCCGGAGGGAAGGTTCCGCTGCGGTGGCGATCCGTGATCAGCTTGGTGAGCTGTTCTCCGATGAGGCATTCGGTGCCGGGTTCGCCGCGCGGGGCAAGCCGGGTTGGTCACCGGGCCGACTTGCGCTGGTCACGGTGTTGCAGATGGCCGAGAACCTGACTGATCGCCAGGCTGCGGGGGCGGTGCGGGAGAAGATCTCGTGGAAGTACGCGCTGGGAATGAGGCTGAGCGACCCCGGGTTCGACGCTTCGGTGTTGTCCGAGTTCCGGGCCCGGTTGGTCGCCCATGGTCTGGAGGAGCGGGTCCTGAATGTGCTGCTGGCTCGACTGGGCGAGTTGGGGCTGGTCAAGGCCGGCGGCAAGCAGCGCACCGATTCCAACCATGTGCTGGCTGTGGTGCGCGATCTGAACCGGTTGGAGCTGGCCGGAGAATCGGTGCGAGCTTGCGTGGAGGCCCTCGCGGTCGCCGCGCCGGACTGGCTGCCCACGGTGATCGACGTGCCGACTGGGCACAGCGTTATGGCGCGGGTCGATTCCTGGCGGCTGTCCACCTCCCAGACCAAGCGCAAGCAAATTGGCCGATACCTACGGCACCGACGCCCTCGCGCTGCTGCGCTCGGTGTATGGCCCCCAGGCGCTGGATTGGCTGGGTGAGTTGCCCGCGGTGAAGGTGCTGCGGCGGGTGCTGGTGCAGAACTACTGCATCCGCACTGACGCGCGAGGGCGGGAGGTGATCACACGACGGGAGGCGGACAGAGACGGCCGAGCCTGTCAAGATCTCTGTGTAAGTTGTCACTCTGTTGGTCTAGCCGAGGTAGGGGGCGAGTCGGTCGGGGTAGGCCAGGGCGAGTGCTCCGAGGGCTTGTTTCCAGCCTTGGACGCTGGCGCCTTCGACGAGTCGGTTGGGGGCCTTGCGTTAGTCGCGGGGGATGCTTTTTTCGTTGGCTCGTTGTCGGGCGCGTTTGTCTTCGATGTCACGGATGGCCAGCCAGAGCAGCTTGATGACGGCGTCGTCGGTGGGGAAATGTCCCCGGTTCTTGATGATCTTTCGGAGTTGGTAGTTCAGGGACTCGATGGAGTTCGTGGTGTAGATAATCTTGCGGACCTCGGGAGGGAAGGCCAGGAATGGGATGAATCGTTCCCAGGCGTTCTCCCAGGTCGCTACGGCCGCGGGGTAGCGGCGGCCTAGCTCGGACTCGGCGAAGGCCAGCATTCGCACTCGGCGGCCTCGACGGTGGGGGCGGTGTAGATCGGGCGCAGCGCCGCGGCGACGCGTTTACGGTCTTGGTAGGAGACAAACCGCATCGCGGCGCGGATCAGGTGCACCGTGCAGGTCTGCACGGTGGTCGCCGGCAGGTGGCCTCGATGGCCTCGGGAAAGCCGGTCAGCCCGTCGCAGCAGACGATGAGCACGTCACGCACCCCGCGGTTGCGAAGTTCGGCGCATACCCCGGCCCAGAACTTCGCGAAAGCGCACGGGTTCGCGCGAACGTGTGCGAGGTGGCGCCTGAACTGTCACGGGTTGGGCAGGCGGGCGGTGTCGACGTGGTCGGCGAGGTAGGCAATGACGGCTTCGTTGGTCATGCCGTAGG
>JBOHFX010000030.1:0-9480 GCA_050699875.1 Pseudonocardiaceae bacterium
GCCATGATCGTCGCCGGGATGATCGTCGGCGCCTCGGGCTCGATCCTCACCAACCTGATGGCCAAGGCGATGAACCGGTCCATCCCGGCGATCGTGGCCGGCGGGTTCGGTGGGGGCGGCGTCGCCGCCGGAAGTCGCGAGCTCGGCGACAAGACCGTCCGGGAGACCAACGCGGCCGATGCCGCAGTTCAGATGGCCTACGCCAACCAGGTCGTCGTGGTGCCCGGATACGGCATGGCCGTGGCGCAGGCGCAGCACACCGTCCGGGACATGGCGAGGTTGCTGGAGGACAAGGGCGTCGAGGTGAAGTACGCCATTCACCCGGTGGCCGGGCGGATGCCCGGGCACATGAACGTGCTGCTCGCCGAGGCCGACGTGCCCTACGAGCAGCTCAAGGAGATGGACGAGATCAACGGCGAGTTCAACCGTACCGACGTCGCCCTGGTGATCGGCGCCAACGACGTCACCAACCCCGCCGCCCGCAACGACCCGGGCTCCCCGATCCACGGCATGCCGATTCTCAACGTCGACGAGAGCAAATCGGTCATCGTGCTCAAGCGCTCGATGAACCCCGGCTTCGCCGGCATCGAGAATGAGCTGTATTACTCCCCCGGCACCGCGATGCTCTTCGGCGACGCGAAGTCCTCCGTCGAATCAGTGACCGAGGAACTCAAAGCCCTCTAACCCGCTCCGGAGCTCCGGCATGTAAAATGCATGCATGGTGGCTTTGCAGATCCGGGACGTTCCCGAGGACGTGCGGCAGGTGCTGGCGCAACGAGCCCGCGCGCGGGGTCAGTCGCTGCAGGCGTTCTTGCTGTGGTTGGTCGAACAGGAGGCGCGACGCTCCCGCAACCTTTCCCTGCTCGTCCGCTTCGCGAACCGCAGTGATGGATCTCAGCTCTCGGTAGCGGAGGTCACCGATGTGCTCGATCAAGCCCGCGCCGAGCGGGACGCGACGCTGACGAGCCGCCAGTCACCCTCCGCCGCCGACGGTGCTGCTTGATCATCGTGGACGCCTCCGTGCTCGCCAACGCACTCACCGATGACGGCCCAGTGGGCCAGGCCGGTCGAGCCGAGCTGGCCCGCGACGTGCACTGGGCGGCACCCGAACACGTCGTGATCGAGGCATTCTTGGCCGTGCGGGGTCGGCACCTCGGCGGCAAGATCAGTTCCAAGCGGGCCCAGGAGGCGCTCGACGCGCTGGCCTGCTCCGCTATCGAGCTGGTCAGCACCGCGCCGCTGCTGCCCAGGATGTGGCAGCTACGCGACAACATCAGCGGCTATGACGCCGCGTACGTGGCCGCCGCTGAGGCGAACAGCTGTCCCCTGGTCACCGCCGACGCCCGTCTCGGCCGCACTCCGGGTCTGCACTGCGATGTACGACTCGCCGCACCCGTGGACTGAACGGAGGAGGAGCTCAACGTCTCCGCGTGCCGTTCCGAACGGACGGTTGGTCGAAACATTCCAGCTGTCGAGCCAGGCTCTGTCCCAGCGACGTCGGCAGGGTTGAGGCGATGGTGCAGCTGGTGGCGGGAGGAGCTGTGGCGCCCGTGGAGGGGGGACCCGTGTCCGGGGCACGGGTCCCCCCTCCACACGCGTTTCGGACAGGGCGGTCGTCAGAAGGGGAAGAGCTGTCTGACATTCACCAGCATCGGCGGCGAGGTCGACGTGGTGAAGTGCGCCGGGTTGGTGGGGGTGAATACCGCGGTGAGCGAGTGCGGGCCCTTGGTCAGCCTCGTGAGGAGCGAGGCCGTACCGCCGGTCACCGGCACCGGGCTACCCAGTTTGGTGGTCCCGTCAAGGAACTGGACGGTCCCGATCGCGCCGGTGGGGGCCACCTGGGCGAAGAGGTGGTACACCCCGAAGCCCGGTATCGTGTCGGCCGCCGTCAGCGTGGTGGTGGTGGCCGTGGCCGGTGGCCGCAACACGGTGACGATGATGGGCGTCGCCGCTGTGTTGCTCCTCGGGAACGTGCGGTCGCCGGAACAGGTCGTCGTTACGGTGTTGGTGCCCACCGGGGCATTGGAGGCTTGGCACGAACCACTCCCGGCGGCGAAGGTCACCGTGTCCGGCTTCAAGGTGGCGCTGCACAACGGGAAGGAGCCCACCGAGAAGGTCACTGCGCCGGTGGGGGTGGTGATCCCTGCGTTGTCCTGGATGACCGTCGAGTAGGTCACCGGCTGGCCCTGGGTGGACGTGGCCGGGTCCGCGCTGGTGAAGCCTTGAGTGGACGGGGCCCGGTAGCTGATCGTGACCTGCCCGTTTGTACCGGCGCCGCGCGGGGAGGGCCCGATGGTGTCGAAGGTCAGCAGCCCTAATGTCGTCCCCGCGGTGTTCGCCGGCCCCCCGGTGTAGGAATCCCCGCCACCCCCACCCCCACCGCCGGAGTAGTTTTCGCCGCTTCCAGCTTTACCGCCCGAGCCCGACTGCGGGTATCCCGTCCCGCCACCGCCACCGCCACCGTCGACATACACACAAGTATCCGGCTGTGGGCAGGTTATTTTCGGGTCCCCACCGTTGATAGGCGAGCCAGGCCCGACACGGTCGCCAGCCTGGCCGCCCACTCCGCCAGCTCCACCAACGCCAAATCCATCATCACCACTATCATCAGCGCCATCCCGGCCGTTGAGGCCGATACCGATACCACCGTCACCGCCGTTGTGGACGGGGGCGGGGTCGCGATCGGCGGTGCCGCCCCCGGCGACCGCGACGATCGCCACGCCCCGTCTGACATAGGTCGCCTCGCCACCGCCGCCCGCGCACATTCTGGGGTTCCCCAGTCCGCCATAACCCGCAGTGCTTCCGCCGAACACGTTGCAGTGGTCACTACTGTTCCCGGCACTGCCCCCACCCCCGATGCGCAAGTCCAGCACCTCACCAGGTTTGACCGGCAGAGTGCCGGTGATCTCGCCGGCAGCGCCGCCCGCGGCGCCCACGCTGCCGTCGCCGGAACCACTGCCCCCGTTGCCGCCACCGCCACCGTCGGCGGTGATGTCCACGAAGGCGACGCCTTTGGGCACGACGAACCTCTGCGATCTGGCGGTGTACCCGCCGTTGTACCCGAAGGTCTTGGTGACTATCTCCCCGAAGTCGGCGTGGGCCACTGCCGGGCTGGTGAGGGCGCCGAGGGCCACGACGCTGGGGGCGACCAGGGTGGCGGCCAGCAGCGGGCCCAGCCTGGTGGCCGGAATCCTGCGCCGCCGTGGCGTGGAGGCGCGGAGTCGGCGCCGACGCGCAGCGCAAGTTGGGCACGGAAGGTGATTCCGAGTTTGGTGTAGGTGTGGCCGACGTGGTAGTCGAACCATGGGCATGCTCGTCCCAGAGAACCTGGATGCGTTCCTGGAGGACCTCGAACCGCCCTGCCGCGTGGCGAGTTCCGCACCGCCATCGACGAGGTACTCGCTGCCCGCCGCCCGGCTGCGATGATGTGCTCGGAGGCGGTGTGGTGGCGCTGCCATCGCCGGATGATCGCCGACTTCCTGGTGCTGGCCGGCGGCGCGCCGGTCCGGCACCTCATGCACGACGGCCGGGATCAGGACCACCGCCCCACCGACGTCGCGCGTTTGACCAGTGCAGGACTGCTGATCTACGACGGCGGCAAGGATCCGAACCGTCGACCTCATCGGAGGAGAGCGGGACCACCCGCGGCCAGTGTGATGCGTTCCGCACGCCGCCAACGACGTGACGTCGTGCGGCTCGCTCGACACCCTCCCCATGCGGCGTCTTGACCCACGGCTGGCGCCCGCCGGTTTGCCGCTGGTCGACCCGTTCGGGTGAATCCGGATGATGATCGCCAGAGCGGTCCGGTTTTCTGTCATGGTTCGAACATATGGTCGATCCATGACAGTCGCGGCGGGATCGGTGGTCTCGGATCAGGAGGCTGCTGCTGAGCTGCGTGCCGCGTGGGCCGAGGTGTCCCGGGGTTATGCCCGGTGCTGGGCGGCGATGACCGAGGTGGCCCGGCGCACCACCACCGGGTGGGAAACCGCCGAGATCGCCGCCGCGCTGACGTTCACCCCCCGCCGCGCGGACTACGAACTGAGCTGCGCCCAAATGCTGGTCGATCGGCTGCCCCGGGTGTTCACCGCACTGGCGGCCGGCGCGCTGGATCATCACAAGGCCCGGGTATTCACAAATTACCTCAGCGACGTCACTCCCGCGCAGGCCGAGCGGATCTGCGCCCGGCTGGTGCCGGTGGCGCCGGGCTGGACCACGGGCCAACTGGCTGCCCGGCTGCTGCGGGAGGTGCAGGCAATCGACCCCGACTACACCCGCAGCGCCTATGAGCAAGCGGTGCGGGAGCGCGGGGTGCATGGCTACCTCGATCACACCGGCACTGCCGTGCTGTCTGGGTCTGGGCTGCCCGCCGGCGAGGCCGCGGCCGCCGCGGCGCGCTTGGAGGCCCTCGCTGAGCAGCTGCGCGCGGCTGGGTATGCAGCCACGGTCAATCAGACCCGGGCTGACCTGTTCCTGCGCCTGCTCGATGGCACCCTCGATGGGCTCACCGGCACCCAGATCGTGGCCACCATGCTCGGCCTGGGTCCTCTCACCCCCGCCGACCCCGACCCCGACCCCGGCCCCGACCCCGGCCCCGGCCCCCAGTCCCAGCCCAGCCCAGCGCCCACCACGGACCAGCCAGAGCACCGGCGCGCGCAGCACCATGCACCCGACCCGCCGACACCGGACGAGCAGCCCACACCGGACGAGCAGCCCGGACAGGCCCCGCAGCCCACACCGGCCGGGCAATCCACACCGGCCGAGCAGGTCCGGCCTGGCCAGCCCGAGCGCACCCCGCCACCCAGGACGAGCGGTCCCGATCGAACCGGACCCGGTCGCCTGGTGAGGTCTGGCGCCGAGGTGCGGGTGAGACTGTCCACCCTGCTGGGCCTGGACGAGCATCCCGCGGAACTACCCGGCTGGGGACCCATCCCCGCCACGGCCGCCAGGGACCTCGTCGCCACCCAACACAACGCGGAATGGCGCATCGCGATCACCGGCACCGACGGGTACCTGCTCCATGGTGACCTCACCCGCCGCCGCCCCCGCCAACCCGGCACACCCAGCGACCGCACTAACCGCAGGGACCGGGCCGGCGGGATCGTGGAAATCACCCTCCCGGTATCGCTGCTGGATCAGCTTCCCGCGCTCGCCGCCGAGCACCCCGCATGGGCCCGAGTACTGCACGGCATCACCGGCAGCTGGGCGCACCGTGAGCAGGTCCGCGCCGCGCTCGACGCGCACCCCAACCGGCGCTTCGCGCACGCCGCGCTGCGCCGGCACATCCAGATGCGCGACCGGCACTGCGTCGGGCCCGGCTGCCGCCGCCGCGCCGCCACCAGCGAGCTGGACCACACCCGCGATCACGCCCACGGCGGACCCACCACCCGCACCAACAGCGGCCCATGCTGCGCCCGCGACCACACCAAGAAACACAAAGGCGGCTGGACACTGACCCAACCCGAGGCTGGACACTTCACCTGGACCAGCCCACTCAAGCAGACCTACCACACCCGCGGCGAACCAGTCATCCCCGACCTGCCCCCGCCCCTCCCCCGGGACCCCGACCCACACCCACGGGGCCTGCCGATGATGTTCGAAGGACCGATCCTCCACCAACCCCAGCCACCCCCACCACCAGCACCCGCGCGACCACCACCCCCCGAACTCCCCGACGAACCACCCTTCTGACCATCCCCCAGCACCCGGCGGGCAGCCCACCCCTCCCGCCGGGTGGCCGCCCCCCATGAAGGCGGTGAGCAACTCTAGCCAAGATCATTAAGCGCCATCGAGCCCAGGAACTCGGCGTCACCGCGCAGTGGCGCACCCCGTCGGCGGCGATCCGGTCGATCACTGAGGGGTCGCGGGGGTTTCCAACGAGTTCGCGCTGGGACAGGCCCCACATCGGGGAGGCGTACCGCGATTGACGGGGTCACATGGTCGCCCGCGCGACGGCGAGATCAACTCCCCGCGGTCCACACCCGTCAAGAATGACGCCCTCAACGCGGTAGGGACGGCTTCAGCTCCAGAGTGCGGCTACGGGTACGGCGATGATCCGGTCGTCTAACTGATCATTTCGGCACCGTGGCACTGGCGGCCGTGGTCGTCGAACTCGACGCCGTCGGACTCCAGATCAGCGTGGCGGCGACTCTCCGGTGACCAGCGGGCGTCGCGGCTGTGCTGGTCGGCACGACCTTTGCGGACATGGCCCGGTGGCTCGTCGCGCTGGTCGATTCCGCCGGGTGCCTGGCGGCCTGCGGCCCGGTGTCGTGATCGAGTTGATCGCTACACGTGATGGATGACGAACGTCACCTTGCCGAGGTAGCCCGTCAGCAAGCCGAGGTCATCTGGGTCGGACGTGTATACGAGGCCTCCCCGGCGCTGGGCAGACAGCACCACCGCCGCGTCTACCCCGTCGAGCGTCCCAGCCCGGCCCAGGAGTACCCCAGCGTCACGGGCCGAGTCGTCATCAACCGGTTCGACCCAGCAGCTCTTGAGGAAACGTGCCAGCCGCGCCTGTTTCGCGCCATCGCGCCACACTTGCCAGATCACCGGTGCTGGCACGACCGGGACAACGCCCCGCACGACGGACTGCCGGTGCCGGGCGAACATCAGCGGGTCATCACGATCAACCGCGATCAGCGCGCCGGCGTCGTAGGTAACGCTCATGCGCTGCGTCGGGGGATCACTCCGGCATCCTCGAACTCCCGACGGGCGAGCGCCTCTACATCGGGCGGGATCGGGCCGCGGTCGCGCTCGAAATCACGCACAGCCTCCAAACCCGCAGCGATCTTCGCATCGTGAGCCAACCTAGCCTCGATCGCTTCCCGCACCCAAGCCGACAGGGACCGACCAGCCACATCAGCGGCCCGCTCCGCCTGCGCGCGCAGCTCGTCACCAAGGTAAAGCGGAGTGGACCGGGTCGGCATAGCAGCATACTAACAGCTTCGAATCGCATTCGAATCGTTCGGCTTACGAAACGCGCCAGTGTGCGAAGCCGGGCACCGCTCACCGAGACGGAAGGCGAGCAGGACGACCGTGAGAACGGGTTGACGACCCGCGAACCTGTTGACACCCCGCGGCCCTCGGGAACAGCCCGCAGCCTATCAACGGTACGGGGCTGCGATGGCTTGCCGATCTTCATTACGGGATGGTGCCGTCTTGGGTGTCGAGCAGGGGGCTGAAGTCGGTGGCGACATCGGTGCCCGGGCCGCCGCTGAAGCGGTCGGGACCGATGCCGCCGGTGAGGGTGTCGTTGCCCGGGCCACCGGACAGCGTGTCGAAGACCACCCCGCCGATCAGGGTGTCATCACCATCGCCGCCATCCAGGGTGTCGCCACCGACGAAGCCACCACAGAGCAGATCGTTGCCACCCAGCCCCGACAACGTGTCGAAACCGAACTGGCCCAACAGCAGGTCCGCGCCCGGCGTGCCGGTGAGGGTGTCGTTGCCGAAACCACCGGCCCGCACCGTGATCACCGTGGTGGTACTGGCCTGACCATCCGAGACGGTCACGCTCACCACCGCGGTACCGCTGCGCAGGAACACCGTGGTAGCGGCCTGACACAGGGTGCGGGTCGCGCCGATACCCGCGAGGGTGACGTTGGCGGTGGGCAGCAGCGCGGTGTTCGACGACACCGCACTCACGCTCAGCGCGCTGAGCGGGCTGTCCACATCGGTGAGGGTCAGGTTCATGGTTGCGGTGCGGTCATCGCTGGCGCAGGACCCACCCGTGCTGTATGCGTCATCGGCGGCCACCGGGGGCCTGTTCGATGCGTTCAGCAACACCGACACGTTGCCCGAGTTGCGGTTGGCGACGGCCAGGTCGGGGCGGGTGTCCCCGTTGAACTCACCCACCACCACCGAGCGGGGCCCGTCGCCGGCGGCGAAGTTGGCCGGGCCGGTGAAGTCGACCGCGGGTGCGGCCAG
This sequence comes from Pseudonocardiaceae bacterium, assembly GCA_050699875.1. Lineage (GTDB taxonomy): Bacteria > Actinomycetota > Actinomycetes > Mycobacteriales > Pseudonocardiaceae. Next base: position 7,927 of record JBOHFX010000030.1, read on the forward strand.
CGCCGGGGGCGCACCCAGCACCAGTGTGACCACTGCCGCGACCACTCCCAGCGCCACTACCCGCGCCCGGTCCCGGACGCGGTGGTGCACGACCACACCGTTACTGCCCGGCACGGCCGGGATCGGTGCCGGCGACACGGCCGCGGTCGGTGCATCGCGGCGCGACCCAGCACCAGCCGACCGCCAGGAACGTGGTGTCCATCGCATCGTCGGCATCCTTTGCCTCACACGGGATGCCCGGCCCGCTGGCCGGGCACACACACCCATGACCAGCGACCCCTGGTGGGCAGGCCCACCACGCCGACACAGGTCTCACACCGAAAGCGAGAAGCCACGCCGGGTGCCAGGTGCTGACCCTGTCCCCGATCAGCCCGGCTGCACACCGTTCGCCCCGAGCTCCACCGCCGCGCCCACTCGCGACCCAGCCAGCGAAGACACCACCAGACACTGCGCCCCCCCATGAACAGAACAAATCAAACAAACGACCAAAGAATGTCGCTAAACCCCACAAGGGACAGCGCTGTCACACCGAACCGGCGAGCAAACCGCACCGCCGCCAGCACCCCTGGACGCGGCATCCCGGCCCAGCTCAGCACCCGCCCCTGCTCGTCTCACCCGCCCTGCGCCCGATCAGGCAGTAGGCTGAGCCCGCAGCCAGCTCAGATGCCAGGCCGAGTCGAACCGCGGTGCCGCGATCACCTTGACCTCGATCGCGACGACCCGATGGCATCCAGCCCGGCGATCAGATCGACCTCGTGCTCACCGTCACGATCCCGCAGGCGCTACAGCCTGGGTTACGGGAAGCCCGCCGCAACTCGGCGCGCAGCTGTGCGAACACGAAGGTGTCGAGCAGCCGCCCGAACAGAATGGCCGGCTACCCGGGCAAGGATCTTGCGTGCTTGCTCACCAAACACCGCGAGCTGCTCCAGGATGGCGAACAGCTCGCAGCGCGGCGATGTGGTCGATCTGGTCGGTCATGTCAGAAGGCGGCAGAAGGGTCCATCCCAGCGATCCCTCCGGCATCAGCGTCACAAACATGCGGTCTGCGTCCTCGGTGAGAACGGATTGGTTAGCGACGCGCTGCTGCGCGCCGGCCTCGTCTGCCGCCGTCACCTCGCCACCAGTCGTGAAGAGAGCCCGAACGTAGTCCACGGTCTGGAGCAGCCCGGGAATACCGATCGGCGAAAAGGTGCGCACCAGCACGGAGCTTTCCACGACGCGCCGGATTTGCTTCTGAATGGCGGCATGGTCGCGGCGTACCGGCGTACCACCACGCGCCGGGTGCCTTCGCGGAAGTCCCTGGCCAACTGGACCAGCCCGCGACGATCCTGCCCAGACGCACGGTAAACACGGCACAAAATCTCAGCTTGGTCCGGCCGTGGAACTTGACGGCCGTTCTCGAACTTCGCGATGAGGGACTGGCTGATACCAGCCTGCTCGGCAGCATCGACCTGCCGGAACCCAGCGGCTTTACGTCAATGCCGCTCGCTTAAGGGGGCAAAGTAGCTCATGATCACCGTTTCGGTGTCGAAAACGACAAATCTTGTCACCTTC
>JBOHFX010000031.1:0-42861 GCA_050699875.1 Pseudonocardiaceae bacterium
GTGTGAGAGGGGTGGGTAGCGCTGGAATGCGGGTGGGTCCAGATGACCTAATGTCACGATAGGCCTGATTCCGACACGCTCCGCGCACCGGCTGGATGTCTACACTTCGCAGGCGGTGCGGAAACGGCGAGGTCGTGCTGGTAGTCACCGGAAGTCAGCTCGTTGGCCGCGTCGACGCTGCCTCGCAGATCCAGCTCCAGCTCGATGCCGGTGTCCGCGCGCAGATCGGCGAGCAAGGGTTGGAGATCGGCCCGCTCAGAGCTGGCCAGCACGCGCAGCGTCACCGGCTCGTCCCGGATGGCTGAGCACGCAGCCAGCAGGACGACTGCCACCCAGAACATGGCCAGCGGTCGAACCGACCTACCCATCACGGGTCCCAATGATGCAGTGGCCATCCACGACCTCGATCATCTTCTTCAGCAGTGGCAGCTTCGGCAGCGCCACCCCGGCGTCGGGCAGGGAGGGCACGGGAACGCCGCGCTGGGCCAGTAACGCGGGCAGCTCCTCGCTGTGGTCTTCGCTGGTGGGGTCGAGCACCTGCTGGCCTAGTTCCACCGCGCGTTGGCACAGGTCCGGGTCGGTGGAGAGGAGGACGCCGAGCTTGGCGGCGGTCTCGTTGAGCGCGACGAATGCCGCTTGAGCCGGAGCCGCCGGGTCCGAGTAGAGCAGCACGCGGTCGCCGTCCAGCTGGCCCGACTGCTCGCGGTACTTCATCTGGTGGGCCAAATATTGGTGCTCGTAGAGCACGATGATCGGTGTGCTCCTTCGCCCCTCGGTGAAATAGATATCTGGATCACCCACGGCAAGACTTGGATCGATGAGTGGCTTGATTCTGCTCGCGAAGTCGGTGGTCTCCGCATCAGTGGTGGGCACTCGGTATTCATGGAAGACGTAGGAAACCATTCCAACGTAGGTTGAGCCACTGTTGGACTCGCACACGTTTGTGGTCTGCGCGAGGACTCGGTTGGGATTCTCGATACCATGATCGGGACCATTGAGATCGTTCCAGGACTTCTGATCCCGCACCAGGGCGAGGAAGCCGGCCATGTCAAGTTTGTAGAAGTACGGCCGGTCGAAGTCAGGGGTGGTCTGCGGGGTCGCGACCCCTGCCGAGTGCAGTGTTTCGGCGTATTCTCGGAAGGTGGCCAGCACGATCGGACTGACGAACGAACGGTGTACGGAGAAGTACTCCCCGGCCGCGCGCAGCCGCTCCAGGAGAAACTGGGCGGCCGGATCCCCGGACGTGAAGACGAATTCGAGCGAGTCGAGGTCACCGGTAACCGCTCCGATTGAGCCCTGGCGGATAACGTTCACCCGTATGTGGTGCTGGAGCAGCAGTTCGCGGACTCGTTCGTCGTTGAAGAAACTGTGTTGGGCACCCATACTCCCGTTGAGGGTGACCAGCCGCTCGAACGGTAGCGCCAGGTTCGTGGGGAACAACGCGACCACGCCAACCAGGACGAGGGACGCCGCGGCCGCGAACGAGCGCAGAAACCGGGAACACAGGAACCCCGGGAACACAGGAACCACGGTGCACGCCGAAGGACGGTAAGGCTCGGTTCCAGGGCGGGGGACACGACGGTAGAGGGCTGTTCTGCCTGCGGCTGGTGGGACATCACCGGCGGTTCCTCCCGCGTGCGCCAGCGGGCTGCTGGAGCATCCACCACTTGAGTCGAGATTCGTAATCGCTCCGTTACAGGCGGTCCCGCTTCATCTCAATGCGCGGCGAAGGGCCGAAACCGGCCAGAGGAACCAGTAGGGGCGTTAAGGGCTCTGGTCGTAGCCGGCACGCCGGAGTGCATCGGCGAGGGATCCGCCTGCTGATTTGTCGCGATTCGATGTGCGCTTGGCCGTGTCGCCGCGGTCACGGGATTGCTGGCGCTTTGGTGAGCTCTCCCGCTGGGGACGCCCACGGCCGGAGGACCCGCGTCGTTCGGTGGGCTGGTTCTCGTCAGAGTTGCTGGGGTCGTCGAGCCGCAGGGTCAGCGCGATGCGGTTGCGGGGGATATCGACGTCGAGGACTTTGACCCGCACAACGTCGCCGGGCTTGACCACGTCGCGCGGGTCCTTGACGAAGGTCTTGGCCATCGCCGAGACATGCACCAAGCCGTCCTGGTGCACCCCGACATCGACGAACGCGCCGAACGCGGCCACGTTGGTGACCACGCCCTCCAGCACCATGCCCGGCTTCAGGTCGGCGATCTTCTCGACGCCTTCGGCGAAGGCCGCGGTCACAAACGCCGGTCGCGGGTCGCGGCCTGGTTTCTCCAGCTCGGCGAGGATGTCGGTGACGGTGGGCAGGCCTACGGCGTCGTCGACGAACCGCGCAGGCGCCAACGTGCGCAGCACTGCGGTGTTACCCATCAGCGTGGGAAGATCCGCCCCGGCGGCGTCGAGGATCCGGCGCACCACAGGGTAGGACTCGGGGTGCACGCTGGTGCGGTCCAGCGGATCGTCTCCACCGGGAATGCGCAGGAAACCCGCGCACTGCTCGAAGGCCTTCGGGCCGAGCCGGGGGACGTCGCTCAGCGCCCGGCGGGTACGGAACGGGCCATGCGCGTCGCGGTGCGCCACGATGTTCTCCGCGAGCCCGCCGGTAATGCCCGAGACGCGGTGCAGCAACGGCGCGGACGCGGTGTTGACGTCGACGCCGACCGCGTTCACGCAATCCTCCACCACGGCGTCCAGCGAGCGGGACAGCGCCACTTCAGGCAGGTCATGCTGGTACTGGCCGACACCGATCGACTTGGGATCGATCTTGACGAGCTCCGCGAGTGGATCCTGCAGCCGTCGCGCGATCGACACCGCACCGCGCAGCGACACGTCCAGCTCGGGCAATTCCCGGCCGGCGTAGGCCGAGGCGGAGTACACCGAAGCCCCGGCCTCGGACACCACGGCTTTGGTGAGGCCGGAGCACTGGGCGATCAGCTCGGCGGCCAGCTTGTCGGTTTCCCGGGAGGCGGTGCCGTTGCCGATCGCGACCAACTCGACGGAATGGGCGGTGGCCAGCCTGGCCAGCACGGCCAGCGCCTCGTCCCAGCGACGCTGCGCCTTATCCCTTGAGGCAACGTGCGGGTAGATGGTCTCGGTGGCCACCACCTTGCCGGTCGCATCGATGACCGCGACCTTGACGCCGGTGCGGTAGCCGGGGTCCAGGCCCATGGTCGGGCGAGTGCCCGCGGGAGCGGCGAGCAGCAGGTCCCGCAGATTGGCGGCGAAGACGCGCACCGCCTCGTCCTCGGCGGCCTGGCGCAGGCGCATCCGCAGGTCGATGCCCAGGTGCAGCAGGATGCGAGTGCGCCAGGCCCAGCGCACGGTGTCGGCCAGCCAGTGATCGGCGGGGCGGCTCCGGTCCTCGACGCCGAAGCGGTGCGCGATGGCCTGCTCGTATCGGCTGGGTCCTGATGCCGCCTCGGTTTCGTCCGCCTCCGGCTCGGGGGAGAGATCGAGAACACCTTCCTTCTCACCGCGAAACAGCGCCAGGATGCGATGCGAGGGCAACTTCGTAAAGGGCTCGGAGAAGGCGAAGTAGTCGGCGAACTTGGCGCCCGTCTCCTCGTTGCCCTCCCGCACCCGGGAGACGAGCCGGCCCCGGGACCACATCTGCTCGCGCAGGTTCCCGATCAGATCGGCATCCTCGGCGAAGCGCTCGACCAGGATGGCACGGGCGCCGTCCAGCGCAGCTGCGACATCGGCCACGCCCTGTTCTGCGTTGACGTACTCAGCGGCGGTGTCCTGCGGATCCAGGCCCGGATCGTCGAGCAGCTGGTCGGCGAGCGGTTCGAGTCCCGCCTCCCTGGCGATCTGCGCTTTGGTGCGACGTTTGGGCTTGTACGGCAGGTAGAGGTCCTCCAGCCGGGCCTTCGAGTCGACCGCCATGATCCGGGCTTCGAGCTCGTCGTCCAGCTTGCCCTGCTCTCGGATCGAGTTCAGGATCGTGGTCCGCCGCTCCTCCAGCTCACGCAGGTAGCGCAGCCGCTCCTCCAGCGTGCGCAGCTGCATGTCGTCGAGCCCGCCGGTCGCTTCCTTGCGGTATCGGGCGACGAACGGCACCGTCGCACCACCGTCGAGCAGGCCCACCGCGGCACCCACCTGCCGCTCGGGCACGCCCAGCTCTTCGGCGATCCGCTGGGTCACAGACAAGGTCACAGCAGGCACGGTAGCCGGGCCGCACGGTTCCGGATTCAGGCGGGGCGCTAGGGCATGACGGCGAGGAAGAGGAAAGCGCCGAAAATCACGAGATGCACAGTCCCTTGCAGGAGGGTGGCCCGGCCGGTTGCCACCGTCAGCACGCTGACCACGACGGTCAGCCCCAGCAGCACCATCTCCTTCGGGCCGAGACCGAGCAACAGCGGGCCCGGAAGCCAGAGCGAGGCCAACGCAATCGTGGGGATCGTCAGGCCGATGCTGGCCAGCGCCGATCCCAGCGCAAGGTTGAGGCTGGTCTGCACCCGGTTACGGACCGCCGCCCGCACGGCGGCCGCCGTCTCGGGCATGAGTACCAGTAGAGCAATCGCGACCCCCACCACCGCCGCCGGAGCACCGATGGCGGCGACCGCGGACTCGATCGCGGGCGAGGCCGTTTTCGCCAACCCGACCACGGCGACCAGGCAGACCCCGAGCAACCCAAGGCTGACCAGTGCTGTTTGCCCGGTCGGGGGTGGCGCGTGGTCCTCATCACGCTATACAAGATCAGCGCGGCGGCACCGGAGAAGGCCAGCTGCGCAGGCGAGAACGTCGGCCCCGACGTGCTGGTCGTGAAGGTCGGCAGGACCAGGCCGAGTGTCGCGACGGCGGTCAGCGTGGCCAGCGCACCGGTGACCCCTTCGACCCGGAAGTCGACCACCCGGTGGCGCAGTGCTCCCACCAGGATGCACAGGCCGACCACTCCATTACAGACGATCATGAAAGCGGCGAACACCGTGTCCCGGGCCAGGGTCGATGCGTCATCGCCGCCGGACACCATCAGCGTGACGATCAGTCCGACTTCGATGACGGTCACCGCCACCGCCAGGATCAGCGTCCCGAGCGGTTCCCCGACGCGGTGGGCCACGACTTCGGCATGGTGGACGGCCGCGACCACCGCCGCCACCAGCCCCACAGCCACCAATGCCAGCAGCGCATCCACACCGGGAGAGCGACCCCAGGTCGCCGCCAGCACGAGTGCTGCCACCGGCGGTACCACAAAGCTCCAGCGTGGAAGCGTGCGCTGCTGGGTGACCACCACATCCCGAGGCTACCGTCGAATTTCGCCTCGCCATGACATGGGCGAGCTTCGTACCCAGCGCTTACCGCGCTGAGAGGTGGTTTATCGAACGGAGGCGTGGGGTAGTCCGCTCGCGTGGAGCAGAACAAGATCCGGCCACCGCAGCAGCAGTCGCCGCCGGGGGAGACCAGCACGATGCGTCCAGAACCAGCGGACGAAATGGCCGATTACGTGGGCCGCAGTCTGCTCGATGGAAAAGTCGCCCTGGTCACCGGTGGTGATTCAGGAATTGGGAGGGCGGTGTGTGTCGCATTCGCCAAGGAAGGCGCCGACGTCGCGCTGGCCTACCTATGCGAGGACGCGGACGCCGAACACACCGCCAAGCTGGTAAGCGACCAGGGCAGGCGGTGCCTAACGATCGCCGGCGATCTGGCCGATGCTGAGCACTGTCGCCAGGTGGTACAACGGGTCATCGACGAACTGGGCCAGTTGGATGTGCTGGTCAACAATGTCGCGACCCAGGAGCCGGTGGACGCGCTGGAGGAGCTTTCGGATGAGCGCTGGCTGCGCACCTTCGACGTCAATATCCATAGCTACTTCTGGATGACGAAGGCGGCACTGCCGCACTTGCGCCCGGGTAGTTCGATCATCAACACCGGCTCGGTGAACGGCCTGCGCGGAAACAAATCGCTGATCGACTACTCGGCGACGAAGGGCGCGGTGCACGTGTTGACTTTCTCACTGGCCCAGACCTTGCTGGAGCGGGAGATCCGGGTCAACTGCGTCGCCCCCGGCCCGGTATGGACCCCGCTGATTCCCTCCACCATGCCGGAGGAGAAGGTCGAATCGTTCGGTCAGCAGGCACCGATGGGCCGCGCGGCAGACCCCGACGAGATCGCGCCCTCCTACGTGTTCTTCGCCGCACCGCAGCTCTCTTCCTACTACACAGGGGAAGTGCTGGCCCCGAGCGGTGGTGAGATCTTTCCCGGCTGAGTCAGTCGAGCTGTCGCCGTCTTATTTGTCCTTATGGCTACCGTTCGGTGGAAGAAAGTCGCCGGTCGCCGCCCACCTCGTGGTCTCTTCCACCATCGTAATCGTGTGACAGAACGTATCGATCGAGATCTCGGTGTCCCCCAAGCCTTCGAGCAATTGGACCGTCACCGGGTCACGCATCGACATACCCAATTCTTCGGCCCAGCTCTTTGCCGACCTGGGATCGGTCATGCTGGCCATCATCTGGCCCCGCTCGCTATCCGTCCGAGTCGCCCGCACCGCTTCCTGGGCGCTCCGGACTTTGGTTGGCAAGCGGAAGTCATCAATGACGTGAAGTTCTTGCGAGTCAGTCTTGAGCCACCGGGCAAGAGCGTCCCGTATGTTCGTCCGGGCCTCTGCCATGCTGGCCCCACGACTGTGCACACCAGACTCTTCGGCGATCTTCGCCACCCAAACTGGGCCGTCTTGTTCGTATACCGCGGTGTAGGTCTCGCTCACGTGAATACAGCCCTTCCCGCTAGCCGGACTACGCCAGATGATCCTGCACCGCGCCCGGGCCTTGGGCGTGTGTCATCCCGCTGTCTCTGACACTTTGCCAGTAAGGCATACACTCGGTGCGAAGATGAGTATACACTCCGTCAGTAGATTCATCCATCAGTGCAGGATGCGCGCATGAGAAGTTACACATCGTCAACACAACTGTCGCCTAGTCACTCGAATAGGTTAAGAGGGAAGTTCGACGGCGTAGGCTCCGAAAGTTACCCGCAAGCGACGATCCCTTTACCGTAACTTGCGGCTGCTCACCCGTCACATTCCGAGCTGCGCGTCCCCAGTGTACTGGCCAAACTCACGCTCACGCCTGAGCCGGAGTCTCAGCGTTAGATAGAAGCAATACGCGGTGACCCAGGCGGTCAGCCTTTGGCGTGCCTGAACCGGGGAACCGCACCACCGTCGGTGTCGGGATGGTAGATGGCCCTCGTGAACACTGGCTGTGACTCCTGAGCCACCTCCATCACGGCCACTCGGGTCCGCCCCTCACAGGCGAGCCGGCCAAGACGCGGGCCGAGGGGAAGTCTCACTAGAAATTCTCCCCAAGTTCCGCTGTTCACAGCCACCGAAGCGGAGGGGTTGGAACCCCTGGATGGAATTGGGCTTACCTTGTGCTACTAACTCTCGGACGTGTGATACCGAGCGCGGCTGATCTAGACCGAGGGTCTTCAATACCTCCGTTCACGTCGGTCGACCTCTTACGAGGACTCCAAACAGTCGATCATGAAAGGTACTAGTGAATCCCTGGCTGCACGCGGGCCTGTCGTTGGGTGCCGGTCTGCTGACTGCTAGCGGTGCGCTGCTCGGTGTTCGATTGGCGGTTCGGGGTAACAACAGAGCAGAGTGGTGGCGGCGGTTCACCTGGGCAGCCGAACTAGCGCTCGATGATTCGCCCGTTAAGCGGGTAGCCGGCTTGAAGTTGTTGACCAAGCTTGCCCAGTCCGATCTGGCGCAGCCTGACGACTACCTGTTGCTGGACGTGTTCCAGGAGCGTGTACTAGATGAGCTGTTGCGCGACTTGCCGGACCATCGGGAGGGATGATCGTGACGATGGATGACCCCACACCCCGCATCACCGAGGAGCAGATCGCTGCGGCCCAACTGCGACTCGTGCTCGATGAGAAGCTCGGTAGGCGAACGCCCGAGCAGGTGCGACAGATCGCCGCGATGAAAGATATCCACCATGGAGAGGGAAAGAACACCTCAGAGCCCCCTGCTAATCGAGTCGTTCTCCAGGAGCTAATACTACGTCAGACTCCTCCGAATTCACCTACCAATGCCGATGACGGGGGCGACAAGTCAACCACGCCGTTCGGTATCGACCTCGGCACCACGCATTCCTGCATTGCCTATGTGGACGGGATATCCGGTCGACCCGTGGTCGTACCGAGTGCCATCGGCGAGGACACCATGCCGTCGGTGGTCTATTTCGAGGGCAGCGGCCGGGTTATCGTGGGCAGCGCAGCCAAGCACTCGGCCCTGCTGGCCCCGCATCTAGTTGTTCAACTGGTCAAAAGCAAGATGGGTCAGCGAGACGTCGTTGCAGAATACCACGGGCAAAAGTACTCGCCCGAGAAGATCTCGGCATTGATCCTGCGCGAGCTGATCCGGGCAGCACAGGAGCACACTGGGTTGGCTGTGCGTGAGGTAGTGATCACAGTGCCTGCCTACTTCGGCCTCGCTGAGCGAGAGGCCACCCGCAAGGCGGGCGAGATTGCCGGACTCACGGTGCTCGATGTGCTGTCCGAGCCGGTCGCGGCCACACTGCACTACCAGGCACTGCACACATCGGACTCGAGCGGCGCGCAGGGAATCCGGCATTTGCTGGTCTGCGACCTCGGTGGTGGTGCGTTTGACACCACCGTGATCCGCATCGACGCTGACGACATCCACGTCGTCTGCACCGACGGTGATCCCCGGCTCGGCGGCGCGGACTGGGATGAGCGGATTCGCGAGCATCTGCTTGCCAGCTTCACCGCCCAGCATCCCCAGCTCGACCCGACCGCAGATGAGGAGTTCATCCAGGAACTCACGTCGATGGCCGAGCAACTCAAGAAGGACTTGAGCCACACCGAGTCCCGCCGCATTGAGCTGCGGTTCGCTGGCACGGTGGCCCGACTAGAACTGACCCGGCAGACGCTGGAAGAGCTGACCGCCGATCTGCTCGATCGGGTGGTCGAGACCACCGAACGCACTGTCACTCTCGCCCGTCGCAAGGGAGTGACCAGTTTCGACGATGTCGTCCTGGTCGGTGGTATGACCAGAACGCCCGCCGTGGCCCGATTGCTGGCTGAGCGCCTCGGGTTCGTCGCGCACCTGCACGAACCCGATCTCGCCGTGGTCAAGGGAGCTGCGCTGTTCGCGCGCATCTCGCAGACCAGGCAGGCCGTAGACGCCGCAGGTGGCGAGATCTCACGCGCAGCTGCTGAAAATGCCGCCGACTATCTCGGCATGAGCGTCGAGCAGGTGAAGTCCATAGTGGCGAAAAAGGTCACCACCGTGGTGCCGAGAGCGTTCGGAGTGAAGGCAGCCGACCCGCGGGATCCCCTGTTTCAGACCGATCCGTTCGCTGCCCGACAGATGATCGTGCACCTGCTCCGGGCCAATACGCCACTGCCAGCCGACACCGGGCCCTATTCGTTCGGCATTGGCCACGAGAACCAGCGGATGGTGGAGATCGAGGTTTGGGAGCAGCAAGGTGCTGTGGAATCCGAAGAGCTAAGCCACAACACGCTCATCGGAAAAGGCATTATGACGGGGTTACCGCCTCACCGACCAGCCGGTTCACTGTTAGAAGTCACCTTCTTCATGTCCGAAACCGGTACCTTGACCGTGTATGCGATCGAACCGAAAGCCGGTGCCGAGCTGACCTTCGACCTACAAATCGGCGGAATGGACCGGGCTGCCGTCGATGCCGCACGAACCAGCATCGCCAAACACCAGGTCACCGGATGACCGATCGGTCAGCCGGGTGATGGGGAGACAGCCAGGTGAGAGGAGACTGAAATAGGTCTATAACGCGCCATCGAAACGTTCGTCGCAGTCTGGGACGCTGCGCTCGACCGGTGTTCGCGCTAGTCAGGGTAGCGGAAGCGGGAGGATTCGAACCCCCGGTTGCTCTCACGACGCTCGCTTTCAAGCTCCGCGAGCTCGCATACGAGCTCAGTCACAACCGTCCGCCCCTGCTTGTTACAGCACAATAGCGGCACTTCCCGGACCAGGGTGAACGGACATGAATGAGACGAGAAGTGAGCTGACGTGGTCGCGCCACTACTCATCGACAACCAACGCTCGGTCAGTTCCACCGGTCTAGCTCACGGTGCGGGTGGTGGACACCCCAAGCCGAACTGCACAGCATGTAGGCCTCGGTGGGGGCTGGTCGTCACCGTGTTGCTGTAGGATGCACACAGCGCCGGTGTCGAGGTCGACGACACAGCAACGCCAGTGTGGTTTTGCCCGATCCGTTCGGAAAGCACTATGAACGCCAACGTCGTGACTTCCGATGCTCATACGCTGTCCACACGAAAGTCAAGACGGACATAACGCTGGCCAGCAATCCCACAGTCAATGTGAATAGATCCATCTGGCTCGACGCATAGTCGCCCACCATACGCGGTAACTGACTGGCTGCTATGAGCAGCAGGCCAAACACGGAGACATAGCGGTACAGGATATCGCGTCGACCCGTCGGAAAGCCGGGTACTCGGACTCTTCTTGGGCTTGAGATGCCAGCAATTCTGACGGCCAGGCGAACGTCGCTGGGTACTCCGGTCGACACTATATGAAACTCGATGGTGTCACGGACGTTCAGCAACAATGGCGAGAGATGAATCTCATTCCGGTGGATCCGGTGTACAGGTTTCAAGTTCTCCGGAATCAACTTGATAATTCGCGCGGACGCTATCGAGATCGCGCCAGACAACTCAATGACCAGATCGCCCTCGAAGTCGTCAGCCTTGATAGGCTCTGTACCGGTGGAGATCAACCGCACGGTCACGTTCGCCTCTGGAGGTTTTTGAGTTCCCGCTCGCGCAATAGTGAAGTTATGTTCAATTTGCTTGACTTTACGCGATTTCAGAAAATAAAAAAGGCCAAGCAGCATGCCTCCCCCAGTCAGCACCCAGCTCACCCACACGTGCCTACCTCCCGAAGAATGTTCCAGCCGCCTCTCAATGACGCCTGCGCTGGGGGCTGCGAGAGGTAAGTGCCGCAACGTCCCCAGTCACACCACCGTCACCCATCATCGCAGGTCAGCGCTCCTAGGGTGACAGAGTGACAAGTATGACAGCGCCAGGGCAACCACGGAACCGAACAGCGGCGGCGCTGGGAGCACGGGTGCAGCGGTACGGGCGGGCGAAAGCCTGGCCACTGCCCGCAGCGCTATAACACTCGGCCTGACACGGCCGAAACAAAATCACGTGCCGGACGTAGAGGTATCGGGCTGCCCCCCGAACTGGTCGAACTCCTGCTAAGCATCCAGACCGAGCAAGACCAGGAGCGAGAGGCCGCCCGACAACTGTGGCAAGATGGCGGATGCTATTCGCTGATCGACCGGCGGCATCATCAATCCGCGCACGGACACCAAGCACTGGAAAGAGTTGCTCGCAGCAGCCGGAGTTCGGGATGCTCAGCTGCACGACGCTCGGCATACAGCGGCGCACGAAGGTGGCTCATTTCGACGTGCTCTTCGTGGCGGTGATCTTATTGGACCGGGAGTGACCCAACCCCTTGATTCCCGTTGTCCCCAGGATGCCGGACCGGACGGAGAAATGCGACCGATTTTGAGATCTCTGTCAGAGCACCGGGGAACCAGCTAGTGTCGTGATGGATACGCTGCTCGATATACTCGAGAAGCCATGTGCTGGCCCCGATCTCATCGCCAGGATAATCGCGGAAATCTACGGCGAGCAAAATATCCCTCCTCCTCTTGTCGGGTGGCCAGCGAAATCCAAAAATAAGCGTAGTTCCGATAGCCTGTACGTCGATGAACTTAACCATAGGAGGAGGTTCAGTCGATGTCTGGGTACTTGCCGTCGGCGAGTCAAGTGGTAGATAGGCACCCGGCCCGCTGCCCCCGGATATCCGAGGCTGGGCAAATGTTCCCCCGATTCTCCAGTTATCCCGCTCCTGCTCGGCGAGACGTGCAACGCGGCTAGCGTCCATCAAGGAATACTCTCGTTGACACCTTCGGGGCATTGGCCATCAAATCCGGGGCAGAAGGCGGTGACAACGCCAAGGCTGTCTCCATCGTTGAAGTTCTCATGCGGCTCTCGCTGCTCGTAGACTTCGACCGCAATCAGTCCAACTCCTGCCACCTCATATTGTAGACCATACAGGAACCGACCATTCATCTGACGCTGCCCTGCGGCATTGTTGACGATGACGTATGCTATAGTTTCTTCGTCAAGTCCGTGATCAATAAGTGCATGCAGGTACCCGAAGTCGCCGGCCGCCCCCTGTCGCAGCAAGACCGGGTGGCCGACATTACCATTGTCAGCATAGAACGCCATGCAATTGAACCGCTCGTTTGGTGCCGGATAGTTGGTCTTTCCGGGAAGACAGGGCCTGGCTATCGGAGGCACCAGAGTCTGATTCGCCCGTGACGGCGCCGAGTTCGCAGAGCTCTCTTCGCCGACAGAGTACGGAACCCAGGTTCCGTTGGGTGGCAGGTCCGCCATCGAGCGAATCTCATACTGCGATCTGGCTAATTCCGAAAATTGATCATCGCCCAACGCAGCGCTGGTCGCGGCTGCCATTATGGAGGCAACTGCGACCCCAACCGCAGACGCCTTACGGATCTTCGTTGTACGAATCTTCATGCTGCCCCCTCGTGTAGATTTATTACACCTATGTGATTTAGCTTTGGCTGCCGCACGATCGCAATTCCATTCTTACGGGAAGAAATCGAAGTTTTCAATTGCACTTTTGCGTGATTCACGTATCACCCGGTTGAGTCATAAAATCTGCAAAGGGTGACGATCGCGCGCCTTCTAGCTCGAACGGTGGTCGGCCAACTCAACGGCGGCGCGGGCGCCGCTACAGCCTGTTGTTTACGTCCTCGCACGGTTCTGACGGTCTGCACGGGCCAGCAATTCGGTGCGGGAGGGAGCCGCGCCTGCTCTGGCGCACAGGTGACGGCGCCATACCATGTCTGCGAGCATGCGGCGGAGGCCGAAGCCACGTCATCGTGGCTGTGATACCAGCGGGGGGCGAGACTCGTACCCGTCCACCCGTAGCCAGGCCACCTTGAAACCGTACAGAAATCCTCACCGATCAAAATTCGGAGGGATGGGTGGTGAATGTCGTCCCTGCGGCCCTTAGTGCGGCTCCAGAGCTACCCGAACGCCCTGCGCTAGCCTCTGGCTCCTTCAGTGGCCCTGCGACGGATCAACTGAGACCCGCCTGGAGAGCCTGGGGCAGGGAAACCATATTGAACCAGTATTTCCGCTGATCAGACTGGCGGAAGCGGGGGGATTCGAACCCCCGGTCGCTCTCACGACGCTCGCTTTCAAGGCGAGTGCATTCGGCCGCTCTGCCACGCTTCCGAGGTGTACCGTACGCGGGTTCGGTCCCGACGCCTGCACGCCACAACGGTCCGCCCTCACAATACGGCCAGCGTCACCCGCTGATGGCATGCGAGGCAGACATGGTGTGCATGAGGGACGGACACGGTGTGCATGAGGGCCGGACACGCGCGGTTGGTTACTGGGTGGCTAGGACTACCCGCTGCTGGTGGACGTCGATGAGCTCGCTGTGCGGTACTGGGCCGCGCCACACGCGGTAGTCGACCTCGGCGAGGCCGAAGCCGGAGGCACGGTGACCGTTCTCCCCAATGTAGTGGATCACGGATCGGTGCGGCCAGGATTCTACAAGCTCGACGGGCAGGCCCCGCCAGCCGGCGCGCCAGCGGACGAGCTCCAGCGAATCGAGTTCGTCGATCTGCACCACGAGGGTGAAGGTGCGGAACTGCTCGATGAAGTTCGCCGGCGGGGTCGCGCCGGGCAGCGGGTGCAGGGTCACCTCGCCGGGGCCGGGGCCGAAGTCGGCGTCGAAATCCTGGCCGAACAAACGGGCGACCAGTCCGCGTCGCACGCTGGGCATCAGGGGGTTCGGTGGCTGGTTCCAGCGCGCCGGGCCGAGCCGTAGTGGCGCGGTACTCACCCAACCGATCTGCCGGTTGAGGTAGGCACCCACCCGCAATTCGTTGCCCTCGGCATCGACCCGCCACAGCTCGGTGCCTGCGGGTAGCTCGAGGAGATCGAGCTGGTAGACGCTACGTTCGAAGGGCGCGATGTAGAGCGGCGGGCAGTGCGCGTAGAACCGCAGCACGTACAGATCGTGGCTGGGCGGCCAGCCAGGCACCTGGTTCAGCCCATAGCGCCGCGAAAGGTCGGCCGCCGAGCCGGGCGGCATGTCGTGCAACCGCGTCACGAAGCCCGCGATCCGGTACGGTTCGAACCGCCCCGGAACGACCACACTACCCAGCGTCAGATCCACCAACCCGGGCAGGACGACCTTCTGCATCGGTGTGTCCGGGGTCAGTTCGGGCACCATAGGGACCGGCACCGGGCTCAGCGGCGGTGCGTTGAGCTCCGCGGGCAGGGCCGGCATCGGACGAGGGTCGTCGACCTCCTGCATGCTGGCCCACATCCCGTCGGCTGGCAGTGAAACGGGACTCATCTCCCCCACCGGACTGGCCATTCTCTCCCACCTCTCCAGTACATACGTGCCCCGAACTGGCGACCACTCGCCGCACTGTGGGGGGAACCTACTACCCCATTCGGTCGTAGACTGACACCCCCATGGGTGATCACTCTCCGCGTAAGTGGGTCCTCACCCGTTCGAAAACATCCGCCAGTACGCTGCGTTCACCTTCAGAGAGCAAGTCGACCAAATTATCCCGAACACCACGCACATGAGTGGGGGCAGCGCTGCGCAACACATCCCTTCCGTGACTGGTGAGCACCGCGACCACGCCACGCCCATCACTCGGGCATTCCTCGCGCCGCACCAAGCCGGCCTTCTCCATCCGCCCTATCTGATGAGAGATCCGGCTCTTGGATGACCCGACCTGCTCAGCCAGCGTGCTCATCCGGGCCTGTCCACATGGCGCCTCGGACAGCCGGACCAGTAGCTCGTAGTCGGCCAGGGCAAGGTGATGTTCTTCTTGCAGGTCGCGGTGCAGCCGGGAGTCGAGCAGCGCCTTGCCGACCACGTAGGCTCGCCACGTACGCATCTCGTCTTCGGTGAGCCGGTGCGTCTTCTCGATCAGGGTACTCACCCGTATAGGCTAACCGATTACCGGGCGATAGGGCACATCACTCGATCTTGATCGGTCATGCTTCCTTGACGACGGACTGAGCGGTCAGCTCCGACAGGCTAGCGTAGCCGGCCAGAGCCAGCGTCAGATCCAGGTCGCCGAGCACGGTTCGCAGCACGTGCTCCACTCCGCGTTGCCCGGCCAGGGCCAGCCCGTAGACCCATGGTCTTCCAAGCAGCACGGCCCGCGCGCCCAGGGCGAGCGCGATCAGCACGTCGGCTCCGCAACGGATCCCTGAGTCCAGAAGCACCGGCGCACGGTCGCCGACCGCGGCGGCGACGTCGGGCAGGCAGTCCAGCGCCGCCCGGGCGCCGTCGACCTGCCGACCACCGTGGTTGGAGACCACCATGGCGTCGGCACCGTGGTCGAGCGCGGCCCGTGCGTCGTCCGGATGGCAGATGCCCTTGATCACGATCGGGAGCTGGGTCCACTCCCGAAGCAACAACAGGTCCGGCCAGCCCAGTGCCGGATTGCCGAACAGCTCCACCCAGGCGAGCACGGCCGCGCGCATCGCCACTGCGGACTCCTCCGGCGGCGCGCTCAGCCGGGACCGGAACACCGGATCGGACAGGTAGTTGGCGAGGCCCTGAGCTCGCAGGAACGGCAGATGCCCGAGCTCCAGATCCCGTGGCCGCCAGCCCAACGCCCAGGTGTCGACGGTGACCACGATGGCCTGATACCCCGCCCACTCGGCGCGGCGCACCAGCGACTCGGCGAGTTCGACGTCCTTGGGCCAGTACAGCTGGTACCACCGCGGGCCATCCGGGGCCGCAGCCGCGACGTCCTCCAGCGTGGTCGACGACGCGGTGGACAGCACGCTGGGCAGCCCCAGCGCGGCGGCCGCCCGGCTGACCGCGGCTTCGGCGTCGGGGTGCACCAGGCCGAGCACCCCGATCGGCGCGGTAAGCACCGGAGCGCTCATCGACGTGCCCACCAGCGTGGTGGACAGATCCCGCTCGAGAACACCCCGTAGCATTCTGGGCACGATCCGCCACTGGACGAAGGCTTCGCGATTGGCGATGATGGTCCGCTCGCTCGACGCCCCGCCGGCCACGTAGCCGAACGCCTCGGCTGACAACACCCCCTGCGCCGCAGCTTCCAGCCCGTCACAGGTCAATGGCAGGTCCGGTCGCTCTCCAGCGGCCCCGCGTTGGTAGATCTCGCTCTGGAAGTCGCCGAAATGAGCCATCCCGGCACCTTAGCCACCGATCAACCGGCTCGGACCGCAGCCCATGAGCGGGTTGGCCCTGGCACTCGGTCAGACCGCGCCGAGCAACGTCCGTCAGGAGGCAAGCGCATTTCCGGTTGCGGCGGCTACCGTCACGGGGTGCGCGCTATCACGATCACCGAATTCGGCAGTCCTGAGGTCCTGGTATTCACCGAGCAGCCCGATCCCCGACCGGGACCCGGCGAGGTGCTGATCGACGTCGCCGCCACCGCGGTCAATCGGGCCGACCTGCTGCAGCGCCAAGGTCGCTACCCCCCGCCACCGGGGGCGAGTGAGGTTCTGGGCCTGGAGTGCTCCGGAGTGGTAGCCGAGCTCGGGGAAGGCGTGGCCGGAGTCGCGGTCGGCAACGAGGTCTGCGCGCTGCTGGCGGGCGGGGGCTACGCCGAGCGTGTCACTGTGCCCGCCGCGCAGCTGATGCCGCTGCCGCCCGGGATCGATCTGGTCACCGCGGGCGGAGTGCCCGAGGTGGCATGCACCGTGTGGTCGACGGTGGTGCGCCACGCCAGGCTCGCAGCCGGGGAGCTGCTACTGGTGCACGGCGGTTCGGGGGGCATCGGCACGCATGCGATCCAGGTCGGCGCGGCACTCGGTGCTCAGGTCGCGGTGACCGCGGCGGGGGAGCGGCTCGCGGTGTGCGCCGAGCTGGGTGCACAGATCCTGATCGACTACCGCAATCAGGACTTCGCGGCGGAACTCAACGGCCGCGCGGACGTCATCCTCGACAACATGGGCGCCACGTACCTGTCGCGTAACCTCCGGGCGCTGGCCCCGGACGGCAGGCTGGTGGTGATCGGCTTGCAGGGCGGCACCACCACCGACATCAACCTCGGGGCGATGCTGCCCAAACGGGCGTCCATCGCCGCCATCGGCCTGCGCGGCCGTCCCGTCGACGGCCCGCACGGCAAGGGCGCCCTCTGCGCCGATATCGTCACCCGCCTCTGGCCCCTCTTCGCCACCGCCCAGATCAAACCGATCGTCCACGCCGTTCTGCCCCTGTCCGAAGCCGACCAAGCCCACCGCATGCTCGAAGCAGGCGGCATCATCGGCAAGCTCCTCCTCACCCCCTAGCCCGCATGTCAGGCTTTTATGTCCAGTGTGTCCGCCCCTCGTGCACACAGCGCCGGGCTTTGGACGCTGTCGTTCAGGAGCCGGGCGACGGCGTCCGCGATGGGTTGGCCGGTATGCAGCTCGTAATAGCTGAACACCGGGCTGGGATTGACTTCCAGACAGACGACCCGTCCGTCAGGTGCGAGCTTGAGGTCCAGGCCGGCGACCTCGAGTCCGAGCGCGGAGGCCAGTCGTACGCAACGCTCGGCGAGCTCGTCTCCGAGATCGTAGGGTGCGAAGGCCGCAGCGCTTCCGGTCTGCCGGATCGCGTAGCGGTAGTCCACGGCGTCCGTGTCGATCACCGTGGCGAAAACCTCGTGACTGACGGTATGGACCCGTAGGTTGGGGCCGGGGACGAATTCCTGGAATTGCACTGGGCACCAGCGAATCCGCTCCAGCCGAGTAATATCGTGGTCGTCGAGCCGACTCACGATGGAACGCTCGCTGCTGATCGATTTGTAGATCAGTGGCCCGTGCTTGTCGCGAAATTCGGTGACGCGCCCAGGATCGTTCGTCACGAGCGTCTCCGGCACCGCGAAACCGTGTTCGCGGATGAGTTGCAACTGATAGGGCTTGGAGAAGTTCGACCCCATCGCGACGTATCGGTTGATCACCCGCGCCGAGGTGACATCAGCCCAGTGACCGATCAGCTCGTGAAAGGCGCGGGCGGCAACGCGTGCCGGTGCCTCCGGCGGCTCGTCCTCAAGCTCGGGAAGCCAGCGATCGTCCATGAAACGCAGATACACCCCCGTCACAGAGGTCAGATCAATACACGAGTCCGGACCGGTGAGCCGACCGTGCAAACCTTCGTCGTCCACGCTGAGCTCCACGGCCAGCGTGCGCACCTGCCGCTGGTTGACCATGACATGGGCGATCTCCCGGCGGGTCAGCGCCTCGGCCACCATGGCAAGCGACGTTTCACTGGGGATACCGCACATCAGGATCACTGCGCCAACACCTCTTCCAGGGCGACGATCCCGGCCTCACCTGCCGCGCTGAGATCGGGTTGCGGGGTGGCGTCCAGCAGGCGCCAACCGCAACGGGCCGGATCGGCGCCGGCAAACCGCAGGCCGAGGATCGCCGTCTCCGACAACACGGCAAGCCGGCGGGCGGCTTGGCGAATCGCGTCCGGAGCACTATCTGCCAGCAGCTCACCGCCGATGACGAGGACCGTCGTACTGATGGCCCCGTCCTCCTCGCGGTCGACGGCCGCGCTCGTCATCTGCAATGGCGCAATCGGGAGCCCCGCTCGCATACCGAGGACCCGCCAGTGCAGCGCGGGGCGCCAGCGCCCGCAGAGTCCCTGTGACGTGGCCTCGTTGACGATCACCGGGGCCAGTGAATGGAGCCAGCTCATCGCAAAGGCGATGAGCTCACTCCGGGCGTACTGGGCGTCCGCAGGCGCCGCGGTGGCGACGAGCCCGAGGGGCGGCCAGATCAGCCTGTTGAGCACCGCGCGCACGCCGGTGGTGCTCAGCAGGCGTCCATCGCCAAGGCGGACCTCGACGCAGGCCCCCTCCGCACCGACCTGGTGGATCCAGTTCGTCACCGGTGTGTCGAGTGCTTCCACCAGAAGGAGCTCTACCGGTTGCCGCGCCCGCGCTCGCAGCCGTTGGAAGGCCCATAGTGCCGACTCGTCTGCGCTATGGGCCAATACAATCCACACCGCGTCGCCTTCTACTACGTGCCGTCCTCAGGATCCGTCCTCCTGGTCCGGCTCATTGCGCAATGCGCCGCGGCTCAGGTCGGGACGCTCACTCTCCTCGATGAAGTGCCGCAGTTCCCGCCCCATGCTCTCCAGGGCATCCGCGTGGCGCATCAGAGTCTCGCGGTCGATCGGCAACGATGGGCCCTCCTGAGCTGCCTTATCTTCCGGGATTCCCTTCTCTGGAACCACCTTCTCGATTTCGAATTTTTGTTCCTTGACCTCGAGCTTCTCGGACTTCTGCTCCTTGATCTCGAGCTTCTCCTGCTTGACCTCCTTGGTCTCGAATTTCTCCTTGTCGGGCTTGACCTTCTCGAACTCCTTGTCGGACTTGACCTTCTCAAGCTCTTTGGAGACTTTTTCACCCTCCGGCTTGAGCTTTTCCGGCAGCTTCTCGTTGTCAGCCTTGACCTTCTCGAAAGTCTTTTCCTGCTCGAATTTGGCCTTCTCGAAATTCTTCTCATTGTCGGATTTGACCTTGTCGGGAGGTCTAGGCCTCTGCGAGTCATCAGGTCTCGAGCCTGGCTCTTCCGGGTTACTCATGACGTTCTCCTTCAACGGTTCACTTGAAATAGCATGTGCTCGCAACCAAGCTGCCGTCGGAGCTCGATCCGAGTCGCCAGGTGAGTGCTGCATCCAGCACTTGAAATTATTTGGCTCGGCCATAGTTATCCGGCTCGGACCACAGTGTCATAATAACCGTCATCGAGCATCGGCGGGAGAGCCGAGCGCAGCGCACCAGGGCAGTATCCACTGCCCGAAAGGACGCTCACTCCTGCCCGATTTCGTGTCGATGACACCGGCACCAGAAAGTAAGGGGATCAAAATCTCGCTGACGCTTACAGAGCTCCAATACGCCGAGCCGGGTGGCGTCATCTGCATGACTTCCGCCGTGCCGTAGTGAGCCGGCCAGCGCGACGGTGGTCCCCCGCGAGTATGCGGGGGACCACCGTGCGTTGCAGGCTCAGCTTTCGGACGGCTCGACTACCAGCTGTGAGATGTCCTCACTGCGTCGGACCTCATCCGGGAAGCGTGCGTCCAGAGACCGCAGACGCACCTCCGCGTAGATCTCGTCCTCATCGGAGCCTCGGTCCTCGTCGAGGATGCGGTTAGACACCTGCGCAGAACGAATACGCTGTAACGTGGTCTTACCGTCGAGACGGATCGTTTGGCGCGGGAAGCTGAAGAGCACATCGTCACTGGAAGAGGGGCCGACCGGCGGGTCGTCCCCGAACAACCGGATTATTTCCCGGTATCGGAGATTGCCGACCACATCGAGGCTATTAAACCTGACACTGTAGCTGACGGTGACCCTGGATGATGTAGAGCCGCTGACCGCTTCGATACGAAGCGTGACTGGTCCGATGTCGGCCATGATCTTTACTTTCCTTTCTGACTGAGAAGCACCGGAACCCGTTGTCCGGATGGTTTCGGTGGACCAGTTGGTGAATCGGGTGTGGGGGCAGCGGACGCCGCATCGGGCCCGGGAGACGCTCTACAACTACCTGTCACGGTTACGCCATGCGCTAAGCCCGATAACCGACATCGATCTCGCGCGCAAGGCCGGAGGCTATGTCCTCACCGTCGACCCGATGGCGGTCGATGTGCACCGGTTCGGCCACCTCATTGCCCAGGCCCGCGCCACTGACGACCAGGATCGGGCGTTGGGGTTGTTCGAGCAGGCGCTGGGACTATGGCGGGGAGTGCCCTTCGCCGAGCTGGACACGTCGTGGGTCAATGCGCTGCGGGCCACCCTGGAGCGGGACCGGTTCGCCGTCGAGCCGGACCGCACCGACCTGCGGCTACGTCGCGGTGAGCACGGGTGGCTGCTGAGCGAGATCACCACCCGGGCCGGGGAGCACCCGCTGGACGAGCGGGTGGCCGGCCAGTTGATGCTCGCGCTGTACCAATGCGGCCGCCAAGCTGAGGCTCAATCACTTTCAGCGGCTCCGGAGCACGTTGGCGGACGAGCTGGGTATCGATCCAGGCCCGGCCCTGCAACATCTGTATGAACAAATCCTGACCACCGACCCAGCCCTGACGGCCCCCACTACGAGCGAGCCCCCACCATCGCCGGTGCCGCGCCAGCTCCCACTCCGCGCGCAAGCACCTTGCCGGTCGGCTTGCTGTCATCGCGCCGGGGTGTGACCGCCCAGGCGAGCGCGCCGAGGAGCGCCACAATCGCCGTCGCGAGCAGCGCCGCTCCCGGCAGACCAGCGAGGTCAGAAGCCGGGGAAGACCCGTCGCAGGTCGTCGAGGGTGATGGTCTCGCTGGTGAGCTGCACGGCTGGCGGAGTGTGCTGTGGCGCGAGGCGGCCGGCGGCCAGGCGGAGCCAGGCCTCGGCAGGGGTGTCGAGGACACCGGCGGGCTGTGCTGGGGTGTCGACCAGGCTGACCGCGTCGCGCAGATCAAATCCGAAGGAACGGTTGGGTTCAGTCGTCCGCACTGCCAAGGTCACCTGCCTTCCGTCGAGCGCGTCGGAATGTCCGAGGAAGCCGATGAGCATGGCCACGGGATCGAGCAGCAGGGGAACCGCTGCGGGGGCCAGGCTCGCTGCCGGATTGGACATGACCCGGATGTCCCAGGTGTGATAGGTGAACTCGCTGAGCCGCAGTGCCGCAGCGGTGGCCACGTCGACCGGTTCGGGGAGGAACCCTAAGTCGATGCGCAGCTGCGCCCTGGTGGTGTCATCGAGCTCTTTGTAGCGCTCGACCAGCGCTTCGTCGGCGCGCAGGAAGCCTTCGGCATGCTCGCGGGGTGTCATCGCATTCCAGCGAGCCCACACGCTCTGGTAAGACTCGGAGCCGAGTTTGTTCGTGCCCTTCAGCGCTGCCTCCAGCGTGGCCAGCCCGATTTCGGCGCCGCTGCCGAGATGGCTGAGCACCTGCGAGATGTTCCATTCGGTGGCCGCGGAAGGCTGGGTGAGGTCGTCGGGGCTCATGCCGGCGACGAGGGTGGCGAGGTCGTCATGGCCGGTACGCAGGGCCATGATCGTCTGGTCGGCCAGGGCACTCATCCGCGATCTCCAGATGTAATTGTCGGTTTCGACGGACTCTGAGGTCGAGGCCGAACTCGATCTTCACAACGTCGCCCAGCATAGTCGAGCCACCGACCGACTGCTGGTCACCACCGACGACCAGGCCGGATTCGCCGAGCTGCCCGACGTGCGGGTTCGGGTCCTGAGTCCTTGAGCGCGCCGCGATCAGGCGATCACCGGGTTGTGGTCGCTGGCCACGACCTCACCCGGCTGGGCGCCCGGGATGAACTTCCGCCAGTCGCCGCTGACCATGGTGGGAGCCGGCACCACCCGCACCCCATCACGGAAGTACGTCGTCGCCAGCACCACCCGCGCGGTCGTGGTGCGGTTGGGACCCGCGGTGTGGAAGCAGTGCGCCGAGTGGAAGCTGACGTCGCCCGCGGCGAACGGGCCGTCCTCGACGACGACGTAGCGGTCACGGAAGATCTCCGACACCCGCCGGTCGTAGGACGTGCCGTGCTTGTCGAACTCGACGTCGGCCACCAGCCGCCAGGTGGCGGCGCCCCGAGCGAAGGCCAACGGCCCCATCTCCCGGGGTGTGGGCTGCAGCGGGATCCACGCGGTGAGCACGTCGGGGGAGTCCAGCGGGAAGTGGTGCGCGTCGTAGTGCCAGGGGGTCCGCCCGGCGCCGGGCTCCTTGGACAGCACGTTGTCGTGGTAGAGCCGCACCCGCTCGGCGCGCAGCAGGGCCGCCGCGATGCCGCCGATGCGAGGCGAGAGCACCGCCGAGCGCAGCAGCGGATCGGTCAGCCACATCATCTCCAGGCTCTGGAAGCCCACCGCCGGGTCGACCTCGGCGTCGAGCATCTCCCGCAGCCGAGCCCGCAGCCGAGCCACAGTCCCCGGGGTGAGCACCGCAGGCAGCTTGACGAACGAGTCGTCAGTGAACCGGTCCGCCTGGGCCGGGGTCAGCGGATACGGCTCGGCGAGCTCGGCGGCCACCATCTCGTCAGTGGGGAGCGGGCCCGGGTCGTACGCGGGGAGCGTCACCAGCGGGCCGCTGGGTGCCGGCCCGTCGGCCAGCGACATGTACCAGTCCCACCACTGGTCGTTCCCTCGGTCCCAGGCCAGGTCGATGTCGGACGCCCCGCCAGCCGCGGTGGCCGCCGACAAGTGTGGGTTGATCACGCGTTCTCCCAGGTCATCAGATGTGCCTCATGCTCGAAGAGGTAACTTCCGTCGGGTGCTCGACAGCCCGCCAGGTACTCGGCCAGCGGTCCTTCGGACTCCATCCGGGCCAGCGACACCGTGTCGTCGAACGCGCATCGCCGCAGGAAGCCCTCGATCACCTCGCGGTCCGCCGAGCCGGTGCGGTAGTGCAGCCGCTGGATCGCGACGTCCGCGCCGGCCGCGGTCAACGTCGTCGCGACCGCCTCGGCGTCGGTGTAGGGCGTGGCGTCGGGGGCGTAGGTGGCCCGGTAGGTGTCGTAGAACGCGAGGTAATGGCTGGCGGCGCTGGCCTGAGCGACGGCGCCGAACCCACCGGGGCGCAGCGCCGCGACCATTCGGGCCACCCCGCCCGCGAGTTCGGTCGGGGGCAGCGCGTACAGCGCGTGGGTGGCCCACACGACGTCGTAGCGGGCTCGTACCTCGAAGTCCTGCAGCGACATCTCGTACTCCACGGCGGCCTCGAACGGTGCGGCCAGCACGGCGCGGGCCTCGGCGATGCTGAAGGCGGAGGGATCGAGCAGGTCGACCACCACGGTCAGATCCCGGGTCGCGGCGGGCAGCCCGGCCGCCAGCAATGCGGCCGGGAACTTGCCGCTGCCGCAGGCCACGTCGAGCAGCCGCAACCGGCCGTTGACGGCGCGGGTTCGCAGGTCGACGGCCCAGTCGCGGGCGGCGGCGAGCTGGCGGTAGTCCTCGGTGGCGAGGGTGTAGAAGGCCCGCATCCCCGCCCGTCCCGCCTCGCTCCAATGCTCGAGGCTGCGCTGCGCTGTGTCGGGGGCCGCGCCAGAGGCCGGGTCGAGGGCAGGGTCAGGGGCGGCCACCTTCCTACCCAACCACAGCGTGTTGCTCGCTGAACCGGACGTGTGAGTGCGTATAGGTTCGATTCAGTGCCCACTCTGAGTCCGTCCACGTCGTTGCACCGGTTACGGCAGGCGGTGGCTGGTTCGTCCGGGTTGCCCGAGCTGTCCGGGGCGCGCTACGCGCTCACCCACGCGGCTTACGAGGCGGCCAGCGACCAACGCGCCTGCCTGCAAGCGTGGTTACCCCGGGAGCTGCCGCCGCTGCTCGGTGCCAAGCCGTTGCGGGTGGTCGGCGTCGGCGTTGGGGACGGTCGCGTCGACGCTCCGCTGGCCGCCGCGCTGGTCGCGGACGGGCGCCGGGTGGAATACACCGGGATCGAACCGCACGCGGCGTCGGCGGCCGGGTTCGCGGCCCGGCTCGCCGCACTGGACGCCGACTCCCTCACCGTCACCACCGTGGCCGGTGCGTTCGCCGATCACGAGGCTGCGGTACCCGGCGATCTGGTGCACTTCGTGCACTCGCTGTACTACATGGCCGACCTCGGGGCGACGCTGGATCACGCGCTGGCGATGCTGCGCCCTGGTGGGCTGCTGCTGGCCGCGACCGCGCCGAGACAGCCGCTGTGCGTGCTCACCGAGCTGCTCAGCCCATGCCAGGGCCACCGGTTGTGGTGCGCCGAGGACGTCACCGCGGAGCTGGCGACGCGACGGCTCGACCTGTGGTCGGAGACGATGGTGGCGGAACTGGATTTGCGCGATGTGTTCATCGACCCGCATGGCGTGGGAGAACCGGTGCTCGACTTCCTCGTCGGGGCGCGCACCGCCGCGATGACGGCGGAGGTTCGCGAGCGGACGATTGCCTATCTGGCCGAGATTGCGCTGCCCGGCACGCCCGGTGTGGTGCCGCACCCGATCACCATCACCATCGCGCGGGTGCCATGATCGGGCCTCGCGGCGAGAGTCAAGGTGCCCTGGGTGCCCGACATGACTTTTATGGCTCGCCGCGACGCTGCTCTGGTGGTCCGTATTCATAAGGCGGGCGGAGATCGGCGAACATGGGGAAGTGCTGGACGTTGATCGTCACCAGGTCGGCACCCACCGCGGAGACGGTGCCCGCAAGTAGGTAGTCGACAACCCCGATTCCCGAGTGGCTACGCCGATAGGCGCGCGCATACTCACCAGCGCGGCGTGCGACGTCTTCGGTCACCGGTATCCAGTCGACCACCGAAAAGAAGTTCTCGAGGTCCTCATGTTCGCCGGGGCGGGCACCCGCCAGTAACTCGAAGCGGGTGAGCTCGCTGGCGACAATCGATTCCGGGGAACTCACCAGATCTTCGAGCAGTAACGTCGCCGGGCCATAGCCGCGTAGGTGGTCCACGGCCACGGAGGTGTCAAGCAGTTTCAATGAAGTCCGACCTGCGCCAACCGCTGACCGAGGTCGCCACGCAGCTCCTCGACGTACTCGGCGCCGGTGCCAGACCGATCACTCCAGGTGCCCGCCGAGGCACGCAGCGCGGCAAGACGACCCTCCGGGGTGTCGGCCCCATACTGGGTGCGTATTGCGCGCCGAATCAGCTCCGAGCGGGACGCGCCCGTGCGCGCCGACTCCTGGCTCAGCAGAGCTACTTCGCGCGAGGTCGACGCCGACGTCAGCAAGCAGCCGGTGAAGGCCCGGCTGCGCCCGGTTGGAGGTCGGGTAGCTGGGCAGCCCGGCCGGGTGCTGAGCTGGGACGACGCGCAGGGCTGCCACACAGGTGAGCTGCCGGGCCAGGCGCCGGGGCTGTACGAGGTGCGGGTGTCGGCCAGGGAGGTTCCACGCGCCGGGGATCTCGTCGCCGCGGACACGGTGGCGGTGGTCGAGGGTGAGTGAGTGGGCGCTGGGGGGTGAGCCGCTGGCGTTGGTCCGCTATGTGCGGCCGAAAGAGGTGGCCCGGCACGTAAAGCTTCCCGGCGGGTCGGGAGAGAGCAGGCTGACCCGGCTGCGGGCGGTATACGCCGCGCTCGCCGAGAAGAAGATCGGCTACGCCTACGCCGCGGTGGGCGCTGCGGCCGGGATGCAGGTGATCCGGCCGCCGGAGCAGGTGCTGTGGGCGCCGCGCCACGCCACCTGCCTGGATCTCGCGGTGGTGCTGGCCGGGGCGTGCCTCACCGCCGAGCTGCATCCGGTCATCGTCGTGGTCGAACGGTCCGGAGGTGGCGTCGCGCACTCGGTGGTGCTGGTCCGCCTCGACCACGACCTGCAGCCCCGCAGCGACGGGCTGTTCGATCTCGACGTGTGGCCGCAGGTTCCAGCGGACCTGCTCGACGGGCTGCAGAAGCGTATCGATGATCCCGGTGGCCCGGACGGCGACGTGGTGGCGGTCGACCCGGTCGGGCTGGCCGTGTCCCTGGGGACGACCAGCACCTGGGGGTTGGACGTCGAGCTGGCGACGGCCGTCGCGAACGGGGCGACCTACCTGGACGGGGATGACGGTGACGCAGCCTGGACGTGGCGGGTGGGGGTGGATGTCGGCAACGCGTGGCGCCGTTCCAGCCGTGACGCTCCGGCCGTGCTCCCGGTGTCCGAGCCGTTGCGTGCGCCGTACCGGGCGGCTGACACTGCGGAGTCGCCGCTGCGGTTGCTGCGCGCCGAGTACGAGCTGGTGCCGTTCCAGAACCGCGACGAGTTGACCGTGCTGCGGGACTGGTGCCAGCAGACCGCCGCGGGGGATCGCATCGGGCTGGCCGTCGTCACCGGGATCGGCGGGTCGGGCAAGACCCGGTTGGCGCTGGAACTCGCCGACCGGCTGCGCGCCGAGGGCTGGTACGCCGGCACCCTGCCCAAAGGCTCAACCGGGGTTGGCTGGCTCGCCGGGGTGGTGTCCCCGGTGCTGGTGGTCCTCGACTACGCCGACGGCCGGGTCACTGACGCGGTTGCGTTGCTTGCGGCGTTGCGGGCTCGCCGGGGACCGCCCGCGGTGGTGCTACTCACCGCACGCGCCGTCGACGGTGACTGGCTGGCCACCATCACCGAGTCGCTCGACAGCGACGCCCACGTGTTTCGGTGTGAGCACATCGAGCTGCCCGACACCCACCCCAACCCCGGCGACGTCTACCACCGCACCGTCACCGCGCTCACCATCGCCGCGGTGCAGCCGCCGGCGCTGCCACGGGACATCCGGTGGACCACCCTGGACTACGTCCTGCTCGGCTGGATCGCGGCCCAAGGTGTCTTGACGCTGCCCACCACCCGTGGCGAGCTCTACGACCAGGTCCTCGAACACGAACAGAACTACTGGTCCACTGTCTACCGGCGCCTGGCCGGCGGCGAACCCGACCGGGCCCTGATGCGCAAGGCGGCGGCCTGCGTCTCGCTGGTGGCGGCGCCCGAGACCGACGCCTATCGTGTCCTCATCGCCGTCGAGGAGCTGGCCGACAACGCGGCAGAACGCCTCGCCACCCGCCGCACCCTCGTGACCTGCCTGCGCCCGGCGTCGGGCGAGGGTCTGGCGCTGCGACCCGACCCAGTCGGCGACCACCTGTTGCTGCGCGAGCTCGGGGCCAATGCGGACCTGCTACTGCGGACCTTGGACGCCGGCGGCCAACCCGGACTGGAACGGGCCCTGGTCACCCTGGTGCGCGCTGGCCAGAACGATCTGGACACGGCTACCCGCCTGATCACCACGCTGCTCGACGCCGACATCACCCGCTGGCCCGACGTGCTGGCCATCGCCGCCGCCCAGGGCGGCGCGGCAGCGTCCAGCCTGGAGGAACTCGCTGCCCGGCCCGAGACGGCACTACCACTGGACGACCTGTCGGCGGCCCTGCCGTTCTCCTCGCTCGGGCTCTACCAGCTCGCCTTCATCGTTGATCAGCGCCGGCTTGATGCGGCCAGGACGGCCGACGGGGAACCGGCGACGCTCGCCGAACTCCTGCTGCGGGTCAGCGCCCGGGCCGGCAACGCCGGGGACCGGGGCAGTGCGTTGGTCTCGATCACTGAGGCCGCTGACCGCTATCGGGAGCTGGTTGGGGTCAACCCCGCCGCATTCCTGCCCGGCCTCGCCGGATCGCTGAACAACCTCGCGTGCGGGCAATCCGAGACTGGGGATCGAGTTGGGGCGTTGACTTCGATCACCGAGGCTGTCAACTGTTATCGGGAGTTGGCGGGGGCCAACCCCGTGTTCCTGCCCTCCCTCGCCATGTCGCTGAACAACCTCGCGCTCCGGCAATCCGAGGCTGGGGATCGGGTGGGGGCGTTGGCCTCAATCACCGAGGCCGTCGACCGCTCTCGGGAGCTGGTCGGGGTGAACCCCGCCGCATTCCTGCCCGACCTCGCCAGGTCGCTGAACAACCTCGCCGGTCGGCAGACCGAGGCTGGGAACCGGGCCGGAGCGTTAGCCTCGATCACCGAGGCCGTCGATCGCTACCGGGAGCTGGCCGGGACCAATCCCGCTGCGTTCCTGCCTGACCTTGCGATGTCGCTGGGTAACCTTTCCCAGTGCCAGTCCGAGGTTGGGGATCGGGCCGGTGCGCTGGGCTCGGTCATTGAGGCTGTCGCCATTTTTCGGGAGCTGGTCGAGGTTAATCCTGCCGCGTTTCTGCCTGACTTCGCTGTCTCGCTGAACACCCTCACCCACTGTCAGTCTGAGGCTGGGGATCGGGCCGGCGCGCTAGCTTCGATCACCGAGGCCGTCCCCATCTTCCGGGAGCTGGCCAGTACCAATCCCGCTGCGTTCCTGCCTGACCTTGCGATGTCGCTGAGTAACCTTTCCCAGTGCCAGTCCAACGCTGGGAATCGGGCCGGTGCGCTGGGCTCGGTCATTGAGGCTGTCGCCATGCGCCGGGAGCTGGTCGGGGTCAATCCTGCCGCGTTCCTGCCTGACCTCGCTGTCTCGCTGATCACCCTCTCCCACTGCCAGTCTGAGGCTGGGGATCGGGCCGGTGCGCTAGCCTCGATCACCGAGGCCGTCAAGCACTATTACGAGTTGGCCGAGGCCAACTCTGCCGCGTACCTGCCCCGCCTCGTCACCTCGCTGAACGCCCTCTCCCGCTGCCAATCTGAGTCTGGGGATCGGGCTGGGGCATTGGCTTCGATTACTGAGGCTGTCGCCGGTATCCGAGAGCTGGTCGGGGACAATCCCGCTGCGTTCCTGCCTGACCTTGCGATGTCGCTTGACAACCTCTCCCGATGCCAGTCTGAGATTGGAGATTGGGTCAGCGCATTAGCCTCGAGCACCGAAGCCGTCGATTATTACCGGGAGCTGGCCGGGACCAACCCCGCCGCGTTCCTGCTCAACCTCGCCACATCGCTGGGTACCCTCTCTGTGCAGCAGTCGGAGACTGGAGATAGGGCTGGCGCGTTGGCCTCGATTAATGAGGCTGTCACCATTCTTCGGGAGCTGACCGGGGCCAATCCCACCGCATACCTGTCCAACCTCGCCGGGTTACTGGGCATCCTCTCCCGATGCCAGTCTGAGACTGGGGATTGGGCGGGCGCGTTGGCCTCGATTACCAAGGCCGTCGCCATCATGCGTGAGCTGGCGGGGGCCAACCCCACCGCCTACCTGCCCGACCTCGCCAGGTCGCTGAGCACCCTCTCCAACCGACAGTCAGAGACCGGGGATCGAGCCGGAGCATTAGCCTCGATCACCGAATCCGTCGACCGCTGCCGAGAGCTGGCCGGGGTCAACCCTGTCGCATACCTGTCCGACCTCGCCAGGTCGCTGACCAACCTGTCCCGATGCCAGTCTGAGATTGGAGATCGCGCCGGGGCATTTGCCTCGATCACCGAAGCTGTCGCTATTCGCCGGGAGCTGGCCGGAAGCAACCCGGCCGCGTTCCTGTCCGAACTCGCACTGTCACTGATCAACCTCACTCCGCAGCAGTCAGAGACGGGGGACTGGGTCGGGGCGTTGGCCTCGATCACCGAAGCTGTCGCCATCCTCCGGGAGCTAGCCAGGACAAATCCTGCCGGGTTCCTGTTCAAACTCGCCCTGTCGCTGACCAACCTGTCCCAATGCCAGTCTGAGACCGGTGATCGGGCCGGTGCGCTGGCCTCAATCACTGAGACCGTCGATCGCTACCGGGAGCTGGCCGGAGCCAACCCTGCCGCGTTCCTGCCAGATCTCGCCAGGTCCTTGAATATACTCTCTGACCGGCAGTCCGAGGCCGGGCACGCGGCCGCTGTGGCTCCGGCCTGGCACGCTGCGACCGACGCGATGGTTCATCCGGCGGCACGAGCTGAGCTACGAGCGGCGTGGACCCGCCGGCTCTCGGCGTCAGAGCACCCCGAGCAAGCGTGGGATCAGCTCCGCCAAGCGGCAGCCGAGGCCGATCTGCCGGCCATCGGCGACGGGGCACCCGACCGGACATCGGTCATTCTGATGTCGCGAGCCCGGCTGGCGATACGGTCGCTGGCCCAAGATCTCGGCTTCGCCCCGGCTGCCGACGGGCTCCCGGCCTGGGCAAGCGCGCCCATCCCCGACTCGCACGTCGAGCTGGTCAACGCCTACGGCCAGGCCGGCGACTGGCCCGCCATCCAGGCGGTACTGGACGAGCACCGCGAGGTCCTCACCTCGCTGGAGTTTCGCACCACCTTGCAGGCCCTCGCCAGCCTCTACCCCGCCAACCCCGTCCCAGACAACCTCCTGCAGCTGCTCGGTGAGGTCGACGAACTCGGCATCGAGGAGGTCATCGGGCGGCGCAGCGGCGATCATGACCGCCGTGCCCTGCTCGCCGCGTGGATCAACATGCCGACTTGGTTGGAATCCCTCGACTTCTTCCGCGAGCACCAGGCCGCCCTCACTACCGACGACAGCCGAGCGATCCTCGACGGCGTCGACTCTGCCGCCGCCCGCCAGCACCTCGCCATCCTCGATCTGACTGGCGTGATGCCCGTCGAGCAGGTCTACCGCATCGTCACCGACCCCGCCGTTGCCGAGGAGGCCGCGTTCGCCGCGATCGAGGCCGGTGATCTCCCCGTGCTGAGCGCCATCCTCACCGCTGCCCCCGAACTCCAGGCCCGACCAACTGCCTGGGGTCTGGCAGTCTCGGTCCTGCTGCTCGCCCAGAACGAGCCAGACCGGGCGCATCAGCTCGGCCGGCAGGTCACCGAAAAAGCCACCGCGATCCAGCGCCGCGCGCACACCATCCGGCTCCGCGTGCTACGCAGCCATCACCCCGACCTACCCGGGCTCGACGACCTCATCCAGATCATCGACCCCGAAACCCCGGCGAGCTGAGCGACCGCGGCAAGGCCGGGTCGCCGGATTTCGGGAATCAATAGTAGGGCACCCGTTGTAATTGTGCGGCCGTGGTGAAGCAGTTGCCGGTTACTTGCATCAGGGGATTGATCTCGGTATGAGGTACTCCACCGGGGTCGAGAAACTCAGGATTGAACCAGGCTCGCTGTGCATGTCCGATGATGAGTCCGTGATCACCACCGAAATCGGCCCGCTCTACTATTTGGTAATCTATCCACCCGATGCCGTCGGCGAGGACGGGGCCGTGGGAGGATGCATCATAGTTGAAAGAAAGGCCAGACGCGAAGAGCTTTTCTTGTGGGTTTGTGGCTGGATAACCGGAGTACCTCGCGCCTAGTTTCCACACGCCTTGCAAGTGACTAATCAGCGGCACGGAGAGTGTGAATCCTTCCACGTTCAGCAGGGTTTCATAGGTACACCACTGCTTATGGACAGCGAGGAGCACGTGTTGCGGATCGGTGGACACTGACGTCACGTTAGATACGGGGATCACATTAGGCGTACCACCCTTGTCGTGAGTTCCTATTAAATAGGCGATCCGGGGCGCGAGGAGCCGATGCGCTTTCGCCACCGAGCCAGTCATGACCGCGCTTGATTACTTAGTTCTCGAACTGTTTGGTGAATACGCTGCTCGTCCGGTACGTTGAAGACAGGGGCGAGTGTATCCTGCGCTCCCTCTGGTCCGCTGAGGCCTAGCCGAGCTTGGGCAAGGTACACCCGGACAATTGTCATTGAAACCGGCCAGCATCGGCCAGTTTCGGAGTGCCGTAGAGGCTGATCGCCTGGGGTGTCTCCCGTTCTACAGCTTCCCAATCGCACATGTAAGTGCCGGCGGCGGCGTTGTAATAGTGCTGCCGGGCCGCCGAGAACGTGAAGACTTCCCCCAGGTCCCGAAGACTATCGACCGTGGACAGCTCGTCACGTTGGGCCCGGGCAGTATGGAGCAGCTTGACCCCCTGCTGGTGTTGGCCACGTTGCGCCAGAGCCCGGGCTTCGAGTCCAGCAAGGCGGATCGCACCGACACCACTGAGTCCAGCGGCTCGTGCTTGCTGGGCATGGCGGAGCACGTCGTCAGCAGAACCCACCATGAGGCGACTATGGCGCGGGTGCCGTGCACCCACGTGATCAGCCCGGCGTGTTCGGCGAGCTCGGCGAAGGCGAGGGCGGTACGTGTTTGGATCATGGCTGCTCTTGGCTCGGCCAGATCATGTGATACTGACGCCAGCAAAGCACAAGTGGCCCCCAGGAGAAGATGGAGTTCTCTGGCGTCGGCGGGTCGTTGTCCATACCGGGTAAGCAGCATATAAAGTCCGTCACGCAAGATCATTAATTCGGCTAGTATGTGATTTAAACCTGACATGGCAACATAGTCGGTTGCTAGGCGGTTGAAATCCTGTCGAGCTTCGGTGAGGGTGCGATCCTCGATCTTCGATGTGTCAATGGCGCTGCGAGTTGATTAAACCACGCGGGCCGTGGCATACTATTCGAGAAGTCGACGTCGCCACTGCGGCATGGGTGGATTGGTACAACAACCGTCGATTGCACGGAGCCTGCGGAGGCAGGCCACCGGTCGAGTACGAGACCCTGTACGAGCTGGGCGACCTGATCAGCCTGGTCGCCTGACCCCAACAACGAGTCTCTACCGAACCCGGGTGGTTCACCTCCACACAATCAAAACCTGAGAGCCGAGACAACTCGATACCCGCGAGAACACACGCCAGCTCCGGACCCGGCGTCATATCCGCCAAACCTTCCGGAATCAGCTGCCGAACGCTCATGACCAGTACGCTACAACCGCACACCGACAAAACCTGAGGCCACGAACAACGCCTACTAGAAACAGACCAAACCAATGAGCGCAGCGAATTGGTTGCCTGACGGGGCTGCAACGGCACGGAGGCCCGCAGCCGCGCTGCGAGACGGGCCCCGACAACTAACGGTCACGCCACGAGTATCAGCTGGCGCAGCACGACAACGGCGACGAAGACCAGCGTCACTGCGAGGTCGAGCGACACTCCGCCCAGCTGAACAGGTTTGACGACGCGGCGCACCGGGGCGATTACCGGTTCTGTGAGCCGGTACACCACCCGGCGGACCGGCTCGAGCCGAGCGCCATAGGTGTCCCTACCCCGGCGGCGGCCCGCCACGAGCCCCGTCTCAGTCGGCTCCCGGACGGATCTGTAGCTTGCAGCCCAAGCCGGCGCGGAAGGCGTCCAGCGCGGCGGGATAGTCATTCAGGGCGAAGGAATGGCTGATCATCGTCTCGGCGTCGACCACACCGCGGCCCATCAGTTCGACCGCACGGCCGAAGCTCGCCAGTACCGCCATGCTGCCCACGATGGTGATCTCGTCGTGATACACCCGGAACGGGGAGAAGGACGCCATCGCCTCCGCGGGAGCCACGCCGAACTGCTGGAACGTGCCGCCGCGACGCACGCGGGTCAGCGCGTCCTCGATCGCCGCGACGACGCCGGTGCAGTCGATCACCACCTCCCAACCCTGCGGCCGGTCCAGCTCATCGGCGCCCGTAGCGACCGCGTCCGCGCCGAATTTCGTGGCGATCGCGAGCCGGTCGGCGTTGAGGTCCACAACGGACAGTGACGCCGCGCCGGCCCGCCAGGCGAGTTGCAGCATCAGCAGCCCCATCGTGCCAGCGCCGTAGATCAGATAGTGCTCGCCGAGCCGCCGCGGCAACAGATCGAACCCGCGCACCGCGCAGGACAGCGGCTCGATCAGCGCTGCATGCCTGACCTCGACGCCGTCGGGTAACGGGTAGCAGTTCGCCGCGGGAGCAAGGGCGAACGGAGCGCAGGCGCCGTTGCGGGTCACCCCGATTGCGTTCCAGCGCTCGCAGAGGTTGCCACGCCCGATGGCGCAGTAATGGCATTCGCCGCAGAACAGCGACGGGTCGACGGCGACAGCTGTGCCCTCGACCACAGTGGCCACACCATCGCCGACCGCGACCACGTGCCCGGCGAACTCATGGCCCGGCACGATCGGATACGGCGTCGGGGGAAATTCACCGTCCATGATGTGCAGGTCGGTGCCACAGATCCCGCACGCCGCGACGGCAACCACCACCTCACCTGGCCCCGGGATCGGGTCGGCAACCGACGCTACAGACACCTTGCCCGGCTCTTCGATCAGGACGGCACGCACGGGTTACGACGGTAGGCGCTCAGCGGGAATCGTGCCCAGCGGGAATCGTGCCCAGCCGCCCGGCCTGGAAGTCCTCGAAGGCCTGGCGGACTTCCGCATGGGTGTTCATCACGAACGGTCCACCCCAGGCGACCGGCTCCCGGATCGCAGCGCCGCCCAGGACGATGACGTCCAATGCGGGGTGCCGCGACTCCTGGTGTACCGCACCCGAGACGGTGACAACGTCGCCGGGCCCGAACACCGCGAGCTGGCCGGTGCGCACCGGCTGGCCCGCGGCTCCCACGGAACCCGCGCCGGAGAGCACGTAGACCAGCGCGTTGAAGTCTGCCCGCCAGGGCAGTCGCAGCGTCGCGCCGGGGCTGACGGTGGCGTGCAGCATCGCCATCGGGGTGTAGGTGGCACCGGGACCGTGGTGCCCGGCGACATCACCGGCGATCAACCGGACCAGCGCGCCGCCGTCGGGCGTGGTGAGCAGCGTGGACTCCGCGGCCCGCAGGTCCTGGTAGCGCGGCTCGGTCCACTTGCGCTGCGCGGGCAGGTTCACCCACAACTGCAGGCCGTGGAACAACCCGCCGCTGACCACCAGGTGCTCCGGTGGCCGTTCGATGTGCAGCACACCGCCGCCCGCGGTCATCCATTGGGTGTCGCCGTTGGTGATCTCGCCGCCACCGCCGTGCGAATCAGCGTGTTCGAAGATGCCGTCGATGAGGTAGGTGACGGTCTCGAACCCCCGGTGCGGGTGCCAGGCGGTGCCTTTGGGCTCACCCGGGGCGTACTCGACCTCACCCATCTGGTCCATATGGACGAACGGGTCCAGGTCGCGCAGATCCACCCCCGCGAAGGCGCGCCGAACCGGGAAGCCCTCACCCTCATATCCCGACGGTGCGGTGGTCACCGACCGGACCGGGCGGTCCACTGCCTGCGGGCCGGGCTCCGGGATGCGGGCCAGCGTGGTGATGTCCTCGACGGTGACAGCGGGCACAGCCGCCTCCTCAGTCATTGACTGTTCAACTACCAGCTCGAACGTTCCCGCCGCGCCGCGTATTCCGCCAAGTAAGCCAAGTAAATAGCAAGCTTTGTGGCGGAGGTGGTGGGATGGACCTCGGAACCGAGGAATGGATGACTGCCATGGCCGAGATCCTCCTGACAGCCCCGTTCGCCGTCACCGATGGGCCGCGGCGCCACGCCAGGTACGCCGAGCTTGCGGCGGCCGCACCGGTGCACCGCATCGTGCTGCCCACCGGTGAGCTGGCCTGGCTGATCACCGGCTACGACGAGGTGCGCCACGCCCTGCAGGACCGCCGGTTGATCAAGAGCGACGCCACCCCGGCCAACCGTGAGCTGCTGGCACCTGAGGTGATCGCGGCGATGAGTCATCACATGCTCAACAGCAACCCGCCCGACCACACCCGGCTGCGCCGGCTGGTCACCGCCGCCTTCACCCGCCGCCGCATCGAGCAGCTGGCGCCGCGCATCCAGCAGATCGCCGACGAGTTACTCGACGCGATGGCCACCGTCAAGCAGACCGACCTGATCGACGCGTTCGCCTACCCGCTGCCACTCACCGTCATCTGCGAGCTGCTCGGCGTGCCCGCCGAGCACCGCACGGAGTTCCGTGATCGGTCTTCCATCGTGGTGACCGGAGTGCTGGCCGGTCCGGACGTGTTCGCCGCCGCGTGCACCGCGTCGGTGAGCTACCTGCAGGAGCTGATCAGCGCCAAGCGCGCCGAACCCGCCGACGACATGCTCTCCGCGCTGGTGGCGGTCCGCGACGGCCAGGACCGGCTCACCGAGGATGAGCTCACCTCGATGGTGTTCCTGCTCCTGGTCGCCGGGCACGAGACCACCGTCAACCTGATCGGCAACGGGATGCTCGCCCTGCTCACCCACCCCGAGCAGTGGGCGCTGCTGCGGGCCCAACCGGATCGACTACCGGCCGCGATCGAGGAACTGCTGCGCTTCGACGGGCCGCTGCAGGCGGCCACCTTCCGCCTGACCGCTGAACCGGTGACCATCGGTGAGATCACCATCCCGGCCGGTGAGATCGTCCTCACCGCCCTGATCACCGCTAACCGCGACCCGGCGTGTACCGCCCAGCCCGACGCGCTGGACATCACCCGCACCGACAACCCACATCTGGCCTTCGGTCACGGCATCCACCACTGCCTTGGCGCACCGCTGGCCCGGCTGGAAGGCCGCATCGCGCTGGCCGCCCTGCTCACCCGCTTTCCCCAGCTGCGCCTCGCGGTACCCACGGAGCAGCTGACTCGGAAGCCGGGCATGCTCATGAACGGTCTGACCGCGTTACCCGTGTTGCTGCGATAAACGACGCGGCCGCGGCCACTATCGCCGCGGTCAGCCCCAGGTAGAGGCCGGCCCCAGCACCACCGGACACCGCGAACAAGCCGCTCACATCGACGTTGTCCAGGTCACCCTGCCTGCCCGTGACATCCGGGAAGGTCACCCACCGCAGCAGGATCGTGATGAATGCCAGTGCGGACAGGCCGAGCGTGATCAGTGGCCTCGAAGTAGGCAGTCGCACGCCGCCCGTGCCTGCGAGGATCACCACACCGGCCGCTACAAGCAGCAGCACTGAGAACCACGCGCCGAAGCCCGCGTTCCAGGCGTTGGTCGCACCGATGAATCGCTCGGTCCCCAAGACCGAGACGCGGGTCCGGTGCCAGGGAAAGAAACTCGAGATGTACGCCAGCAGGCCCGCGCCGATGACGGCCCAGTCCAGGATCGTCGCCTTCGTCGAATCGGCTCTCACCATGTCCGATATGCCTCCCTTGAGCTGCAGGCATCGTAGGGGGTGGCCGGTGCCATCGCCGCGGGGGCCGCAGGGACTGGGCTACCGGTACCGGTGTCATGTGCCGCGTTGGTAGACGTCGGGGATACCGTCGGCGTCGGCGTCGCGTTCCTCTGCTTGGCAGAGGTGTCGGTAGACGGTGTTGCGGATCCGGAGCACGACAGTGGCCAGCAGCGCGGCGAGCAGCGAGCCGAGCAGGATGCCGACCTTGGCGTGGTCGTTGCGGGCGCTGCCGGCGCCGAAGGCGAGTTCTCCGATGAGCAGCGAGACGGTGAATCCGATGCCGGCCAGCAGCGCGAGGCCCAGGACGTCCCACCAACCCAGACCGTCGGCGAGCTGCGCGCGAGTGAACTGCTGGACCAGGTAGGTCGCGCCGAGGACGCCCACGACCTTGCCGGCGACCAGGCCGACGCCGACGCCGAGGGTGACGCTGTCGCGAAGGGTGGCGGCGACGCCGCCGGCGCCGGCGACGGAGACCCCGGCGGAGAAGAACGCGAAGATCGGTACGGCGACGCCGGCCGACAGCGGCCGCCAACGGTGCTCGAAGTGCTCGGCCAGGCCGGGTCCGGGTGTCGGGCTGCGGCGTACGACGGGGACGAGGAATCCGAGGAGTATCCCGGCGACGGTGGCGTGTACGCCGGATTCATGGACGAGCACCCAGGCGGTGACGGCGAGCGGGAGCAGCAGCCACCACGAGCGCACCCGCCGCTGCACGAGGACCCCGAACAGGGCCAGCGGGATGAGGGCGAGTGCGAGGGCAGCGAG
The DNA here is from genome assembly GCA_050699875.1 of Pseudonocardiaceae bacterium. GTDB lineage: Bacteria > Actinomycetota > Actinomycetes > Mycobacteriales > Pseudonocardiaceae. The sequence goes on from JBOHFX010000031.1 coordinate 38,091, forward strand.
GTTCAGCGACCGGGTGTAGAAGGCGGCGATGATGGTGATCCCGAGCAGGTCGTCGACCACGGCGAGGGCGAGCAGGAAGGTGCGCAACGCGGTCGGCAGGTGGGTGCCGATCACTGCGAGCACGGCGAGCGCGAAGGCGATGTCGGTGGCGGTGGGGATGGCCCAGCCGGACAGATCGCCGTTCTCGGCACCGAGGTTGATCGCGACGTAGCACAGGGCGGGCATCGCCATCCCGCCCAGGGCGGCGGCGATGGGCAGCGCCGCGCGGCGCGGATCGCGCAGGTCCCCGGCGACGAACTCGCGCTTGAGCTCCAGACCGGCGACAAAGAAGAAGATTGCAAGCAACCCGTCGGCGGCCCATCGCGCAAGGGTGAGGTCGAGGTGCAGCCGGGAGGGTCCGATCCGGATGGCGCCGAGGTCGAGGTACGTGACGCTCCAGGGGGAGTTCGCCCATACCAGCGCGATCGCCGCGGCTGCGACGAGCAGTGTGCCGCCGACGGCCTCGGCGCGCAGCACGTCGGTGATGCGGCTGACCTCACGCCAGGATCCACGGTCGAACATCCGGGGGTGGCTGCGAGCGGGCAGCTGGGGCACCGGTTCTCCTTCTGGGCGTGACCAGTCGAGGACTGCCGACCAGACTTCCCGGCGCACCAACGCCCGATACTACTGGAAGCATGCTTCCGCTCGAACACCTTTAATCGCGGGTTGCATTCGTTGCCTACCATCGCGGGATGATATTGGCCGAGGGATCGAGCCCGCGTCGCACCGCTTCTCGGCAGCTGACCCGGCCTATCCTCTGTTCAACGAGGAGGTCGCCGTGGCAGTGGTTGACAACGCGGTATACGTGGAAGGTCGGCGCACCGCGGAACCCGACACCCTCAACCACACCGTCGAGGTGCTGAGGAACTGCTCGGGTGACGGTCCGAGCTTCTGCTGGATCGGGATGCTCCGCCCGACCGCCCAAGAGATCGCCGCGGTCGCCGGGGAATTCACCCTGCACCCGCTGGCCGTCGAGGACGCGGTCAACGCCCACCAGCGCCCCAAGCTCGAGCGCTACGGTTACACCCGGTTCGTGGTACTCCGCCCGGCGCGCTACGTCGACCCGGTGGAGGTTGTGGAGCTCGACGAGTTGCACCTGTTCCTCGGACCGGAGTTCGTGATCACCGTGCGGCACGCCGACGAGCCGGATCTCGCCGTGGTCCGCCAGCGCATGGAGGAGCAGCCGAAGCTGCTCCGGCACGGTCCGGACGCAGTGCTCTACGCGGTCATGGACAAGGTGGTCGATGACTACTTCCCGGTGCTGGACGGGTTGCAGAATGACATCGACGAGATCGAGACGCAGGTCTTCACCGGCCACCCGGACGTGTCCCGGCGGATCTACCAGCTCACCCGCGAAGTGATCGAATTCCAGCGCGCGGTCGAACCCCTGCGCGAGGTCCTTGCCGGGATCATCACCGAGTCCGCCGAGCGGGAGAGCGAGCTCGAGTTGCGCCGTGCGTTCCGGGACGTCCAGGATCACGCGGTGCGGGTGATCGAACGAACGGACTCGTTCCGTCAGCTCCTAAACAACATGCTCACGGCGAACGCCACGCAGGTCACCCAGCGGCAGAATGAGGAGATCACCCGGCTGACCGAGGCCACTTACCAGCAGAGTGAGCAGGTCAAGCAGATCTCCTCGTGGGCGGCGATCCTGTTCGCGCCGACCCTGGTCGGTACGGTGTACGGGATGAACTTCGACCACATGCCGGAGCTGCGTTGGGTCTTCGGCTACCCGCTCGCCGTGGCAATGATGATCCTCACCGGGCTGGTGCTCTGGTTCATATTCAAGCGCCGCGGCTGGCTGTAGCGCGTTCTCAGGTGCGGGAGGGTGAAAAGCAGTTTCCGGGAACCCAGGGAATCAGCGCGGCCAGCACGCTGGTCACCACGGCCACTGCCGCGTGCGCTCCGAGAGCGCCCAGCGCGCCGCCGAGCTCTGTCGATCGGAACTCCAGAACATCGCGGGCTAACGATTCTGGCCTACCACTATCCTGCCGGCATGCTCGATCACATCGCTGTTCAAGTTGCCGACCCTGAGGCGTCGCTCGCCTTCTACCTGCGTGCCTTTGCCCCGATCGGAATGCGTGAGGCGATGCGCTTTCAGGCGGCGATGCGTTCGTCGTCGGTTTGTCCGGACCGGACGGCTTTCCCAGCTTCTGGCTCGGTCCGGCCACCGGCCCGGAGGGCCGTGAAGTGCACCTGGCCTTCCGCGCGCCCGACCGCGCCGCGGTTGATGCGGTCCACGAGTCCGCAGTTGCGGCGGGGGCGGAGGTACTGCACGCCCCGCGGGAGTGGCCCGAGTATCACCCGGGTTACTACGGTGTGTTCCTGCGCGACCTCGACGGCCACAACGTGGAGGCCGTTCACCACGGCTCGGCGTAAGGGTCTCCAGTTCGAAGGTCACGCCGTCTGCGGAGCGGAACGGCGGCGGGTGCCCGATCCGGACCGGGCCGTTGCGTGGCCGCGCAACCGGGAAAGCAGCGCAGCCAACACACCCTGCGCAGGGATCACTCCGGCTGCGGTGGTGACGTAGTCCACCCGCCTCGTCTCTCCACAGGCCATGGACACCGAAGAAGTCAAAGAGTGCCCAGTAGTGATCGATGTCCTTGGGGTCGCGTAGCACTAGTTGCCTGTAAACAGCTCAATAGTCACCAGGCGACGATCATAAGTGGCAAAGGTGTGGTACGCGCCATCGCGCACCTGTGCCGAAAGTGGCAATACGCTAATGCGGATATTTGACTGCTGCGACAGCGACACGAGTCTGTCGATTTGCACAGTCATGATCGATGGCTCGCAGAGTTGCCATCGTTTGCCGACTCCGTCAGTAGGAACTCAAAATTCTTGGTTTTGTCGTGTAGTATCGCTTGTCTTTCTGGTTTCAGCGCTACTGCCTTGCCAACGTCACCTGTCGTCGGTTCAATAGGGGTACGCATGGCCGCCCGCATGTGCTCGGGTATTTGAAATAACCCCGTGATGAGGGTCGGCAGAAAGTGCCGTACCAGTGTTGCATTGGCTTCGAGCGCGGCCAATTCGCGCTGCCGGTGGTGGAGCCCTTGACGTACGGAAGCCCGCACGTCCTGATACTCAGCATTAGCGATGCGAGCGAGCACCAGTAGCTCGCGTCGCGTCGCATTGTCTACCTCAAGCGCGGTCAGCACCTGTTCTACGTCAACGACGCTCGGTAGCAACCGGCCGGTCTCAATGCGGCTCACTTTGCTTTGGCTCATGCCGCCGCGTCGGGCAAGCCGGTCACCAGACAACCCCGACGCTGTGCGCAAGTCATGCAGTGCGCTCTCCAAGTTCTGGCGATCTCGCCCGGCACGTGTGGGGTCAAGTTTCACCTTCCTCGCTTCACCCAATTCTCGGGGAACGGCTCGGCATATTCCAGGGCCAATCTTTTCCACGCTACGTATGAGGCAGGGTCAACATCTTCGAGGAGTTCGCGCCCCAGCTGGGTGCCGTCTGGACCATAGTCCATGCGCACGACAGTGGTGTCATCGAAGAGCCAGAAGTCTTGCGCGGGCAGACCTGGGTCGGACTGGTCGGTGAGATCGAGGATGCGCACGTCCTCACCGGTCTCCACGGTGCGGCGATAGACCGCGAATTCATACCGTAAGTAATCCGTCAGTGGCCGACTGATGACGTGCACCCGCCCAATCCATCGACCAGTTTGGCGAAAGTGACGGACACGCACGAGCCAGGAATCATCATCTGGGATGTCTAGTTTTCCTGTCGTCAGAAATGTCTCGTACTCTGCCTGTTCGCTGCCCACCTTGTAGGACGGCTTTGTTTCAAGGCGGAACGCTTCTCGCTGATATGAATCGAAGAACGTGCGCCAGCCGTCACCTTCCAGGCGCACGAGCCGCCTCCTGGAACACGGCATGTCACTCCCTTTTATGCCAAGCACGTGACTTGACGCTAGGCAGACGAGTCAGGGAGCGTCAAGGTGCATGCACGTTGCCGCATAGAGTCGGCTCTGCCGGAGGGAAGCGTCCGGACCGGGTAGTCACCCAGTCCTCGACCAGCCGGGCGGCCTATTCCATGGTCTCGACCGCTACCGGACCATGGTCGCGGTTCAGCTCGGTGAGCTACTCATCCACCGCGGCCCACCGGGCTCCCGTCCGTCAGCGCTTGCGCGTTGCCCGCCCGTCCGAACCTGCGCAAGCGGAGGCTGTTGGACACGACGAACAGCGAGGACAACGTCATCGCGCCGCCGGCGATCAGCGGGTTGAGCAGGCCGAATGCCGCTAACGGGAGTGCCGCGATGTTGTAGCTGAAGGCCCAGGCGAGGTTGCCGTGGATGGTGCGCAGGGTGCTGCGGGCCAGTTTGATCGCGCTGGGTACGACGTCCAGGTCGGTTCGGATCAGGATCAGGTCGGCGGCGCCGAGCGCGACGTCGGTGCCGGAGATGACGGCCAGGCCAAGGTCGGCACGGGCCAGCGCGGGGGCGTCGTTGACCCCGTCTCCGACCATGGCCACCGAGCGCCCCTGCGCCTGCAGGGACTCGATCATGGCGGCCTTGTCGTGCGGCAGTACCTCGGCGATCACCTCGTCGATGCCGACCTGTGCGGCGACCGCCCGGGCGGTCGCTTCGTTGTCGCCGGTGAGCAGGACCGTGCGCAGCCCGAGCCGGTGCAATTCGGTCACTGCCGCGGCCGCGGTCGGCTTCACCCGGTCGGCCAGCGCGACCACACCTTCGACCACGCCGTCCGCGGCAACGACGACGGTCGTGCAA
>JBOHFX010000032.1:0-1765 GCA_050699875.1 Pseudonocardiaceae bacterium
CCGCGTCACCCGCGCGTCACCCGCCGCGGCGGGCGACGCGGCGCCGAAAGGAGTAGTTACTAGTGCCGGAGGACGCGGCTGAGCTGGCTGCGACACCGGATCGCGGCCGGAACACCGGTCAGATCCAGCGGGGCTGGCGTCCGCCCTACTTGTCAGGTCAGGAGCGCAGGGACGACTTCGCCAGCCATTCGTCCCACGGGACGGTCCAGTCATAGATGTCACCGTCAGCCGCGCTCATCGCGGTCGGGCTGTTGGTGACCTCAACCGGGTCGCCGAAGATCGCGCTCTCGAAGTATTTCCTGGCGTTTGCGGTGGACAGGTTCACACAGCCGTGGGTGATATTCACCGAGCCTTGTGCGCCGGCGCTCGCCGGATTGGCATGGATGAACTCGCCGTTATTGGAGACCCGCACCGCCCAGTACATGGGTAGATTGAAATAGCCGTAGCGGCGGCTCGTCATCAGTACTCGCTGGGCCTTGTTCATCACCACGTGGATGCCGTTGGTGGTGTGCCGGTTCGGGTCCGAACCCAGCCCGTAGCTGGCGGGGAAATTCATCACTTCCTGGCCGTCCCGGATGACGATCATGCGGTGACTGCTGACGTCGGCCTTGACGACCTGGGCGCGACCGATGGTGAACGTCGAGGTCAAGTCCTGCTTGCCGTAGGACCCGTCGCCGTAGGCCACGCCGTACAGCTTGGCGTTGACGATGACCTGGGTGCCGGCTTGCCAGTATTCCCGGGTCCGGTAGTGCGCCCGGGAGCCGCCGTTGTCGTCGGGCAGCCAGGCCCACGATCCTTCGGTGGGTACCGAAGCCTGCACCTGCAGCGCTCGCTCTACGGCGGCCTTATCGGACACGTGGTCGTCGAACTGCAGGATGATGGGGGCGGCGATCCCCACGGTGGCGCCGTCGCCGATGTTCAGGGTGGCGCGAGGTTGCCGCCGGGGCTCAACAGTGCTGAAGGAACCCGTAATGGGCACGGATAGCCCGTCAGCGCCGGTCGCGGTGCCGCTCCAGGTGTAGGTCTTGCCGTAGCCGAGTGGCTCGGTCGCAGTCCAGCTACGTCGATCCGGGCTCATGGCGCCGGCCACGGCCTTCCCATCCGGGTTTGTCAGCGTCGCCTGTTGCAAGACGCCCTCGGTCACCTGTACCGAGACGGGCAGCGTTGGGTTGATTTCCGCAGCCTTGTCCCCTGGCAGGGTACTGACCTTCGCCTGTGGAGGCGGGGGAGCGCCGCTGAACAGCGTGATGGGACCTGCTGAGCATGCGGCGAGCATCATTGCCACGACAAGCAACCACAGCACGCGCCGCATGGTTCCCGCCCGGATCTGCCCGTCACTGCCCCTCGCACAGGTTATCGCGTGGATCTGCGTGCCGGTTACGTCTGGCGCAGAACTGTCGGTGCCGCTCGGCACACTGGGGCCTAGCGGGGTCACTACCAGCTGACGGGACGGTGACCGGAGACTGGGTCTTTATCGCGCATCAACCGTTCCCGATAGTAGATCTGCCCGGCGCGGCTGCTTAATGGCCTGCGCCCACCGTGACGGATCAGCCGGCTCGGCGCATCGACGGCACCTCGATGCCGAGGGTCGCGGTCACTCGCTCGGTCGTGCAGCGGTTGGGCAATGCGACGGGATCGATACCGCTGCACTGCACCAGCGACGCGTCAGCGGCGAGCACTGCGAGAAGTACCTCGCCCGCCACTGTCGCGTGCCAGCCGGTGGTGCACAACAGCCGGTCACCGGCGGACAGACCCAGTTGCGCGG
>JBOHFX010000033.1:0-6707 GCA_050699875.1 Pseudonocardiaceae bacterium
GGCCGGGCCTGAGTGGACCGGGCCAGGGCTGGTGACCTGGAGGCTGGTGACCTGGAGGCGGGCGGGGCGAGCCCGGGCTCGGTGGTCACCGATGCATCGGGCGATGACCCGGCGACAGGCGGGGCGATGGTCAGGCGGCGTTCCAAACGCTCCAACCGGTGCAGTACCGCGCCATCCCCCTCAGTGGCGGCCGGGAGCAACATCCGGGCGCAGAGCAGTTCCAGCAGCAGCCGGGGAGCGGTGGCCCCACGCATCTCGGTGAGCCCGGTATGCACGATCTCCGCGAACCGGGTGAGGCTGCCTGCGCCGAGCTGCTCGGCCTGCGCGGTCATCGTCTCGAGCTGGTCCTCGGGCGCGTCGACCAGGCCGCGGCGGGCAGCCTCCGGAGCGACCCGCAGCAACACCAGGTCCCGCAGGCGCGCCAGCAGGTCGGAGGCGAATCGCCGGGGGTCATGGCCTGCCTCGACCAGCCGGTCGATGGTGGCGAACACCGCGGCCCCGTCCTGGACGGCGAGCGCGGAAACCATGTCGTCGATCAGCGCCGCGTCAGTGACCCCGAGCAGGGTCACCGCCCGGGCGTAGGTGATGCCGTCGGCACCCGCCCCGGCGAGCAACTGATCCAGCACGGACAGCGAATCCCGCGCGGAACCGCCACCGGCCCGGATCACCAGGGGGTAGACCGCCGGCTCGACGTGTGCTTTTTCCACGGCACAGACCTGCTCCAGCAGCCCCCGCATGGTGCTGGGGGGCAGCAGCCGGAACGGGTAGTGATGGGTGCGGGAGCGGATGGTCGCCAGCACCTTCTCCGGCTCGGTGGTGGCGAAGACGAAAACAAGGTGCTCCGGTGGCTCCTCCACGATCTTGAGCAGGGCGTTGAAACCCTGCGTGGTGACCATGTGGGCCTCGTCGATGATGAATACCCGGTACCGGGATTCGGCCGGGGCGTAGAACGCGCGGTCCCGCAGGTCGCGCGCATCGTCGACACCACCGTGGCTGGCCGCGTCGAGTTCCACGACATCGATCGACCCGGGACCCTCTGGCGCCAGCGCGACACACGACGGGCAGACCCCACACGGGTCCGGCGTCGGACCCTGCGCGCAGTTCAACGAGCGGGCCAGGATGCGCGCGCTGGACGTCTTCCCGCAGCCCCGCGGCCCGGAGAACAGGTAGGCGTGGTTGATCCGGCCGGCCGCCAGCGCGGTGCGCAGCGGTTCGGTGACATGCTTCTGACCGATCACCTCGGCGAAGGCCGCCGGGCGGTACTTGCGATAAAGGGCCAGTGCCACGGCCGCGAGGCTACCGGGCGCCGACGACCCTTCTCACCCCACCAGGTGCACCTCCGGTAGCCCGTCCTTTAGCTCGGTGGCAAGCCGGGAGTCGCAGGTCCACAGCGGGACCCGGAAGCGCTCGGCGAGGGCTACATAATGTGCGTCGTACGTCGCCCGCAGGCGCCGCTCGCAAGCGATCTCCAGCGCCCGGGAATGCAGCTGTGCGTCGCCATGCAGTTCGACAGGTAGGTGCAGAACGCGCCGCAGTCCGTCTTGAGCCGTCTCCGCGGTGATCTTTGCTGCCCGCTGCTGCTGGTGCAAGGCGTTGGCGACCTCGTAGGGCAGCAGGCTTGGCGCGATCAGCTCGAGGTCTGACTCAATGAGTCGCTCCCACACAGCCACAGCGACGGCATCTCCATTAAGGATCCGGATCACCAGGCTCGCGTCAATGCACCCGGCCGTAACGCTCCTCGTCCCGGTCGTCCCGTCCGGCACGGATCGCCCCCTCCACGTTGAAATCCTTCAGCCGCTCGATGGCGCCCTCCGCCCGCAGCCGCTCGTGGTACTCGGCGAGCATCGCGTTGGCCCGGGTCCACTTGTCGGCTCGACCCGTGCGCGCTGCCTCCCAATCCTCTACGGACACCACCACGGCGACCTCCTTTCCGGCCCGTTCCACGAAGACGATGTCGTGGCGAGCCGTCACGCCGTCGAGCAGCTCGCCGAAGCGCACCCGGGCCTCGGTCGCGCTGACCCGCCGTTCTGTTCCAGACATGTACCAGTCCAATCAATCGATCCATCGATTGATGCTAGCACCTCTAGTAGCCGGGTAGGCTACTGCCCTCGACGGTCCCAGAAGCCCTTGACATGCAGGAAGCTGCGGTCGATGCCGCGCTGGTTGAGCAGGTGTGCCCGGATCCGTCGCACCGTGGGGGTGTGCCCGGCGAGCCAGATCCGGCCCTGCCCGGTGGGCAACCGAATGGCATGCACAGCGTTCTCAAGCACCGTTGAGGCCCCGGCCTCTCGGTCGCCACGATGCAGCCAGCACACGACTGGACGGGCAGCGCCGGGTATCGGCTGTTCCTCGGCGGCGTCGACGACCTCGATGTAGAGGAAAACCCGGGCCTCCGCCGGCAGCATTGCTGTATACGCCTGGATCGCCGGCAGAGCAGTCTCATCCCCGGCGAACAGGTGCCAGTCAGCGCGGGGATCGGGTCGGTAGCGACCGCTGGGCCCGACGAATTCCAGGGTTTCGCCGGGTCGTGCCCGCCGCGCCCAGTTGGTGGCTGGTCCTTCGCCGTGTAGCACGAAGTCGACGTCCAAGCTGGGCCGGGCGGGGTCGTAGTCGCGCACCGTGTAGTCGCGAGATACTGGATGCCCGCTAACCAGATCTGGTACGTAGATCTTGAGCGTCTGCCCGGGAACGGCCGTCAAGCCTGCCAAGCTGTCGCCAACGAGCCGGATTCGCGTCATTCGGGGAGTCAACTGCCGCACCGACGCTACCGTTGCGGCGGTGCTGGCGACGCGTCCGCGCGCTGGAGCATGGGGACGCATTCGGGCTTCCTCCTCGACTCGACCCGCGTCCAGTCCAGAAGGGAAGTGCGGCGGACGGCGGCCTACTGAGCCGTGTCGGCCTTCGGAGCCGTGCCCGACCTCGCCCCGAGTTTGGCCTCCGCCGCCTGGACTCGGCCCTGCAGCGAGCGATACTCGTCGTTGCTCGACAGCCTCGTCTTGACCTTGAGGTCGAAAAGCTCCTTGGTGCGAAACGGTGATACCCACTTCTTGTCCACGTCAGCGGCGGCTGCTTGCTTGATCACGGCCATCCGCTCGCGCAACTGCTCCAGCTCCTGCTGCCCGGCATCCGCGTTGCCTTGGACCTCCGCACCATCCTGGCTCACGTTACGGTCCGCCTTCCATCAAGCTCCACGCGCCGCGCCCCGCATGAGGGGACCCCGCGCACCCGCCAGAGCATGCTGACCCTTGCTGCCTTCCGACCCTGGGGGAGTTCGCAAGATGGACGCCGCGCGGGGTCCGCAGCCGAGTCTAGTGGCTACCCCCTGGGCACGGCACCACACCCTCTCGGCGCCACCGGCGCAGGCCTGCCGGCGAGTGCCGCTGCCTGCGGCTTTGGCCGGTCGCGGCGCTGACGGTAACCTCGCCAACGGAGGATTCGCCTAGTGGCCTATGGCGCACGATTGGAAATCGTGTTGGGTGTTAAAACCCTCGCGGGTTCAAATCCCGCATCCTCCGCCACCTAGCTGCACACACGCCCGTTGTCGCTATCACGGTGACCGGCGTGCCTCCCGCGCGCAACACTGCGGCGGTGTGATCCCACACGAGCTGCAAGACCGACTCGAACGACGGATCGGTACCCGTCAGGTAGGGCAGCTCATCCAGGACAACGACCACTGGGGCGTCGGGCGAAGCGGTCCGCGCGATCCACTCGAAGGTCGACTCCCAGGTAGTGAACTGAAGGCCATTCCGGACCAGGTCGGCACCGGCGAGGTTCGACCGCCCGATGGCCTCGGTGAAGGAGACGAGCTCTTCCCGGGCCGACCGGCGAGCCGCCTGGAAGTACACCGAGCGGGCACCGCTACGGACCACGATCTCGGTGATCAGCGCGACTTGCCAACCTGCCGCCTGCCCTGGAGCAGCACGAAGTCGCGCCCGACTCTGCGGCGAGGGCGAGCCGGGCGGATAGCTCCCGGAGGTATGCCGTCCTGCCGATGAACCCGGGGCCAGCCACTGATCGATACTAACGCGCGTGAAAGTTTCGCCAGAGTGAGTTTTTTTACGGTGGTAGACCCACTCCGACGGCGCTGCGGCTGCGCCGATCAAGCCTTGGTGGTCCATGTAGACAACAAGCGACAATATGACCAGTGCTGAAAGTTTCGCGCGCGGTGGTTGCCCAGGGCGTCGAGCTGGAGGGCGGAAAACACGACGTTGAGTTGCTCGGCAAGGCGGTGTAGCGCGGCTACAATCCCAGCGGACGATGGGCGTGCCGGCACCGTCCGCAGCCTTGACATCGAGAGACGCAGGTAAGCATCCATTCCCATCTGCTGACGGATCACGCTCGCCTCGAGGAGATGGCGTGTGAGGCAGCCGTGATGGGCCGTTGTTACTGTCCCTAATCTCTCAGTTCTTCAATTTTCTCGAGTAACTGTTTAGTCTTTGCTATGGCGTACTTAAGATCAACCATGTCGACCTCCTTAAGATCGCCATGAAGGATCGCGTTCCGGGCGCGAAGCGCGATATCAAAACCAATGGCATCTTCTTTCCTCCAAACACCAAGCTCCACCATTGTGTCCCGTATTTGGCGCAGCGATAATTGACGCAACCCGCGTGCAGCGTTCTGCCGAGAGTCCAGGAATACGTTTAATGTCGATTGCTCGATAGAAGCCATTGCTCCAATAAGCTGTATAGCGGCTAGGTCTTTTTCTCCATCAACGGAAGGAGCAGCCTCGACTGCACGGTAACCGAAGACTGTGGCTAATAAAGCGACCGTGCCGGCCACTGCTGACAAAGTCCCGGTCGTTCCCTCCCATCCGAGCGCCCCGTTGGCAGCTATTAGGTTTACGAAAACAGGGATGAACGTTACGGAAAGAACTACCGCTAGCACCGTGGGGCTTCGGACTTCGCGCTTTCCTCTCATTTTATCCTCTCCTGGCAAGGCAAAGGATACAGACAGCAGCGCAAAGTGCCAAAGCGATGAATATGCCGACTTGGGCGGGACTATGCAGAAAACCTCCCATGACACCCGTGGCGCCGGAGAAGACGGGAGCTCCCGTAAGTACATAGAGATCCAGCGGACTTCGTTTCCGGACCTGTAGGGCCATCTTTCTGTCCAGCGCCTCTTGAGCGCGAATCACTGCAGATTCTGTAATTTCTGTTCCACTTACCCCAGGTGCCCGTTCGGATGCTTCCTGGTTAGCGCTTTCAATGGAAAGTTTCTCTGCATATGCCTGAACCGCTCTTTAAAAAGCTAGCTGAGCTGGTTCGTACGCACCATCTAAGAGCCTGTTGGTAAATGATGTTGGTTGGGTTGCCCGGGTGTGACGGCGGGTAGCGATTTGATCACGGTGGTGCGTCGGGCCGGGCATGCGAGTGGGCTCCTGGTAGTCGAGGAGTAACCAGCTGCTCGCTCTACCAGAAGCCCGTGGATGTCTGTCTACCTTGTCGAGGCCACGAAGGCCAGTTGTCGCGTGTCGGGATGCCTGTGTCGCGATCGCGGACCGCGTTATCCCTCGGATGCCACCGATGCCCAGTGGGAGCTGCTACGCCCGGAGGCCCAGGCGGTGATGGCCGAGCTGCGCCGGGGTCCGGGCGGGCGGCCGATGGAGCATGATCTGCGTGCTGTGCTGGACGCGATTGGTTATGTGACCCGCTATGGCATCGAGTGGCGGGCGCTGCCGGTGGACTTCCCGCCCTGGGAGGCGGTGTATGCCTTCTTCGAGCGGTGGAACGCCCACGGTCTGCCCCAAGCGCTGGTCGACCGGCTCCGCGGGCGGCTGCGGGTGGCCTACGGTCGCGCCGATGTGCCCACGGCCGGATCGATTGACTCCCAATCGGTGAAGGCGGCGGACACGGTCGGGACTGCGAGCAGGGGTTTCGATGCCGGAAAGAAGATCAACGGTCGCAAGCGGCACATCGCCGTGGACACTCTGGGCCTGGTGCTGACCGTGATCGTCACTGCCGCCTCAGTCCAGGATCGCAATGGGGCCTGCCGGCTGCTGGCCCTGCTGCGCGAGCGGTTCTCCACGATCACCCTGGTCTGGGCCGACGGCGGATACTCCGGTCGCCTGGTGAGCTGGGCCCACACCACGCTGGCCCTCACCCTCACCATCGTCAAACGCACCAAGGACACCACCGGATTCGTCGTACTTCCCCGCCGCTGGGTCGTGGAACGAACCTTCGGCTGGCTGATGCGCTACCACCGCCTGGCCCGCGACTACGAACGGCGACCCGAACACCACCAAGCCATGGTGCTGTGGGCCACCGTCACGATCATGACCCGGCAACTGGACCGCACCACGGCCAACGCGCCGCCTCATCCCCGATGGGCAGACCCCGCGCCGTAGCCTCAACACCCGAACAACAAGATCAGCAAGCCGCGTGACCATTTACCAACAGGCTCTAAGAGAACTCGAGTCGGTATCACGATTCCTGAACCAGGGGGTACACCTGAATGCGGTATGACGACTGTTTCTCCCGTTAGATGTAGATCCCCATTTACCTGTCCATTGGGCATGGGGTTCCTTCCCTCGCGGGCGATACGGCTGCCTACACGATAAAATCACTGCAACGTGTGTCTCCATGAGCCAATGCCACTTAGCGTAAGATGATCATGCTGCGGTGTCGGTCAGGACGGGGTTCGCGAGCCGGATCGTGGCGGGGCCGTCGTGGCGGATGCCTGTGTCGCCGGGTCGTTTCACCCGGTAGGAG
>JBOHFX010000034.1:0-67814 GCA_050699875.1 Pseudonocardiaceae bacterium
CTTGGTATTCTGCTCATCGCTGTACAGACGTTACGTCGCGTGGCGGTAGTTGGATCGCCGGCTCAGCCGGCGGTAGTTGGATCGCCGGCTCAGCCGGCAGTAGTTGGATCGCCGGCTCAGCCGGCAGTGTTCGAAATGGTCGGCGCAGCCGGCCCCTCCTGTCGCGGATGGTCCGCGGCCGATCAGTCCATAGGAGGCAGGTGTTCTTCATGCGTCGCTACGAGATGATGGTCATCCTCGACCCCCAGCTTGACGAGCGCACCGTCGCACCATCGCTGGACCAGTTCCTTGGCGTCGTGAAGACCCAGGGTGGCAGCGTTGACAAGGTCGACGTCTGGGGCAAGCGCCGGTTGTCCTACGAGATCGCTAAGTGCACCGAGGGCATTTATGCGGTAGTCGACCTCTCCTGTACGCCCGACACCGTGGCGGAGCTCGACCGGCAGCTCTCGCTCAACGAGTCAGTACTACGCACCAAGGTGCTGCGGCGCGAAACCAAGAGGAAGGGCTGACGTGGCTGGCGAAACTGTTATCACGGTGATCGGAAACCTGACCGCTGATCCAGAGCTGCGGTTCACCCCATCCGGCGCGGCGGTGGCCAACTTCACGGTGGCTTCCACCCCGCGCACCTTCGATCGCCAGAGCGGGGAGTGGAAGGACGGCGAGGCGTTGTTCCTGCGGTGCAACATCTGGCGGCAAGCCGCGGAGAACACCGCTGAGTCGCTCACCCGAGGCATGCGTGTGATCGTCAGCGGGCGCTTGCGTCAGCGCTCGTTCGAGACCCGGGAGGGCGAGAAGCGCACCGTGATGGAGATGGAGGTCGACGAGGTCGGTCCTTCGCTGCGCTACGCCACAGCCAAGGTCAACAAGGCCAGTCGTCAGGGTGCAGCATCGGGTAGCGGCGGCTACGGGTCGTCCGGCGGAGCCTCCGACGACCCGTGGAGCTCGGCGCCGCAAGCTGGGGCGCCGGCTGGATCGGGCAACGGTGCCGGCGGTTACGACGACGAGCCCCCCTTCTGATTTCTCACCTCGCGACCTACTCAGGAGTACCCAGCCATGGCCAAGCCGCCGGTGCGCAAACCCAAGAAGAAGATCTGCGTCTTTTGCAAGGACAAGGACACCGCTATCGACTACAAGGACACCGGATTGCTGCGGAAGTACATATCCGATCGCGGCAAGATCCGGGCCCGCCGGGTCACCGGCAACTGCAGCCAGCATCAGAGAGACGTCGCGATCGCGGTGAAGAACGCTCGCGAGGTGGCGCTGCTGCCCTACACCTCCACCGCACGCTGAAGCCGGGAAGAAGCGACAACCGTGAAGATCATCCTCACTGCTGATGTCCCGCAACTCGGCGGGCCAGGCGATCTGGTGCAGGTCAAGGACGGTTACGCCCGCAATTACCTGCTGCCCCGCCAGCTGGCCATCGTGGCCACCAAGGGCGCAGAGAAGCAGGTGGCCACCATCCGTCGAGCCCAGCAGGCCCGCCAGGTCCGCGACCTCGACCACGCTCGGGAGATCGCTGGCCGGCTGTCTAGCCTGGGCACGGTTTCCGTGACGGCCAAGGGGGCCAGGTCTGGCGGGAAGCTGTTCGGATCGGTCACTGTGGCCGACATCGTCGACGCGGTCCGCTCTGCCGGCGGCCCGCCGTTGGACAAGAGGGCGGTCGACATCGGCGGGCATATCAAGTCCGCCGGGGCCTACCAGGTCACCGTGCGGCTGCATCCCGACGTGTCGGTGACCCTTCCCGTGGAGGTCAAAACCGCCAGTTAGCGCAGCGGGTCAACCCAGCGCAGTCCGGGGAAACAGGAGAAGTCCGGATCGGCCGAGCACAGCTGCGCATCGTGCTCGACCGCCAGCGCCGCCAGGTGCGCGTTGGTGGCCAGGGTTTCCGGCGGTGCCGATACAAATGATCAGGTCGCGCATGCCGCTCGGTGGGGTGCACCACGGTTGCGCATGGCGGCGCGAGCCCAGCGGTCGACATCCAGCGCTGTCGTGGGAGAGAGAGCGTTGGTAAACACCGTCCTCTTGGTGGTGATCCGCAAATCCGAGCAGCACCCTCACGCAAGCCCACGGTCTCGGTGCCGGACGGGCTGCGCTCAAAGCCATGCCAACGCGGCTGTGTGCCTCGGTGCCGCCTCGTCGCGTGCGTACAACAGCAGGTTGACGTCGAGCAGCTTCACTTACCGAGCTCGAGTTTGCGGATTTTTGTCTGAGCAAGATATGCGCAGCTAGTGGCACATATGAAAGGGCCCCCACTCAAGCGAACAGGGGCCGTTCGGGTATTGCTGGTCAGTCGCCGGAGGGTATGTCACGCAGGAAGGCCCGCCACTGGGCGAGCGTGAACGTAAGAGCCGGTCCAGCCGGTTCTTGGAGTCGCGCACGGCACGCGTACCGTTGGGTAGATCGGCGATCTCGACGCACGCGGCCTCAGCGTTGCTGAAGGTAGACTTCCGCCACATGGCGGGAGTCAGGTCATTGATCATGGGATGCCTCTCCTCGCACTACTACTCGCGTGTGTGTTTCGCGAGCTGCGCGATCAAGGTCAGGCTCTCGTCGGCACCGAGGGCCTGACTGTGCAGCTCGTCAAACAGCGTAGTCAGCCGCGACATGATCGCCCTTTCGTCGATCACGTGACCACCTATGGCGTACTCCTGCCACGCAACGTCAGCCAGCATTCTCTCAGGAAAGCTAAGCAGACTGAACGGTCCGGCCACGCCGACATGCAAGCCAAGAACGGCAGTACCCGCAGCTCGATGTTCGGCCATGCGGCCCCTGTCAACCAGGGTGCTGAATCTGATCAGTGAATCTTGTGTCCCATCTGCACCGGACGAGTGCAGCCTCCGACACCACGGCGGTTAGGTGTATCGGGTGCGGCTCGGAAAGCCGCTCCTGGCTTCGGTTCTTATCTCTTCGAGCGCTGCTAAGGAATGTCCCGCGTGGTAGAGGTCGCGGACGTTTGACGAAAATGGAGCAACGGTGCTTCGTGACGCACTGACGGAGTGGTTAGGGTGACCCCGCCCGTCATGCGCTGGGCTCCGTACCCGAACACCGGGCACTGGCATGCGATATCACCATGGGATCTGGGCGTAGCCGAGATGCTCGGCTACGCGGAAGCGCTCTGTGGCATGCAGCTACCCCATGCCGGGCTTGAGCACTGCGTACCACCAGGGGACGCAGCGTGCTTGCCGTGCACGATTGGCGCAACGGCCGATCCGCGTGCCCCTGACTTCTTGTGACCGACCGATCCCAAGCTGGCGTCCTGTGGGTCAGTTACCGCTTGACTTGGAGCAGTTTTGGCAAGTCCCTCGCGGGCGTGAGAACTGGGTGTAGCGTCGTGAGTCCCGACGGGCGTGGTCGATCGGGTGATGGCACAACGTCCACTGCCCCTGCCCGAACGGTGACGGAATGTGGTCTTTTTTGTCGTCGCCGACCGCCTGGTGCATCGGACGGGACAGCCATTCGTACCAACCCATGCCTGTACGTTACCTTGCCCTGAGATGGAGGTCGGGTCCAGGCGGCCTGGGTGTTGGAGCTGAGCTTCGCTGGCGTCACGGCTCCCATCTCCGGCCAGCCCTGCACCTAGAATGTCGTCCGCCCCAGTCACGCGTAACCGACTACCAGTCCTCGCCTCAACGAGCTCGTGGCTTGGTGACGAAGATCATCGGCGGCTCCGCCGATAATCTTGCCGTCGCTGCTGATGCTTCGCTAGGTCAACGGTGCGCATCGCGCCGGCCGCCATCTCCCCGCTTGTTCTTCCTGCGATCGACTTCCTTGGCCGCCAAGCCGATGGCGACCAGTATCGGAACCCAGTACTTGGCGGTCGCGAAGCTCCATACTTCCGCGTCTACGCTTGGGTGCATGGACGCACTGGCGGGGCTGCTGGAAGGGCCGCGAGCCAGGGACGCGTTCGTGCTGCGGTCAATGCAGGATCCACCCTGGTCCGTGCGGGTGCAGGACAAGGCGCCACTGAGCATCGTGGCCATCGTGCGTGGCGACCCGTGGGTGGTTCCCGACCGCGGTGACGCGGTGCGGCTGCATCCCGAGGACGTCGCGATCATGCGTGGCCCCGATTCGTACACCTTCACCGACGGTTCGGCCGGCCACACCGACCGGATCAGCGGCAGACCGGTTCGGCAGAGCTTACGCGGAACATACAAAGGCTGAACTCTAGGCGCATGGTCTGGTTCGTTCGTTCGGCGTAGCTGCACCATTCAGTTCGCCAGCGCATCCGCATTCGTCGGTAGCGCGGCGATATCCGCTGACCCCGCCGCCCGGAGACGATGTTCGCGTACGGCCGACGACAGACTCTGGAAGCACGCGGGTCATCGACGCCTGTTCCGCGGCGGCGAAGAGGGCGGCGGGGGAAGTAGCACCGCGGTGTAGACGCACCTCGTCAATAAGGGAAGGACGAATGAATACGAATCAGTCGGGCCAGTCCCGGTCCGAGCGCGAGCCGGTCCGACTGGGTATCGAGCCGATGAACCTCATTTGGCTGGTCGTGTCGGCGTTCTGCCTCGGCGTCATGTCTGTCACGCTTATGTTCTTTTTCACAGATCAGATCAGGTGGGTCTCGGCCTTCTGGGTCGGTCAGCCGGTGACCGGACTCATTGTTGCGCTCGGTGTCACGGAACTACTCGTGCAGCGCCGGCGTCGAAGGGCACGGCGAGCCACCGACCCGCCAGCTTGACCACAGTTTGCGGAACGGCGCCGGCCGCACCGCGTGCGATGCTTACCGTTGTGGTCCGACTCGTCCGCGCGGAGCTGGCGCTGATGGACGCTGCGCTGGCCGGGGATGACGTCCTCGCCCGTGCGCTCGGTCATGATGTCGTGGCGGGCTGGGCGACGTTTACCGATGCGCTGCGACCCACCCGAGATGCGGTGGCCGCGGACCCTCAAGGTGCGGCCTGGGGGCCGCGCCTTTTCGTCGCAGGCGACCCGGCGGAGTTGGTTGGCTGGGGTGGCTTCAAGGGACCGCCCAACGACGGCGTGGTGGAGCTCGGCTACGAGATCGCCGAGAGTCGGCGGGGATGTGGCCTTGCGACTGCGGCGACCCGAGCGATGCTCGCCGAGGCGTTCGCCGATGAGCGGGTCACGTCCGTGATCGCCCACACGCTCGCCGAGCGCAACGCCTCGAACCACGTCCTCGAGAAGGTCGGCTTCCGGTACGACGGACAAGCACAGGAAAACCATGAGGTCGTCTGGCGTTTCGCGCTCGCACGCACGGCCGGCGGCGCTCCGGCGCTTGCGCCACGCTCCTCACCTGGCGGGCAGGCCTAACGTGGCCGGTGGCGGCAGCGCAAGGTGCGCGCCTTCGCGGGTGAACAGCGGGATCTGCTGCACGGGCGCGTCGGTGCTGATCCAGCGACCACCGGTGATCACGTCGCCGGTCCAATAATCGCGCCAACGCCCCGCAGGCAGGTACACCGGACGATTCCGTGCCCGCTCTGTGACCACTGGCGCGACCAGGAGGTCCGCGCCGAGCAGGTAGGCATCCTCCACGGTCCAGGCCACCGGGTCCGCCGGCGCGGCCAGCCACAGCGGCCGGATCAGCGGCAGGCCGGTCCGGCTGGCCTCCTCCGCGAGGCCATGCAGGTACGGCACCAGCGCCTGGTGCAGCCGCGCGTACCCGGCGAAGGTCGCGAGGGTGTCCCTGCTACTGAACACGCCGACCGGGTCGGCCTGAGCACCGAGCATGTCGCGCATCACCGGGGACAGTGCCCCCAGCTGCGTCCAGCGGGTCCACAGCTCGACGTCGCGTGAGCCGTCACCGTCGAAGAATCCGGCGATGTCCGGGCCCCAGTACGGCCAGCCGGAGATCGACCCGGACAGCATCGCCGGGAGCACGCTGCCGATACCAGTCTGCCGGTCCCAGGAGCGGTGCTGGTCGCCGGTGAACCGGCCGGTGACGCTGCCCTGGGAACCGGTGTAGCCCGCACGGGCGAAGAACGCCGTCGCCCCCGGCTTGACGTCCTGCGCCGCCTCCCTGGCCGCCTGGGCGTAGCGCACCGGGTAAGCGTTGTGCACCATCGCCCCCGGCTCCTCGCTGGCGTAGATCCCGTCGACCGGAGCGCCTTCCCCGTAGTCCTGCATCGCGCCGTCGAAACCTACGATGCCCAGGGCGTGCCGCACCCGGTCTTGCCACCACGCGACGGCGTCGGCGTTGGTGAAGTCGAGGTAGGCCCGCCGGTCACCGCCCATCCACGGTTCGGTGAACACCGGTTCGGACGGGGTGCCCACCAGATAGCCCAGTTTGCGCGCCTCGGTGAACCCCGGCCGTCCGGGGACCAGGAAGGGGTTGAGGTAGCCGAGCACGGCCAGACCCTCGCGCTGCAACTCGTCGATCAGCCCGGGCAGATCGGGGTAGTTGCCAGGCGGCACTGTGCCGTGGATCTGCCAGGGCCAACCCCACCCCGACCCGTCATCCATCGCGTCGTAGATCCACACCGCGTCCAGCGGAACGTTCGCGTCGGCCAGCCGGCGCACATCGGCCAGCACCCGGTCGTGACCACCGATCAGGCATTTCCACACACCCAACCCCCACCGCGGAGGCAGCGGGGGCAATCCCACCAGCCTCGCGTGCGACTGCAACACCGCGGCCGGGTCGGGACCGGTGATGACGTGGACGGGCAGTTCGGCAGTGCTGGCGGTGATCTCTACTCGGTCTGAGCTGCGCAGGTCGTACTGGACCATCGCGGTGGTGTCGAGCAGCAACCCGTATCCACGGCTGGACAGCAGGAACGGCGTGGGTGAGTAGCTCGTCGCGGCGTCTGCGCGCCCGGCCCGGTCCTCGCTCCAGTTGTGCAGCAGTTGCCCGTTCAGCGTTAGCGGTCCCATCCGTTCGCCCAGGCCGAAGAACCGCTCGCCAGCAGCGACCTCCAGGCGCAACCGCACCTGTTTCGCCGCCGAGCGCACGACGGTGGTGCCAACCCCGTCGAACTGCTTCGAGGGCTGCCCGCCGATGGCGGCGACCAGCTTGAACGGGTCGAGGTGCTGCCAGGTGAGAGGGGCCGGGATGGTTTGAGCGCCGGTCAGCAGGCCGAGTAGTACGGGAAGGACGACGACTGCGGTGGCAACGCGCGCAAGGCGGCACCGCCGGCGGGGACGATCCGACACTCCATCTCCTTCGCCCCCTTTCCGCTGCCACGACTTGGTTTGGGACGCCTTGGCTTGCGGCGCGCCTCACCGACGGCAGCCGTCCCCGAAAGCGGCCATCCGTATCCGGCCAGCAGGCTAGGGCCACGGTCGCGGTTGGCGAATCGGCCGTTCGGTGCACGTGCGCTGTGGCGACGCCGGCACGCGGCAAGCTGCCGCCGTCGAGACGATTGGCGACATTGAGTCCCTGAAGGCTGCTGATGCCGACACGCCGGGGCACGGGGGGCCCTGACCGGACACGCCGGGTCGAGCCCAAACAATATCTGTCCACATCCGTGCACGGGCCTCTGAGCTGGTAGAACGCCATCATTCCAGGGAAGTTTCCCCAGGTTGTCCCCAACCATCCACCGTTACGCGCGCAGGGTAGGGCGACTCGTCCGGAGGGTGTCCCCAGGCTGTCCCCAGCCGCAGCCTTCTCGGGCTTGCTCGACCTCGCAGGCCCCCCCTAACCTCGCCCGACGCGCCTGGGCCAGCGGGATGCGAGGCCGGCTGGACCCGAATTTGTCGGTGCCATCGGGGAACATGCGTTCGACAGACGTCGGGCAGTCGGGGGAAGGGGAGGTACGCAGGGGTGGCGCTGGTTGACGACCGTGGCGTGCGATTCGAGGACAATGGACAGACCTTCGACCGGCAGCCGCCGCAAGACATCACGGCTGAGCAATCCGTGCTCGGTGGGATGCTGCTGTCCAAGGACGCCATCGCCGACGTGGTCGAGGTGCTGCGGCCGGGCGACTTCTATCGCCCTGCGCACCAGGCCGTGTTCAACTGCATCCTCGATCTGTACGGGCGCGGCGAGCCGGCTGACCCGGTCACCGTCTCCGCCGAGTTGGAACGCCGTGGTGAGCTGCTCCGGGTTGGTGGAGCGCCGTACCTGCACACGCTGATCTCGACCGTGCCGACCGCAGCCAATGCGGGGTACTACGCCGAGATCGTCGGGAGCAAGTCGGTGTTGCGCCGCCTGGTGGAGGCCGGCACCCGGATTGTCCAGCTCGGTTACCACGGGGCCGACGGCGCCGACGTGGACGAGGTGGTGGATCGCGCCCAGGCCGCGGTCTACGAAGTCACCGAGCGGCGAATGAGCGAGGACTACATCGCTCTGGAGGAATTGCTCCAGCCCACCATGGACGAGATCGATGCAATCGCGTCCCGGGGCGGCGCCTCAGTTGGCGTGCCCACCGGGTTTGCCGACCTCGATGAGGTGACCAACGGTCTGCATCCCGGCCAGATGGTGATCATCGCGGCTCGCCCCGGGATTGGCAAGTCCACCCTGGGTTTGGATCTCGCACGCTCCTGCTCGGTTACCCACGGTATGGCGAGCGTGATCTTCTCGCTGGAGATGAGCCGCACCGAGATCGTGATGCGGCTGCTGTCCGCCGAGGCCAGGATCCGGTTGTCGGACATGCGGTCTGGCCGGATGAGCGATGACGACTGGACCCGGTTGGCCCGGCGGATGGGCGAGATCAGCGAGGCACCGCTGTTCATCGACGACTCGCCGAACATGACGATGATGGAGATCCGGGCCAAGGCGAGGCGGCTCAAGCAGCGCAACGACTTGCGCTTGATCATCGTGGACTACATGCAGCTGATGACCTCGGGCAAGAAGGTCGAGTCCCGCCAGCAGGAGGTCAGCGAGTTCTCCCGGCACCTCAAGCTGCTGGCCAAGGAGCTCGAAGTCCCCGTCGTGACGATCTCACAGCTCAACCGTGGCCCGGAGCAGCGCACCGACAAGAAACCGATGCTCGCCGACCTGCGTGAGTCCGGCTGCCTCACCGCCGGTACCCGGATCCTGCGCGCCGACACCGGCGCCGAGGTCACCCTTGGCGAACTGCTAGCCAGCGGCGACCGCGATGTCCCGGTGTGGTCCATGGACGAAAACTTGCGGCTGATAGCTCGGCCGTTGACGCACGCCTTCCCGAGCGGAACGAAAGAGACGTTCCGGGTTACCCTCTGCTCCGGACGCATCGTCGAGGCGACGGCGAACCACCCGTTCTTGACCGTTGACGGCTGGCTGCCTTTGGGTGAGCTCACCGATGGCTCCCGAGTGGCGGTACCGCGATCCGTACCCGAGCCGCTCCAGGTACGCGCCTGGCCCGAATCCCACGTGGTCTTGCTCGCTCATCTGCTCGGCGACGGGTCGTTCGTGCGGCGGCAGCCGCTACGCTACGCGAGCACCGACGAGGCCAATCTCCAAGCTGTGTCCGAAGCCGCCGCGACGTTCGGCGTCACGGCAGTTCGCGACGATTACGAGGCCGCCCGGTGCACCTCGCTACGACTCCCTGCACCCTTCCGGCTCACCCACGGCAAGCGCAACCCCATCGCGGTCTGGCTCGACGAACTGGGTCTATTCGGGCTCCGCAGCTATGAAAAGTATGTTCCTGACGAGGTGTTTGGGCTACCTCGCGCACAGGTGGCGTTGTTCTTGCGCCACCTGTGGGCGACCGATGGCTGCATTCGGCACCCGAACGGCTCTGATCGGCGTGTTCAGATCTACTACTCGACGACGAGCCGGCGCCTGGCTGACGACGTGGGACATCTGTTGCTGCGAGTCGGTGTACTAGCCCGGATTCACGTGGCTCGTAAGTCCGGGTATCGCGACAGCTACCACGTCAGCGTTACCGGCCTCGACAATCAGCGCACGTTCCTGTCTGACGTGGGATGCCACGGTGCCCGCGGAACAGCCGCAGCCTTCGCCTTGCAAATGCTGCACGGGCTAGCGGGCAACACGAACGTCGACACTGTTCCCGCTGAGGTGTGGGAGCGGGTCCGCTCGATTCTCGCCGAGCGTGGCATGACGCATCGCGTCTTCGCGGCCGCAATCGACACAAGGTTCTGTGGCAGTACCTTATGGAAGCACAGCGTAGGCCGGGCCAGTTTGAGACGGATTGCCGCCGTTCTCGAGGATTCGAAGCTTCATCTGCTTGCCACTAATCATGTATTCTGGGACGAGATTCGTTCTATACAGAGCATCGGTGAGCAGCCCGTCTACGATGCCACGGTTCTGGATACGCACAATTTTGTAGCCAACGGCATCGTTTTGCATAACAGCTTGGAGCAAGATGCGGATATGGTCATGCTGATTCACCGGCCCGACGCGTGGGAACGGGACGATCCCCGGGCCGGTGAGGCGGACCTGATCCTCGCCAAACATCGCAACGGGCCGACCACGACGGTGACCGTGGCCCATCAACTGCACTACAGCCGCTTCTTCGACATGGCCCGGGGTTAGAGATCAAGCGGTGTGGGTCTCAAGTTTGAGCTGGTGGCGTTGATGGGCGCGGTCGGCGGCTCGACCTGCGGTTTTCTGCGCCCGGTGACCTCGCCGCCGCGGACCGGCGAGTTGGACTGCCGTGAATCAGTTTCGAGTTCACCTTGGCGTGGTATCTCGTTACCTTTACCGAAATGTTCTCGTCACCGAGGGTCACCATGGCTACGAAGAGCGAGCAAAGCCCGAAACCTGAGCCGAACACGCCGGCCGAGCGAGTCAGCAGCGAGACCAGCCAACCCCGTACCGCGACAGTGAACCTGCCGTTCGTCACAGCCCAGTTCCGCAAGCCCGAGATCGACTTGGGCTCGGCAGTAGGGGCGGTGCGCTCGTTGCTGCCCACGCCGATGGGTGCCGTGTACTACGGGGGCCTGGCCGCGCTGGCCGCATTCTCGGTGATCGACTGGCCGGTGGCGGCGGCGATCGGCATCGGAACCGAGATCGCCCGTAGGGGGGCCGTCGAACAGCGGCCGCAGCCTGCCGCGATCACGGCTTAGCCAGTTGCCTGCGGTGTACCTGCACCGCGCCTCGTCGATCTATACCTGGCCACCTTCGACGGCGGCCTGCCTGTGAAGCGGCTGCGTGGGCTGGCCTCGTGGGTTGCCGGCCCCGTGCCCGCACTGGCCACCGCGCCGGTGAACCGCCGATGGTGCAGTTCCGGCGAGCGCACCCACATGGAGGTCCGGGGAGTGCACCGTCCCGGCACCGATGCCGTGGCCCGCGAACTGGAACAGCGGCTCGGCGCGCTCGACGGCGTCCACGCCGTCGAGCTCAACGCCGTGCTGGGCCGGATCGCGGTCAATCACGACCGCTCGTTGACCGCGGGCGAGCTGGCGCGGGTGATTGGCGTGGTGGAGGCCGCGTACGGGTTGGACAACGAGCCCAGTTGCGCTGCGAGCGCGTCGCACCCGGCCGACACCGCACCATTGACTCGGGAGCTCGTTTGCGCTGGCCACGAACGTGGCTGGCTTGGGGTACTGGGCCGCCGGGCGGGTGCTACCGCTGCCCCACATCCCTCCGCTGGTGTCCGCGCTGATATCCCTGGTGGATTACAGGCCTCGGCTGCGGGGGGAGGTGGAGGCGCGGCTGGGACCTATCGTGCAAAGCCACTCGATGTCGAGCCCCGCCCTGTCCCGCTGCCGGACGGCCCCGTCGAGCGGGTTGCCACGACGTCGGCTGTCCTCGCCATCACCGGCTACGCTGCGGTGTCGGCGGCCAGCCGGAACTCGGCACGTGCCCTCGGGGTCCTGCATGCCGGGTTGCCCAAGCCCGCCAAGGTCGGTCGCGACGCCTTCACCGCGCAGCTCGGCACGGATCTCTGCGCCGGCGGTGGTCTGCTACTCGATCCGGACGTGTTGCACCGGCTCGACCGGGTGGACACGGTGGTACTCGACGGCCACGCCTTGCTCACCGGTCGTCGGGTGGTCGATGAGGTGCTGGTGCTCGATCCGGGCTTGGACAGCGCCGAGCTGTTTGAACAGGCTCACGAACTGCTTGATCTGGCCCAGACCGATCTGGTCTCGGCGGGGAGCCGGCCGGGGCGTGATGGTCGGCGCACCGTTGCGCTGCCCGCAGGCCCCGACCAAGGTCCCCACGACGGGAGAACCGTCGATCTGCCCGCCGAAGCCCGCTGCGCCGCGGACGAGTGGTCAGCCCGCGGTGCCGCCGTGTTCGCTGTCCTGCGGAACTCGCGGCCGGTGGGCCTGGTCGGTGTCGTTGCAGAGCTAGACCCGCTCGCCGAGGCTGTGGTGACCGCCGCCGAGGCCGCGCCTTACAAGCCAGCGGGCACGTGGTGGCTGTGATCTCAGCGCGTGACCGCTCGACGCTGGCGGCCGCAGACGTCGGAATTGGGATCCCGGACCGCTCAGGCACGCTGCCGTGGGGAGCGCACGCGATGTTCCCGGGCCTGGCCGAGGTGTGTGTGCTGCTGCGCGCCGTCGTCGCGGCCCGGCAGAACAGCCGCACCAACACGGCACTGTCCGTCGCCGGGTCGTCGGCGGGTGCGCTGCTCGCCGCGTTCGGCCCGGCAATCGGTTCAGGCGCGCGGGGCGCCTTCCCGGTTCACCTCGCCACCATGTTCGCGATCGCCGCAGGCACCTGGGCCGGTGCCGGCCCGGCCCGGCAGTCGGCACCGGTGGCGGTGGAGCGGACCCCGCTGCAGCCGCTTGGCTGCTCGCCAGGCCGGTGAGTCTTCCCGGGCAGGCGAATACGGCGGCCTTGGTCGCCCTGGTAGGGGCCCAGCTGGGCCAGACCGTGGCCGTGCGCGGTCGCACGCCGCTGGTGGTGGCCGCGGTCCTTGGGTCCGCGGCGCTGTTGGCGGTCACCGTGCAGATCTCGGGAGTGAGCCGGTTCTTCGGCTGCCGGCCACTGCTGCCGCACCAGTGGGGCATTGCACTGGGCTCGGCCGGTGCTGCCACCGTCGCGGCGTTGCTGTGGCAACACCTGAGCCGGCGGGCAAACTGAGCCCTTCCCGTCACATGGGCTTCACCCAACGGCCATCCCGTGACTGCCCGCTGTCCACCCCGCCGACCTACCTTCGGCCTGGACTGAGCGAACTGCGCCCTTGTTGACCCGGGAGGAGTCATGGCCGACTTCCTCGCGACGCTGCTGGCCAGGTTCGCGGCAGCGCTGATCGAGGACCTCGTTATGCGCCTGGTACGCGCTGTGTTCCGCACCGCGCTCACCATTCCCGCCGCCTGAGGCGCGGACGATCAGCCTGGTTCACCGCGGCGCTTGCGATGGATCACCCATCCCAGGTCCACCATCGCCACCACCGCCAGCACCGCGAGCACCACGCCCAAGGCCATCAAGCCTGTTCCGGCGAGTGCCGCTGCCGGTTGCGCTTCCTCCAGCCGGGGCAACCTCACGGTCACAGGGTGCTGAGTGTGCGACGCTGAAGTATGGGCCTTCGGATCAAGACGATGTCGCCCGTATGGGCTGGTTTGATCGCCGCGGTGACGATGGACGCACCTGCCGTCACCGCAACCATGGCCATCGAAACCACGGCCACCGCAGCGCAAGACACCTTCCTGGTGCTCGGTGTGCAAGCCGGCGGCGCCGATCGGTTCGTCACGCTACGTTGCGACCCAGCCAGCGGAACACATCCGCATTTTGATTCTGCCTGCCGGGTGCTTCGCGACGCCGGCGGCGACTTCACCAAGGTTCTCGGGCAACCCGACACGCTATGCCCGAGTATTTACGAACCCGTGACCGCGATTGCCTCTGGCGACTATCAGGGCAGGCGGGTGATGTTCCGGCGCACCTACCCCAACCGCTGCGAGCTGGCCCGCCAAACCGGCCCCGTCTTTGCGCTGTGACTGCTGCGGCGCGATCCGGGAATGTGTCCGACCAACGCCCGTGCGGTCGTCGTCTTTCCGACCCCGAATGCGCCGTTCAGCCAGATAACGCGGGTTCCATTCTGCACGCGAGGAATGTAGTGCAAGGATCGTGAGTCTGAGCCTGCGCACTGACGTCTGGCTACCAGCGACCGAGCAGGCGGCTGGGTATACCGATCGCTGCGGCATGGAGCCGCTCGTCGGCGGTGACGAGTTCGGCGTCGAAGTCCTTGGCCAGCAGCACGTACAGCGCGTCGTAAACGGTAATCCCCCAGTCGAGGGCAGCCGGTAGGCATCGGAACCACCGCCCGGGCCCACCCACGAAGGTCAGCTCGAGGTGGGAGATCGCATCGAGTGCCCGGCACGCGTCCTCGACAGTCAGGATGTGCTGGGCGACTCGCTTTCGGAGCCCGTTGGCTACCTCGCCGATGAGGTGCTCCGGTGCCAACAGCGCCACCGCGCCAGCGGTCAACTCGTCGAGCAATGAGGCCGCTTCTTCGCTGCCGGGTTCGGTGACCACCCACTTCAACGCGACCGAAGCGTCAACGACCAGCGACCGGCTCACCCTGATCGCTCCCGGTCCTCCCGGACCAGCTCCTCAGCAAGGCGATCCTCAGTACTGAGATGTGCCCGCCGCCGGATCGCCCGCAGCTGGTCGACCGCCTGACGGCGGCCGGCTCCGGATTGCGCGCCCTGCAGCGCGGCGCGCAGAATCGCGACCGCTTCAGCGGACATCGACCGTCCCTGCGCTGCCGCGCGCTGCCGCAGCCAGAGAAGAACTTCTGGAGGCAGGTTACGGACGTGTAGCTCAGCCATGGGACCAGTTTAGTCCCATACCGGTATAATTCGTGCCTGGGCACGGTATCTGAGCAAGTCCCTCATTACCTGGTGGGCCTCGGTGGCGGCGGGCGTCGGATGCGACTGCGGGTGCGGGTGGGATTACTGGGTGGACGAGTATGGCTGCATCTGTTTGTCATCTCCGGCACACGTCTACAACATCTCCTGCTCTCCGCTGGGACAGCTGAGGTGAGTGTGGCGATGGTCATGGGCGAACCAGGGTGCAGGTAAGGGGGAACCCTCATGTGGATGGCAGCGCTGCGCGGCACGCTGGTTCTTGTCGGTCGATATGCCTGGGTGCCGCGCCGGGACGCCCAGGCCTATCAACCCGGAGCAGTCATCAGCGAAGAGCCGAGGCGAGAGCGGCCGTCAGGCGATCGATGTCAGCGTTGGTGATGTGCAGGTGCGGCGCGATCCGAAGTGCTGATCCGCGCACTGCCGCGAAGCAGCGCGCTTCGGCCAGCGCCGGGACGATGCGGGCACGTGCGGGTTCAGGCAGAGTCAGGCCGAGCAGGTGCGGGCCGCGTTCCTCGGTCGCCGGGGTGAGGCCCAGTGCCTCCACTCGATCAGCGATCGTGGCGGTGATGCCGGTCAGGGCGGCTGCGACGTTCTCGACGCCCCACGTCAGGAGTTGTTTTGCGGCGGCGATGGCCATCGGGGTCAGCTCGAACAGGGTGCGTTGGCCCTGGTCGAAGCGCCTTGCCCCGAGCTGGTAGTCGTCGTTGTAGTTGACCAGCCCGGCGAAGTCCTCCGAGCCGGCCCGGGAGATCCAGTTCTCTTCCACTGGGATGCCGCCACGGTGTTGGGGCGCTACCCACAGATAGCTTCGACCTAACGGGCCTAACAACCACTTGTAACCGACACTGACGACGAAGTCCGGTCGCAGCGCTCGCACATCGAGCGGAACGGCGCCGAGTGACTGGCTGGCGTCGATCACGAGGTGGGCGCCGACCTCGTGGGCGCGAGCCGCGACGGCCGGCAGGTCGAGCCACGCCCCGTCGGTCCAGTGCACGTTCGGCACACTCACCACCGCGGCGCGTTCGTCGATCAGCCCGAGGACGGCATCGGTCCACCGTTGGCCGGGCGCCCGCTCGACCGTCACGATCTCGGCCTGGTGCCGGGTGGCGAACCGGCGCCAGGTGTAGATCCCAGAGGGGTACTCCTCGGCGAGCACCAGTACCCGGGCGCCGGGGTGGGCCACGAGGTTGGCGGCGGCGACCGCGAAGCCGTAGCTGGTGGCGGGAACCAACGCCACGCCCTCGGCATCGTCCCCGAGCAACTGCCCGATCAGCGCACGCAGCCGCTCTACGTCGGTGAACCAGTCCGCCGCTGCGATGGTCCATGGTTGGGCACGACGTTGCAGAGCCTGCTCACCGGCCGCGCGTACTGAGTGCAGCAGGGGGGCGAGGCTTGCGGTGTTGAAGTAGGCGACGTCGGTGGGTACGGCGAACGCGGCGCGCAGAGATGCGAGGGGCTCAACCGACACGCGCCGACCTCCACCCCTGCATACCCATCCTTCAGGGCCACCTCCGCGATCAATGCTACGGGCTCTCGGAGCTTTCCAACGCCACGGTGCGGCAAACTCCGTCGCCCGGGCGACAGGCGACGACCTCGGCGGTCGGGCACGATCGATGGACGATCGGACCAGGCGGTCTGTGATCGGAGGAGACAACGGTGCCGATCTTCCTCTACCGGTTCGCGCAGCTGGCGCGGACGTGGCTGCGCGGCTGGCGGTTGCCCCTGGTGATCGCGGTGTTCGTGTTCTTGACCAGCTGGTACGCGATGTGGCTTGTCGAACCGAGCAACGACATCGCTCGCCCACAGAACTACTGGTGGTATTTCATCGTCACCGCGGCGACCGTGGGCTACGGCGACTTCTTCCCCAAGACGTTTCTCGGGCATGTGGTCGGGACATACGTCATCGTCGGCGGGATCGTCACGTTGACGGTCGTGTTCACCCGGCTGGCCACCTACCTCCAGACCGTGAAGGGTAGGCGAATGAAGGGACTGGTCGGCCTGGACGTCAAGGGCCACATCGTCATCCTCGGCTACACCGCCGGGCGCACCGAGCGGCTGGTCAGCACGCTGATCCACGAGGGTCGCCACAACCTCGTGCTCTGCGCGTGGGACGACGTCGGCGAACACCCGATGCCCGAACAGTCCAGCGTCCAGTTCGTGCGCGGCGACCTCACCAAGGTCGATGTCATGCAACGCGCGTGTGTCGCGGCCGCTGCGACGGTCGTCATCGACGGCCGCGACGACAACGAGTCGCTGGCCATCGCGGTCGCCGTCGACCACGCCAACCCGAACGTGCACATGGTCGCGGCCCTGCGCGACATGTCGCGCTGCGAGCACCTGCGGTATGTCAACCCCGGCGTGCAGTGCGTCCAGTGGCACATGCCGAAGCTGGTGACCGAGGAGGCACTGGATCCCGGAATCACCCAGGTCTATACCGACCTGATGAGCGAGGGCGGCAGCGGCAACACCTACTCCATGCGGTTACCGGCGACCTTGGCACGCAAGACCTTCGGCGAGTGCCAGGCGCAGTTCGGCCGGCGTTTCGGGGCCACGGTGATCGCTGTCCGGCAGCCGGCCGGGTTGGCGGTGAGCCCGGCCTGGGACACTCCGCTTGACGAGGAGATGACGGTCTACTACCTGGCAGATCGCCGGATCAAGCCATCGGAACTGACGTAGTGGTACTCAGCGGATGAGCCGGATGAGGTCGTCGGTGGCGATCACCGACGGCGCCGGCGACGGCGCGGGACCGCGACATTGTCGGGGTGGCGCCCCATACTGCTGGCCACCGGTTGGGTCTGGGACGGGAGGGTGCGGGTGGCACAGCGGAATCGTGAGCGACGGGCTGCTGCCGCGGCCCGCCGCCGGGCGCGCCGCCGCGCCTGCGCTGGACCGGCGGGTGCCGGATGGGCCAGCGCGGGTCCCGGAACGTCACGGGCGGCCACCGAACGGCCGAAACCGTCGGCGGAGACGATCTCGACGGTGTTGCTCAGCGCGGCGCGCGAACACTGGGCGGGCGATCCGGTGTCGGCGGCGCACATTGGTGCCGTGGTGGCCGATCGGTGCGCCGACCAGCCGAGTCTCATCGAAGTGGCAGTCCAGTATGCAGTGACGCCGCTGGTCACGGCGGCGTGGGGACGCGGCTGGTCACCCGAGGACCTCCACCAGATCGCCCGGCGGCGTCTGGACGCCGCGGGAGTCGGTTACCTCGTCGACGCGATCGCCGACGAGTCGCAGCGTTACGCTGCGGCGGCAATACCGCAACGGTGGCGCGATGATCTCCGGCAGATCGGCGCGGAGGTGTGGTGGGAGCCCGGTCAGACCGGGGGCCATCTCCTGCAGTGGGTTGAGCGGCACGGCCGTGGCCTGGCGGACGCGCTCACCACGGTGATCGAGGTGCTGGCGATGCTGCTGGCGCTGCCGGTGCTGCCCACAATCGTGTCTCCGCCGGGCTCCGCCGCCGACGCCCCGCCGCGCGCCGGCGGCGGCCAGAAGACCGTCGACCAGAAAACCCAGCCGCGCCGCGGCGTGGACCAGAAGATGCTGGTCAGGGTCCGAGCCCTGCTGGCCAAGGCCGAGTCGACCACCTTCCCCGAGGAGGCTGAGGCGCTGTCGGCCAAGGCGCAGGAACTGATGAGCCGGTACTCCCTGGAGAGGATTGTGGGCGATATCGCCGCCAGCGCTCCGGGATCGGATCCGCACCCGGCCGCTGCCCGGAGGCTGTGGCTGGACAACCCCTACGTGGCGGCCAAGGCGATGCTGGTGGGTGCGGTGGCGGCGGCGAACCGGTGCCGCACGGTGCTGTCCGAAAAGCTCGGGTTCACCACCGTGCTCGGTGACGAGGTCGACTTGGAGATCGTCGAGCTGCTCAGCACGTCGCTGCTGGTCCAGGCGACTCGAGCGATGGTGTCCGCGGGTAGCCAGACCACCCGCACCGGACGGTCGCGGACCCGGTCGTACCGCCAGTCGTTCCTGCTCGCCTATGCGACCCGCATCGGTGAACGGCTGACCGTTGCGCGCGATGCGGGTGCCGCCGCGGTGGCCGACCCAGCGCGACTATTACCGGTCTTGGCCGCTCGGGAGCAGGTTGTGGACCAACTGTTCGAATCGATGTTCCCCGGCACGGTGTCCCGGTCCTACGGCATCGGCAACGCCGCCGGGTGGCACGCCGGCCGCGCCGCCGCCGACCTCGCGGTACTCGACACCAGACGCGCGGTTGCCGCGGGAGGTAGCTAGGAGGTCACCCCGGGACTGCCTGACTATTTGACCATTCTCTGTGGCGGGCCTCGTAAAGCAGTGTCTCGACGATCTGGTCCTCGGGAACGGTCTTGATGACCTTGCCGCGGACGAAGATCTGGCCTTTGCCGTTGCCCGAGGAGACACCGAGGTCGGCTTCCCGCGCTTCGCCGGGGCCGTTGACGACGCAGCCCATGACGGCGATGCGTAGCGGGACGGGAAAGCCCTCGAATGCAGCGGTGACCTGCTCGGCGAGGGTGTAGACGTCGACCTGGGCGCGACCGCAGGAAGGGCAGGACACGATCTCCAGGCGGCGGGGTCGCAGGCCGAGGGATTCCAGGATCTGGGTGCCGACCTTGATCTCCTCGACGGGTGGCGCGGACAGCGAGACGCGGATGGTGTCGCCGATCCCCTCGGCGAGTAGTACTGCGAAGGCGACCGCGGATTTGATCGTGCCTTGGAACAAGGGTCCGGCTTCGGTGACGCCGAGGTGCAGGGGGTAGTCGCAGCGCTGGGCCAGCCGGCGGTAGGCGGCGATCATGACGAGCGGATCGTGGTGTTTGACGGAGATCTTGATGTCGTGAAACCCGTGTTCTTCGAACAGCGAGCACTCCCATAGCGCGGATTCGACCAGTGCTTCGGCAGTGGCGTGGCCGTACTTGGCCAGTAGCCGGGGGTCCAGCGAGCCGGCGTTGACGCCGATCCGGATCGGCACCCCGGCGCCGGCGGCGGCAGCCGCGATCTGCGCGACCTTGTCGTCGAACTTCTTGATGTTGCCGGGATTGACTCTGACTGCAGCACAGCCCGCGGCAATGGCAGCGAAGACGTACCGGGGCTGGAAGTGGATGTCGGCGATGACCGGGATCTGTGACTTGGCGGCGATGGCGGGCAGCGCGTCGGCGTCGTCCTGGCTGGGGACTGCCACCCGCACGATCTGGCAACCCGCCGCGGTGAGCTCGGCGATCTGCTGCAGCGTGGCGTCGATGTCGGAGGTGCGGGTGGTGGTCATGGACTGCACCGACACAGGTGCGTCGCCGCCGACGGGCACACCGCCGACCATCACCTGGTGCGACGCTCGCCGCCGTAGGACCGGTGATGGCGCCGGCATGCCCAGTTCCACAGTCATCAGTTCTCCTTGTCCGTGACCCCGCGATGGGTGCTGGCGAGTCGTTTGAGGACCGCGGTGGCGATGCCGGTCGCGTCCAGGCCGTGGGCCTGCAGGATCTGATCGCGGGAGGCGTGTGGCAGGAACCGGGGTGGCAGGGCGTAGGTGGCCGCGCAGGTGTCGGCTCCGGCCGCCGCCAGTGCCTGGGCGAGCCGGCCGCCAAGCGCTCCGGTCGTGGTGGTGTCCTCGACGGTGAGCACCCGACGGTGCGCGCCCGCCAGCTTGACCAAGGCCGGATCCAGGGGTGCGATCCAGCGCGGATCAACCACGGTGACCGGCACGTCGTGGGCGGCGAGCTCGTCGGCGGCGGCCAGGCAAGGGGCCGCCAGCACCCCAACGGGGATCAGCAATCCCACGGCAGCAGGGTCGTCACGGAGAATGTCGTACTGCCCGATCCTGCCGACGGCAGGGATGTCCGGGCCCACCGTGGCCTTCGGGTAGCGGATCACAGTTGGGCCGTCAGCGACGTCGACGGCCTCGCGGAGCAGTTCGCGCAGTTGTGCACAATCCCGCGGGGCGGCCAGGCGCAGGCCGGGCACCACCGGCAGGAGCGAGGCATCCCACATGCCGTGATGGCTGGCTCCGTCCGGTCCGGTGATCCCGGCTCGGTCCAGCACGAACGTGACCGGCAGCCGATGCAGCGCGACGTCCATGAGTAGCTGGTCAAGCGCCCGGCTGGCAAACGTGGAATAGAGAGCGACGACGGGGTGCAGCCCGCCGATGGCCAGGCCGGCGGCGCAGGTGACGGCGTGCTGCTCGGCGATCCCGACGTCGAACACCCGATCCGGGAACCTGGCGGCGAATCCACCCAGCCCGGTGGGGTGCAGCATCGCCGCGGTCAGGCACACCACATCGTCACGCTCGGCGCCGATGGTGGTTATCTCCTGCGCGAACACCGAGGTCCAGGTCGGCTTGCCAGCCGAGCGAGGGCGGCCGGTACTGGGATCGACGACGCCGACGGTATGCAGACAGTCGGCCTCGTCCTGCTCAGCCGGCGGATAACCATTGCCCTTGCGGGTCACGCAGTGCACCACGACGGGACGGCGCAACCTGGCCGCTCGTCGCAGGGCGCTCTCGACGTCGGCGATGTCGTGCCCGTCGACCGGTCCGAGATAGGCCAATCCCAGATCCTCGAAAAGCGCGTGACGGTTCACACCAGAGTTTCGAAGCCCCGCAAAGTGGCAGGCGAACGCGCCGGCGGTCGGGGAGTAGGAGCGACCGTTGTCGTTGAGCACAATGATCACCGGCCGGTCCGGGGCGGCGCCGATGTTGTTCAGCGCTTCCCAGCACATGCCGCCGGTCAGCGCCCCATCCCCGACGATCGCGACGACCCGCCGATCGGCGTGACCTCGCAGCATGAAGGCCTTGGCCAGACCGTCGGCGTAGGACAGGGCGGTGGAGGCGTGCGAGTTCTCGATGACATCGTGAACCGACTCGGCCTGGGACGGGTAACCGGACGGGCCACCGGCCTGGCGCAGGGAGTCGAATTCCGCCCACCGGCCGGTGAGGATCTTGTGCACGTAGGCCTGGTGCCCGGTGTCGAACAGCAGCACGTCACGGGGTGAGTCGAATATCCGGTGCACCGCTATGGTCAACTCGATCGTACCCAGATTGGATCCCAGGTGCCCGCCGACGCGGGAAATCTTGTCGATGAGAAACGCGCGGATCTCCTCAACCAACGCAGCAAGCGCCGGGAAGGGCAGTCCTTTGAGGTCAGTCGGGCCGGTGATGCGGCCAAGCAAGCTCACGACCGCCGCACCGCTGCGGGCAGGGTGAAATGGACGGTCTCATGGGTGGTCTCCCGTTCGACCACAGTGACCGGGCCGAGCTCGGCCAGCGCGGCAATGACGGCGTCCACCAGCCGGGGCGGGGCCGAGGCGCCAGCGGTCAAACCGACCACGCGAACCCCGTCCAGCCATTCCGGGCGGATGCCACTCGGGTCGTCGATGAGGTAGCAGGGCCTGCCGTGCCGGTGCGCGAGCTCCACCAGCCGCACGGAGTTGGAGGAGTTCGTCGAGCCAACCACGAGCACCAGATCCGACTCCTGCGCGATCGCCTTGAGCGCATCCTGGCGATTCGTCGTGGCGTAACAGATATCGTCGGACACCGGGCCCCGCATCGCGGGGAACCGGGTCCGCAGCGCCTCGACGATCGCAGTCGTCTCGTCCACCGCCAAGGTGGTTTGGGTCAGATATGACACCCGCGCCGGATCGGCGACCTCCAGCTGGTTGGCCTCGTCGACCGTCTGCACCAGGACCATCTGGTCTGGAGCCTCACCCAGGGTGCCTTCGACCTCCTCGTGACCGGCGTGACCGATCAGGACCACGGTGTCCCCACGGGCGGCGAACCGGCGTGCCTCGGTATGCACCTTGGTCACCAGCGGGCACGTCGCGTCGATCACCTCCAGTCCCCGGTCTGTCCCCTCGGCCCGCACCGCCGGGGACACCCCGTGGGCGGAGAACACCACTGTGGCCCCGTCCGGAACGGCGTCCAGCTCGTCCACGAACACCGCGCCCCGGGCTTGAAGATCTGCCACCACGTGGATGTTGTGCACGATCTGCTTGCGCACATAGACCGGACCGCCCCGCTGCTCCAACAACTGCTCCACAACCGCGATGGCACGCTCCACCCCCGCACAAAACGACCGCGGCGACGCCAGCAGAACAATGCGGGCTCCAGCGGGATTGTTCGCGATGACAGACATCTGCGGTGCCTCCTGGCCCCGGCCGCTGTTTGATCGGCGGTCAGTGGTCGCGGTGGGTGGCCAGCCGGGCGAGCGCGCCCAGTTCTCCGATGGCTTGGGTTGTCGGGCCGGCTGCGTGCACATCGCGCATCGCTTGCGCCAGCAGATCGTCAACCTGGGTCTGACTCCAGGCGCGCCCGCCCGCAATGTCGATCAGGTCCGCGGCCCGGGCCAGGTCGGTGCCGGTGAGCGGCTGGTCGCCGTGGTAGAGCGCAGCCAGCTCCCGCCCGGACGGGGTACCAGAGGTCAGGGCGGCCACCACCGGAAGGGACTTCTTACGGCTGCGCAGGTCCGAGTAGACGGGCTTGCCGGTCACCGCCGGGTCTCCCCAGATGCCCAGAAGGTCGTCCACGTGCTGGAACGCCAGACCCAGGTGTGCCCCGAAGGAGCGCAGACACTGGACCTGCTCCGGGCCACCACCCCCGAACAAGGCACCCAGTGCGCAGGCACACCTGATCAGGGCGCCGGTCTTTCCCTCGGCCATACGCCGGCATTCGGCCAGCTCAACCTGGGTGCGTTGTTCGAAGGCCAGGTCCACGCTCTGGCCTTCCACCAGATCCTGCACCGCGGCGCTGAGTACCCGGGTCCCGTCCGTGGCGGCTGGGTGCCCGCTGGTGGCGAGCACGTCCAAGGCCAACGTCAGTAGCGCGTCCCCGGCCAGGATCGCCGCGTTGAGACCGAACACGCTCCAGGCCGTGGGGCGGTGGCGTCGGGTGATGTCACCGTCGATCACATCGTCATGCAGGAGGGAGAAGTTGTGCACCAACTCCACCGCGGCCGCGGCCGGCACTGCCCCGGCAGGAACCCCGCCTACGGCCTGGGCGCTGAGCAATACCAGGGCGGGGCGGATCGCTTTGCCCCCGGCTGCATTGACGCCGGTCCCTTTCACCCTGGTCGCCTTAACCCCGGACGCGTCATCTGGCTGGCCATGCTCGGTCGACCAGCCGAAGTGATAGCTGGCGATACGCCGCATCGCGGGCGGGAGCGTGTCGACCGCCGCCCGCAAGGCTGGCTCAACAGCGATTCGGCTCCACGCGAGCACCTCACCTGCCGACCGGCCCTCGGCCATCACGTCACTGCTGGTCACCATGCGCCTCACCCATCCCGATACGGTCGGATATGTAGCTTGTGCCGCGAATACCCGCGAGTCGTGGCGACAGGACTCAGACCCGATCGGCGACGATGAGCAGGTAATGGAAGCTGCCCTCTCGATATGCCGTCAGGAATGGCTCCTCGATCCCGGTGGCCACCGAAGACTTCGCCCGCAGTTCCCAGTACGGGATGGTATGGGCGGTCAGATCGATGACGTTGATCGGGACCAAGTTGTGGGCCGTCAACGCCTTGAAGTAATCGCTCCTGGGGTGGATGTTGCAGGTGTAGTGCTCGTCGATCCGGCTGACCGCCTTGGACCGGCCGCCCGTCACGTCGTTGTAGCAACCGGTAATACAGGCGTAGCGACCGCCGTATTCCAGTAGGCGGGAGAACTCGTCGAATAGCGGGAACAGATCCACATACATGGTGGACTCGTTGTTCCAGATGCTCCGGTACGATCCTGTCTCGAAACCAGTGTCCAGCATGTTGCGGAAGTGAAACTTCACCTGGTCGGCCACGCCCCATTGCTCGGCCTGGTTGTTGGCGAACCCGACCTGGTATTCCGAAATTGTCACGCCATCCACCCGGCAGCCGAAGCGTTGGTTGGCCATGAAGCTGGTACCGCCCCGGCCGGACCCGGCATCCAAAAGGCGGTCACTGGGCGAGATGTCGCCGAGATGATCGAGGAGTAGGTTCGCCTGCATTGTCTCCAGCCGGTGCAGTTCCTCGATAATCCGATCGTCCCGGGTTTTCTTCGGACCTTCCAGCACGGACGGCTCGTAGTCGCCGATCCCGTAGTGGTGGTGGTATAGGCCGTCGACATCACCGAGCCGCAGGTTGACGGGGTCCTGCTGGTTGGTGTTCCAATACGCCGCCACCGACCTTTGGTAGGCGGTGTGCAGTACGTTGGCAGTGTTACGAGTGGTCATGGTCATGGTGAAGACCTCCTTCTGCTTATCGACCGGGTAGCCGATGCCAGGCCGGGTTCAGTGGACGCACCGCTCACGCGTTGCTCGCGCCGTGGTACCGCTCGGTGGTGCTGTGCCATTCGCGGTTACCGCCGAGCCAGGCCCATATGTCGGCCAGGAAACGCCGCAACGCAAGCGAGCCCACTTGGGCCAGGACGGTCGCCTCCTCGACGAAAATGTGCATCAGCTCGTTATGGATTCGCACCGTGCGCTCGACCGCTTCCTGGGGAGTGCATTTCTCCTCGGCGGCGATCACCTTGGGCAGGTCGAAGTCCCCGTCCGATTCCTTGGCCATCGAGTACAGATCATTCAGAATCACGCTCGCACTACCGGCCAAGCAAAACACACGGCGCACCCGCCTATCGGCGAACTCGGCGGAGGGAAGCTCGTAGCCGGCAATCGGATCAACCAAAACCATGGGCGGCAAGAAGCTGTTTTCATGCCGATGCGTCAAATACTCCCAGACCGGCGGGATTCGCCCCGTGGCGCGCCAGTTCGCCTCATGGTTGTAGGCCATGAACATGACCGACAGCTCGTGGCGGAGCCGGGCTACCTGCGTCGCTGTGGCGTATCGGGCAAGGTGTTCGAAAGCCGAGCGGTACGCGACCGCGACGGGCTCCTCCGATAGTGCCTGGTCGAGGTGGGGCGCGTAACAGACCGGGAGATCAGCCGGATCCACTGCCGCGTAGGTGATCCCTAGACGCGAGCCGATCACCTTCGCATCGGCACTCAGGGACTCCTCGTCGAGGAAGTGGTCGTCCGTGGCCCACTCCGCCAAAACGCACTTCGCTGCCGCCAGCAGCCGGTCAGGGTCGTCTGTGGCCGGATGGGTCAGCATCATCAGACGTCCGAAATTGGCCATCCGCACGCGGTAGAGCTGTCCGGGGTAGATCCCGACCTGCCCGGCCCAGTCCACCAGGCGGTCGTTGACCTCCTCGCCGAGGGCTCTGTCGTCACGCACCGCCGGAGGGCAGTACAGCTCTGAATCCGAGCGGGGTTTCGCGCCACGGCTGGTGGCTGGGGATGTCTCGATGACGGTGGTGGACGGCCAGGGGATTCGGATCGCTGACGTACCCAGGCCGGTGGGACCGGTGACGAGCCGGCCTACAGCCGACGTGGTCAGCTGGCCTTCATCCTCGGATCGCTGATCTCCGGCGAATCCAGGGAGGTCCCTCGGAGCAGTGCGTTCTGGATTGGCAAACAGGGCGACCGCCACGCCCGCCAGGTCATGGGTGGCCGTAGGCGCGGACACACGAGACAGCACAGACACCGGTTCTCCTTCGTTAGTGGCTGGTGAAGCTTTTTTCCTCCTAACGGCTGATTTCCACGTTTTCCAGGATGCCGAGTGCGTCCGGAACCAGGACCGCCGCCGAGTAGTAAGTGCTGACCAGGTAGGAAATGATCGCCTTTTCGTCGATACCCATGAAACGGACGTTGCATCCAGGCTGGACTTCATCGGGAATGCCGGTCTGGTGCAGGCCGATCACACCTTCGTCCTCCACACCGGTACGGAGCGCGAGGATCGAGCTGGTGCGGGTCTCGGTGATGGGAATCTTGTTGCAGGGAAAGATCGGTACACCACGCCAAGTCCGCATCATCTGACCGTCGACCTCGATGTTCTGCGGGTAGATGCCCCGGCGGTTGCATTCCCGGCCGAAGGCCGCCATGGTGCGCGGATGGGCCAAGAAGACCTTCGTCTTCCTCCGGCGGGTGAGTAGTTCATCGAGGTCGTCTGGTGTGGGTGACCCGGAGCGGGTGTTGATGCGCTGCGACGAATCGACGTTGTGTAGCAGCCCGAAACCTGAATTGTTGATCATCTCATGCTCTTGGCGTTCGCGCAGTGCCTCGATGGTCAGTCGTAGCTGCTGCTCGACCTGGTCCATCGGATTGCTGTAGAGATCCGCGACCCGGGTGTGCACCCGCAGCACGGTCTGGGCCACACTCAGTTCGTATTCCCGTGGAGTGAGGTCATAATCGACGAAAGTCCCCGTCAACTCGGGCTCGCCCTCGTGCCCTGAGGTGAGCTCGATATCTGCTTCACCGCGCCTGTTCTGTGGCCGCTGGGCCTGGGCTCGGAATCGTGCGAGGTGCGCCCGCAACGCCTCGGACCGGTCGATCATGTCTTCGAATACTCGCTGGGGTAACGCCAGTACCGTGCATCCGGTCACCGCCGTGACCGTGAATGTCCAGTTGTCTTGAGAATCCACCAACTCCCTTGCACCGAAATAATCACCGTCGGACAAGGTGCCCAGCGCGGTCGGCTCGCCGTACTTCCCAAGACCGATCTTGTTGACCTTGCCGCGAACGATGAGGAATACCTGATCGGCGGGCTGGCCCTGCTGAACGATTGTGTCGCCGGCGTCGAATTCCTCCTGCGTGAACCGGTCTGCCAAGGTATTGAGCACCTCGGGATCATGAAAGTCGCGCAGCATCGGCAGCTCACGTAGCTCGTCCGGAACGACCCGCACCTCAGCGCCCGTTGTGGTGAATGTCACCCGCCCGTCGCCCACCGTATAGGTCAATCGGCGGTTCACCCGGTACGTCCCACTGGAAGCTTCTACCCACGGCAATGCCCGTAGCAGCCACCGCGGCGTGATGCTCTGCATCTGCGGCACGGACTTTGTCGTCGTCGACAGATTGCTGGCAGCCGCCGTGCTCAGACTCAGCTGGGGTCGCTCACCATCAACACCCGGCTCCGACTGTGCAATCTCCGGCTGTGGCATCTCAGGCTGGGCCAATTCCGTCACCGCACGCACCGCCAATCAGTCAAGGCCAGGTGTCAGACCGCAGTCCGCATGCTGCTCAGCAAATCAGTCATGGCGCCGCGAGTACCCAGCCCGGTGGGGCCGGGGAGCTGTTGCGGCGGTTTCCGGTAACGCCGGCGCAATGCTGACTCGGGATACCGGCCGGTCAACATATGCCAATCGAGGATGCCGGCCATCCAGTCCTGCAGTCCCACAACGTATTCGTCGAGAGCTTCGCGGGCATAGGCATCCAGGCCGAGATCGGCGGCGAGGAACGGTAACTCGGTGGCGATGATGTGCTCGAACTGCCGCATTCTCGAGGTCATCAGGTCATTGATGACCGAGACCGCCCGCTCCCGATCTACGTCAAGAAATTTCTGCACGACCAGGACACAGTTGTGCAGCTCACCCTCGAACTCGATCTCCTTCTGGTAGGAAAAGATGTCATTGGTGAAGCAAGCGAAGTCTTGAGCCGAATTCTCCAGTGCACGGACCGCTCGGGTGCCGAAGACCTCCGGTGGGATCCGTGCGGCCCGGGCGATACGGGCCAGGTTCATCGTGAGGTCTGAGCCGAACGTTTTGCGCCGCATCTCGACATAGTCGACGGGATCCGGAATCCGATGCCGGATGTGATTCGCAAGCTCCCACAACCAACTCGTCGTCATCGCCTCGACACCCAGCCTGAATTGACGACGCTGGGCCATGGGCATCGGGAAGGCCGTGCGCACCCACAGATCAGCCAGACCCTTCTCGACGGCATTGACTGGAGGTGGCGTGGTGCCGCAATCCAGCGGCATGAACATCGGCAGCCGTGCGTTGAACGCCTTCGCAGCGGGCATGTTGCGGGTAGTGCCGAAGACCGCCGGGAAGTAGTCGTCACCGTAGGTGCCCCAGGTCAGCCAGGCCGAGGATTGATCGAGCTCGGGCCCGGATGCGTCCGGATGGAGCCTCGCCGCGCAGACCGCGAAGTCGAACAGCGCCAGATTCTCTTCATCCCAGATGCCGATACCGTCGGGGAGTGGCTGGGACGTTTCAACCTGGAACATCCCCATCTGACGGGCCCAGTCTATGCAATGTTGGCGCGACCGTTCCAGGTTGGCATTCACCCGGGCGGTGTAGGGCATGTAGAAGTCGGGAAGGGTGATCGGCCCCACCGTCTGGTACGGCGCATGCGTGTGGTAGGTGACCCTTTGCAGGCCCAGTGCACTAGGCGAAAGGGCGCCGTGTGACAGCGTGATCTGCGCGGTGATCTGCGCTGCGGAGGTGCCCAAGCCAGTGGGCCCGCCAAGCAGTCGCTCCACTACCGGCGGCTGAGGATTGGACGTCTCTTTCATGTAGCGACTGGATCGCAGGTGCCATTCATGGCCGCCTGATTGCCAATCTTGCAACCCTTTGACGTAGAGCAGCACGCTCTCGCGTTCAAGCAGATCCAGACCGTGCTCATCGAAAAGGGCGGGCAGCTCGGTGAGCGTGGTGTTCTCGAATTGATGCAGGCGCGACGTCAGGATGTCGTTGGTCAGGTCAGCGGCGCGTTGCGGGCTGACGCCGAGGAATCGCTCCAACACCAACACGCAGTTGTTGATCTCGCCTTCTTCCTGAGTTTCGCGTTGGTAGGAGAAGAGATCGTTGCGAAGGTGCACGGCGTCGGCGAACGTGTCTTTGAGGACACGTATCGGGCGAGTGTCGGCGATCCTGGCCGGAATCTCGACGAACGTGGCGTGCTCGACGAGGTCGGCTGACCATGGTGCGCCGCCGACCTTGCGGCGCACCTCGACGTACTCGATCGGGTTCGGGACCCGGTCCCCACTGATGTTGGCGAGCTCCCAGGTCGATTCGTACAGAAGGTTCTTGGTGCTCTCGAAGAACCGCAGTCGCCATTCTGGAGATCGGTAGGGAGCCGTCCGCGCCCACAGGTCGATCAGCCCACGCTCGACCGGATTCGTCGGCTCCGGCGGTGGGCTGAGATCTACTGGCATGAACGCGGGCAGCCCGTTGAGGTACTTCTTCGCGCCGGCCTGGTCCTTGCTGCGCTTGTAGAGCTCCAGGAAGTGATCGTCGAAATAGAACACCCACACATACCAGTCGGTCACCAGGTCGAGCTCCCGGCTCGGCGCGTCGGGATGGGTATACGCGCAGAGCAAGGCGAAGTCCATCGAGTCGAACTTGTCCTCATCCCAGATTTCTGGGCCGGGCTGTCCCTGCGGTTCGTCCAGCATTCCCATCCCACGAGCCCACGCCTTGGTGTGCCGGCGCGCCGTGTCCAGGTGAGGATTCAACCGCGCCGGGTACGGCATGTAGAAATCTGGAAGCTCATATGGTTGCATGACCAGCCGCTATTTCGACTTCTTCGCGGATCCCGAGGACGATCCCTTCGAGGACGCCGATGATCCCGATGGCTGCGGAGCAACAGGTGCCGAGGAATCTTCGAAACGCGATACCTCGATGTTTTCGAGGATGCCGATGGCATCGGGAACCATGATGGCTGCCGAGTAGTAGGCGCTGACCAGATAGGACATGCTGGCCCTCTCGTCGATGCCCATGAAGCGGACGTTCAGCCCGGGCTGGACCTCGTCGGGAAGACCGGTCTGGTGCAGACCGATCACGCCTTGTTTCTCCAGGCCGGTGCGGAGCAGCAAAATCGAACTGGTCTGGTTCTTCGGGTCAACGGCGATCTTGTTGCAGGGCAACAGCGGTATACCACGCCAGGCCGGCATCATGTGACCCTTCATGTCCACGCTGGCCGGGTAGATGCCCCGGCGGTTACATTCCCGGCCGAACGCGGCGATGGTTCGCGGATGAGCCAGCATGACGTCTGGATCTT
This sequence comes from Pseudonocardiaceae bacterium, assembly GCA_050699875.1. Classification (GTDB taxonomy): domain Bacteria; phylum Actinomycetota; class Actinomycetes; order Mycobacteriales; family Pseudonocardiaceae. The sequence goes on from JBOHFX010000034.1 coordinate 30,368, forward strand.
TCCACACCGTGGCCAGCAGTTCGTCTAGGTCGTCAGGGCTTGGCGGCCCGGTGCGGGTGCTGATCCGCTGCGAGAAGTCGGTGTTGTGCAGCAGCCCGAAACCCGAGTTGTTGATCAGCTCGTGTTCCTGGCGTTCCCGCAGCGCCTCGATGGTCAGTCGCAGCTGCTCCTCGACCTGGTTCATCGGGTTGTTGAACAGATCGGCTACTCGGGTGTGGACCCGCAGCACGGTCTGGGCCACACTGAGCTGATACTCCCGGGGCGAAAGCTCGTAATCGGCGAACGTGCCGTCTAGCGGGTGTTCCTGCTTGTGACCTGCTTCCATCCCGATGGCGGCCTCACCATATTCGTTCTGGTTCTGCTTGGCGTTGGCCAGGTACCCCTCAATATGCTTCTGCAAGTCCTCGGACTGGTCGCGCTGTTCCCGGAACACCGCGTCGGAAAGCACTAGTATCTTGCAAGGGGTAATTGCTGTGATCGTGTAAGGCCAGGTGTCCTGCGTCTCGACCAACTCGCGATCACCGAAATAGTGGCCATCGGATAGGATCGCCAACTCAGTGGGTTCGCCATACTTGCCGGGACCGATCTTCTTGGCCTTGCCATGTGCGATGATGAACAACTCTTCAGCCGAATCTCCCTGTCGCACGATTGTGGCGCCGCGCTCGATCTCTCGCTGCTCGAATCGGGCCGCCAGGGCATCCAGTACGTCTGGATGATCAATGAAATGGCGCAGCATCGGCAACTCGCGCAGATCCTTAGAGTTAACCTTTATGTCTGCGTCCCCATTCATCACGATCGCCACCCGGCCGTCACCTACCGCATAACTTGCCCGGCGGTTCACCCGGAAAGTCCCGCCCGAGGCCTCCACCCACGGCAGGACCCGCAACAGCCAACGCGTCGTGATCGCCTGCATCTGCGGCTGGGACTTGGTCGTTGTCGCCAGATTACGGGCAGCCTCCGTAGCCAAAGTCAGCTGCGGCGCCTGGCCATTCTGCGACTGTTGACCATTCACACTCGACTCCACCTGCGTCGACTCAGTCACACCACACACCACCGATCTTTATCTGTACAGAACAGCAGCAGGACAATGAGGGCTCGCGTTCAATACATTCTAGGGATCACAACTTGGCGTGCCATCCGTAGGAACTACGGATGGCGATACGCGTGGCCAGCGTTCGGTTGTCCGCCCAGAGGTCCGTAGAAACTACGGACCAGATGTGAATCCGAACTCCGCGGCCCGGTGCACCAGCTGCTGTTTGGAGGCGATGCCTAGTTTGGGGTAGCTGCGAGCGAGGTGGGTTTCGACGGTGCGTACGCCGATGTGCAGCCGGGCGGCGATTTGCGGGGCGGTGTAACCGCCTGCGGCCAGCTCGGCGACCTGCCGCTCCCGTCTGGTCAGCGAGTCGCGGGCCCCCTCCGCGGCGCATGGTTCGGAGGACCCGAGCTCGCTGAGTAACGTGCGGACCTGCTCGTGGCGCATGACGGCTCCGCACGTGTCGAATGCCACGGCGGCGTTACGCAACGCTTCCTCTGCTGCCCCGCGGTCAGATCGCCGGATCGCGCTGGCGTAGGCAACCCGGGCGCGCGCCGCCAGCAGCAGGTATCCGCGGGAACTGAACCCGTCGGCAGCGCGCAACGCCACTCCAGCCGCCTGATCATGGCGACCACGTCCGATCAATGCCCATGCCCAGGCGAGCAGGTGAAGCGTCTGGTGGATGGGCGCGCCGGTATCGCGAGCGTTGTCTTCGGCCCATGCCGCCGCACGCTGCACACTACCGGAATCGCCGGCCATGACCGTGACTTCAGCCAGATCCGCCAGCACGAACGCCCTCAGCGCCCGTGAATTCATCGCCGAATAGCGGTCAACCGACCGCCGGAAGGCGGCACCCGCGACAGCCAACCGGCCCTCGCCCCTGGCCACCGCGCCCTGGGCCCACCAGTACAGCGGCTCGAGGATACCGAAGGTGCGACTGCCGGTACGCGCCATGGCGTGGAGGTGCTGGCGAGCCTCGGTCAGGCAGCCCCGTTCGGCAGCCGCTATCGCCGCCCGCCCCGCCAAGCGGGCCGGCATGCGGAATCGCCCCGCCGGATCGTGGCCTTCGGCTTGTCGCGCATGCGCCGCAGACATCACCAGGTCCCCGGCGACCAACTCGATGAACGCGCCGCATCCCCCGATCACCGGGTCGTAGCGCGGGCTGGACGCGGCGGCCTGGGCCCACCGCGTCCGGGCCGAGACCAGGTGGCCTCGGCAGGCATCGAATGACGCCAGCAGTGCCAGGCTCTGAGACATCCACGAGAAACGTGCTGACGCGGTGGCTAGCTCGACGCTGCGAACGAGCACGTCCTCGGCCGCGTCGAACCGGCCCTGCCAGCCCAGCGTGTGCCCCAAGACGCCGAGCGCCTCCGCGATACCTCGTTGATCTCCAGCGCGCTCTGCCTCGCTCAACCGCTGCCGGGCCGCCACCTCTGCGCCGCGCAGGTCACCGGCTCGGCTGCGCATCTTGGCCAACTCGATGCCCGCCCACCGAGCCGTGGCATCGCAGCCGGTCCGGCGGCACAGCGTGAGCGCCTGCCTGCACTCCCGTTCCCCGGCGGCGAGATCACCCACCCCGTAGGCGAACAAACCGGCGAGCCACAACCGGACGTCGGCCTGTCGTTGCAGGTCGCACACCCCAGCGAGTAGTTGCCGTACCCGCCGAACAGCGGCGATATCGACAACAAAGTGCTCGGTCCGGTCGATGACGCCCCAATTCGATCGGGGGAACAACGCATCGAATACCTCGAGCCAACGCTCGTCGCCGATCGGCAACAGATCCCGCAGCGTCGAGACGGTCTTCCATACCTGGGAACACAGTCCCCGCTGCTGAGCTCGTTGGGCCATTTCGATCAACGCCGTGATCGCCTCGTTATCCCCCGCTTGCGCTGCACGGACGAAGTGCGACGCTGCAGCCTGCGCCCATCCTGACTCGAGCAGCGTCCCAGCTACCCGCCGGTGCAGCACCCGCCGCCTGGCTCCGCCGATGTCGGTGTAGAGCACCTCCTGAATGATCGGATGCGCAACGCGATACCCCAAGAACTGGTCGTGCTGCTGCTCGACCACCATGCCGGAACGCACCAGCCGCTCCAGGGCGAGCGCGATGTCCTCGAACGACCGACCGGTGATCTGGGCAAGGTCCCCGGGATCGACCAGGTCGCCGACGACGGCGAGCAGTTCGATGAGGGCCAGTGCCGACGGGTCGAGCTGCGCCAGTTCGGTGCGTACCCAGCGGGCCAGTGCGTCCGGTACCCCGCGCAACGCCGGTGCCTGCATATCGGCGCCGTTGTCGACCAATGCCTCCAGCAGGCTGACGGTGAAAAGGGGGTTACCCTGCGCGTGCGCCATCAGCCAGTCCACCAGCGTGGCGGGCACGCGGTCTCGACGAAGGGCGTATTCGGCCAGCTGCCGGGTGTCATCCCGGGAGAACGGGGCTAACTGAACTCGGCGTATCTCCGCCTCCTGCTCCAAGGCCTGCAGGACCTCAAGGGCCCGGCGATTTCTGGCCAGCGCCGCCGGCCGAGCCGTGGCGAGCACGAAAATGTGACTCGCGGGAAAGTCGCGAGCTAGCCGAAGCAGCATTTTCCACACCGCGTCATGGACCAGATGAGCGTCCTCGAGCACCATGACGATCGGCCGGTCAGCACTCGCCCTGGCGACCAGACCTGGGATCCACTCGACGAAGTGGTAGCGAAGAGCTTCAGCGCAGGAGGGCGCATCATGGGCGATCTCGGCGCGGCGCACGAGCGTCGGAAGGCCACCGAGCCCGCTCCCGCAGGTGCGGCACACCCCGTGAGCGTGCGGATCACCCGCCTGCAGGCCAAGAGCATCTGCCCAAGCGCCGAATGGAGGCATACCTCTGAAGAGGCAGCTGTGTGCGGTCAGTCCGACGGCCGCCCCTTTGCCGTGCGGTAGCAGTTCGGCCGCCAGCCGCGTTTTGCCCAGTCCCGCGTCGCCGAGCAGCAACGCCACTCGCAGCTCGCCAAGCATGCTCCGTTGCTGTTCGGCCTGCAGGTGACCGAGTTCCCGGACGCGTCCCGGCACCAGGCGTCGAACGCTTCCGACGTGGCACAACGAGGGTTTAGCCCTGGCCATCGTCAAGCCACAACACCAGGGTCGGGATTGGTATGCGCGGTTCTCATCCGTCTTCGAAGCACACGCACGAGTCGCTCCCTTAGAGCCGTAGGTACGTTGGCCGGACGCAGCTCGAAAGCTTAATTTTCGTGCGAGAATCACGTCTGCCGATCAAGGACGATGACCGACGTGTCGTGGGTTTTAATTCTATATCGTCCATACTCAGGTGCAACGATTCGCTTTCCTGAAAGGCAAATCCGATCTTGCCACAATCTGAGGCTAGCGTCATGTTTCAAGCCCGAAGAGCCCCCAAAGGTGGGCGACTTGCGCTAGGCCTTGTCACTCCTGGTGAGTACACGGTGATGCAATCCGCCACACGGTGTAGCGCGGACACCGGCAGAAGATGCCGAATTCCGGGCAGTCCCCACCCCGAGGGCGATGGTGGATCCGTTGTAATGTGCTGATATGGCAACTTTGGGGAGAAGGTTGCCGGTGATGGCACATCCGCGCGCTGCGACAGTCCTTCGCTGTGCCCCTGCGCGTTGCGCCCAGCGACCGGCCTGAACGAGCGGGCCGGCGGGGGCCCGGCCGGCGGCGACTGCTCGGCGCGCTCAGCGCGATTGCAGGTCCAGCACCGTGGCCACGACTGATGGCGCAGCGCTGGTGGTTGCCTGTTGTTGGTCGCCGGTCACCATGTTGCGGACGGTGACCGTGCCGGTCGCCCATTCCTCACGACCGATGATCACCGCGACGCGGGCCCCGGACTTGTCGGCCCGGGCAAGCTCTTTGCCCAGTTTTCGGGGCTCCAGCGGCGTGCTGGTCCGCAGACCGGCGAGGCGAAGGTCCCGTGCGAGCTGCCGCGCGGGTTCAGCCAGCGTCTCGTCCACCGGGATGACCGCCACGTCCACCTCGCTACGCGGTGCGGGCAACAGGTCGTGGGTGGCCAGGAAGTCCATCAACGTGACATCACCCATACCGAACCCGATGCCCGGGATCTGTGCAGCGCAGAACAATCCCACCAGATTGGAGTACCGACCACCGCCGAACAGCGATCGGCGATTTTCCGGACTGGTGTCGAATACTTCGAATACTGTTGACGTGTAGTAATCGAACCCCCGCACGATCAGCGAATCGAACTTGATCAGATCTCGGGCGCTGCTGTCGAGCACGCGCATCAGAACCGATTGCTCGCGCGCCTCACGCGGCAGCTCGTCAATAATTCCGGCTCCGGCGCCAAGGATCTCGCCCAGCCGTTGGAATTGCTTCTCTGTCATCCCCAGCTCGGCGGCGTCCTGACCCAAACGATCTTGTGGGTATTTCTCCCATCGGTCGATGAGCGCGCTCACGTCACGAATCTGATCAGTGGACACCTCGACCATCGTCGTCAAAATCGCGTTCAACAGGACCCGGTCGCTCACGCGTAACACCCACATGTCAGGCGCCGCACCGAGGCCGGCCATCATGTCGTGAATCAGCTCGAAGATCTCGATCTCGCAGGCCGGACTTTCCGAGCCGAACACGTCGACGTTGATTTGCCAGTGTTCACGAACCCGGCCACGTTGCGGACGCTCATACCGGTGACAGTTCGGGTGGCTGTACCAACGCACCGGAAACTGGAGCTTTCCGGCGTTGCCCGCGATGATCCGCGCGACCGAAGGTGTCATCTCCGGCCGTAACGCCAGCCGCCGGCCACCGCGGTCGGTGAGCGTGTACAGCTGCTGCTCGACGATCTCCTGGCTCGACTTCGCCTCGTAGATCTCGACCGGCTCCAGGATCGGGCCGTCGTAGCGCTGGTATCCGTACCGTTCGATCACGGCATAGAGTCGCTCGAACACCTGGGTCCGGACACTCATCTCAGCCGGCAGGAAGTCACGGGTGCCGCGGTAGGGTGCGGTCGGCAGGTAGTCAGCCACAGCACAGAGCGTAGGCGCTGTAGGAGTCTCGATGCTCCCGGGATCTCGTCTACCTTGCCAGCACAGCCGCCCTCACGTGAGTTGTCGCCGAACCGGAACCGGCAGTTCCAGCAGTTGGCTGCTGCCTCCGCGACGTCGCCAACGTCCACTGCGGTTACAGCGCAGCCTCCGGCCAGAGTGCGTCCTGAGGGGTACGGCTGCACTGGGGTTTGACCGATGCGGGGCCCGTCGCTAGCTTGACGTGTGACTGATGACCAAATACGAAATCTGGTCATCGGGTAGGCATCTTCGCTGCACGCCACGTCCCGGTAGCCGTACGGCACTCCTGAACATCAGCCGTAGTCGGGACATCCCGCTTAGCATGTGCGGGCTCCTGTCCAGCCAGGCGTTGGGGTGGAGTTGATGGTGGAGTGTGGGACGGCCGGCCGGCCGACGGTCAAGGCGGTACGGGCGGGCGACGTTGTCAAGCGCGCCCGGGCGCGTGGGCTGCCGGCGGTTCGAGTATGGCCAGCCGGGGCTTCTCGCCAATGAGGAGCTGCGCCAATAGTGGATAGGAGCCTCCGCGCATTGTTCGAGACACGCGACCATACTGGATCTTTCTCCGAGGCAGATCGCCTCGGCCTCCGAGCTGACTGCAAGCGTTGCTTCGCGTTGTGCTGTGTCGCGCCGAGCTTTTCAGCCTCGGCCGACTTCGCGATCAACAAAGACGCTGGACATGCCTGTCCCAATCTGCAATCGGACTTCCGCTGCGGCATTCATGCACACCTCAGGCAGCAGGGCTTTCCCGGTTGCGCCGTTTACGATTGTTTCGGCGCAGGGCAAAAGGTCTCCCAGGTCACCTTCAGTGGGCAGGACTGGCGGTGTGCCCCGCGAACCGCGCAGCAGATGTTCGAGGTGTTCCCGATCATGCGGCACCTCCATGAGCTGCTCTGGTATCTGGCCGAAGCGCTGACGTGGCAAGCAGCCCGCCCGCTTCACCGTGAACTCAGGCACGCGCTGGACGAAACCGAAGGCCTCTCGCGCAACGACCCCGACTCCCTCATGGAACTCGACGTGGCAGCGCATCGGCAGGACGTCAATGCCCTACTACTACGCACCAGCGAACTCGTGCGAGCCGAAGTCGGGTACCAGATGAGGGACTACCGAGGAGCCGACCTTATCGGGGCCAACCTCACAGGAGCCGACCTGAGAGCCGCTAACCTGAGAGGGGCATACCTCATCGGAGCTGACCTCAGAGGCGCCGATCTGAGAGTTGCCGACCTCATCGGGGCTGACTTCAGAGGGGCTGACCTCAGAGGTGCCGACCTCACCGACGGTATTTTCCTTGTCCAATCCCAGCTCGATGCGGCGAAGGGCGATACCGGCACGAAGTTGCCGCGGTCAATTACTCGTCCAAAGCATTGGTAGCCCATCGGCCGCTTGGCGTCACTGGCTGTGCCCCTGCTGCTCGAGCGCCGGTATCCGAGCGCCAGTCTTATCGCACCAGTACAGACCCCAGTGGCCGCCGGATCTGGCGGCGGGACCGGCCCAGGGTCCGGCGGTAAGGCAGGAGAGGTCACGCCGACACGATAACTGCCTCTCACGATATGACGCGTAGCACTGCGGCGACTGCAGCCGTGGCGTGACGCACGCCGGCGGTGTCCACGTCGTGGTGGGTCACCGCCCGGACCTGATCAGGTCCCAAAGCGCCCATACGCACCCCGTGCTCGGCCTCCAGCCGGTGCGCGAAACGCGGTGCGTCGGCTAGCTGGAACACCACGATGTTGGTCTCGACGGCTGTCGGGTCGAGCGTGACTTCGGGTAGCTCGGCGAGGCCGTCGGCGAGGATCCGCGCGTTGGCGTGGTCCTCGGCGAGGCGGTCCACGTGGTGGTCCAATGCCCACAGGCAGCCAGCCGCGACAATGCCGGCCTGGCGCAGCGCGCCGCCCATCATCTGCTTGTAGCGCCAGGCCTCGTCGATGAGCTCGGCCGAACCGGCCAGCACAGCGCCCACCGGCGCGCCCAAGCCTTTGGTGAAATCGATCCACGCGGTATCGAAACCGTGCGCCCATTCCGCGGCCGGTACTCCCGAGGCGACCACGGCGTTCATCAGCCGTGCCCCGTCCAGGTGGGTGCGCAGCCGGTGCCGCGTGGCGACGTCCAGCACCGCGCGCAACTGCTCCAGCGGCCATACCCGCCCGCCGGCCAGATTCGTGGTCTGCTCCACGGACACCAGCCGGGACCGCGGCTCGTAGCGGTCGTCGGCCGGAAACAGCGCCGCCTCCAGCGCGCCGGCGGTGAACATGCCGGCCTCGCCATCAACGGGGGCGAGGACCGCCCCGGACAGTGCTGACGGGCCACCTCCTTCGGCGACGATCGGATGGGACGTCGGGTGCAGGTGCACTGCGTCACCGCCGGGCCGGATGTGCAGCCGGAAGCCGATCGCGTTACACATCGTGCCCGACGGTAGGAACGTCGCGGCGGGCTTGCCGAGCAGCGCGGCGACCCGCTCGCACAAGGCGGTGACGGTGGGATCCTCGCCGCGCTGCTCGTCGCCTACCTCAGCAGCGGCCATCGCTACGCGCATGGCCTCGACCGGCCGGGTCTGGGTGTCCGAGTACAGGTTGATCAGCATCACCGGCGACGCTAGCCGACAGCGCGGCGCTGTAGCTTGGGCCACCCCGTCACCACCGCCGTGACTCTGCCGGCGGCGACGGTGAGCAAACGACGACACAACAGGACAGGTGGAGCATGACGAGTCTGGGCTTCGCGACTACTCCGGATGGGATCAGGGCGGCGGCGCGTCAGGCCGCCGCAGCCGGTGAGGGCGCGCGAGGGCTTGAGCTCGGTGCGGTGGCCACCACGATCAGCCAGGCGTTGAGCGGGGCGCAGTCGGCTGCTGCGGCGAGCCAGCTTTCGACCGCATGGGATTCCGCAATTTCGACCTGGAGCGCCGACGTGGCAGCTCACGCACAACGGCTCACCGGCAGCGCGACCACCTATGCGAGCAACGATGTCGACAGCGCGGACAGGTTCCGGTGCACCAGCCCGAATAGGGCGTCCTGAATGGTCAGCATCAGCGACATCAAGGCGTGGCGACCCGGCGAGCTGGACAGCGCCTTCGACGCCCTGGGCGCGCGGCGCGACAGCCTGATCGGGCTCGACGACGAACTCGTGGCGGCGAGAGCACCCGAGGGCTGGACCGGGGAGGCCGCCCGCGCCGCGTCCACCGTGCACGGCGCGTTGTCGGAACGGGCGCGCCGCATCGTCGCCGGGATCTCAGCGGTTCGCCGTGCCACCGGCGAGACCTCTGACGCGGTGCTCGCCATCCAGCGCGCCCTCGGTGAGGCGGAGGATCTAGCCCGCGCATACGGGTTCGGGGTGTTCGGCGATGGCACCGTGATCGACGTGCACCCGCCCACCATCTCGGATCCCGCCCAGGCACAGGAGGTGCACCGGGAGCGGGCGCAGGTGCAAGCCGAGGTCGTGGACCGGCTCGAGCAGATCCTGCGCCGGGCGAACGACGTCGACGCCGATTTCGCGGCCGTGCTCGGCCGGGCGGCCCGCGGCGAGATCGACGACGGCGCCGAATTGTCCCTCGTCGCGGCCTCGGCTATCGGTGAAACGGCTGGCGGTCTGTCGACGATCGGTCCACCGGACGATGGCACTCCAGGTGACAACGCGGGCTGGTGGGCGTCGCTGTCCGACGAGGAGCGGCGCGCGCTGGTCGATCAGAACCCTGGCGCGCTCGGCAATCTGGACGGCCTACCGGCCGCCGTGCGCGACGAGGCCAACCGGGCCAGGCTCGACCACGAGCGCGCCGCCCTGGAAGCCGAACGGGACCGCTTGCAGGCGGACCTGGACGACAACTGGTTCGGCGGTCTGCTCACCAACGCCGATGCCGCACTGGAGCATGTCAACGCCAAGCTGGCGTCGCTGGACCGGATCGAGCAGACACTCAATCAGCCGGGCGAACGCCAGTTGCTGCTTCTCGACCTGTCCGGAGAGCGGGCCGAGGCCGCCGTCGCGGTGGGCAATGTCGATACCGCGGACCACGTCGCCGTGTTCACTCCCGGCCTCGGTAGCACGGTGGACGGCGATCTCCAGGGCTACGACGACAACATGGATCGGTTGAGGCAGCAGGCTGCGCACGAGTTGGCACGGTATGGGGACGGGGGGTCGGTGGCGGCGGTCACCTGGATCGGCTATCAGGCGCCGCAACCGGGTTTCGAGGGCTTCAACCCGTTGGACTCCGATTCGGTGCTGCACGATGACTCGGCCCGGGCCGGCGGGGCGGATCTGGCGGAGTTCTACCGGGGTATCGACGCCGCGCGGACCATGGACCCACACCTCACCGCGCTAGGTCACTCCTACGGCTCGACCACCACTGGGTTCGCCTTACAAGAGCAGACCGGTGTGGACGACGCGGTGTTCTTCGGCTCCCCCGGGATCGGCACCTCGCATATCAAGGACATTCGGGTCCCCGAGGGGCACAGCTACCGGATCGAGGCGCGCAATGACTTTGTCGCCGACACCGGTCACTTCGGCATCGACCCGACGTACGTCGACGGCGTGACGGGGCTGTCGGCCCGGGAGGAGATGCTTCCGGACGGTCGGCGCCTCGCCGAGTCGACCGGTCACAGCGACTACCTGACGCCGGACTCCACCAGCCAGTACAACATGAGCGTCGTCGTGGCTGGGCTGCATGACCGCAGGGTCGAGGACGAGGGCCGAGGGCTCGGCGATATCGGGTCCTGGCCGATTCCGGGAACTTATTGATGACGCGGCTGGTGGTCGCCCTGGCGATCGCTGCCCTGGCGGCGGGTTGCGGCTTTATCGGATCGGAGAGCGAGGACATGGACGAGAAGCTCGCCACGCTTGCGCAGCGCCCGACCATCGAGGACATCCGGGTGACATACGAGGAGATGCAGGCCCGGCTCCGGGACCGGCTCTCCACCGAGGTGGGACCGCTGCACTGGGTCAACCGGAAGAACTTCAGCGGGGCAGGCTGCGCCGACTTCCCCAACGTAGGGGGGCAGAGTCTGACACTGGACGGCTGGATGTCAGAGGGAAACCTGACTGATACGAGATGGGCCGACGCAGTGCGGGTCGTCGCAGAGGTGACCGGTGAGTACGGCTTCGGAACCCCGCGGGTGGTCGTGGACCGGCCCAGCGATCATGAGATCACCGCGACCGACCAGTACGGTGGCCACTACCTGTTCGGCACTGCCGCCAACACGGTCTTGCTGGTGAGTACCGGTTGCCACCTGCCCGCAACCGCGCATCCGGGCGCGTGATGGGTTGGCTGGTGTGGTGCGGGCGGCGTTCACCGCTGCGGTGATCGGTGCTGGCGGCGGTGATCCGGTGGTACTGCGGTCCGGCCAGATACGATCAACATCCATGCTCCCCGCGGCGGAGCGTGGTGCGGCACGCAACAATCAACTCCACAGGTCGCTGGCCGGTAGTGCGATGAGACGGTCACCGAAGGGCAGCCGACGCTGTCCGGTGTGGAGCACCAGCCCGGCGGTGAAGTGACCGCCCGCGCGATCGAGCCGGTCGCGCAGGCGGGCCAACCAGCGGAAATCCTCCGATCGCGGTGTCGAGGTCGCCTTGACCTCGACACCCAGTACCCGGCCGTCGTCCGCCTCGAGCACGAGATCGACTTCGGCACCATCACTGTCGCGGAAGTGATACAACCGGGCCGGGGTCCCGCTCCAGGTGAGCTGCTTGGACAGTTCGTTGGCGATGAACGTCTCGAACAGGGCGCGATCTGAGCGTACTCGCTAACCAGCAATTTATCGTAAAGTTAGCCTACAAATTCTCGACGTACTGGCCTGCAGAACCTCGGAGGGTGGCCGCGCCCTGTCACAGTGGCAGGCAACCCGTCGGCCCCGCGGCATCGTCCCGAGTCATCGGCACAGGGGAGCAGCCATGGCGCCCCTGTATGACGGCGCTGGTCAGGGATTGATCAGGGGCATCATCGTTCGACGAAGGAAGCTCTGGATCCCCGCGCTCTGAGAGTCGGTGGCTCTCACTAGAGGCGGCCGCACGTAACCCCTCCAGCACCGCGAGCTCGCGATAGGATCCGGCTCCACCTCGGCGAGCGCGCGCCGCATCCGGTCGGCCGCCGTCTGCCGGTCGGTCACGCCGGCGTAGGCGGCTCTGAACCCGTCCCGCCTCGATGGATCGAGTACTGCGGCCAGCGGTAACCGGCGGCCAGGCCTCTGGGCTCCGCCCAGATCCGGCTGCCAAAGCGGTCGGAATAGATCAGTTCCTGGGTGGGGATGCCGGTGGTCGCCAGCTCGTCGGCCAGCCCCAGCTCGACCAGCTCGCGGGTGGCGTGCGGGAGGATGTTGATGCCCACGCCGAGCGCCTCAAGCTCGCGGGCGGCATCGACGACTCGAACCTCGATGCCCGCCGCGTGCAGGCTCAACGCCGCGGAGAGTCCGCCAAGGCCAGATCCGGCAATTAAGACATTCACGGCAATATCCTCGGCCAGACCTTACGGTCCGACCACGCGACACTCCGTCCACGGCCACAAGTCGGAACGTCTGGCACGTGACAGTGATACTGTTACGACAGTATCACTGTCATATCGGAAGGGTCGTTCGTGGCCGACGAGCTCACCATCGCGGAGCTGGCCGCGCAAATCGGTATCAGCGTCCGCACGATCCGCTTCTACGCAGGCATGGGCTTGATCCCGCCACCGCGGGTACGGGGCCGTTTGGGCCTGTATGGCGAGCGGCACGTGGCCCGCCTGGAGCTGGTCCGCGAGATGCAGGAGCTGGGTTTCACGCTGGCGGCCATCGAGGGTTACCTCGCCCGGATCCCGCTGGACCGCTCACCGGAGGATCTTGCTCTGCACCGGGCACTGCTCGTCCCGTGGCTGCCCGAACAGCCCGAGACAGTAAGCCGCAACGAGCTGGAGGCCCGCGCCGGGCGCGCGCTGGACGACGAGGCGCTGGCCCAGCTGGAGACGCTCGGCGTGGTCCGCCGCGACGCCGGCCACCGCGAGACGTGGACGCTCACCAGCTCCGACATGCTGGGTTACGGGCTGAGCCTGCTCGATGCCGAGATGGACTTCGACGTACAGCTCGCCTCCCAGCAGATCATCGAACGGCACACCAGCGCGCTGGCGACCGAGTTGGTGGCGCTGTTCCACAACACTGTGCTTCGCGAGTACCGCGAGCGCGGTCGCCCACCGGAGCTGCGCGCCCGGCTGCTGGCCCTGATGCAACGACTCAAGCCGGTCACCATGGACGGCGTTGTCACGAACTTCCAGCTCGCCATCAACCGTGCAATTCGCCAGTCGGCACGACTTAAGAGTGGGAGCCCGACATGACCGAAGCATTTCTCTACGATGCCCTGCGCACTCCGCGAGGCAAGGGCAAACCGACTGGCGCGCTGCACGGCGTCAAGCCGATCTCCCTGGTGACAGGACTAATCGACGAGTTGCGCAGCCGGCACCCGAGCCTGGACCCGGCGCGGATCGACGACATCGTGCTCGGGGTGGTCGCCCCGGTCGGTGACCAGGGTGCCGACATCTCGCGGGCCGCGGCGCTGGCCGCCGGGCTGCCCGACACCGTCGCCGGGCTGCAGATCAACCGCTTCTGCGCCTCCGGCCTGGAAGCGGTGAACCTCGGCGCCATGAAGGTCCGCTCGGGCTGGGAGGACCTGGTGCTCACCGGCGGCGTCGAGTCGATGTCGCGGGTGCCGATGGGCTCCGACGGCGGCGCCCTGATGATGGACCCCGAGACGGCCTACGCGGCCCGCATCGTCCCGCAGGGCGTCAGCGCCGACCTGATCGCCACCATCGAGGGCTTCACCCGTGACGATGTCGACTCCTACGCCGTGGAATCCCAGCACCGCGCGGCCAAGGCCTGGAGCAACGGGTACTTCCAGCGGTCCGTGGTGCCGGTGCGCGACCGCATCGGAACCGTGATTCTGGACCGCGACGAGCATCTGCGCCCGGACACCACGATGGCGGGCCTGGGCGCGCTGCGGCCGTCCTTTGCCGACATCGGTGAGCAGGTCGGATTCGACGCCGTCGCGCTGCAGCGCTACCACTGGGTGGAGCGCATCGACCATGTGCACCACGCCGGCAACTCCTCGGGCATCGTGGACGGCGCGGCGCTGGTGGTGGTCGGTTCCGAGCAGATCGGGCGGGATCTCGGGCTTACCCCGCGGGCCCGGATCGTGGCCGGCGCGGTCACCGGCGAGGAGCCGACGATCATGCTGACCGGCCCGGCCCCAGCGACCCGCAAGGCCCTGGACAAGGCTGGCATGACCATGGACCAGATCGACCTGCTCGAGGTCAACGAGGCGTTCTCCGCGGTGGTGCTGCGGTTCATGCGCGAGATGGACGTGCCGCACGACAAGCTCAATGTCAACGGCGGTGCGATCGCCATGGGTCACCCGCTCGGCGCCACCGGTGCCATGATCCTGGGCACCCTGATCGACGAACTGGAGCGCCGCGAGCTGCGCTACGGGTTGGCCACGTTGTGCGTCGGCGGTGGCATGGGCATCGCCACCATCATCGAGCGGCTGTGAGGGGTAGCAATGATTCGATGGGCCTCTGACGCCGCGGGCATCGTCACGCTGACCTTGGATGACCCAGGCAAGTCCGCCAACACGATGAACGAGCGTTATGTCGAGTCGATGGGGCGAACGCTAGACCGCCTCGAAGCCGAGCGGGATTCGATCACCGGGGTCATCCTCACCTCGGCGAAGAAGACTTTCTTCGCCGGCGCGGACCTCAACGCGGTGCGGACCATCACTCCGGACAACGCCCGGGAGTTCGCCGCCCACATCGCGCTGGTGAAAAGCCAGCTGCGGCGGCTGGAGAAGCTCGACAAGCCGGTGGTCGCCGCGATTAACGGCGCAGCCCTGGGCGGCGGCCTTGAGATCGCGCTGGCCTGCCACCACCGGATCGCGCTGGACAGCGCCGATTCTTCTGGCCAGGGATCGAAGATCGGCTTTCCCGAGGTGACGCTCGGGATACTGCCCGGTCTGGGCGGGCTCGTCCGCACGGTGCGGATGCTGGGTCTGATGACCGCGCTGACGCAGCTGCTGACCAAAGGCCAGCAGCTACCCCCGGCGCAGGCCAAACAGATCGGCATCGTCGACGAGGTCGTCGTGACCGGCGAGGAGATGCTCGCCAGAGCCCGCGAATGGATCGCGGCCCACCCGCGGGCGCAGCAGCCCTGGGACGTCAAGGGCTACCAGATCCCCGGCGGCACGCCGTCCACGCCAGCGCTGGCGCAGATGTTGCCCGCGTTCCCGGCCACCTTGCGTAAGGAGCTCAAGGGCGCGCCGATGCCGGCCCCGCACCACATCCTGTGTGCCGCGGTGGAGGGCTCCCAAGTGGATCTGGACACCGCACTGCAGATCGAGAGCCGCTACTTCATGGATCTGGTCACCGGCCAGGTCGCCAAGAACATGATCAAGGCGTTGTTCTTCGACCTGCAGCACATCAACAAGGGCGGCAGCCGGCCCGATGGATACCCGCAGCGCACCTTCCGCAAGGTTGGCGTGCTCGGCGCCGGGATGATGGGCGCCGGCATCGCCTACACCTGTGCCCGCGCCGGCATGGACGTCGTCCTCAAGGACGTGGACCTGGCCCGGGCGGGCAAGGGCAAGAGCTATTCCGCCGCCGTGCTGGACAAGGCCGTGTCCCGGGGCCGATCCACCGCCAAGGCGCGCGACGAGATCCTGGCCCGGGTCACCCCGACGGCCGATGCGGGCGATCTCAAGGGGTGTGACCTGGTGATCGAGGCAGTGTTCGAGGATCCGGTGCTCAAGAAGCACGTCTTCGGCGAGATTCTCGATGTCGTCGAGCCCGATGCGCTGCTGTGCTCGAACACCTCGACACTGCCGATCACCGGTCTCGCCGAAGGCGTTGACCGCCCGACCGACTTCCTCGGCCTGCACTTCTTCTCCCCGGTGGACAAGATGCCGCTGGTGGAGATCATCCGCGGGCAGCAGACATCGGACGCCGCGCTGGCCGCTGCGGTGGACCTGGTGCAGCAGATCCGCAAGACCCCGATCGTGGTCAACGACAGCCGCGGCTTTTTCACCAGCAGGGTCATCGGCACCTTCATCAACGAGGGGGTGGCCATGCTCGCCGAGGGCGTGCCCCCGGCATCCATCGAGCAGGCCACCCTGCAGGCCGGTTACCCGGCGCCGGTGCTGCAACTGGTTGACGAGGTGCACCTGACGTTGATGCGCAAGATCCGGGAGGAGACCAAGCGTGGCGTCGAGGCGGCAGGGGGCACCTGGACCGCCCACCCGGCCGACGCGATCGTGGACCGGATGGTGCTGGAGTTTCAGCGCCCAGGACGTTCCGGCGGTGCCGGCTTCTATGAATACGAAGGTGGTCAACGCATCCGGTTGTGGACCGGCCTGGCCGAGCACTTCGGACCCTTCCGCCCGGATGCGATCCCTTTTGCGGACATGAGGGAGCGGTTGTTGTTCGTCGAGGCGCTGGAGACCGTAAAGTGCCTCGACGAGGGTGTGATCACCTCGGTGCCCGACGCCAACATCGGATCGATCATGGGTATCGGCTTCCCACCATGGACCGGCGGTGTGGTGCAGTTCATGCACGGCTACGACGGCGGCCTGACCGGTTTCGTGGCCCGTGCCAAGGAACTGGCCGACCGATACGGCGACCGGTTCATCCCACCGGCCTCCCTGATCACCAAAGCCGACGCCGGGGAGTCCTTCGACTAACGCCTACTGCACCTGGACCCACCGGGCTATCGACGGGGTGTTGCTGCGATCTGTCACGAACAGCATGTACCACCCGGAGGGCACCAGGCCGGGCTGGGTGGGAACGGTCAGCGAGATCGCCCGGTCCTTCCTGGCGATATCGAGCGTGACGGAGCGTTGTTCGACGTCGGTGGTGTGGGTGACGGCACTGGGGCGGATCAGCTTCGCGGTGGCGATGGAACTCGGAGCGGGTGTCTGGAAGTCGGCGACTCCTCCCCGCTGTAGCACGGTCGGGCCATCGGTCAGCTCCGGTCGGGAGTGGCGATGCAGGTAGGGCGGCGAGTAGATCTCGATGCGCTGCTCGAATGCCCCGGGTTCGCTGTTGTCCCCTTCGCCGTCAATCTCGGAGCCGAGAGTGACGACGCGGCCGTCGGGCAGCAGCAACGCCTCGCTGTGGTAGTTGCGTCCTACCTCAGGCGCCGCGGCGTCGTGGAAAGAATTCGTGGTGGGGTCGTAGATGCGCGCGGTGTGGTTGTTGGAATCGCCCCGGCCGCGGTAGTCGCGGGAGCCACCGGTGGTCAGCACGGTGTCGTCCGGGAGAATGACCGCGCTCAAGTGACGCGCCGGCCCGGCGAGATCGGGTCCAGGGTGAAAGTGGGGGTGTGCTTCGCGCAGATCGACGATGTCGGTGCGGGCGGTGGATTCCGCGGAGTCGTCGACCCCCCCGCCGCCCAACACCATGACCCGTTGATCCTGCGCCGGTGGTAGCAGCACCGAGGCGCTGGTCTCGGTCAGGTGCGGGTCGCGAAGCCCATCGACCTGCCGGAAGGAGTTGTCCGTCAAGTCCCAGATGCCGGGTAGCCACCCAGCACCGTCGCTGCGGCCGTACCCGCCGTGCGAACCCGAGTAGAACAGCCGACCGTCGGCCATCAGGAAAAGTGCAGGGTAGGTGGGGAAGTACCGGTTGAGTGCGGAGACCTCGGTCCACTGATCGGTATCATTTTGGTACAGCTCGTGGCTATTGAGAGCCCGGCCGAATTCGTCGAGGCCGGACACGGCCAGCGCATTCCCGTCGGCCAGGCCGACAAGTGTCGGGTACCAGCGGCCGTGGTCCATGTCGGCCATTCGTTGGTAACGTTCGGTCTGCGGGTCGAATACGTAAGAGAAGGCGGCGCCTTGGGCCCGCTGGGTCTCCATGGTGAGCTTCTCGGCCGTGCTGTAAACCTTTCTCGGTACGCCGTTGATCCGGTAGCGAGTGGGTGTGGTGATCACCGAACCGGCGCCCTCGTCGGCAGCTTCTACCCAGACTTCGACGCTGGCGCCGGGCGATACCGCCGCAGCCTCGGCACTGGTGAACACGATCCCCTTGGGCGAGACGAACCGCGTACCCTGCCGCAGAGTCACTGAGCCGCCATCGCGGGACTCGTTGGTCACCGTCATGGCCCCGGCAGCCCGGGTGACGTCCTGCTCGGCCACCTCCCGCCTCCGGTTGCCACCGGCGATGAGCAGCTTGCCGTCGGGCCGGAAGGCGTGGCCGGCGCAGAACATGTCATCGGGTGTCGGAATCAGGCTGAACTCGTCCGTTTGCGGGTTCCACAGCAGTGTCTTGAAGGTCGCCGCTTCGAAGTTCGCGGCGCTGTTCCCGGAGCCAGCGATGATCAGCACTTTGCCGGTGGACAGCAGCGCGGCGTGGATCGCATTGATTCGAAATTCAACCGGAACATCGAGGATCCTCCAGTGGCCGAAGGCCGCCGTAGCCTCCGAGCCGGCCGTGTCGAAATCATCGCGCTCGGGCTCAGGAGTAGCGCACACCACCGCGCTAAAATTGATCACACCGGCTATGGCCGCTCCCACGAGAATGCGGTCGAGCCGTCGAATGCGGTGTTGGCGTGACGTACCGGTCATCGACCTGCCACGGACGGTGAGCCCATTTCATTGCCTCTCGCCGTCCCCTCACCAGACAACGTCGCTGCGCCGAAACGACTCGTTACCAATCAATCTGGATCGGCCGCGACCGGCGAGTGTCGGTGACCAGAGCGTCGACTAACGGATAGCGTGGCGGAGTGAATCGCAACCCGGCGCCTGACTTGCGCGACCGCGATGCGGCGGCCGCCGTGCCGTACCCGTTGCAGGTCGCGGCCGCGGTGTCCTGGCGGTTCCTGGTGGTGGCCGGGATGGTTGTCGTGATCGGCTATGTCCTGATCATGCTGCGGCTGGTGGTCATCCCGGTGGCGGTGGCGCTGCTGCTGACCGCGCTGCTGGGGCCGGTGGTGGACTGGCTGGCCAGGTACCGGATATCCCGGGGAGTGGCCACCACGGTCGTTCTGGTCGCCGGATTGGCGCTGATCGGCGGGTTGCTGACGTTTGTCATCCAGGCCTTCGTGACCGGGCTGCCCGCGCTGCAGACCCAGATTGAGAGCAGCGTCCAACAGATCCGGGTGTGGCTGCAGGACCCTCCGTTCGGGCTCCCCCCGGTCGACCTGCAGAACCTGATCGACTCGCTGAGCCGATCGGTGGCCAACAACCGCAACGCGATCACCTCAGGCGCGCTGTCCACCGCGTACACCCTCGGGCAGTACTTCACCGGTGCCGCGCTCGCCTTGTTCGCATTGATCTACTTCCTCTACGGCGGCCGGTCGATGTGGCGCTTCCTGCTGGGAGCGGTGCCGCGTCCGGTTCGTGGCCGGGTCGACCTGGCGGGTCAGCGTGCGTTCGCCTCGCTGGGCGGCTTCATCCGGGCCACCGTGCTGGTGGCGGTGGTCGACGCGGTGGGCATCGGGATCGGGTTGCTGGCAGTAGGCGCCCCGCTGGTGGTGCCACTGGCCGCGCTCACGTTCCTGGCGGCGTTCATCCCGGTGATCGGTGCGGTGATCGCCGGGGTGATCGCGGTCCTGGTGGTGCTGGTGGCCAACGGCCTGGTGCCGGCGCTGATCGTGCTCGGAGTGGTGATCGGCGTGCAGCAGATCGAGGGCAACGTGCTGCAGCCGCTGCTGATGGGTCGCGCCGTCCAGCTCAACGGGATGGCGGTGGTGCTGGCCGTCGCGGTGGGCTCGGTACTCGCCGGTATCGCCGGTGCATTGCTGGCGGTGCCGCTGCTCGCGGTGCTCAACGCCGGCATTCGCACGTTGATCAGCGGAGACGCCCGGCCCGATGACGCCAAGGGCGGCTACACGCTCCCACCGGCTGACGTTCCCCCCGACCCAGACCCTGACCCCGGTTCCCGCCCCGACCCCGATCCCGACCCCCTCATCAAGCTGAGCACACCGGATGGCCGGTGAGCGCCGAGCCGTGAAGCCGGCCGACCTGGTCGCTGCTCGGCACCGGACGATCCCCGACGTGCTGCCCGGGCGGGAGGATCCGCCGCTGCGGGTGCTGTTCTGCGGGATCAATCCCGGTCTTGTCTCCGCTGCCACCGGGTACCACTTCGCCCGGCCAGGCAACCGGTTCTGGCCGGTACTGCACGGCGCCGGCTTCACCCCACGCCGCTTGCGGCCCGACGAGCAGCATCTGTTACCTGCGCTCGGGTTGGGCATCACCAACATCGCGGCCCGGGCCACCGCCCGGGCCGACGAGCTGAGCGTGGCGGAGCTGTTGGCCGGGGGTGAGCGGCTCCGCTCACTCGTGCAGCTTCGGCGGCCGGCTGCCTTGGGAGTCGTCGGGATCACCGCCTACCGGGTGGCCTTCGCCACGCCGCGGGCCGCCGTCGGACGCCAGCCCGACTTGGACACGACGCTGGTGTGGGCGCTACCCAACCCGAGCGGGCTCAACGCGCACTGGTCCCTGGCGGCAATGGTGGCCGAGTTCGCCCGCTTCCGGCTGGCCGCTACCGCGCCGTCGCGGGATGCTTGACCGGTGACCGTGACCGAAGGTGAGCGCGCCGAACTGGCCCAGCGCCGGGACCTGATCCGCACCGAGCTGATGCCGGCCCGGCAGGACCGACCGGCCAGTAGCGCGCGCGGCATCCACCACACCGCGTTGATCTCCTCCGACGTGCGGCGAACCGTCGAGTTCTACCAGGGCTTGCTCGGCTTCCCGCTGATCGACATGTTCGAGAACCGGGACCTGCCGGGCTCCACCCACTTCTTCTTCGACGTCGGCAACGGCAACACCGTCGCCTTCTTCGATTTGCCCGGCGTGGACATCGGCCCCTATGCCGAGGTGCTCGGCGGGCTGCACCACCTGGCGATCTCAATGGAGCCACAACATTGGCAGGAGATCCGGGATCGGATGGACGCCGAGGGGATCGAGTACCAGCTGGAGAGCGGGTCGTCGATCTACTTCCGGGACCCGGACGGCGCGCGGGTGGAGCTGATCGCCGACCCGCTCGGCGAGATGTACGGGCGCAGCGTGTTCTAGACCCGGCTGTTTGGGGTGGCCCTGTCCGATCCGTTCAAGACCGTGGCTTGGGCGCGGCTGCCCTGCATCCGACGCCCCTGTTCCCGACCTTCGCCGGGTGTGCCTCCCTCGACACCGACTACGTTTTCAGGCGCTGTGGTACTGCGCGAGCGGGGTGGCTGCGGCGTCGTAGCGGTCCAGCACGACATCGGCCACCGCCGAGTCAGCGCCCAGCGGTTCCGCCACCACAATGCCAGGGTGGGCAGCCAGCGCCGCGGCGCGAACCCGCTCGGGCAGCAAGCCCGGCGCCACGAACCACGATGCTAACGCCACCCGACATGCCCCGCCGGCAACCAGCCCGGCCAGCGCCACTCCCACCGTCGGGGACGTGGCCGCGGCGAACGCGGGCACCGCCCAACCCGCGGCGACCTCGGCCACTGCGGCGTTGGCCCGCGGGTCCGACGAGCCGGCGGCGGCCAGCACGACGGCTTCCGCGGCTGCCCCACCTGCCTCGGACACCCGCCGCCGCGCCAGCGCCGTCAGCCGCTCATCGGGTCCGAGCACGTCAGCGGTGCGCAGCTCAAATGCGGGGTGTCGAAGCCGGGCACGGGCCAGCGCGCCGGGCACATCGACCCGCGCGTGATACGCCCACCCGAGCAATAGCGGCACCACGACTGCCCGCTGGTGACCAGCACCGGCCAGCCCGGCCAGCACGTCGGGCAGTCGCGGCGCGGACAGGTCCAGAAAAGCCAGCCGCACCTCCAGGTCAGGGCGGCGGACCCGCACCATCTCCACCAGCTCGGTGACCACCGCGGCCGAGCGGGGATCGCGGCTGCCGTGTGCTACGGCCACCAGCGCTGGGCTCATGTCGCTAGGCCCAATCCCCGCGTGCGCAGCACCCGGCGCTCAGCCGGGCGGAACACCAGCAGCTCAATCCCGACCCCCACCGCGAAGATGAGCCCGATCGCGGCGATCACCATCGGCATGTCGTTGAGCGACTGCCCGTTGTGCAGGAACTGCCCGAGACCCAACCCCAGCGCCGGCGAGCTGGCGATAATCTCTGCTGCCATCAGTGAACGCCACGAGAACGCCCAGCCCTGCTTGCACCCTGCGAGGTAGCCGGGCAGCGCCGCGGGCAGCAGGATGTGCCGTGCGGTCTGCCAGCGCCCGGCGCCCATCGCTATCCCGACCCGGGGCAACAGCGGCGGGATCGCCTCGATCCCGGCGATCAGTCCATTGGCGATGGACGGCACTGCCCCCATGAGCACCACGAAGTAGATCGACGCATCGGTGAGTCCGAACCACAGCACCGCAGCCGGCACCCACGCCACCGATGGCAGGCTCTGCAGCCCGGTCAGCAGCGGGCCGATCGCCGAGCGCACTACCGGCACCTTGGCCACTACCAGCCCCAGCGGGGTGGCGACCAGGACCGCGGCGGTGAACCCGAGCACCGCGCGGTGCACCGAGGTCCACAGGATCGACAGCGCCTGGCCATTGCGCACCTGCGCCCAGATCTGATCGCCAACCGCCAGCGGTGCCGGGACCTTGTATTCAGGGAACACCGCCGACGCCCACAACCCCTGCCAGGCCGCAATGAACGCCACCAGCGCGATCAGTGGCGGCCCCAAGGTGGAGACGGCCCGTCGCCACCGCGGCCGGGCCGCCAGTGTCGGCGTGTCCAGCGCGTCCAGCCCAGCGCCGACCAGCGCGGCGTCGACCCGCTCGTCATCGGCCCGCGCGGTAGGTGCCAGGTCAGGCCCGGGCATGGGTGGAGATCGTCTCTCGTAGCTGCCCGGTGATCTCTGCGGCGAGCGCATCCAGATCCGCGCCTGGGGTGCGCCACGAACCGACCACCCGGCCCGGACGGGAGGACAGCAACAGCACCCGCTGGGCCAGCCGTACCGCCTCCCGGACGTCGTGGGTGACGAATAGCACGGCGGTGCCGGTGGCGCGCCACACCCGCAGCAGCTCGGCTTGGAGCACGTCGCGGGTGATCGCGTCCAGCGCCCCGAATGGCTCGTCCATCAGCAGCAGCCCCGAGCCGGCACCGTCCCGACCGTCGAGGCTTGCGGCCAGCGCCCGGGCGAGCGCAACCCGCTGGCGCATTCCGCCGGACAGTTCGTGTGGCCGCTTGCCGGCTGCCCCACCCAGCCGGACCAGGTCCAGCAGCCGCTCGACGCGCTTCTGACGCTCGGCGCGGCCCATCCCGGCGAACCGCAGTGGCAGCTCGACATTGCGTCCGGCGGTCAACCACGGCAACAGCGCGGCGTCCTGGAACATCACCGCGGGCCGGGAGCTGGCCGTCACCACCTGGCCCGTGCTGGGCTGGTCGAGCCCTGCAGCAATGTTGAGCAGCGTGGACTTGCCGCAGCCCGACGCACCGAGCAGGCAGACGAACTCGCCGGGCGCCACCTGCAAGTCGACGGCCTCCAGCGCGGTGACCGCGTCCCGACCCCGGCCGAACACCTTAGACACGCCCGACATCTGGACCGCTGGTGCGGCCGTGACCAGCTGGGGGCGCTCGAGGATCGCGGTCATCTCATCTCCTGTCCAGACCGGCGGCGTCGACCGGGGGCCGGCCGGCTGCGGTAAGGACCGCGTTGAGCGGTCCGAGGTCGACGAACCCGTGCAGATCCGGCGCCGAGGTGGCCACGCCCGCGGTGACGGCGTCGGTGGCCAGCCGGGGGAACCCGGCGGCAAGCGGATCGGAGGTGATCGTGATGTTGCTCCAGGCGCGGTCGAGCACGGGATGCGCGAGCGGCTTGCCGGCGGCCTTGCCCAGCGCGGAGTTAGCCGCGGTCTTGGCACCGGCGGGGTGGGCTCGGGCGTAGTCCTCGACCTGCAGCAGGCCCCGCAGCAGTGCGGCCACGGTCTGCGGATGCTGCTGCAGGTATTGGGTACGGACGATGAGCACCGTGGTGGGGAAGCGCCCGTCGGGCCACAGCGCCGCCTCGTCGACGAGCACGTGCGCTCCGGCCTCCAGCACCAGCCGGGACGCGTAGGGCTCAGGCAGCCACCCGCCGTCGAGCTGCCCGGTGCGGTAGGCGTTCACCGCTTGGGCGTTGTCGATGTTGACCACCTGCACCGCGCCGGACCCGGTGCCGGTCGGCAGCCGCTGGCCGGCCAGCCAGGTCTTGAGCGCGATGTCCTGGGTGTTCGCCAGCTGCGGGGTGGCGATCCGGCGCCCGGCCAGCTGCCCCGGTGCGGTGATCTCAGGCCGGACGACGAGCTGGACGCCGCCGGAGGCCACCCCGGCGACCAGCCGCACCACGTCGCCGCCTGACTTGCTGAACGCGCTGATCGCCGGGCCTGGGCCGATGAACGCGGCGTCCAGCGAGCCACCGAGCAGCGCATTCACTTCGTCGGGACCGGCGTTGAACGTCTGGGCGGACAGGGCCGTGGTGCCGAGTTGTTCGGCGAGCAAGCCCCGCTCGACGCCGATGAGCGCCGCGGCGTGGGTGACGTTGGGCAGGTAGCCGAGCCGCAGCTCGGCAGCCGGTCCCTGGCCGGTGATCGGTGCCTCGCCGGTCTGCCGTCGAGCACAGCCGGTGAGCAAGCCGAGGATGACGAGCACGGCGGCGACGACGACCAGTAGGCGGCCCACGGTCAGTCACTCGCAGGGAGGGGATCCGGGGACAGGAGATCGCGGCCGATCAGGCCGGCAGCCAGTGTCACGCCATCGGCGGGGTCGATGACGAGGAACGCCCCGGTGGCGTGTGCGGCGGCGTAGTCATCCACCGGTAGCGGCTCCGCGGTGCGCAGGCTGACCTGGCCGATGTCGTTGATCACAAGCGAGTCGGCAGGCTCGGTGCCGAGGGTGTCGGTGTCCAGCCGGCAATCCAGCGTGGTGACGATACCTTGGGTGGTGCGGGTGCCGTGCTTGACGAGCACCCGGGCGCCGGCCCGCAGGGGGCGCTCGGCCAGCCAGCACAGTGTGGTGTCGAGCTCAGTGGCGAGCTGGGGAGGTGTGGCGGCCGAGGCGATGAGGTCGCCGCGGGAGACGTCGAGATCATCAGCGAGCAGCAGGGTGACGCTGCGGCCGGTGCCGGCGCGGTCCAGCGGACCGTCGGCGGTGTCGACCCGCACCACCCGGCTGCGGTGCCCACCGGGCAGCACGATGACCTCGTCACCGGGCGCCACCGTCCCGGCGGCGACCTGGCCGGCGTAGCCGCGGTAATCGGCATGTTCCGGAGTGCGCGGGCGGATGACGTACTGCACCGGGAAGCGCAGCCCGGTGCGGTCCGGCTCGGCGACCACCGGCACGGTCTCCAGGTGCTCCAGCAGCGTCGGGCCGGTGTACCAGGGGGTCCGCTGCGAGCGGCCGACGACGTTGTCTCCGAGCAGCGCCGACACCGGGATCGTCAGCACCGCGCCGTCCGTCCAGCCAAGCGCTCCGGTCAGCGCCGCGAACTCCTTGGCGATCACGGTGTGCACCACCTCGTCGAAGTCCACCAGGTCGATCTTGTTGACAGCCAGCACCAGCTGCGGCACGCCGAGCAGTGCGAGCACCGCGGCGTGCCGGCGGGTCTGCTCCACCACGCCGTTGCGGGCGTCGACGAGCAGCACCGCGAGTGTCGCGGTGGACGCGCCGGTGACGGTGTTGCGGGTGTACTGCACGTGCCCGGGGGTGTCGGCGAGCACGAACGAGCGGTTGGGGGTGGCGAAGTAGCGGTAGGCGACGTCGATGGTGATGCCCTGCTCGCGCTCCGCGCGCAGGCCGTCGACCAGCAACGAGAGGTCCGGTGTGGACAGTCCACGGTCGACCGAGGCTCGGTGCACGGCCTCGATCTGGTCGGCCAGCACCGACTTGGTGTCGTACAGCAGCCGGCCGACCAGGGTGGACTTCCCATCGTCCACGCTGCCGGCGGTCACCACCCGCAGGAGATCGGTCATCTCTAGAAGTACCCCTCCCGCTTGCGGTCCTCCATCGCGGCGTCGGACAGGCGGTCGTCGGCCCGGGTGGCGCCACGCTCGGTGAGCCGGCTGGCCGCAACCTCGCTCAGCACCTCGTCCACCGTGGATGCGCGCGACTCGACGGCGCCGGTGCACGAGCCGTCGCCCACCGTGCGGAAGCGGACCGTGCGGGTCTCGGCGACCTCCCCGCGGCGGGGGCCGCCCCACGGACCGGCCGTCAGCCACATCCCGTCGCGGCGGAACACCTCCCGGTCGTGCGCGTAGTAGATCGGCGGCAGCTCGATGCTCTCGCGCGCGACGTAGCGCCACACGTCCAACTCGGTCCAGTTGGACAGCGGGAAGACTCTGACGTGCCCGCCAGGGGAGTGCCGGCCGTTGTAGAGGTTCCACAGCTCGGGTTGCTGGCGGCGTGGCTCCCACTGGCCGAAGGCGTTACGGAGGCTGAAGATGCGTTCCTTGGCCCGGGCCCGTTCCTCGTCGCGGCGACCTCCGCCAAACACCGCGCCGAAACGATGCTCGACGATCGTGTCCAGCAGCGGCAGGGTCTGCAGGGGGTTGCGGGTGCCGTCAGGGCGCTCGATGAGCCGGCCGTCGTCGATCCAGTCCTGCACGTGGGCAATGACCAGGCGCAGCGCCTGCTGGGTGACGATCTGATCGCGGAACTCAAGTACCTCGTCGAAGTTGTGCCCGGTGTCCACGTGCAGCAGCGGGAACGGCACCGGCGCCGGCCAGAACGCCTTGCGGGCCAGGTGCAGCAGCACCGTGGAGTCCTTGCCGCCCGAGAACAGCAGCACCGGCCGGTCCAGCTCGCCGGCCACCTCCCGGATGATGTGGATCGCCTCGGACTCCAGTGCCGTCAGCCGGTCTAGCGCGATCGCGGGGGCGTTCACGTGTGCAGCCCGCACTCGGTCTTGGACTGACCCGCCCACCGGCCGCTGCGCGGGTCAGCGCCCGGCGCCGGCTTCGCGGTGCACGGGGCGCAGCCGATCGACGGGTAGCCGGCGGCCACCAGCGGGTTGACCAGCACCCGGTGGGCGTCGATGTAGGCGGCCATGTCCTCGTCGCTCCACGCGGCGATCGGGTTGACCTTGACCAGGCCGTGCCGGGAGTCCCAGCCCACCAGCGGCGTGCTCGCCCTGGTGGGAGCCTCCACCCGGCGCACGCCGGTCACCCAGGCGTCGTAGCCGGCCAGAGTGGCCTGCAGCGGGGCCACCTTGCGCAGCTGGCAGCAACGGTCCGGGTTGCGGCCGAACAGGTCCTGGCCGTAGGCAGCGTCCTGCTCGGCGACCGTCTGCTCGGGCAGCGCGTCGATGATCCGCACCGGGTAGGTGGCCGCGATCGCGTCCCGGGTGCCGATCGTCTCGGCGAAGTGGTATCCGGTCTCCAGGAACAGCACGTCCACCCCCGGTCGCGCCCGGGTGACCAGGTCGATCAGCACGGCATCCTGCATGTTGGATGCGACGATGAAGCGGTCGCCGAAGGTCTGCGCCGTCCAGGCCAGCACCTCCTGGGCCGTCGCCTCGGCGAGCTCGTGCTGGGCCCGCAGTGCCAGCGCGCGCAGCGCCTCGGTTGTATCGCTTCGACCCTGCAAGCAGGTCTTAGGAGTCACGGTCATGCCCCGACCTCCTGAGTCGGCAGGACCCCGACGCCGATCAGCGTCACGGCGAAGGTCCGCAGGCAGTCGGCGCAGCGCCAGGCGCCATGGGGCTCGGGTACCGGGCGCAGGTCCTCCTCGCCGCAGTACGGGCAGTAAAAAGCGCTGGCGTGGGCGTCGCTCACCGCAGCTCCTCCTCACCGGACCGGGCCGCCCACTGCGCGAAGCGCTCACCGGGCTCGCGGGTCTTGGCGTAGCCGCGCACCAGGCGCTCCACGTAGTCCCCCAGCTCCTCGCTGGTGACTTTGTGCCCGCGCAGCTTGCGACCGAACCCGGAGTCCAGACCCAGGCCGCCGCCGAGGTGCACCTGGAAGCCTTCCACCTGCTTGCCGGCGGCGTTGGTGACGATCTGGCCCTTGAGCCCGATGTCGGCCACCTGGATCCGGGCACAGGAGTTCGGGCAGCCGTTCACGTGGATCGACACCGGAGTGTCCAGTGTGGACTGCACGTCGGCGAGACGCTGCTCCAGCTCGGCCACCAGTGTTGCGGCCCGCGCCTTGGTGTCGACGATCGCCAGCTTGCAGAACTCGATCCCGGTGCAGGCCATCGTCGCGCGCCGCCACGGCGAGGGCTCGGCGGGTAGGCCGAGCACCGTCAGCTCACCGATCAGCCCGTCCACTGCGCACTCCGGGACGTCAAGCACGACGAGCTTCTGGTAAGGCGTCAGCCGAACCCGGGTCGAGCCGGCTCGCTCGGTCGCCTCGGCGACCGCGACCAGCGTCGAGCCGGACACCCGGCCCACGGCTGGCGCGACACCGACGTAGTAACGCCCGTCGACCTGCGGATGCACCCCGACGTGGTCGATCGGGCGGCCGGGCACCTCGGGGGCCGGCCCGTCGCCGAGCCGGCGTCCGAGGTACTCGGTCTCCAGCACCTCACGGAAGCGCTGCGCACCCCAGTCGGCGATGAGGAACTTGATCCGCGCGCGGTGCCGCAACCGGCGGTAGCCGTAGTCCCGGAACACCGACGTCACGCCGGCCCAGACCGCCGGCACCTCGGCCAGCGGCACCCAGGCGCCCAGCCGTTGCGCGATCTTGGGATTGGTCGAAAGCCCACCACCGACCCACAGATCGAAGCCGGGACCGTGCTGCGGGTGCACGACGCCGACGAACGAGACGTCGTTGACCTCGTGCGCCACGTCCTGCAAGCCCGAGATCGCCGTCTTGTACTTGCGTGGCAGGTTGGAGAACGCCGGGTCACCGACGTAGCGGCGGTTGATCTCCTCGATCGCCGGCGTGCCGTCGATCACCTCGTCAGCGCAGATGCCGGCGACCGGCGAGCCCAGGACCACCCGGGGGCAGTCGCCGCAGGCCTCGGTGCTGGACAGCCCGACGGCCTCAAGCTGCTGCCAGACCGCCGGCACGTCCTCGATACGGATCCAGTGGTACTGGATGTTCTGTCGGTCGGTGATGTCGGCGGTGTCGCGGGCATAGGTCTGCGACACCTCACCGAGCACTCGTAGCTGTTCGGTGGTCAGGGCGCCGCCGTCGACCCGGACCCGCATCATGAAGTAGCGGTCCTCAAGCTCCTCAGGCTCCAGCGCCCCGGTACGGCCGCCCTCGATGCCCGGCTTGCGCTGGGTGTACAGGCCCCACCAGCGCATCCTGCCGCGCAGGTCGGCGGGATCGATCGCGTCGAAACCGCGGTGTGCGTAAATCGTTTCGATCCGGGCCCGGACATTGAGCCCGTCGTCGTCTTTTTTGATCTGCTCGTTGCGGTTCAGTGGCTCACGGTGGCCCAGTTTCCACTGTCCCTCACCGCGGGTTCGGGTCGCTGTCGAAGCCATTATGGAGACCTTCGGGGTGAGGACGCCGACACGCGCTACTACCTGGCGTTGAGACCGCTAGCTAGCGCGCCCGGCGCCAGCTGGTAAAGGGAGGAAAGCGCGGCGGCGGCGGGTTAGTCCGCAGGCCGACAGATCGCGCTGGAAACTCGCCGGAAATCGACGTGGCGACGGGCCACAAGTCGAATCCCGACAGCGGTCACGCTTTTGAGAGTGCCACAGCGGGGGGTCGGGCTCCAGCATCGGTCCGCATGATGAGACGGCCGTCACGTGCCGACAACAGCTCCCCGGCCTGTCAGGCCGGCGTGCACGGTGGCCGGCAGGGCGCTGCCGTAGCCGAACTGGCATGATCCTTGGTCATGCCGGCCGCCACCGACATCGTGACCCCGCTATGGCGCGGCGTGGTGGTGTTGAGGATCATCACGGGTGCCTTCGCGATCGCGGCGATCATCGCTTACCACGACACCTACGTTCGTCCCGGTCTAGCGTGGCTGGTGCTCGTCGGCATCTTGATGTGGACCGTGCTGACCTGCCTGGCCTACAGCTTCGATGTCACCCGCCGCATCCACGTCATCGTGGTCGACTTACTGGTGACGCTGATCCTGATGAGCTCCTCGGTGCTGGTGCTGTCGCCCGAGCAGCTCACCGAGGTCACCCAACGCACCCCGCTGCTCACCACCGTGTGGGCCAGCGGCCCGGTGGTCGCTGCCGCGGTGCACGCCGGCCGGTTCGCGGGGGCGTTGTTCGGTCTCACTGTCGCGGTGACCGACGTCTGGGTGCGCGGGACATTCACCATCGACAGCGTGCGCGATGCAATACTGCTGGTCGGGACCGGGTTCGTGCTCGGGCTGGCGGCCACGGCGGCCCGCCGGGCGACCGAGGGGCTGCGCCGCGCGGCCCGCGTTGAAGCAGCAACCGCCGAACGGGAGCGGTTGGCCAGGTCCATCCACGACAGCGTGGTGCAGGTGCTGGCCCGGGTTCGGGCTCGCAGCGGCCACCTGGACGGGGAGGCCGCCGACTTGGCTCGGTTGGCCGGGGAGCAGGAGATCGCACTGCGGTCCCTGTTCTCCGCCACTCCGCCCGGCGCCCCCGGTGAGCAGGACCTGGCCGGCGCCCTGCAACTGCTGGCCGGCCCCCGGGTGAAGGTTTCGGTGCCGGCGGCCGCCGTGCCGCTACCCGCCGCTGACGTCGAGGAACTGGTCGCCGTCACCCGTGAAGCGCTGACCAACACCGCCCGGCACGGCGGGCCGGAGGCGAAATCGTGGGTCCTGGTCGAGGATCTCGGCGAGGAAGTGGTACTCACCGTCCGGGACAACGGCCCGGGGGTCGACAACGGGCAGCTCGCCGACGCCGAGCATGACGGTCGGATGGGAGTGTCGCGCTCGATCCGCGGTCGGGTGGCCGACCTGGGTGGCACGCTGACTCTGGACACCGGCCCGGGTCGGGGCACCGAATGGGCGGTGCGGCTGGCCCGCGTCCGGCACGGCGTGCTGCGGTAACGGCCGATACATGATCCGGGTCATGGTGGTCGACGACCACCCGATCTGGCGCGACGGGGTGGCCCGTGACCTCACCGAGGGCGGTTTTGAGGTGGTTGCCACCGCTGCTGACGGGGCGGCCGCGTTGCGCATCGTCCCCGCCGCCCGTCCCGACGTGGTGCTGATGGACCTGCACTTCGCCACTGGCGGACCGTCCGGGTCGGAGGCCACCCGGTGCATCATCGACTCCTGGCCCGACATCCGGGTGCTGGTGTTGTCCGCTTCCGGAGCGCATGCCGACGTGCTGGCGGCGGTGCAGGCCGGAGCCTCGGGGTACCTGGTGAAATCCGCGTCGGTGACCGAGCTGGTCGACGCTGTGCGCCGGACCGCCGAGGGGGACGCGGTGTTCACCGCCGGCCTGGCCGGTCTGGTGCTCGGCGAGTACCGCCGGATGGCGCTGGATCCGCGGACCGATGGGCCCCGGCTCACCGAACGCGAGACCGAGGTGTTGCGCCAGGTGGCTACCGGGCGCACCGCCCGGCAGATCGCCGAAGCGCTGGTGATCAGCCACCGCACTGTGGAGAACCATGTCCAGTCCACGTTGCGCAAGCTGCAGCTGCACAACCGAGTTGAGCTGGCCCGCTACGCGATCGAACACGGCCTCGCCGACCAGTAGATGCGGCGCTACCGTGGATCCGTGGCCGGCGATGTGGAGCCCCATGACCTACGGGTGTCCGACGCGGAGCGCGAGCACGTCGGGGAGCTTCTGCAGCGTGCCGTCGGGCAGGGCAGGATCACAGTCGATGAGTTCACCGAACGGATGGACGCCGCAATGGCAGCCCGCACCCGAGGGGAGCTCAACGCCGGTACTGGACTTCAGTGAAGCCGTCTTCGCCACCCCGACGGTCACCGTGGAACTGGACAAGACGGGCGGCTCCGCCACGATCGTCGTGCCCATGGGCGCCACTGTGGACACCGACGGCCTGCGTGTCGCGGCGGGCAGGGTCAAGGATTCCACGGTGCGCCGGATCGATCCGGGACCGGTCCACTTCGTGCTCACTGGGCATTCCACGATGGGCGAAATCCGCATCGTGCATCCCAGGCGGTGGCAGATGGGACCGCTCACCGTGCACCGCCCGTTCCGGCTCAGCTGGGGCCGCAGCAGCCGTCCGGCGACAAACTGATCCTGTATGAAGGCACCGATCCCGCAGCCCCCTCACCGTCCGTCAAGGTTGCCTGACGGACGGTTTCACCGTGCTGCGCGGAGCCGTAATGTGCGTGATGGCAGCCAGCTGACGGCCCCCTCCGGGCCGTTCATAAAGGTCCGCCGACCGGGTATCAGGGGGGGCGGGGGTGGCACCCGGTCGGCGGCCTTTACGCCAGCGGCCAGGGGGAGTTGCCGCTTGCGCAATCGGCGCATCGGGCACTCGGGGTGGAATGCCCAGTGACCGTTCGGACCGGCTGACGTCGTGTGGGGCCGGGTCGCACGGTTATTCCGCCGATATTCCCAGTGTGCGTGATGCCCCTGCCTGCTGACAACCGTTGAACCACCGTGACCACCAACAGCGGGTGGAAGGGCCCCCGGTACGCTGGCGCACCCGACGCAACCGGCGGAGTACTCGCAGGGACGGTGGGTCAACGTGGAGTTCGAGCTTGAGCGGGATGCGTTTGCCGAGGCGGTCGCGTGGACGGCGCGAGGCTTACCGGCCCGTCCCGTCGTCCCGGTGACCGCCGGCCTGGTTCTGGAAGTCACCGACGGCGCGTTGATCGTCTCCGGTTTCGATTTCGAGGTGCTCAACCGCATCGAGGTGCCGGTCACCGACAAGTCCGCCGGACGCGTGCTGGTGTCCGGCCGGCTACTCGCCGAGATCGCCCGCGCACTGCCGCCCAAGGACGTGCGGGTCGCGGTGGAGGGTAACCGGCTCGCGGTGCGATGCGGTTCGGCGCGGTTCAACCTGCCGCTGATGCACGTCGATGACTACCCCGTGGTGCCGGAACTGCCCGCCACCTCGGGCACGGTGCGCGGTGACGTCTTCGCCACCGCGGTGTCGCAGGTCACCGCAGCGGCGAGCCGGGACGAGACGCTTCCCATCCTTACCGGGGTGCGCATGGAGGTGGGTACCGATCAGCTCGCCTTCGCTGCCACGGACCGGTACCGCCTCGCCGAACGGCACATTCCCTGGACGCCGACCGGAACGGAGCCCGACACCCCAGATACCCCAGCCTTGGTCATCGTCCCGGCGAAGACGCTCGCCGATGCCGCCAAATCGCTCGGCTCGGCCAGCGAGGTGGTGCTGTCCCTGGGCACCGCCGCGGATGCGGGTTTCCTGGGATTCTCCGCAGGCGGCCGGCAGACCTTGACCCGGCTGCTGGATGGCGAGTTCGTCAAGTTCGCTTCGCTGTGGCCCACCGAAGTCACCACCACCGTGGAGGTGGAGGTCAGTGAGTTCATCGCGGCGCTCAAGCGCGTGTCGTTGGTTGCTCAGCGATTCGCGCCGGTCCGGCTTGCCTTCGCCGACGGCATCGTGCAGCTGTCCGCGGAGGCCGAAGATGAGTCCAGCGCGGAGGAGGATCTCGAGGTCGGTATCACCGGCGAACCGCTGACCATCGGGTTCAACGCCGGCTACCTGCTCGACGGGCTGACCCAGGTCACCACCCCGCGGGCGACGCTGACGTTCACCGAACCGAGCCGCCCCGCGGTGATCACACCAGTCATCGGCCTGGAAGCGGGTACCCCGGATGACACCAGGGACGCGTCCTACCGCTATCTCGTCATGTCGATGCGGTTGCGGGGTTAGCCGCGGCAGCGTGCCCCGGTGGTTGGCTCGCGGCGGGAGCCGGTGCTCACCGGTCGCGACGGCGGAACAGCCGGGGCCGCCGGACAACAGCCGGTTCCGGCTCGCTGCGAGTCCCCCAACTGGCGAACTGCACGATCGCCTCCGCCGGTTCCATGACCGGAATACCGAGCGTAGCCGCGGCGAGCACGGTGGGGTGATCTGCGGGTATCGAGGCGTCGACGATCACCACGGCGACCGCAGGGGTGAGCCTGCTGCGGGTCACCGCTCCGTGCGCCTCCATCGACCTGCGCAGTGCTCCGAGATCGGCGGAACTGCCGATATACAGCACATGCAGCGGGTCTTGGGTGGATGCGTGCCGCCCCACCGCTTCTCCAGTCTCCCCGACGTGTTCTCCTGACGTGCGCTTGGCCGGTGAGGCCTTACCGGGTGCGCCCACGCCTTGTGACGCACGGTATAATACTCCGCTATCCACAGCTCTTGGTGGCATGCACTTTTCTTGACGCACGCAGGTTACCGACTGGCGAGCCGAGACACTCGAGAACGTAGCGTGGCGTGTGCCTCCACGGAATCGACACGGTTCGACGTGCCACCGTGCAGAACCAGTTCTCCGGCGACCCAGACATCCCGGACCGCTCGAGCCCCGGCCGCCCATACCAGGTTGGCCACCAACTGACCGTCCGGAACGTCCAACCCGGCGGCAAATGCCGGGTCGTCGGCTCCGACGTGCACCAGATCGGCCCACCCTCCCGGGCACAGGGTGCCGAGATCATCGCGCCCGATCGCGGCTGCGCCTCCCCGAGTGGCCAGCAGAAGCGCCTGCGCAGCGGTCAGCGCGGCGGCGTCTCCGGTGGACAGCCTGGCAAGCCGGGCGGCCAGCCTGACGTCGTCCCAGAGATCGAGGTCGTCGTGCGAGGCGGGGCCATCGGTGCCCAGACCGATGGCGATCCCGGCGGCGCGCAGGTCACACAGCCGTGCGATGCCGGAGGCGAGCTTGCTGTTGGAGCCTGGGCAGTGCGCAACTCCAACGCGATGCCGGGCCAGCACCGCGATGTCGGTGTCGGACAGATGGACGGCATGCGCCGCCAGCACCCGCCGCCCCCGACCGGAGTCGTCGCTGCCCAGCACCCCGAGATGTTCCAGCAGCAGCGGCACCGAGCCGTACTGATCGCGGATCGCGGTGTCCTCGCCCAGGGTCTCGGCGACGTGGATGTGCAGCAACGCCCCCCGCTCCCGAGCAGCCGCGCCGGCGGCGGCCAACGCCTCAAACGGCAGCGTGTAGGCGGCGTGCGGGCCGTAACCCAGTTCGATGCGCTCGCCCGGTCCGAAGCGGATCCCTTCGATGTCGATCCAGCGGCTGATGCCGTCAAGCATGTGCTGCCAGGTGCCCAGCCGGTCCCAGCCCGGGGCCGCGATGATGCCAGGGGTCACAACTGCCCGGCTGCCCACGGCCAGCACCGCGTCCACCACCGCGTCGCTGAAGAAGTACATCTCGACGCTGGTGGTGATCCCGGCGCTGAGCATCTCCAGGGCGCCGACCAGCATGCCGGCATACACGTCTTCTGCGTCGACCCGCGCCTCGGCGGGCCAGATCACCTCGGTCAGCCAGCGCATCAATGGCAGGTCCCCACCCAGCCCGCGCAGCCCGGTCATCGCGGTGTGGGCGTGTGTGTTGACCAGGCCGGGAAGCAGGATGCCGGTGAGTGCCAGCTCGGGTCCGGGTGGGGCTGGGGCCCCGTCGGACGGCCCGACATGCATGATCCGGCCATCGCTGCCGACGTCCACCACGGCGTCGCGCAGTACCGTGCACCGCTCGTCGCAAGGCAGCACCACGGGTGCGGTCAGCCGCATCACGCCAGCTGCTCCGCGCCTGCGTGCCGCAGCAATGCCGTAAGCGGGCGCAGTGGTGGCAGCCAGGCACCCTCGGGAGGCAGCGTCTCCAGGGTGATCCGGGGCAGCGGCTGCAGGAACAGCTCCGGGATGTCCTCCAGGTCTTCGAAGTCCAGCACCCCGGAGTTGACCGCGAACGACGCGTGTTCCCGGAATCCCAGCACGGTCACCCGGATGCCCTGGGCCACCAGGTTCTCCAGCGGCTCCCGGAAAGCTCGGCTGTCTCCGGAGGCCACCAACAGTTGACGCAACACGCCCTGCTCGTTACGGGCCCGGATATGGGTGAGCATGTCCTCGTCGATATCCGATTCGTCGATCTTGGGTTTGACGAACACCGCGAACCCGGTGTTGCGCAGCGCCTCCACCCAGGGGCGAACGAAGTCCGTGCTGCCCGATGCGACGTTGGTGAACACGGTCGCCTCAGGCTCGGTGTCGGAGCCGGCCCGCGAGATCAGCCAACGACCCAGGGCATCGAACCTCGGCCGGGACGCGGAGCTGGGACGTCCACCCAGAATCGAGCCCAGGCTCATGTCGATGTTGGGCGCATCCCAGACGAGCAGCGTAATGGGGACGGTCGAGTCGGGCGCCGGGTTCATAGTGACCGATCCTGCCGTATCGGTGAGCCCCTAGGGGCGCACAGCGGTGTCACGCTCTGGTGAAGAGCAGATCCCGCACCACGCGGCCTTCCTCCCGGGCGCGTTGCTCGAACTTGGTGACCGGTCGCCAGGCAGGCCGCGCCGCGAAGCCGTCACTTGGGGCGGTGTTGCGTAACGTCGGCTCGCCGGCGCAGGCCGCGAGCATCTCGTCGGCGTAGGGCTCCCAGTCGGTGGCCAGATGCAGCGTGCCGCCAGGGGCCAACCGGGACGCCACGAGAGCGACGAAGTCCGGGTTCACCAACCGGCGCTTGTGGTGCCGCCGCTTGGGCCACGGGTCGGGGAAGTAAATCCGTACGGCGCGCAGGCTGCCCGGTGCGATGTGGTCGGCAAGAACGGCGTGCGCGTCGCCGCGCAGCAGCCGCAGGTTGGTGATCTCGGCCTGCTCGATGCGCAGCAGGAGCTGCGCCAGGCCAGGCCGGTAGACCTCGACAGCGAGATGGTCGACGTCAGGTGCCTCGATGGCCATCGAAGCCGTCGACTCCCCCATCCCCGACCCGATTTCGAGCACAACCGGTGCCCCGCGGCCGAACCAGTGGGTGGTGTCCAGCGGCCCGTCGGGCAGATCCACGACGTCTGCGCCCCACCGTCGCCAGGTGCCTTCCCAGGCGCGTTGCTGCCCGATGGTCATCCGCCCCCGCTGCGGGTAGATCGTCTGCACACCCCCAGCCTGGCCTGACGGCGGTGGGAGCGCAGGATGGTCGGCGTGAACACGCTCAAGGAGTGGGTCGAGCTGGTGTGTCGGGAGCTGAACGTCGCCGATGTCGTCTCGCCGGCCGCCATGCAATCACGGGTGCTGGACATGTCTCGCGATGTCGCACACGGCGTCGCTCGACCGGCCGCGCCGCTCACCGCTTACCTGCTGGGCTTGGCTGCCGGTCGCACCAGCGACCCGGAGGCCACCGCCGCCGAACTTGCCGACCGGGTGTGCCTGCTCGCCCAGCGCTGGGCGGAC
The DNA here is from genome assembly GCA_050699875.1 of Pseudonocardiaceae bacterium. Classification (GTDB taxonomy): domain Bacteria; phylum Actinomycetota; class Actinomycetes; order Mycobacteriales; family Pseudonocardiaceae. The sequence continues at coordinate 67,532 of JBOHFX010000034.1, forward strand.
GAGCAGCGCGGCTCCTAGGGCCCGGGTCGGCCCCTCGACTGACGACCCGGGCCCTTCCCTCGGAGGCCCGACAACACACCTCCCGAGCAGTAGCCGGCTGGCGGCTCAGCAGGCGGCGTGCACCACGGGCGTCGGTCCCTTGGCTGGGCGTCCCGGCGCTGCGCCCAGGCGTTGCGACCGACAATCCATACGGTGCCGCACCACACCGCCAGGTACATGGGGGTTCTCCCCTATCGGACCCCTGGTTCGACACCATGTCGCCCTGCTGGGCTGGCCGAAGTCT
>JBOHFX010000035.1:0-21455 GCA_050699875.1 Pseudonocardiaceae bacterium
CGGCCCCCAACACCTGCACCCAAATATCGGCCAACGTGCGCTCAGTCACCGTCCGGGGACCGATGTACTCCGCTCCCGGCTCACCCACCCGATCCGGCGCCGGCAACGCCCGACGATCCACCTTCCCGTTCGGGCTCACCGGCAACTCATCAACCACCACAAAAACCGCCGGCACCATATAATCCGGCAAGGTCTGCGCGGTGTGCGCACGCAACTCCGCAACAGTCGGCGCGGCCTCACCGGCGGTAGGCACCACATAACCCACCAACCGCTTCATCCCCGGAATATCCTCCCGAGCAACCACCACCGCCTGGGCGATATCGGGATGACGCAACAACACCGACTCGATCTCACCCAGCTCGATGCGGAACCCGCGGATCTTGACCTGCTCGTCGACCCGACCCAAATACACCAGCTCACCATCAGAAGACCATCGGACCAGATCCCCACTGCGGTACATCCGCTCACCCGCAACACCAAACGGATTAGCCACAAACCGAGCAGCCGTCAACCCTGCCCGATCCAAATAACCCCGCGCCAACCCCACCCCAGCGATATACAACTCACCAGCCACCCCCACCGGAACCGGCCGCAACCAACCATCCAGCACATAAACCCGCGTGTTCCAGATCGGTCCACCGATGGTTGGCGTGCCCGGCCCGTCGAGGCGAGCGGCGGTGGACCAGATCGTGGTCTCGGTCGGTCCGTAGAGGTTGGTGACATCGGTAGCCAGGTGCTGCATCGTTGCCGCGAGTACCGGCGGCAGCGCTTCACCGCCGACTAGCATTCGTAGCCCGCGCACGCCGTCGGGATGCGTGGAGACGAGTGTCTGCCACAGCGATGGAGTTGCCTGCATGAGCGTGACGCCGGAGTCCGCAATTAACTGCACCACCGCGGCCGGGTCGGACACGACATCGTCGGCAATAACGACCGTCGCGCCGGACAGCAGGGGTAGGTACAGCTCCAACGCCGCGATGTCGAACGCGATGGTGGTAACCGCTAGCAGCCGGGCCCTATTGTCAAGCGGGAACAGTTCGGCCATCGCGCCGAGGAAGTTGGCCAGCGCGGCGTGCGGAATAACCACTCCCTTCGGGACGCCCGTGGAACCGGATGTGTAGATCACATAGGCGGGGTGGGTTTCCGACAGCGGACCTACCCGATCGGCGTTGGTGACGTCGTGACCCGGATAGCTAGCGATTTCTTCGGCGCTTTCGGCATGGTCGATCACCAGCGCCACTACATCCGCTGGCAGGCATCCCGATGTCTCCACGGTGGTCAAGACCACGACTGGGTCGGCGTCGGAGCAGATAAACCCAATCCGCTCCACCGGATGGTTGGGGTCGATGGGCAGATATGCTGCGCCTGACTTCGACACCGCCAGTAGAGCGACGACCATGTCCACCGAGCGCGGCAACGCCAATCCCACGAACTGCTCCGGACCCACACCGCGTTCGATCAGCAACCGCGCCAGACGATTCGCCCGCTGGTTCAACTCCCCGTACGACAATTCTGTCCGGGCCGAGCCTTCGGGCCCGCATATCAACGCCACCGCCTCGGGTGTGCGCACTACCTGCGCGGTGAACAGCTCCGGCAGGGTTGTCTGGGGCACCTCTCGGTGGGTGTCATTCCAGTCCTCCAGCACCTGATACCGCTCGGCTTGAGTCGACACCGGCAGTTTCTGTACCGGTTGATCAGCGTCGGTGGCGATCGCGGTGAGTAATACCATCAGATGATCTGCCATCCGCTGCATCGTGGCCGCATCGAACAGATCCGTATTGTAGACCAAGGCTCCGTGCAGACCCCCATCGGATTCCTGGAGCTCTACCGTGATATCGAAGGCCGTGTCCACCACCGGAACTTCGATCGGGTCGACTTGCAGGTTGGGTAGGTGGGGTTGTTGTTGTGTGGTGTTCTGGAGGATCACCATGGTTTGGAATAGGGGTGTGCGGCTGGTGTCTCTGGTTGGTGTGAGTTCGTCGACGAGGCGTTCGAAGGGCACGTCTTGGTGGGTGAGCGCGTCGCGGATTGTGCCTTTTACGTTGTTCAGGAATTGGGTGAAGTTGTGGTCGGGGTCTATGTGGGAGCGCAGTACCAGGGTGTTGACGAACAGGCCGATCAGGCCTTGTAGTTCGGTGTGTTCGCGTCCTGAGACGACCGTGCCGACGGCGATGTCGTGTTGTCCTGACCAGCGGCTGAACAGCAGTTGGCAGGCGGCCACAAGGGTCATGAAGAGGGTGGCGTCTTGATGGCGGCCCAGTTGTTTGAGTCGGGCGGTGAGCTGGGCTGGTATGACGAATGCGTGCATGGCACCGGCGGAGGTGCGTACGGCCGGCCGGGGTCGATCGGTGGGTAGCTCCAATGGCGCGAGGCCCTGGAGTTGACCGCGCCAGTAGGCCAGCCCGTCGTCGAGTATCGGACCAGACAGTGCGGCTCGTTGCCAGGCGGCGAAGTCGGCGTATTGCACCGGCAATGGTGCAAGATTGGGTGTTTCCTGCTGTGTGGCGGCCCGGTAGAGCTCGCTGAGCTCCTCGACGAGCACGCCCATCGACCAACCGTCGGTGATGATGTGGGGCAAGACCAGCAGCAACGCGTGCTCGCCGGCGCCCAATCGCACCACGAGCGCCTGCATCAGCGGGCCCTGACTCAGGTCGAACGGCTCGCTGCTGCGCGCGGCCAGGATTTGCTCCAGCTCGGCCTCGCCCTGAAGTCGGTCTAGGTCCGACAGGTCCAGCAGCGGCAAGGACACTCGATAGGGCGGGTGCACCACTTGCACGCCCCGCCCGTCCACGGCGTGAAAGGTGGTGCGCAGCGACTCGTGGCGAGCCACCAACCCGGTGAACGCAGCACCCAGCGCGTCGAAGTCCAGCTCCCCCCGTAACCGCAACCCGGCATGGGTGAGGTACGCCGTGCTGTCGGGCTCGAACTCGTGCAGGAACCACAGCCGCTGCTGGGCAAACGACAACACCAGCTCGCCGTCTCGAGAAACAACAGGAATCGACGACACCTCGCCGGCGGAGCCGGCCGGTATGGCCGCGGCGAGCTCGGCGACGGTGGAGTGGGTGAACACCGCGCGCGGAGACAAGTCCATATCGAAAACCGCCCGCAACCGCGACGTCACCCGAATGCTCAGAATAGAGTCCCCACCGAGCTCGAAGAAGTTATCCTCGACCCCGACCCGGTCGGCCCCCAACACCTCGGACCAGATCTGCGCCACCATCTGCTCGGCGTCGGTACGAGGTGCCACGTACTCAGCGCTGGCACCAGCGTCCCACTCCGGCGCCGGCAATGCCCGCCGATCCAGCTTCCCATTCGAGTTCAGCGGGAACTCGTCCAACAACACAAACGCCGACGGCACCATGTAATCAGGCAACAACTCCCCCAAAAACGCCCGCAACTCCGATGGAGTGGGGACCTGCGGACCCGCTGGCACGACATAGGAAACCAATCGGGTGAAATCTGCTCCGTCGTCCCCGGTCATAGTAGTTTGCCTTGCGATCACTACAGCCTCATGGACATCTGGATGCCCGGTAAGCACTGTCTCGATTTCGCCCAGTTCAATACGGAACCCACGGATCTTCACCTGCTGGTCGATCCGGCCCAGGTATTCCAGTTCTCCTCGGGTACTCCACCGAGCCAAATCTCCCGTGCGGTACATGCGGGTGCCCGGTGCACCGAACGGATCGGCCAGGAAACGATCAGCAGTCAGGCCGGGCCGACGGAGATAGCCGCGCGCCAACCCGTTCCCGGCGACATACATCTCACCAGCCACCCCGGGTGGCACCGGACGCAGATAAGCGTCCAGCACATACACCCGCAGGTCGGGAATAGCCACGCCAATGGTGCTACGGGTAGCCGTCGCAGCACAGGCCTCTTCCAGGGCTCGATAGGTGACGTGCACGGTGGTCTCGGTGATCCCGTACATGTTAACCAATACCGGCGCGGACTCGGGGTGCCGTTCATACCATTTCCCCAGCCGCGACAAATCCAGCGCCTCACCACCGAAGATCACATACCGCAAGCTCGACCGGGCACCGAGCTCGGGATTGTCCCGATCCGCCCGCAATAGTTGATAAAATGCCGATGGTGTCTGATTGAGCACCGTGACCTGCTCATCTACCAGCAACCGCAGGAATTCTTCCGGCGAGCGCGACACCGCGTGCTCCACCACGACCAGCCGGCCGCCGTGCAGCAGTGGTCCCCAAATCTCCCACACCGAAAAGTCGAATGCGTAAGAGTGGAACAAGGTCCACACATCACGCTCGTCGAATTCAAACCAGTGTTTGGTCGCGGAGAACAGCCGCACCACGTTACCGTGCGGGATCACCACACCCTTCGGCTTGCCCGTCGAACCGGACGTGTAAATCGCATAGGCCGGACTATCCGGTACTAACCGACCCATCCGATCAGCATCCACCGGATCCACATCAGGCTGGCGCGCCAACACAGCAACAACCGCTGGATCATTCAGCCGCAACCACGGCATCGCAGTATCCACGTCGGACAACGCCGTACCCGCGTCACCGGTCGTGAGCAACAAGACCGGATCAGCGTCCCCCAACACGTGCATGATCCGCTCTGTCGGATAGTCCGGATCCAGCGGCAGATACGCCGCACCCGCCTTGAGTACCGCCAGCACCGCGACCACCAGATCCAACGAGCGCGGCAACGCCAACGCCACGAACCGCTCCGGACCCGCACCCAACTCGATCAACCGGTGCGCCAGACGATTAGCCGTCGCATTCAACTCCGCATACGACAGGCCCACACCATCACAGTTGACCGCCCTGGCCTCAGGAGTCCGACACACCTGCGCCTGGAACAACTCCACCACTGTGCTCTGCGGCACCCCACCATCAGTGGGATTCCACTCCACGAGGACCCGATGCCGCTCCTGGGCAGACATCCACGGCACCTGCGACAGCACCCGATCAGAATCCTCGACCAACCCCACCAGCAAAATGCCCAACCGCTGAGCCATCGCTGCTGCCGTGTCCGCATCGAACAAAGCCGGGTCATAACAAAGATCGAAACTTAGCCGCCCATCCAACGAAGCACGCAAACTGAGCGGGAAATTCGTCGTATCCCGGGCCTGCACCTCACGAATCCGCAGGCCCGGCTCGCTGTCCGGCGAGGACTCAAACGGATAATTCTGGAATACGACCATGCTGTCGAACAGGTTGGCGCCAGCGGGCAACTCACTCCATGCCTGCACCTGCGCTAACGAAACGGAGTCAAACCGCCGCGACTCAGCCTGCTCGGCCTGCAAATCCCTCAACCACGACACCACATCCCGCCCACCATCAACCCGCACCCGGGTAGGCACCGTGTTGATGAACATGCCCACCATCGACTCCACACCCATCAGCTCAGCCGGCCGCCCAGACACCGTAGTACCGAAGACGACATCGCGCTGGCCGCTACAGCGCGACAACAACAGCCCCCACGCGCCCTGCACAATCGTGTTCACCGTCAGGCCGCTGCGCTTGGCCATCAAATGCAATCGGGCCGACTCCTGCAACTCAAGCTCGACGACCACCGATTCTGAGGATTCGGATCGGTGCGCTTCACGGGGTTGCCGGTCATAGGGCAATGGGGTCGAGGACTCGAACCCGGACAGCACTGCCCGCCAGTGCTCCTCTGCCTGCCTGCCGTCCTGCTCGCTCAACCATTGCAAGTGATCTCGGAACGGTCGCCGAGCCACCAGGGTGGGCGCCCGTCCCTGGACGAGCGCCGCGTATTGCTCGCACACTTCGGAAAAGACGGCAGCCATGCTCCAGCCGTCCAGCACCACGTGATGCGTGGTCCACACCAGCAGGACCTCGTCGTCGGGCAGTCGCGCGATGAGCAACCGCAGCAACGGGGGGATGCTCAGATCGATCCCGGCGCGCTCCTGCGCCGCCACCCGCGTCAGCTCCCGCTCCCGCTCGGACTGCGACAGATCACGCCAGTCGTGGTGAGCGATTGGTAACACGACCTCGCTGTGCACCACTTGCAGTGGTTCGTCGACTCCTTCCCAGACCACTGCACTGCGCAGCAACGGGGTGCGGTCAACCACCCGCTGCCAGGCCGCACCCAGCGCCTGGGCGTCGGACACGCCGTCCAGGCGCAACCGGATCTGGTCGACGTACGCACCCGAACCGACGTCGACCAGGCTGTGGAACACCATCCCGGCCTGCAACGGCGTCAACGGATACACGTCCTCCACCGACTGCCCATCACCGACCAGGCGATCCACCCCAGCCTGGTCAAGACCCGCCAACGGGAAGTCCGACGGACTACGACCACCAACACCGGGCTGGGCGCAGTGCGCCACAATCTGTCGCAGGGCCTGGACCATCTCCGACGCCAAATGCGCAACGGTGGCCTCGTCGTGTACATTCTTCGAGTACGTCCAGGCCAACTCCAGCTCGCCGTTCGTGACCACCCCGGTGACATCCAGCAAATAGGTACGGATGCTTTCGGGCGCATGATCCGGCGCGAGCGCGCCGTGCGCACCGCGATAAAGCCCGCCGGAGGCTGGTGTCACGTCCCACTGGCCGTGATAGTTCAGGCAAATCTGCGGCTTGGCGTCGCCGTCCAACATTCTCGCCGCGGAGTTCTCCGAGCTCAGATAACGAAGTGCCCCATAGCTCAGCCCCCGGCGCGGTATGGCCCGCAACTGCTCTTTAACAGATTTGAGAAGCTCTCCCCAGCCCGCCGAAGGAACAGTCAGGGCCACTGGGAACTGGGAGGTGAACCACCCCACGGTACGGGACAGATCGACACCGTCGACGACCTCCTCACGGCCGTGTCCCTCCAACGCGACCAACACCCGGTCGCGACCGGTCCACCTCGAAAGCACCCGACCCAAAGCACTGAGCAATACGTCATTGACCTGTGTCCTATACACCTCCGGCACATGATGCAACAACGCATCGGTGTCGTCTCGACCCAACCGCACCGACACCTCACGGCTGGAATCGGCCGTGTTGGCACCGGCTCGGGTGACCGGCAAGTCAGGCCGTGTTTCATGCGAAACTGTGGACCAGTATGCCAAATCGGCATCGAGTTCACCGGCCTGGACGTGGTGGCTCAACCGGTGCGCCCACTGAGTAAATGAGGTACCAGTCGGCTGCAACTCCATCACCGCGGTCGATGCACCCTGGGTTGGCGCTACGGATGACGCGCGGCGAGCTTGCTGGTAGGCCGCTTCCAGATCACCTAGCAGGATCCGCCATGACACCCCATCGATGACGAGGTGATGCGCGGCGATGAACAATTGTGGCCGCCGTCCGGGTCCGCTGTGGAACAACAATGCCTGCAGCAGCGGACCGCTGGTGATGTCCAAACCGGCCTGGGCGCAGGCCGCCGCCTCCGCCATGGCCGCCCGCCGGTCCTCCTCCTCCATATCCGACAGGTCACACACACCAAAGATCCCCGCCGACTCAGTGGGCGCGACATCCTGGAACCACTGGCCCGCAACGTTGAAGAAACGCATACGCAACGCCGGATGATGCGCCATCACCGCATCCACCGCTGCCGACAACGCGTCCTCATCGAGATCTTCGGCCAACTCAACTGCAATAGACTGGTTGAAATAGGACAACGCCCCATAGGTTGCAAAAAACCAACGCTGGATTGGCGTCAACGGTGCGGGGCCGCCGACAACCAGGTCGTGATCTTCCTGTTCGACATCCGCAACGGTGACCGTCAACGCGAGCTCGGCGACGGTCTGGTACAGGAAGATGTCCTTGGTGCTGACTTGTACGCCAGCCTGGCGGGCGCGGGAGACGATTTGGATGCTGAGGATGGAGTCGCCGCCGAGGGAGAAGAAGTTGTCTGCGATCCCGACCCGCTCCACTCCCAACACCTCGGCCCACACGCGGGCCAGCTCCCGTTCGATATCGGTGCTGGGGGCTTGGTAATGTGATTGCAGTTCCTGGGTGATATCGGGGTTGGGTAATGCCTGGCGATCCAGCTTGCCGTTGGGGTTTAACGGCAGTTCGTCGAGCATGACGAACACCGAGGGCACCATGTAGTCCGGGACGCTCTGCTTGAGCCAGGACCGCAACTGTGTCGAGGTGGGTGCGGCCGCAGCGGCTGTTACGAGATAGGCCACCAGCCGTTGGTGGCCGTCGTCGTTGGCCCGGGCGACCACGACGGCTTCGGCGACATCGGTGTGGCGTAACAGGGCGGTCTCGATCTCACCCAGTTCGATGCGGAATCCGCGGATTTTGACCTGCTGGTCGCAGCGGCCCAGGTAGTGCAGCTCACCGTCGGTGTCCCAACGCACGACGTCACCGGTGCGATACATCCGCGTACCCGGGGTGCTGAAGGGGTTGGCCACAAACCGTCCCGCGGTCAATCCCGGCCGGTACAGATAGCCACGGGCCAGGCCCCGGCCAGCCAGGTACAGCTCACCTGGCACCCCGGCCGGTACGGGACGAAGCTGGGCGTCGAGCACATACAACTGGGTATTGGAGATCGGCCGCCCGATCGGCGGTGGCTGGTCACCATCGAGTTCCTGGGCGTGGCCATACCACGCCGTGGCATACACGGTGGCCTCGGTGGGACCGTAGATATTGGCGATTCGCCGGCACGACGTCGCGGCCTGGATCTGGCGCGCCACCCGCGCCGACAGCGCCTCCCCGGCCAACACGACAGTGTCCGCGGTCACCCCAGGGCTGTGTTGCGCCAGCACCTGAGCAAACGCCGAGGGCACCCCACTGATCAAACTCACCGTGCCCGTGCTGATCCCAGCCTCGGCCAACGCCAATGCGTCGCGCACCACCTCAACACTGCCGCCCACCACCAACGGACAGAAAATCTCGAAAACCGACACGTCAAAGTTCAGCGAGGTCGATGCCACGACACGCGACAACCCCGACACGCCGAACTCAGTCGCCGCCCACGCCGCCAGATCGGTCACATTGGCGTGGACCACCACCACCCCCTTGGGGACGCCCGTGGAACCGGATGTGTAGATCACATACGCTGGCTGGTTGTCTGACAGCGGTCCTACCCGATCGGCGTCAGTGATGTCGTGACCCGGATAGCTGGCGATCTGCTCGATGGTCTCGGCCTGGTTAATCACCAGCCGAGCCACCTCCGCCGGCAGACCCTCAGGCGTCTGCTCACAAGTCAGCACCAGCACCGGAGCGGCATCAGCGAGCATGAACTCAATCCGCTCAACCGGATAACCTGGATCGATCGGCAAATATGCTGCGCCGGTCTTCCACACCGCGAGTAATGCCACGATCATGTCCACCGAGCGCGGTAGCGCCAGCCCGACGAACTGCTCTGGGCCCACCCCGCGTTCGATCAGCAACCGCGCCAAACGATTCGCCCGCTCATTTAGCTGTCGATAGCTCAACTCATCACTACCGCAGATCACGGCTACCGACTTCGGTGTGCGCGCCACCTGCGCCTGGAACAACTCCGACCACACCACCAACGGTACAACCCGCTCGGTATCATTCCACTCAATAAGCAGCCGAGACCGCTCGACCTCGGTCAACAGCGAAAGCTCGGCGACCGGTTGGTCAGGATTCGCTGCAATACCGCCTAACAACATCAGCAAGTGCCCGACCATCCGCTCGACCGTCGCGGCGTTGAACAGGTCGGTGTTGTACTGAAAGGCACCCTCCAGGACGTCGTCGTGCTCCTGGAATTCTACGGTGACGTCAAAGCTCGCAGTAGTGACTGGGAGCGCCAAATCTTCGACTTGTAGGTTGGGCAGGTGGGATTGTTGTTGTGTGGTGTTCTGGAGGATTACCATGGCTTGAAATAGGGGTGTGCGGCTGGTGTCTCTGGTTGGTGAGAGTTCGTCGACGAGGCGTTCGAAGGGCACATCTTGGTGGGTGAGCGCGTCGAGGATCGTGTCTTTTACGTTGTTCAGGAATTGGGTGAAGTTGTGGTGGGGTTCCACTCGGGAGCGTAGTACTAGGGTGTTGACGAAGAAGCCGATCAGGCCTTGCAGTTCAGCGTGTTCACGCCCTGAGACGACCGTGCCGACGGCGATGTCGTGTTGTCCTGACCAGCGGCTGAACAGCAGTTGGCAGGCGGCCACGAGGGTCATGAACAGGGTGGCGTCTTGATGGCGGCCCAGTTGTTTGAGTCGGGCGGTGACCTGGGCTGGTATGACGAATTCGTGCATGGCGCCGGCAGAAGTACGTACGGCCGGTCGGGGTCGGTCGGTGGGCAGCTCTAAGGGCGCTAGGCCCTCGAGTTGACCACGCCAGTAGGCCAGTCCTTCCTCGAGTATCTGACCCGACAGTGCGGCTCGTTGCCAGGCGGCGAAGTCGGCGTAGTGCACCGGCAGTGGTGCCAGATCGGGCTCTTCACGGTATGCGGCGGCCCGGTAGAGCTCGCTGAGCTCCTCGACGAGCACTCCCATCGACCAACCGTCGGTGACGATGTGGTGCAGGACCAGGATCAACGCGTGGTCCTCGGCGCCCAGCCGCACCACGTGGGCCCGCATGAGCGGTCCTTGGCTCAGGTCAAACGGTTGGGTGCTTTCCGCCGCCAGGGCCCGTTGCAGCTCGGCTTCGCGCTCGAACTGGTCAAGGCGGGACAGGTCCAACACCGGCACGGCCACCTCATATGGTGGGTGCACCACCTGCACTCCGCGGCCGTCGACGGCGTGGAAGGTGGTGCGCAGTGACTCGTGGCGAGCCACCAGCCCGGTGAACGCAGCACTCAACGCCTCGAGGTCCAAGTCTCCCCGTAGCCGTAACCCTGCCCGGGTGAGGTACTCGGTGCTGTCGGGCTCGAATTCGTGTAGGAACCACAGCCGCTGCTGGGCAAAGGACAACACCAGCTCGCCGTCCCGGGAAACAAGAGGAATCGTTGACACCCCGCCGGTGGAGCTGTCCGGTATCGCCGCGGCCAGTTCCCCGATCGTGGAATGGGTGAACACCGCGCGTGGAGACAACTCCACATCAAAAGCGGCCCGCAACCGCGACGCCACTCGGATGCTCAGGATTGAATCCCCACCGAGCTCGAAGAAATTGTCCTGGGCGCCGACCCGGTCGACGCCCAGCACCTCGGCCCAGATCTGCGCCACCATCTGCTCTGCGTCGGTACGCGGTGCCACGTACTCGGCGCTTCTGCTGGCGTCCCATTCCGGAGCCGGCAGCGCCCGCCGATCCAACTTGCCATTCGAATTCAGCGGGAACTCGTCCAACAACACAATCGCCGACGGCACCATGTAATCCGGCAACAACTCGCTCAGGAACGCCCGCAACTCCGCCGGAGTGGGGGCCTGTGTGCCCGCCGGTACGACATAGGCCACCAATCGCTTGGATCCGGATTCGGTGTTCCCGATCGGCGCGGCTTCCCGCGCGATCACCACGACCTCATCAACGTCGGGATGCCCGGCCAGCACCGTCTCGATCTCACCCAGCTCGATACGGAACCCACGGATTTTCACCTGCTGGTCGACCCGGCCCAAGTATTCCAGCTCTCCCCCCAGACTCCACCGGGCCAGATCACCCGTGCGGTACATGCGGGTACCCGTTTCACCGAACGGATCGGCCAGGAAACGATCAGCAGTCAGGCCGGGCCGACGGAGATAGCCGCGCGCCAACCCGTTCCCGGCGACATACATCTCACCGGCCACCCCGGGTGGCACCGGACGCAGATAAGCGTCCAGCACATACACCCGCAGGTCAGGAATAGCCACACCAATGGTGCTGCGAGTGGCTGTCGCAGCAGAGGTCACGTCCAGGGCTCGATAGGTGACGTGCACGGTGGTCTCGGTGATCCCGTACATGTTGACCAACACCGGGGCGGACTCGGGATGCCGGTCATACCACTGGCCCAGCCGCGACAGGTCCAGTGCCTCACCACCGAAGATCACATACCGCAGGCACGACCGGGCACCGAGCTCGGGATCATCCTGATCAGCCCGCAATAGCTGATAAAACGCCGATGGTGTCTGGTTGAGCACCGTGACCTGCTCATCCACCAGCAACCGCAGGAATTCTTCCGGCGAGCGCGACACCGCATGGCCCACCACGACCAGACGACCGCCGTGCAACAACGGTCCCCAGATCTCCCACACCGAAAAGTCGAAGGCATAAGAGTGGAACAAGGTCCACACATCACGCTCACCGAATCCAAACCAATGCTCGGTCGCGGAGAACAACCGCACCACGTTACCGTGCGGGATCACCACACCCTTCGGCTTGCCCGTCGAACCGGACGTGTAAATCGCATACGCCGGGCTGGCCGGCAGCAACCGACCCACACGATCGGCATCCACCGGATCCACATCAGGCTGACACTCCAACACAGCAACAACCGCGGGATCATCCAACCGCAACCACGGCACCGCGGTATCCACGTCCGATAACGTCGTACTCATCTCACCGGTGGTGAGCAACAGCACCGGATCGGCATCACCCAACACGTGCATGATCCGCTCCGCTGGATAATCCGGATCCAACGGCAGATACGCCGCACCCGCCTTGAGCACCGCCAACACCGCGACAACCAGATCCAACGAGCGCGGCAACGCCAACGCCACAAACCGCTCCGGAGCCGCACCCAACTCGATCAACCGGTGCGCCAAACGATTAGCCGCCGCATTCAACTTCGCATACGACAAGCCGGCGTCATCACAGACGACCGCCCTGGCCTCAGGAGTCCGACACACCTGCGCCTGGAACAACTCCACCAACGTGCTCTGCGCCACCCCGCCATCAGTAGGGTTCCACTCCACCACAACCTGGTGCCGCTCCTGGGCAGACATCCACGGCAGCTGCGACAACACCCGATCAGAATCCTCGACCATCCCCACCAGCAAAATGCCCAACCGCCGGGCCATCGCTGCCACCGTGCCGGCGTCAAACAAAGCCGGGTCATAACACAAATCGAAACTAAGCCGCCCGTCCAACGAAGCACGCAAACTAAGCGGGAAATTCGTCGTATCCCGAGCCTGCACCTCACGAATCCGCAGACCCGGCTCACCCTCCGACGAGGATTCGAATGGGTAGTTTTCAAACACGACCATGCTGTCGAACAGGTTCACCCCAGCAGGCAACTCACTCCACGCCTGCACCAGCGTCAACGAGACGAAGTCGAATCGCCGCGAGTCGGCTTGCTCGGCTTGCAGATCCCGTAACCACGGCAGCACGTGCGCGGTATCCGGGACACGGACCCGAGTGGGAACCGTGTTGATGAACATGCCGACCATCGACTCCACACCCACCAGCTCGGCCGGCCGCCCAGACACCGTAGTACCGAAGAGGACCTCGGGTTCCCTGCTATAGCGGGAAAGCAACACTGCCCATGCGCCTTGCACGACCGTGTTCAGCGTCAGCCCAGCACGCTTGGACAGGTGTTGGAGCCGCTGTGATTCTTCGACCGACAGCTCGACCCGCACCGTCTCGGCGGACTCGGCACGGTGCGCTTCGAGGGGTTGCCGGTCATAGGGCAAGCCGGTAGGTGCGGCAAAGCCGGACAACACTGCCCGCCAGTACTCCTCGGCCTGCGGCTCATCCTGCTCGCTCAACCAATGCAGGTAATCCCGGAACGGCCGCCGGATGGTCAGTTCGGGCCTCCGGCCGTGCACGCTTGCTGCGTACTGCTCACGCACCTCGGTGAACACCTGGGCCAGGCTCCAACCATCCATCACCACGTGATGGGAGGTCAGGACCAGCACGACCTGGTCGTCGTTCAGGGTGGCGATAACCAGCCGCAGCAGCGGTAGCGCGGTCAGGTCGATCCCAGCGGCAAGATCCTGCGCCAGCAGCCGCGCCAGTTCCCGATCCCGATCTGCGTCGGACAGAGTGCGCCAGTCGTAGTAGGTCGTCGGCACGGCGACTTGGTGGTGCACTACCTGCACCGGCTCATCGACCCCATCCCACACCACGGCGCTGCGCAATGCCGGGGTGCGATCGACCACGCGCTGCCAGGCCGCCCCGAGCGCCCGTGCGTCGGATACGCCGCCCAGCAACAGTCGAATCTGGTCGACGTACGCGCCCGAATCGGTGTCGACCAGGCTGTGGAACACCATGCCCGCCTGCAACGGCGTCAACGGGTACACGTCCTCAACCGACCGCCCGTCACCCACCAGCCGATCAACCCCGGCCTGATCCAGGTGGACCAGCGGGAAGTCCGACGGCGTGCGACCACCGACTCCGGGCTGGGCGCAGTGCTCGACAATCTCACCGAGGGCCTGGACCATCCGCTCGGCCAGCCGCCGTATCGTGGCTTCGTCGTGCACCTGCTCCGAATAGAGCCAACTCAGCGCCAGCTCTCCGTCCTGCACCAGGCCTGTGACGTCCACCAGGTGCGGGGTCAGTTGATCGGGCGCCAGCTCCGTGCCGAGACTGTCGCCCCGAGCCCGGAGCAGTCCGTCCCCGGCAACGGTCGTGTCCCACTGGCCGTGGTAATTGAAGGAGATCTGTGGCCACGGGTGGGATCGCAACGCAGCGGCCGGCGAGTCTGCCGGGCTCAAGTAACGCAACGCTCCATAGCTGAGTCCTCGGTTCGGCACAGCACGAAGCTGTTCCTTGACCGACATCAGAATGGCGCGCCAGTTGGAGCCGTCGCGGCCCGCCGGCGCGGTGAGCGCGACCGGGAACTGCGTGGTGAACCAACCGACGGTGCGGGACAGGTCGACTCTGGGGAGGATCTCCTCGCGGCCGTGGCCTTCCAGCGCGATGAGCACGCCCTCGCATCCAGTCCACTCCGAAAGTACCCGGCCCAGGGCGCTGAGCAGGACGTCATTGATCTGGGTCCGGTAGACGCCCGGTACTTGATGCAGCAGCGCGTCAGTTTGTGCCTTGCCCAGGCGCACAGTGACGTGGCGGGTGGAACCGGCGGTGTGGACGCCGGCCCGGTCGACGGGCAGGTCGATCTGCGCGCCGCGGGACACCTGCATCCAGTAGCCCAGATCCTCGTCCAGTGCCCCGGCCCCGACGTGTTCGGCCAACCGATGCGCCCAGGTTGTCGCGGCGGTGCCCGGTGGTTGCAGCGCCACCTCTGAACCGGTGAGGGCCTGCCGGTAGGCCGTGTCGAGGTCGTCGAACAGGATGCGCCAGGAGACGCCGTCGACCACGAGGTGGTGGACGGTGAGGAACAGCTGGGCCGGTAGCCCCGGTCCACGCCCGAACAGCACTGCCCTGATCACCCGACCGGCACCAAGATCGAGGTCGGACCGCGCCGCGGCCGCCGCCGCTACCATGGCCGCTTGCTGCTGCGGCTCGGCCAGCCCCGACAGGTCGTGGCGCGTGAGCACCCCGCTCGGTTCGGTGAAGCTGAGCTGCTGCCACCAAAGGCCGTCAACCTGCTCGAACCGCAGCCGCAGCGCGTGATGACCGGCCACAACCGCCTCGAGGGCGGTCTCTAGCGCGTCGAAGTCCAGGTCCTCGGTCAGCTCCACCAGAACGGACATGGTGAAGTGCCGCAGTGCCCCGTACGTGTCGAAGAACCAGTGTTGGATGGGAGCGAGTGGGGCGGGGCCGTCGACGGGCAGGGATGCCTCGCCAAGAGCGTCGAGGGTGGAGACCAGCGGGGTCAGTGCGGCGATGGTCTGGTGCAAGAAGATGTCTTTGGAGCTGAGTTCGAGCCCGGCCCGGCGGGCTCGAGAGACGACCTGGATGCTCAGGATGGAGTCCCCGCCCAGCTCGAAGAAGTTGTCGTGCACGCCGACGCGCGACACACCCAGCACGTCGGCCCAGATTTCGGCGAGCTGGTGTTCGGCGGGGGTGCTCGGAGCGACGTAGCCGGCGGTGGGGGACGGGCGGTGTTCGGGGGTCGGCAGGGCCCGCCGGTCGATCTTGCCGCTGGGGGTCAAGGGCAGGGCGGGGAGAACCTCCACCGCTGAGGGCAGCATGTAGTCGGGAAGTAGGCGGCCAGCGAATTCGCGTAGCGCCGCCAGGGTCGGGACAGGGGCCGAGGAGGCGACAACCACATAGGCCAATAGGTAGCGATGCCCATCGTGACTGGCTAGGACCACCGCTGCTTGGGCGATGTCGGGGTGGCGGAGTAGTGCTGACTCGATTTCGCCCAGCTCAATGCGGTATCCGCGGATTTTGACTTGTTCATCGGTCCGGCCGGCGAATTCCAGTTGCCCGGCCGCGGTCCACCGCACCAGATCCCCACTGCGGTACATCCGCCCACCAGGGACGCCGAAGGGATTGGCCATAAACCGCTGTGCGGTCAACCCAGTCCGACCCAGATAACCGCGGGCCAAGCCGCTGCCGGCGATGTAGAGCTCACCCCACACCCCCACCGGAACCGGCTGCAATTGTTCATCTAGCACGTAAACCTGGGTGTTGATGACCGGGGTGCCGATCGGTGGAAGTGTGTGCGTCTGGGCAGGCAATGGGCCGCTGGTCGTGGCACATACCGTGGTCTCGGTGGGACCGTAAGCGTTGATCATCCGTCGGCCCGGTGACCAAGCCGCGACCAACTCAGGTGAGCACGCCTCACCGGCTACCACCAACGTGACCAACGGAGCCAAAGCATCGGCTGGCATGACCGCCAACGCCGAGGGCGGCAGCGTCGCATGCGTCACCCGCTGGCGGTGGACCAACTCGGCCAGCACCGGCCCCGGCAACAACTGCTCTGCCGGTGCCACCACCAGGGTCGCCCCCGCCAGCAGGCCCATGCACAGTTCCCAAAACGACGCGTCAAAGCTGGGCGAGGCGAACTGCAACACCCGGCTATGGGCCGTGACATCCAACCGCTGCACCTGCGCTGTGACCAAACTGGCGGCACCGCCGTGGCAGACCACCACACCCTTGGGCCGGCCGGTGGACCCCGAGGTGTAGATGACATACGCCGGATGCGACAGAGCCAACACGCCACACCGATCAGCATCGGTCAGACCATTGCCAGACATCGCAGCCACTGCAGTGACCACATCCGGGTCATCGACAACCACCCACCTCGCGCCCGGCGACCCCGACAACCGCGGCGCCACCGCGGCACAAGTCAACACCACCACCGGAGCGGCATCGGTGAGCATGAACTCGATCCGCTGCTGCGGGTAATCCGGATCAACCGGCAGATACGCCCCACCTGCCTTGGTCACCGCCAACAACGCCACCACCAGGTCTACCGACCGACGCAACGCCACCGCGACCAACCGCTCCGGGCCCGCGCCATATTCCACCAAATAACGCGCCAATCGATTTGCCCGCTCATCCAGCTCGGCATACGACAAACTCAACGATTCACTGAGTAACGCCTCAGCGTCCGGATGAGCAGCAACCTGCCCAGCAAACAAGTCCGGCACGGTCGCCCCAGGCACTTCACGATAAGTGTTATTCCATTCCACCAGCAGCTGATGGCGCTCGGCATCAGTCAACAACGGCAATTTCCACATCGGCTGATCCGCATCAGCAGCGATCCCGGCCAGCAACCCCAGCAGGTGGTCTACCATCCGGTGCATGGTGGCCGCATCGAACAGGTCGGTGTTGTAAATCAATGCTCCACGCAGCTCGCCGGCCACCACCTGGAACTCGCAGGTGAGGTCGAAATTCGCGGAATGTCCGGGAATGTCCATGGTCTCGACGCGCAGGTCGGCGAACGTCGCCGGGGGCCGTTGCTCGTCGAGCAGCAACACCATGACGTCGAATAGGGGGTTGCGGCTGGCGTCCCGTTCGACCTGTACCGCGTCGACCAGTCGCTCGAAAGGCACCTCCTGGTGGGCGAAAGCGTCCAGCACGGTCCGGCGGACGATGTCGAGGAACTCGGTGAAGGTCTGTGCCCGGTCGACCGGGGCGCGCAACACCAGGGTGTTGATGAAGAACCCGACCAGCCGCTCCAGCTCCGGCCGGTTACGGCCGGAGGCGACCGTGCCCACGGCGATGTCGTCCTGGCCGGACCAGCGTGCGAACAGCACTTGGCAGGCGGCCACCAGCGTGGTGAACAGGGTGGTGTCCTGGGCACGGGCGAGCTCACCGAGCCGGGCCGCGACCTCGGCCGGCACCGCGAACTCAGCCAGCGCGCCTGAGGAGGTACGAACCTGCGGCCGCGGCCGATCGGTCGGCAGCTCCAGCGGAGAAATTCCCGACAGCTGCCGGGTCCAATAGTTCAGCTCAGCTGCCAGGGCAGGCTCGGCCGGCCGGTTGCGTTGCCAGTGGGCAAAGTCGGCGTACTGCACCGGTAGCTCGGGGAGCTTTGTCTGCTGTTCCTGTGTTGCGGTGGTGTACAGCGTGCCTAACTCCTCGACCAGCACACCCATGGACCAGCCGTCGGTGACGATGTGGTGGGCGGCGAGCAGCAGCACGTGATCATCGTCGGCAATGCGGACCAGCAGCGCCCGGAACAGCGGCCCGCGCCGCAGGTCGAACGGGCGGCGGTATTCCGCGCTGAGTACCGCATCCAGCTCCTCGGCCGTCGGGGCAGTCGCCCCAGTCAGCTCGATCACCGTCACCGGCAGGTCGAACTCTGGGTGCACGACCTGGGTGCCCGTGCCGTCCACGTCCTCGAAGGTGGTCCGCAACGACTCGTGACGGGCCACCAGGCCCTGGACTGCCGCAGTCAGCGCCGGCACCTGCAGCACGCCCCTTAGCCGCAGTGCGAGCCCACTGTTGTACTCCACGCCGCCCGGCTGAAATTCGTGCAGGAACCACAGCCGTTGCTGGGCGAAGGACAGCGGTAAGACCGCTGTCCGCTCGACCGGCGCGATCAGGTCGGACTGTGTAGCCTTGCCAGCCAGGCGACGGCGTAGCGCCTCCTGAAGATGAGCGGGCAGGGCTGCGATCCGGTCGCTCATGGACGGCATAACAGCTCTTCTCACTTTCCGTAGACGTTGCCGTCCCCGAAGGCAACACGTTCAAGTTCACGCAGGATTACGTCTTCGACCAGATCCGCGAGTGCGGAGATAGTGCGAGCGGTCAGGACATCTTTCGGCGTCAGAGCAACATCGAATGCCGCTTTGATTCGCATGATGATGAGCAGGCTGCGAACCGAGTCCCCGCCGAGTTCGAGGAAGTTGTCCTCGACACCGACTTTGTCCAGGGCGAGCACATCGGTCCAGATCTGAGCCAGCACACATTCGGTGTCGGTACGAGGTGCGGTGTAGTGAGTTCCTGCCGGGACGGTTTGGCTGGGCGCGGGCAGGGCCTGCCGGTCGAGCTTGCCGTTAGGGGTCAAGGGCCACTCGTTTAGCGCTTGCACCGCCCAGGGCAGCATGTAGTCGGGCAGCGCGTCAGCAAGCAGCCTGTGCAGCTCATCCGGCTCCGGTAGGCGACCCGCCGTCGAGACGGTGTAACCGACCAGCCGGGTGCGGCCGGACTCGTCTTTGCGCGCAAGTACCACGGCGTCATCGACATCGGGGTGCCGGCGCAGCACGGCTTCGATCTCACCAGGCTCGACGCGGAAGCCGCGAATCTTGATCTGCTCGTCGATACGGCCAAGGAATTCCAACTCCCCGCCCGCACTCCAGCGCACCCGGTCCCCCGTGCGGTACATCCGGGCGCCGGGCGGTCCGAACGGGTTGGCCACAAACCGCGCTGCGGTCAATCCCGGACGTCGCAAATATCCCCGCGCCAACCCCACTCCAGCGACGTAAAGCTCACCGGCAATACCCACCGGAACCGGCCGCAGCGCACCGTCGAGCACATAGGTGCGGGTGTTGGGAATCGGACCACCAATCAGCGGTGTCTGGCCGGGGGTCAGCGGCTGGCTCCAGGTCGCCACGACTGTGGACTCCGTGGGCCCGTAAGCATTGATCATCCGCCGGCCCGGCGCCCACCAGGTCACCAGCTCCCCGCTACAGGCCTCCCCACCCACGATGAGCGTCGCGAAGTCCGCCAACCCGGTGGTCGCGATCTCCGCCGGGACCGTGGCCAACGCTGCCGGCGGGATCAAGGCATGGGTGACCCGGTGCCGCGCAAGCACCTCCGCCAATTGCTCCCCCAGCAACGGACCCGGCGGCGGCACCACCAACGCCGCCCCCGCCGGCAACGCCATGCACAGCTCCAACACCGAGGCATCGAAACTGGGCGAGGAGAACTGCAACACCCGATCGCCGCGACTCACCCCGAAGTGCTCGGCCTCGGCAGCGGCGAAACTGGCCAGCCCCGCAGAGGTGACCACCACGCCCTTCGGCCGTCCGGTCGATCCTGAGGTGTAAATGACATATGCCGGATGGACCGCCGACAACGGTGCGTCGCGATCGGCATCGGTCGGCGCCCCAGCGGGCATCATCGCCGCCGCAGCTACCGTGGCTAGATCATCGAGCACCAGTACCGTGGCTCCAGTGACCACGGGTAACCCAGCCGCCAGCTCCGCTATGGTCAACACCAGCACCGGGTTGGCATCGGTGAGCATGAAGCCGATCCGCTCCGCCGGGTACGCCGGGTCGATCGGCAAGAACGCTGCCCCTGCCTTTGCCACCGCCAGCTGGGCCACCACGATCTCCGCCGACCGCGGCAACGCCAGTGCGACGATCCGCTCCGGGCCAGCACCGTGGGCGATCAACTGCCAAGCCAACTGGTTCGCCCGCGCATCCAACTCGGCGAAACTGACCACTCCACCGTCAGATACCACCGCCGGCGCGGCCGGTGTCTGCGCCACCGCCGCCTGCACCAATTCCGCCAACGCGGCGACCGGCACATCCCGATCAGTGTCGTTCCACTCAGCCACTACCTGGGACCGCTGGACTGGCGTCAAGACGTCGATGTCATCCCAGCGACCGGTGGGGTTGGCGACCAGCTCCGTCAGCACCCGGAGGAAGTGCGTGGACATCCGCTCGATCATCGCGGCATCGAAAGCGCTGGCGTCGTAACCGAACTCCACAGACAGCTGTCGTCGCGCGGACACCACGACGGTGAGCGGGTAGTTGGTGGTCTCGGCGGCCTGCAGTTCCCGGATGGCGAGGCCGTGTGTGGCGGCTTGCTCGTCATTGATGGGGTAGTTCTCGAACACCACGATGCTGTCGAACAGATGGTCGCCGATCGGCAGCTCGCTCAAAGCCTGGATCTGGGCCAACGACACGAACCCGAATCGCCGGGAGTCGGCCTGCGTGGCCTGCAGCTCCTGCAGCCACTCGACCACGCCAATTCGGCTGCCCGTCTCGATGCGCACGGGCAGGGTGTTGATGAAGATGCCGGTGATGTCCTCCACGCCGGGCAGATTCGCCGGCCGGTCAGACAGGGTCGCTCCGAAACACACGTCCCGTTCGCCGCTGTAGCGCGATAGCAGCAGCGCCCAGGCGCCCTGCACGACGGCATTGAGCGTGAGGCCGTGATGTTGGGCGTACTCGGTCAGCCGATCGGAGTCCGTCGCACTCAGCTTGGCGGACAACCACTGCGATGAGCTGCTGCTATACGCCTGCGTCTGGGCTTGTGTGAAGGGCAGCGGCGTCCGGTACGCAAAGCCCTGTAGCAGGCTGCGCCAGTATGTTTCGGCTTGTTGGTGGTCTTGGTGTTGTAGCCACTGTAGGTAGTCTCGGAAGGGTCGGCGGTGGGGTAGTCCGAGGTTGTTGTCACCGCGGGTGAATGCGGCGTGGC
>JBOHFX010000036.1:0-16707 GCA_050699875.1 Pseudonocardiaceae bacterium
CGCACAAGCGCCACCTGTGGCTTTGCAAAGGAGGGTCGACTCAAGTTGCGATCAGGCGCGCCATCGTCCCTGCTTGGCGCTTGCGCACCCACTCTGAGCTGGGCAAACCTTAAGTTAGTGGCATTGCGCCCAGGTTGGCCATCATCCGCTCAAACCCATAGGCGCGCCCGTACATCTGCGCCGGCACCACATCAGCCAGCAAGGCGTTGCGGGCGGGGACCCGCAGTCCCCGCGCGGCCCAGGCCGCACCCCGGAGGACACCAGCCTGCACGACTGACGTTGTCACCCCAATCAGCGAGGACAAGACGGCCGTGGCCGAGTAGCCCCGACCGCGACCGTGCGTCGCCGCTGCGGGTCATCGGCCAACGCACCACCGACGAAGCGACCCGCACCCGCCAGCCCTTCGGAGATTCCCTCGATCAGTCCCAACGCAGCAGCGGGCGCCCCCAAAGTGGACGTCACGAAGCTGGCGAGCAACGACGTCGGTATCTCATGCCCGACGTCAGCCAGAAAGCTCGCCGAGCCGATCCCGCCCACACCGGGCGTCAGCCACGGTCGACGAACAGCGCTCGGCCCGCTGGTTTTTCCCCGCATGTTCGGCAGGAAAATTCGGTATATGCGTTCGGCGATCTCATCCACTCGGGTTTTCACCGGAACCTCTTCGACGAGATCACTGCGGGCGCCGCGTCAATCCAGCGCTGCAGTCCTTCGGAAACTGCGCAGCACTCTCACATATTGCGACTGAGTTCCCCTACAGTGTGAACCCCCCCACCTGTTCGGCGTGGTGATTCGCAGCAAACCGCGTCGATCGGGGGCTCAGCAGCCGCGGTGCGCTGCGATCACCACAAGTTCCTCGTCGCGTTGCCCGGGTGCGATGAGTCCGCGGGCCTCGAGCATCGCGGTGCGCAGTCGCATGACGGGGCCGAAGGGCACCGTGCGCCGGGTGAGGACCTCGGCGCGTAGCCCGGCGTCAGCGAGGTGGCTGAGGGTGACGGTCTCATCGCAGATCGCGGAGTGCACCAGCAGCATCATGCCCTCGGCTGCGAGTAGGGCGGGCCCTTCGGCGCAGATGCGGTCCAACACGGCACGTCCGTCGAGGCCACCATCCCAGCAGCGGGTGATCCGATGTCGGGCCAGCGCATCCGAAGCTGCAGCCACGTAGGGCGGGTTGGCCAGGATGAGATCGAAGTGCTGGCCTACGACGGGTTCAAACAGGTCGCCGCGATACAACGTGCACGGAATCCGGCGCAGGCGGCTGTTGAGCCAGGCGGCCGCCACCGAGCGGAGCGACAGGTCCACCGCGGTAACCGACATGGCGCCGGCTCGGGCCGCGGCCAGCGCTAACGCACCCGTGCCGGTCCCGATGTCCAAGACTCGGCGGCCGGCTGCGTAGCCCCCTTGGCGCATGACGTCGATCAACAATGTCGTATCGCTATCGACGCGATACACCCCCGGGGCCCGCAGTAGCAGCACGGTCCTGCTGTACCCGGGTCATGACCGGGAGAAACTTTGCGGCGTGCCGGGCCCTGCACCTGCCTCCGGTCGGAGTAGCTGCTCGCCCTGGACAGGCATCCGACCCCCCTTGGCTGAAAAAACCGCCTGTGCGTGTGTGCCACAGTACTTTCCGTAACGGACGCAACGCGGTAGCGTCGATACGGACCGCGTACGGTGGGTGACGTCCCCTCCCGCCCCGAGGTCCGGCACGCAGGGCTGGTGTGCTGCCCGCCCACCGCCCACCGGAGCTCGAGCGCGGTCGAAACCAGATGGGCCACAGGGGGGATGGGCCAGATGGGATGGGGGGAGTGGAATGATCCAGCTTGAGGACGTTACCAAGGTCTACCGGATGGGCAAGGTCGAAGTGCGGGCACTGCACGGTGTCGACTTGGCCATAGATGACGGTGAGTTAGTCGCCATCATGGGTCCGTCCGGTTCGGGGAAGACCACGCTCATGAACATTCTGGGCTGCCTTGACATCCCCACCAGCGGGCGCTATTTGATCGACGGCGCCGACGTCAGCCGGCTGTCCGACAACCGGCTCGCCAAGATTCGCAGCCGCAAGATCGGCTTTGTGTTCCAGTCGTTCAACCTGGTTGCCCGCACCAGCGCGGTCCGCAACGTCGAGCTCCCTTTGGTTTACGCCGGGGTGCGGGCTCGACGTAACGCGGCTCGACGCGCATTGGAGCAGGTCGGTCTGGGCGATCGCCAGAAACACATGCCCAATGAGCTGTCCGGCGGCCAGCAACAGCGGGTGGCCATCGCGCGGGCCCTGATCAACGATCCCGCGATTCTGCTGGCCGATGAGCCCACGGGCAACCTTGATACCGCCGCCAGCGCCGAGATCTTGAAGATACTCGGTGATCTGAACGATGCCGGCCGCACGGTTGTGATCATCACTCACGAAGAGGAAGTGTCCCGGTTCGCAAGGCGGGTTGTGCGGATGCGTGATGGGCGCATCGTGAGCGATCAGATGCAGCGGAGCCGGACGGAGGTCACGGCGTGAACCTCCGCGAGGCGTTGCGCATCGCGCTGCGCGGACTACGGGCCAACCGGCTGCGCTCCGCGCTGACCATGCTCGGCATCATCATCGGGGTCGCTTCGGTGATCCTGTTGGTCGCCCTCGGCAACGGGGTTCAGAGCTCGGTCAATGAGAAGGTCGAACCACTCGCCAACTTGATCACCGTCGTGCCGTCGATCGGCAACGTCCCCGGTGGCAGCCCCCCGAGAGATCTGATCGACGGCGATGTCGCGGCGCTGCAGGACTCGCCTATGGCAGGTCAAATCACTGCCGTGATCCCCGCCGTCACCGGCAACGCATTGACCGAGGGCGGTGGCTTCAGGTACCGCGCGAACGTGGTCGGTTCCAACGACCGCTGGCTCGAGGTCAACAACCAGGACATGGCCGCGGGATCGTTCTTCGACGAAGCCCAGGTCCGCTCCACGGCCAAGGTGGTGGTACTTGGCTCGGCGGTGTCGAGTTACCTCTTCGGCGATGATACGGCGGAGGCACTGAGCCGTACGGTTCGGATCAACCGTCAGAACTTCACCGTCATCGGGGTGATGCAATCCGTCGGGGAGCCCGGCGACGGCGTCGCGGTCATGCCGATGGACACCGCGCGCCGCTACGTCTTCGGCGGTGGCGACAAGGTCAACCAGATCATCGTGCAAGCCGGTGAGGCGGCCGCCGTGCCCGCCCTAGAGGATGAGGTAATTCGTATCCTCAGCGACCGGCACCGGATCAAGGACTCGGCGAAAAGGGACTTCGAGGTTCAATCCCTGCGCAGCCGGCTGGACACCTTCAACCAGGTCCTGCGCATCCTCACCCTGTTCACCGCGGCCGTCGCGGCGATCTCGCTGTTCGTCGGCGCTATCGGAGTGCTGAACATCATGCTGGTCTCGGTCACCGAACGAACCCGCGAGATTGGTATCCGCAAAGCGATCGGTGCTACCCGCCGCGCCATTCTCGAGCAGTTCCTCATAGAATCGCTGGTGCTGGCCGGCCTGGGTGGGCTTATCGGCATCTTGGTCGGGGTTGGGCTGTCGTTGCTCGGCGCCGTCGTCGCACCTGCCTTCGGGCCCACCTTCGCCACCTTCGCGCCCGCTGTGACCATCCCCTCGGTGGTGCTCTCGTTCGGGATCAGCCTCGCGATCGGGCTCCTGGCCGGTGGCTACCCGGCCAACCGCGCCGCACGGTTACGACCGATCGAAGCGCTTCGGTACCAGTAGCGCGCGAGACCCCGTCCCACTGACGCGAGACTCCCCGTAACTCCCTGCCGTCTGAGGCGTTGCACAAGCGAAGAGCCGAAGACACAGGGGGACAACACTGTGACCATGATCCTGACCAACCCGTCACCGCTGTCTGCAGCTCGGCTCTGCGGTGCCCGGGCCTTGGCGGCGCTCGGGCTGGTTGCTGCGCTCGGGCTGGCGGCGGGTTGTGGTGGTGAACCGCCACCACCGCAGACCGGACGCGTCGAGCGCGGTGCGGTAGTCACGAAGGTCTCCGCCTCGGGTTCGCTGTCGGCCATCAAGGAGCAGAATCTGGGTTTCAACAAGGGGGGGCAACTCAGGGAGGTGCTGGTCAAGGTCGGCGATCGGGTAGCCCCAGGTCAGGTGCTGGCGCGACAAGACGATTTCGCCCTCCGTCAGACGTTGAACCAGCTGCAAGGCCAGTTGAACTCCCAGCAGGCGCTATTCGGCAAGCTCGTCAACGCCACGACCGTGGAGGGTGCAGAAGAAACCCTGGACCAGGCTCGTGAGATCTTGACGGCAACGCAGAAGTCGATCGACGCACAGCTTTCTGCCGACTCGTCGGCCGTCGACCGCGCGCGCAAGCAACTGGACTTCGACAGCTTCTTGCTCAACAAGGCTCAGGAACAGCTACGAGCCGATCAGGTCTCCTGCCGTGCCTCCGGGGGAGTCCCCTACACCCCGCCGGCCCCGCGCGGCAATGGCGCACCCGGCGACGACGGACGACCTGACTCGTCGGTCGGGGTGGGACCGACTGAGGCGGTGGTGGACAATCCTGCACGGGTTGGTCCCGTAAGCGCGGGCACCACCGGGCCAGGCCCGGCAGGCACCGGCACCGGCAACGGAAATCCGGCCTGTAACCGCATCCCGGACGATCAACAGGCGGTCGTCGAGGCCAAGCGCCAAGTACTGGCGGACAAGACCACGCTGGATGCCGCTGAACAGCAGCTGAACGTCGACCGTGCCACTGGCCAGGTCTCGGTTGAGAACGCCCGCCAGGCGGTGGTCACGGCGCAGAACAATCTCGAAGCCGTGGCCACCGACCGGCCGTTCGACATCGAAGAGCAGGTTGGTCTGATCACGAGCGTTCAGGCCCAGGTCGCTGCGGCCCAGAAAGATGTGGACAACACTGTGCTGCGTGCTCCGGTCGCGGGCACCGTCTCGGTCATCAATGGCATCGCGGGTGAGTTCGTCTCGCCGAGCCAGAACACCACCCCGCTGGCGCCGGGTGCAACCGCCGCCCCCATCCCTGGATTCAACGGCTCCGCGACGAACACCGGCACCGGTATAGGCAATCCTGCAACCGGAGCTCAGCGTCCAGGTGGCACGCAGTTCTTGGTACTCAGTGACGTCAACACCTTCCAGGTCGTCGTCCCGTTCGAGGAAACCGACGCCGCAAAGGTCGCCCCGAATCAGAAGGTCGACGTCACTTTCGACGCCATCCCCGACCTCAACCGCGCGGGTACCGTCGTCGCCGTGGCGCCCTCCGGTAACAGCATCTCTAGTGTCATCAATTACTACGTCACGGTTGTGCTGAACGAGACCGATCCGCGGCTCAAGGATGGCCAAACAGCTCAGGCTCGGGTGATAACCAACCAGGTCGAAGATGTCCTCACCGTCCCGAACTCGGCTGTTCGCAAGCGAGGCGACCAAAGCTCCGTCACGATCATCGACGCCAACGGCGCGCAGCAGCAGGTCAGGTTCCAAGCCGGTCTCATCGGCGACGACCGCACGCAGGTCATCTCCGGCCTCAGAGAGGGTCAGCTAGTGGTCCTCCGGGAGGGCGTGTGATGGGTCCAGGCGACGACCCGTTGCATGTCCTTGATCAGATGCACACCGGTGCGGCCCAGCCGCTGTAAGCGTGGTTCGCCCAACCGGCGGTGAGATTCATCGTGCGGCGCAGGTTGCTCCAACTCAATGCCGGCAGCCGCCACCGGGTCGGCCGTCCGCGGATCATCACCTCATAACCGGACAGCCAGGTGTAAGGGACCTTGCTCCCGTCCATGGCCCGGATCCAACGTGGGAAGTGGGCAGCTGCGGCGAGAACTTCGGCATGCGCTGAGTCTCGGCCGCGCAAGCCGCTTGGTCGCACGTAGCGTCCCGGTTCGAAATGGGCGCCGAGGTCGATGGTCACCCGCCGGATGCCGGGCCGGTGGATCAGGCCGTCGACCAGCCGCACGGGCTTGGGGCGCTGCCCCCACCGGTCGTCGTACCAATCCCAAGACCAGCTGGAGGGCTGCTGCTGGGCGGCCACCGTCCACAGCTCATGGCAGGTGCGCTGGACACCGTTCAGCTCTGCGGTGTCACCCAGATAGACCGCGATGAGATCCACGACGAGTGGCTCATTGCCGGCCCGGGGTGTGAGATCGACCGAGTGAAAATCGCCGGCGTGGAACCCCCACAGTCGCTCCTCGTTCCAACGTCGGAGATTGCCGAGCTGCTCCGGCAGCGAAGCGAACATCATCTCTGGAGGTTTGACCGCGAGCTGGGCATCGCGAGCCGCCACACGGCCGTTACTGAGGGTGGGCACTTACTCGCTCGCCTTCCACACGAAACCACCTAACCAGGACTCAAGGGCGAGAGTACGGTCCCCAGCGTGGTGCTGCAGGAAAAGGTCATTGACCGCGAGGAGTGGCCAGCGTCGTCAGATTTCCCGACCCTGGGTGGATCTGTGGCCAGCCGGTCGGTGTCGTGATCACGGCGATGGCAGAGGTCCTCAGTGGTTCGGCAGCGCCGGTCAGCAGCGTCAGGAAGTTTTCGAGTCCCGGGTTGTGGCCCACCAGGACTGCCGTCAAAACCGTGGGCGGTAGCTGTTGGGTGACCTTCAGCAGGTCTTGCACCGCGGCGTCGTAAAGCTGTTCATCGTGGCGAAGTGGGGGTTTCTGATCCAACTGGGCAGCGGCAAGGTCCCAGGTCTTAGCGGCACGGACCGCCGGGGAGCACACTACGAGGTCGATGGTGGGTACCTGGTCACGTAGCCAGCGACCGACAGCGGGGGCGTCCCGCAGCCCGCGTCGGGCCAGTGGCCGGGCGGCATCGGGGGTGTCGGGCGGCCAGGCCGATTTCGCATGCCTGAGCAGGATGAGCGTGCGCTTGATGACTACTGCAGGGCTCATCGCTAGTCCAGCGCCAGAGTGCGCAGCACCAAGCGCGCCGCGTCACCGCCGGACTCCTCGCCGATTGCGAGGGCAGCAGTAACGTCGAGGTCATCGATCAGGGCAGCGGTGACGGCGGCCGTTGCAGCGTGCGAGGTCCGCGCCGTCCCGGCCGCTGAATACAGCCGATCGAGCTGGTTGGCCTGCGCGGCGATGTCGCCGGCGCGGAAGTCCCAGGCTTGGCGCCACGGCCGGTTGAGCAGCAGCAGCCGCAACGCGGCAGCGGGATGGTCCCCGAGCAGGTCCGAGACCAACACAAGGTTACCCGCCGACTTGGCCATCTTCGCGCCGTCGATGGTGACCATTCCGACCGGGAACTCAGCACGCGCGAATGGCCCGACGCCGGTCGCGGCCTCAACCATGGCGGCCTGGTAGGCGTGGTGCGGGAAGGTGAGGTCGGCGCCACCGGCCAGGATGTCGACCGCCGGGCCGAGCACACCCAACGCGATGGCGGCACACTCGGCGTGCCAGCCGGGTCTGCCGCGACCCCAGGGACTTGGCCAGCCGGGCTGGTCGTCGGCGGAGGACCGCCATACCGGCACGTCGAACAGGTCGTCCCGGTCGACCTCTCGGTCTGGATCGTCGGGCCGGTCGCCGAACTCGGTCGCGAGCTCCGCGGCGCCCTCCACGGTCAGCCCGGTCTTGGTCAGGACATCGGCGCCACGGAAATACACCGCACCGTCGCGCTGGTAGGCGCGGCCGGTCGCCAGCAATGCCGAGGCCAGCTGCACGACCCGCCCGACGTGATGGCGGGCCCGCGGCTCGTGTTCGGGCCGGCGCACTCGCAGCGCGGCCATGTCCCTGCCGAACAGATACTCCTGCTCGAGCGCGAACTCGTCGTAGTGCCGGCCATGTTGCACGGCGGCGCGGGTCAACACGTCGTCGACGTCGGTAATGTTGCGGCAGGTCACGGTCTCCGCCCCAGCCAGGCGAAGCACGGCGGCCGCGGTGTCTGCCCACACGAACGTGCTGGCGTGGCCCAGGTGGGTCACGTCGTAGGGGGTGATGCCGCAGACGTAGAGCCGGCCCGGGCTGACGATCGGCAACCCGGCGCCGCCCAGCCGAATCCGGTCGGTGAGTTCGCGACGGCCACGGTGGTCCATGCATCTATCTTGCCTGTCTCTGACCGACCCGAGGCGCCATTCGGAGCCGACTCCGTAGGCCCTGGGGTGTGAATGGGTCGGCTGTTACGGGTGACCGCCCTGGGCGCCCCAGTTCGGGTTCGGCCCTTGCAGAGCGCTGAACTTCAGATGCCGAACGGCGGTGTTGGCCCTGAGATGATGGGGCGATGACCAGTAGGGATCGGGACCTCGCCGGACGGGCCCGCAACGCTCGTCCGCGAGACGCCCAGGGCCGGCCGCTGCCGCACGGGGCGCGCGGGGTTGAGCGGGTTCCCGAGGATGTCGCGCTCAGCCCGGATGACGCAGTGCGGCAAGCCCAGCAGCTCATCGACGACGGTTACCCTTTTCACGCCCACGAGGTGTTCGAGGGAGTGTGGAAGGCCACCTCAGGGGCGCACCGTGCGCTGTGGCAAGGCCTCGCGCAGCTGGCGGTCGGTCTGACTCACGCGCAGCGGGGCAACCCGAAGGGCGCCGTGGCGCTGCTGCGCCGTGGCGCGGACCGGATCGATCCGTACTCTGCTCAGCGCCCGTACGGCCTGGACGTCGCGGGTGTGGCCGGCCATGCGCGGCGGCTCGCCGCCGGTATCGAACGGGAAGGCATAGCTGGAGCGGCTAGCGCAGCTGGAGCTGCAGGACTGCGGATACAGCTGCGCTCGTGAGTGGGAAACAGTGTTGGCACCCCACTCACGAGCGTTCACACCAACCGGATCGCACCGAGGTCGTCCAGGCGCGGGTTGTTGGGCGCCGAGCGATCGGCGATCAGGAGCACTTCCGTCACCGTCCATTCCGCCCGGAGTTCGATCCCGGTCAGATCCGGGGGGACCTGTCCCCGGGCAAGCACGAGGTCAGCACGGAAAGGCTGCGGGTGGGTGACGGGAACCAGCGGCGCCGTAGCGTCGAAGATCGCCGCTGCAAGCCCGTCCAGGCCGGTGACTGGCAGGCCGAGCCATTGCCCGGCGAGCCGTTGGGTCGCGGGGCCGAGGCAGGCCCGCACTGCGGGCGCGCCGTCCAGCTCAGCTTCAACCGCCTCGAGCAACGGCCGCTGCAGCTGCGAGGGCACATGACCCAGTGGTCGCAGCTTGACGATCCACCGTTCAGGGCGTGACCAGATGACGTTCTTGATCTGCGGACGGGGCAACGAGGTGACGAGGGCGAGCACCTCAGCAGGCGGCCGAACAGCGAACGACAAGCGAGCCACCGCCCCATGCTGGCAGACGGCCACGCCTTCCTACGCTGAGCCATCCTGGTGAACGCGGTATGCCACAGTGGACAGTGAGCGACCATTGTGGACAAGGTCCCGTGGGCGTGGCACCGTGAGCGGATGCGCGACCTGAACGCCACCTCGGCCGCTCTGCTAGGACTGCTGCATACGGGGCCGATGACCGGCGGGCAGCTGGTTGCGGCCGCCGGTGAGCGGTTCGGGTCCTTCTTCAGTGTCACCCGCAGCCAGGTTTACCGCGAGCTGCCCGTGCTCACCGAGGCCGGCCTGCTCCGGCTCGGCAAGAAGGGCGCGCGTTCCAGCCAGCAATACGTCCTCACCGCCGCCGGCAAGCGTGCGTTCAAGTCATGGTTGAACTCCACTTCAGGGTCGGACCATCTGCGCAGCCCGCTGATCCTGCGCCTGGTGCATGCCGGGCAACTCACGCCCAAGCAACGTGCCAACCTGGTCAGTAGCGCCCGGGCTGATTACCTCGTTCATCTTGACG
Source organism: Pseudonocardiaceae bacterium (assembly GCA_050699875.1). Classification (GTDB taxonomy): domain Bacteria; phylum Actinomycetota; class Actinomycetes; order Mycobacteriales; family Pseudonocardiaceae. The sequence goes on from JBOHFX010000036.1 coordinate 9,727, forward strand.
AGGCCAGGGCCGACGCGAGGGCTGCCAGCAATCCGTACACCAAGGCGGCCGCAGACTTCACCGTGGCGCACCGGCGCGCGGTGCTCAAACTGCTCGATGCCATCCCCACGGATTGAGCAACCAGGCGACTACCCTGGCTCGACGTGAACGCAGATGACGCCGCCGACCTCAAGGATCTGGCCAGCACCCTCGCGGGGATCGAGACTGTGCTGGACATCGACCGGCTACGAGCTCAGGTGGCCGAGCTGCAGGAGCAGGCCGCCCAACCCAACCTGTGGGATGACGTCGAGCATGCCCAACAGGTCAACAGCAAACTCGCCCACAAGCAGGGCGACCTGCGCCGGGTGGTCGGGCTGCGGCAGCGGCTGGAGGACGTCGAGGTCCTCTACGAACTGGCCGAGGAAGGCGCTGACGAGGTCGCCCGCCGGGAGGCCGAGGTCGAACACAACCGGCTGCGCAAGGAGATCGCGTCGCTGGAGATCCGGACCCTGCTGGCCGGCGAGTATGACGAGCGCGACGCCCTGATGACGATTCGCTCCGAGGCCGGGGGAGTGGACGCTGCGGACTGGGCCGAGATGCTGATGCGGATGTACTTGCGGTGGTCGGAGCGACACGGCCACCCCACCGAAATCTACGACATCTCCTTCGCTGAGGAGGCCGGTATCAAGTCGGCGACCTTCGTGGTGAAGGCGCCTTTCGCCTACGGCACGTTGTCGGTCGAGCAGGGCACCCACCGGCTGGTCAGAATCTCACCGTTCGACAACCAGGGGCGCCGGCAGACATCCTTCGCCGGCGTCGAGGTGCTTCCCGTGACCGAGAGCACCGACCACGTCGACATCCCGGAAAACGAGATCCGTATCGACGTCTTCCGGTCTTCTGGACCAGGCGGGCAGAGCGTCAATACCACCGACTCCGCGGTGCGAGTCACCCATCTGCCCACCGGGATCGTGGTGTCGTGCCAGAACGAGAAATCACAGATCCAGAACCGGGCCGCGGCGATGCGGGTGCTGCAGTCCCGGCTGCTGGAGCGCAAGCGCCAGGAGCGGCAGGCCGAGCTGGACGCCCTCAAGGGCGAGGGCAGCTCGTGGGGCAATCAGATGCGGTCCTACGTGTTGCATCCGTACCAGATGGTGAAGGATCTACGGACCGAGCATGAGGTCGGCAACCCGACCGCGGTACTCGACGGGGACATCGACGGCTTTCTCGAATCCGGTATCCGGTGGCGTCGCCAGCAGGAAGCATCAGATGCAGGCTGAGTGCGCCGCTTGGCGACCTACGGGCACGCTGTGCCGTGTTGCCGGGGAGTTACCCGGCCCGAATATGTAGACTCGCCGCTCGTGATACGGCTCGAGCACGTCAGCAAGTCTTACAAGACTGCCAGCAGGCCCGCGCTCGACGACATCTCCGTCGAGGTGGACAAGGGCGAGTTCGTGTTCCTTATCGGACCGTCAGGGTCCGGCAAGTCCACTTTTTTACGGCTGTTGCTGCGGGAGGAGGTGGCCAGCAAAGGCGACGTCTTCGTGGCCAACTGGAACCTCAGCAAGCTGTCCCAGCGCCGCATTCCGCAGCTGCGGCAACGGGTCGGCTGTGTGTTCCAGGACTTCCGGCTGCTGAGCAACAAGACTGTCGCTGAGAACGTCGGGTTCGCCCTTGAGGTCATCGGCAAGCCCAGGCACACCATCCGCAAGGTGGTGCCCGAGGTGCTCGACCTGGTCGGCCTAGAGGGCAAGGCGGACCGGATGCCACACGAGCTGTCCGGCGGGGAGCAGCAACGGGTGGCGATTGCCAGGGCCTTCGTGAACCGGCCGCTGTTGCTGCTGGCCGACGAGCCCACCGGCAATCTGGACCCCGACATCAGCCACGACATCATGTTGCTGCTGGAGCGGATCAACCGAACCGGCACCACGGTACTGATGGCTACTCATGACCACTCGATCGTCGACTCGATGCGCCGCCGCGTCGTAGAGCTTCAACTCGGGCAACTGGTCCGGGACGACAGCCGCGGCGTGTACGGCGTGGGTCGGTGAGACCTGCTTGCAGGGTCGAACCATTGGCCCTGAGACCTGCTTGCAGGGTCGAAGCATCCACAACTGTGATCCCCTGACAACCCAAGGACTACTCACTCCCCATGCGCGCCAGCTTCGTGTTCAGCGAGGTCGTCACCGGCCTGCGCCGTAACGTCACGATGACCGTGGCGATGATCTTGACTACCGCGATCTCGCTGGGCCTGCTCGGCAGTGGTCTGCTCGTCGTCCGCACCATCGACCGGATGCAGCAGGACTACTACCAGCGCGTGGAGACGGTGGTGTATCTCAGCGCCGACGTCAGCGCGAACGACCCCGCCTGTACCGCAAGCACCTGCTCGGCACTGCGCGGCCAACTGGAGTCCACGCCGGGCGTGCAGGAAGTGATCTACGAAAGCAGGCAGGCTGCATACACGCGCTTCCAGCGGATCTTCGAGGGTCAGCAGGAGTTGCTCCAGCTCGCCAGACCCGAGGCGCTGCCTGCGTCGTTGCGGATCCAGTTGTCGGATCCGCAACGTTTCCCCTCCATCGCCAAGGAATTCACCGGGCGCCCCGGTGTGGACCGGGTCACCGACCAGGGAGAGTACCTCCGGAACCTGTTCCGAGCCCTCAACGGGTTCCGTAACGGCACCTTCCTGATCGCGCTCATCCAGGGTTTCGCGGCCCTACTGCTGATCTCCAACACCATCCAGCTTTCGGCCTTCACCCGGCGCACGGAAGTCGGCGTCATGCGCCTGACCGGGGCTACCCGCTGGTACACCCAGCTTCCCTTCCTGCTCGAGGCGGTGGTCGCCGGGGTGGTCGGTGCTGCGCTGGCCATCGCCGGTTTGGTGATCGGCAAGGTCGCCTTCGTCGACCAGGTGTTCGCCAGTGTGTTCGACGCAGCGATCGTGCCACGGTTGGACTACGGGGACATCGTCTCGGTTGCGCCTATCCTGCTGTTCGTGGGAGCGGCGGTCGCGGCGGTAACCGGTTACTTGACGTTGCGTTTCTACGTGCGGACCTGAGGCGACCGAAGCAGCTATGAAAGAGCACGGTCGCAAAGTGATCGTGTCGAACCGGCGGGCCCGGCACGACTACGAGATCATGGACACCTACGAGGCCGGCATCGTGCTCACCGGCACCGAGGTCAAGTCTCTACGGGCCGGTCGTGCCTCGTTGGCCGATGCTTACGCCAGCGTCGAGGACGGCGAGGTGTGGCTGCGCGGCGTACACATCCCGGAATACACCCAGGGCAGCTGGACCAACCACGAGCCTCGGCGAACCCGCAAACTGCTGCTGCACCGCAAGGAGATCCTCCGGCTGATCGGCAAGACCAGAGAGCAGGGGCTGGCGCTGGTGCCGCTGTCGATGTACTTCGCCGACGGCAAGGTCAAGGTGGAGATCGCCTTGGCCCGCGGCAAGCGGTCCTACGACAAACGCGCCGACCTGGCCACGCGCGACGCGAACCGTGAGGTGCAGCGGGCCTTGGGTCGGCGGGCCAAGGGCATGGAGTAAGCAGCCTGTTCAGCGCCGGGGTGGCAAGGGCGGTGCCGAGGTGGGCGGGCGGTCGTCGGTGGTCGGTGCGGTGGCTGCGGGGGTCTGCGCCAAGGCTGCGAGCGCCAGCTCCACCGCAGTGTCCAGTTGAAGGTCTAGGCCCTGCGCCCATGCTTGGGGCGGCATGGGCACCTCGACGTCCGGGTCGACACCGTGGTTTTCCACCGACCAGCGCCGGTTCACGATCCAGATGGCGTAGCGAGGCTGGGTCACGGAGGATCCGTCGACCAGCTTGGTGGCCGGCTCGATGCCGACCACGCCGCCCCAGCTGCGCATGCCCACGACCGGGCCGAGGCCGCGCTCCTGGATCATCGCGGTGACGATGTCGCCGTCGGAGCCCGCGTTCTCGTCGGTGACGGTGACCAGCGGGCCCCTTCGTACGTCGATGGGGTAGGCGTGGGGCAGCTTGCCGCGGGGAACGACCCAGCCGGTGAGCTCGCGGGCCAATTTTTCCACCACCAGCTGCGAGGTGTGCCCGCCGCCGTTGCCGCGCACGTCGAGCACCACCCCCTCGCGCGACACCTCGATGTGCAGATCACGGTGCAGCTGCGCCCAGCCCAGCGCCATCATGTCCGGCACGTGCAGGTAACCCACCCTGCCCTCGGTGGCCCGGTGCACCGCGGCGCGACGATCGGCCACCCAGGCGTGGTACCGCAGCGGCATTTCGTCGTCCACCGGGACCACGACGACGGCGCGTTCGTCGTCGGAGCCGGCAGCCCGCAGCCGCAGCTCGATGGGCTTGCCCGCGGTGCCCACCAGCAGCGGCCATGGCCCGATCACCGGGTCGACCGCGCGGCCGTCGATCTCAACCAGCGCCTCTCCGAGCTGCACTGCCGCGCCCGGTGCGCGCAACGGGGAGCGGCCCGACCCCGCGGAGCTCTCCCCGGGCAGCACCCTGGTGATCCGCCAGAGCCCGTCCTCGCCGCGTTGGAGGTCGGCCCCAAGGTGGCCCAGCCGCCGCTGCTCCTGGGCCCGGTTGCTGGGAGGCGCCTCGTAGGCGTGCGAGGTGCCCAGCTCGCCTTGCACCTCCCAGAACAGGTCAGACAGGTCATCGCGGGTGGCGACCCGTGCCAGCAGCGGCCGGTACCGCGCCAGCAGCGCCGGCCAGTCGTTGCCGGCCATGTCGGCCACCCAGAAGTTGTCCCGCATCACCCGCCCCGCCTCGTCGAACATCTGCCGCCACTCCGCGGCCGGCTGCACCTGCACGCGCACCCGCGAAAGGTCGACGTCGACGGCGGCCGAAGGGTCACCGCGCTCGGCGTCCTTGGTGGCCGGACGCTCGGCGGGCAGTACCCGCAGCTCCTTGCCGTCCCGAACCACCAGGCGGATGCCGTCACCACTGACCCAGACGTCGTCGATGTCCTCGGCGAGCACGGTGAGCGTGCCGGTGGCCAGGTTCAGGCGCTCGAGTACTGGACGAGGGGCGTCGGCGTCCGGGGCGGCGAGGGCGTCGCCGAGCACGCCGTGCAGTGGTTTGCGCAGCCACACCAGGCCGCCCTTGACCGCGACCAGCGAGGAGTACCGCGCCGCGGGCACCGGCACGGCGACGATGCGGTCGATCAGGCCGTCGAGGTCCACCCCAGCGGTCACGTCGCTGACGTTGTGGCCATCCTCGGTGGGCGCGCTGGCGCGACCTTGCGCCGTGGGGGCGAACGGCGACGGCGTGCCGGCCGCCAGCGGCAGCAGCTGTGGGCGGGTGGCGGCGGGGAACGACAGGTCGAAGACCTGCTCGTCGTACACCGGGTCAAAGGTGCGCGTGGACAGAAACGCCAGGTGACGGCCGTCCAGGGTGAACGTGGGCTCGGAGTCGGCGAAGCGCAGCGCAGTGGCGTCTACCACGGTCTCATCGGACACCCGCGCCAGCTTGATCTGACGCAGCGCGTGCGGGCCGCGGTGCGTCCAGGCCAGCCACTGGCAGTTCGGGGAGAACATCAGGTCCGCCACGGCACCGTTGTCCGAGCGGGCCAGCTCGGTGTCCACGCCGGTGGAAGGGTCGATCAGGAGCAATCGTCCGTCGTGCGTGGCCACCGCGAGCCGGCTGCCGTCCGGGGCGGTCGCGAGGTCCATTACCCGCCCCAGCCGACCTGCTGCCAGGGTTCGCCGGGTGGAGCCGTCCCTGGTGGACACGACCAGCGCCTCCTCACCCTCGGCGTCGCTGGCCCACACCACATCCTCGCCGAGGAGCCTGGGCAACCTGGCACGCACGCCCGAGCTGGTTGCGAGGGTGCGCACGGGGCCGTCTTCGTGCGTCACCCACTGCACGCTGCCTCGCACCTCCACCGCGCTCGCCCGGCCGGTGCGGTCCACAGCGAGGTCTCCCAGGTATTTGCCCGCAGGCACCGGGGCCGAGATGCGCGCCGCGCGGGGTCCCCCGGTGCGCAGCTCCAGCCGGCGTGGCCGGGAGTCGGCGGCAAGGTCGGCGAGCAGCCAGAGCTCACCAGCGACGGCGTACACCACGCGCTTGCCATCGGTCGTGGCGTGCCGAGCGTAGTAGTCGTCGTGGTCGGTGTGCCTGCGCAGATCGGAGCCGTCCGGCCGCACGGAGTACACGTTTCCCACGCCCTCGTGGTCGGACAGGAACGCTACCCGTCCGCGTGCCCACATGGGCGCGGTGAGTTGGCCGTCCAGCTCCGGCAGCAGCCGGGCGAAGGCCCCCGCGCCTTCCCGGTCGATCCACAGCCGGCCGGCAGTGCCGCCGCGATAGCGCTTCCACATCGCGTAGTCCCGCCGGCGCCCGCCGAACCCGGTGCCGAGCACCACCCCGCCTGACGCCGCGATGTCCAGCGCGGTGACTGGGCCATACGGCAGTCGCTGCGCGGGTCCGCCGTCCAACGGCACAGCGCGGGCCCATGTGCGGTGGCGTAACGGCTCGCCCGTGGCCGACGCCATGTGCACCCGGTGGGGGTCGGCCCAACCCAGCACGCGGGCGTGGGCGTCGCCCCACCACGTCGTGCGCACCGACGGGCCACCCACAATGGCGACGACGTGCAGTTCGGGTGCTCCGTCGCGCTGGCTCAGGTGGGCCAGGTGCGCACCGTCGGGGGAGAAGCGCAGGTCCTTGGTGGGGACGTCGTCGGAGGTCAGCTGCCATGGCCGCCCACCGTCCAGCGGGGCGAGCCACACGTCGTCCTGGGCGATGAACCCCACCAGGTCGCCGTGCAGAGTGGGGTAGCGGAGATAGGAGTCGTTACCGGGGCTCAGCACTCCCGAACTCTAGCTACGCTGATCACCCGCCAGACAGGGATGAGTGCTGGGCGTCGGAGCGTTACTCTAGAGTGGTTGTCCAGCCCGACGAGGGGGTGAACGGTTTCGACTCTGGACGTTGAGTCAGTGGGAAGCGTGCCGGTGCAGGCGAGAGACCACCGTAAGCGTCATCGCACACCAATAAGCGCCGACACCAGTCAGCGCGATCTCGCCCTCG
>JBOHFX010000037.1:0-1576 GCA_050699875.1 Pseudonocardiaceae bacterium
GCAACCACAGCGGGTGTCTACAAGATCGGGAACGGTCTACACCGACACGCGCAAGATCAGCTACCCACCTGAATGCTTACGCCGTGATCTGCCTCGCACTGCTGATCTTCTGCCTGATCGAACGCCAAGTCCGACTGGCGATCGCCCCGCACACCACACTCGACAGCCTCTACGTGGGCAGACCCGCCAAACCCACCGGACGACTCATCTTCGAAGCCCTGGCCCGACTCCGCCTCATCCCCGCCATCAACGGCCAGCCACCCGGCATACCCCAACCACCACCACTACAAGCCACGCTGCTGGACCTACTCAAAGTCGACCCCACCAGACCAAGATGATCAAATAACCACCCACTCGACGATCACCCCAAGTTGATCAACCCCGATGTGCGGAATGCCCGGCTAGCCGCACCCGGTCGGCAGGCGTGTAGCGGACCCGGGCGATCTGTCGGCGCAAGACGGTGTTCTCGTGGCGCAAGACCAGCAGCTCGGCGTCCTTGCTCAGGTCGCCTCGCACCAGTACCGCGGTCAGGCCGAGCAGCGAACGTACCAGCCGGTACAAGATCGACAGCAGTCGCATCCGACGATCATCCATGACCGGGAACCACACGAGAGACGCAGGTCAACGTACTGCGTCGAGTTACCAAGGCCCACAGGCCTCCGTCGGAGGTAAACCGCCAAGTCCCGACAGCCAAGCCCCAGCTGTGCCACGATCGAACGGGTCGAGCGTGCTCCGGGGAATCCATGCTCGGATCTTCTGGAAAGCAGGCTTACGCTCGTGTCCATGGATGATGCGAGTGCGGTCCTCAGTAAAATAGCCCAGCAGCTCTCCGAGAGTGGCATCAAGGCCAGGGGGCCCTACCCTGGGAAGCAACCAGGTGGGGACTACCTGCTGCTTGACGACGGCAAGTACATGCTCGTCCAGCGCGATGCTGATGGCTACTGGGAGGCGCTGGTCCACGCTGGCAGCCGTTCGACAGGAGTCCGGCGCATCCCGCTGAAAAATGTCGTCGGTCTGGACGGCAAGAACCCCCCAGACGAGCCGACCGTGAACTGACACGAGTCGAGCACGGTGATACCCGGAGGAGTCCATGCCCCACGGACCCAACCGGCCCTCGCAGTCCGGACACGCCAGCAGCCCCGCCGCCAGCCGCGCCTCGACCTCCGACACGTTCTGACCACGGCGCCTCCACGCGCCTCGATGGCCCTCCCGGCGACTCCGCGAAAAGGCGACCGGGAGGGCCATCTCCTCCACCGGACGCCGCACATCCTCACGTTGTCGTCGCACACCAACGACACGGCCGCCCCCAACCCAACCCGTCCCACCGTTCACGACCGCTGACGCAGACCGCCCGCTCCATGGCCATCAGGAACGGCGGCTAACACATTGACCGCCTCACCTATTCGGCGCTGTCGGTCAGTTCCTGCGCCCAGGCGCGAAGGCGCTGACGAAGCTCTGCGACCTGCGCGGATGTCAGTCCGTGACGTTCGAACGCTTGGTCAGGTACCCGATCGGCCGCCAGAAACGCCTGGACGAACATCGCCTGATCGAATCCAGGATCTGCCTCCCGAGCCAA
>JBOHFX010000038.1:0-25861 GCA_050699875.1 Pseudonocardiaceae bacterium
CTCCCGCACTTCCAAGCACTGGCGACAACCTGGTTGCCGCCCGAACCTACTGGGTCACATTCCGCCACCGGCGGGTGCGCCAGCGACCGCGCCGGCGCCACCAGTGCCGCCAGCGCCGCCCGTGACATTGTTGTATACGTCACCTTCGGTGTAGAAGTAGTTGTCAAAGAGCGCTGCCTTGCCCTTGGCGTCGCCCCCGTCGCCACCGTAGTTGGCCGCGGGGGGAGCGGCGGCGCCGCCATCGCCGCCCTTGCCGCCACCGCCGGTGCTGAACAATGACAGCACAGTGCGTGCCGGCAGCAGCTCCACGTGCTGCCCGTCGATCTCTGCAAAGCTCAGTGCATCAGACATCAAGTCCTCCTAGGAAAGGTGAGTCCCGGTGGCCACCGGGCACAGAAAGCCACCTCATCGACCAACAGTGCCGATTCGGTACCACATACCCTGCCGAGAGGTAAGGTCATGCGGCAATCGGTAGTCGCACGTAAATCCTTTGGTTGACTACCTAGCAGCGCGTTGCTTTTCGACCACGTAGTTTCGTGGCGGCATTTTACGGAGATTTGTGACATGGACCACCGCTACCACACCTGCAGGCTTGGGTCAGTCGCTGGGGATCGTGCGTAGCAGGTCGCACAATCCATCGGCGTCGAGCAGATCGGCGGGTCGCACCGTGAGGTTGTCCCGGACATAGTGGAATGCCGCTCGCACGCGGCGCAGGGGCGTACCGGACAGCGCCGACCAGGCCAGCCGGTAAGCGGCAAGCTGCACACTGATCGCACGCAACGCAACCCCGTCTGGCACCATCCCGGTCTTCCAGTCGACCACCGTCCAGCCACCGTCGGCGTCGGCGTCGGCGAACACAGCATCCATCCGGCCGCGCACGCCCACCCCGTCGAACACAGTCTCAAAGGGCACTTCCACGTCGTACGGGTTACGCGCAGCCCACTCGCTGGCGAGGAAAGCCGCTTGCAGCAACCCGAGTTCACAGTTCGGAGCGGCTCCCTCGTCGGCAGCGCCGGGGAGATCGTCATGATCGATCAGCCTGGTCGAGCCGAAGCGGCGCTCCAACCATCCGTGAAACGCGGTACCGCGGCGCGCCATCGGGTTCGGCGCGCACGGTAACGGTCTCCGTAGCCGTGCGGCCAACGCCGACGGGTCGTCGGCGAGCTCCACCAACTGGCTGACGGCCAGGTGCGCAGGCAGTACCACCCGTTGTTGACTGCGGCGGGCGTCCCGCTCGGCGAGCAGCACATCGATCTCGCGTTGCCAACCCGGTTCGCCGCAGGCCCGAGCATGGGGATCCGCCAATGCCTCACGTACCAGGTCGGCGCCCTCACCCACAGCCTCCCGGCGGGTACCGAGTGGGTCACCCGGCCAAGGCATCTGGCGTGGTGCAGTGTCCAGCGGGTTGACCTCCCCCTCGCTGGGTGCTGGAGCCCACTGGTCGATCACACACTGTTCGATGTCGTGGATCTGCAGCAAAAAGTCCGAGGGTGACCTCGGTGAGCTCCCGGTCTCACCCCAGTGGTGGCCGCTGGCCAGTAGCGACCGCTGGGCGCGAGTGAGTGCCACGTACAGCAACCGGCGTTCCTCCAGCAGCCTCCGGGCACCGAACTCCGCCTCGTGCGCAGCCAGCCTCTGAGCGAGCTCCTTCTGATCGGCACCGTCGAGTGGCTCGAGGAAGGGTAGGTCGGCGCGATCGCCGCGCAGCGCAACGGGCAGTTCGGTGATCGTTCGCAGCCACGAAGAGCTCTTCTTCGCTGCCGGGAACACGCCATCAACCAGATGTGGGACGGCCACCACCTCCCATTCCAAGCCCTTGGCGGCGTGCACGGTGACGATCTGGACGCGGTCGTGGGCGACCTCGATCTCGCCCGGCTCGAAACCGTCCTCGGCGTCCTCGGCGGTGAGCAGGTAATCCAGTAGCGCGGGCAGGCCGGCGCGCGGGCTCGCCGCATTGAAATCCGCCACCACATCGGCAAAAGCGTCCAGGTGGGCCCGGCCGACCGGGCCAGGGCGGGCCAGCGACTCGGTGTCCAGCAACAGGGTCCGTTCGGCGTCGGCGACCAGGTCGGTCAGCGGCTGCGTGACCCGGCGCCGTAGCGCCCGCAACTCGGAAGCGAGGGCGCCCAGCCGCTGGTAACCCAGCTCGGAGTAGCGGGTCGGATCCCCGGGCGAATCCAGCGCGTCGACCAACCCCGCCTGCTCGGCGGGTTCGCCGGGTAGCTCACCGGGCAAGGCGGCCAGCACATCCTCCGCAGCGGAAACCTGAGCGCGCGGGGTCCCGCGGTCCAACGCCAGTTCCCTGGCGCGCGCCCACAGTGCGGCCAGGTCGGCCGCGCCGATCCGCCACCGCGCGCCGGTGAGCAGCCGCACCGCGGCAGTGCCGGCCAACGGGTCGACGAGTAGCCGCAGCACACTTACCAGGTCGCGGACCTCAGGTGTGTCCAGCAACCCGCCCAGGCCCACCACTTCGACGGGGACGTCACGAGCCCGCAACGCGGCGGCCAACGCCGCCATGTCCGCACGGCGGCGCACCAACACCGCGGCGGTCGGTGGGACGCCCCGGTCGGCCATCGCCAAGTGCCAACGGTCGGCAACGGCCGCGGCAACCCAGCTCACCTCGGCACGGACATCGGGCAGCAGCGCGCAGCGGACCTCACCGGGATTGGCACCATCCCGGCAGCGGAGCTCGCCGACCCGCACCGGCCCACTGCGAAGTTCACCGGAGACCGCATTAGCCACCGCCAGCACTTCAGCAGGATTGCGGAAGCTGGTGAGCAGCCCGCAGGTCACCGCTGGAGAGCCATCCGCGCGGGGAAAGTCGGTGGTGAACCGCGGCAGGTTGGCCGCTGACGCGCCGCGCCAACCGTAAATCGACTGGCATGGATCGCCGACCGCGATGACCGCCATCGCGGCCCTGCCGAACAATGAACGCAGCAACACGCGCTGGGCATGTCCGGTGTCCTGGTACTCGTCAAGCAATACGGCACCGAAGCGAGCCCGCTCGACCACCCCGACTTCCGGATGGTCGCGCGCCAACTTGGCGGCGATACCCATCTGGTCGCCGAAGTCGAGCACGCCCTCGTGCCGCTTGAGTTCGGTGTAACGCTCCACCAGCGGCAGTATCGCCAGCCGGGACCGCTGACTCGACACCACCGGCTTGAGGTCGGCGCGCAGCGGGCCCCGCTGGCGGAAGTCTGGCGGCGCCCCGACCAGCGCAGTGATCATCGTCGCGGTGTCGTTTCGCAGCTGCTGCGGCTCGCACAGGTGCTCGGCCAGCTGCCCGGCCAACCCGAGTACCCAACCGGTCACCGTACGGGGCACCCTCCCGTCAAGATCGAGGTCTGATTCCCAGTTGGCGGTGACCCGGTGCGCCAGTTGCCATGCGCCGGTCTCGGTGAGCAGCCGCGCTCCTGGATCAGTGGGGAGCCGCAGCGCGTGTTCGGCTACCAGCCGGCCGGCGTAAGCGTGGTAGGTCAGCACAGTGGGCTCACCGGCCAGCACCGCAGCGCGGCGTTGTCCGGTGGGGTCCACCCGGTCCAGCACCGGTGAGCCGGCGAGCCGCCGCAGCCGCCTCCGGACCCGCTCGGCCAGCTGCTGGGCGGCCTTGCGGGTGAAAGTCAGACCGAGCACGCCCTCAGGGGTGACGTACCCGTTGGCGACCAGCCACACCACCCGCGCCGCCATCGTCTCGGTCTTACCCGATCCAGCGCCGGCGACCACGAGGGTTGGCTGGCCGGGGTCGGCGGCGATGACCTCGGCCTGCTCCGCGGTGGGCGGCGCGATTCCGAGCTCTGCGGCGAGTTCGCCGGGTCCGATGCAGCTCATCCCGTCACCGACCGGCCGGAGTCGTGCAGCGGGCACGCGATCTTCGAGGGACACCGCTTGCAGTCACCGTTGTCGATGGCGACGAAGTCCGGCCCCGTGGTGCGCCGGGCTGCCTCGCGCACGATCTCATCCCAGCGCGCCAAGCCAGGGGCGTCCAAGGGCTGTTGGTCGCGCTGCACCGACGCCGTTGCGCGGGCGGAAACCTGGACGATGCAGGCTCCACCTGGTTCGGCGGTCAAGCCGTGTTCGGTGAAGGCACCATGCGCTGCGGCGAGCTGGTAGACCGCCAGCTGCGGGTGGTCCTCGGCGGCTTCCTTGCTGACCGGGGTCTTGCTGCTCTTCACGTCGACGATCACGGGACGGCCGCGGCGGTCGCGTTCCAGCCGGTCCACCCGCCCACGCAGTAGCACCGCTGTGTCATCGGCTTGGGGGAGCTGGACCTCGATGTCCTGCTCGCACGCGACCTCGGTCAACTCGCCGCGGCTGTCGCGCCACCAGCGGCGGAACATCCCGACCATTTCACGCACCCGCTGCTGCTCGGCCCGGGAATACCACGGGGCACCCGCGTCGACGCCGGTCCACGCCTGCGCCAAAGCTTGTTCCAACTGTTGGTCGGTGGCGCCGGCCGCCACCGCCTGGACCAACCTGTGCACCAGCGATCCGGTGACCGCGGGCAGCGCCCGGACGTCCTCCCCGCCGTGCCGGGTGAGCAGCCAGCGCAGCGGGCAGTTCGACACCAACTCCACCAATGAGGGTGATACCCGGGCCGGCTCGCCCTGCACGCGTAACGGGGAGTCACTTGACGGCGGTCCCAGGCCGTACCACGAATCGGGGTGCGCGCCGGATACCCCGGCCCGTGCCAACTGCGCCAAGCCGGTGGCAGCGCTGCGCCGCCGCGCACCGTCCTCGGCCGGATCGCAGCACACTTGGCGCAGCTCGGCAACGAGTTCGGGCAGGCTCAAACCTCGATGCCGGGAGGTCACCGGTCGCTCGTGGAGCGCAGGGACAGGAGGTGGCTGGGCCGCGGTGCCCTCCAGCTCGTCGAGGAACCGGGAAGGCTGCTCGTCTTCGCCGCGCACCGCACTGATCAACAGTCGGTGCCGGGCCCGACCGGCCGCCAGCAGCAGCAACCGCCGTTCCTCGGCCAGCAGGGGTGCGGTACGGGAAACCGTACTGGATTCGATGCCCGCAGTGGTGTCGACGAGATTCTCCACGCCGAGCAGGGAGCCGCGTAGCCGCAGGTCGGGCCAGGTTCCCTCCTGCACCCCGGGCACCGCGACCAGCGACCACTCGCGGCCAGCCGCAGCATGCGCGGTGAGCACGGTGACGGCCGCGCCCTGGGCGGTGCGCGCAGCCAGGGAGTCGCCGGGTATCTGCTGTTCGGTGAGGTAATCGCAGAAGCTGAGCAGACCGGCTGGGCCGCCGTCGGCGCCGGGTAGCCGATCGGCGAAGCGGGCGGCGGCATCGAACAGCGCGACCACGGAGTCGAGGTCCCGATCGGCCTGCGCACCGGCTGGACCGCCGCGCGCCGCGACGGCGGCCCAGCGCTGGGCGAGCCCAGTGGACTGCCACACCTGCCACAGCACCCCTTCGGCGCTGTCCCCGCGCCGCGCCGCCCGGTCAGCGATGCCCAGCACCCGTGCCAACCTCCTGACCGGTGCCGCGGTCGCGTCATCGAGCCCGTCCAGCCCGCCTCGGGTGGTGAACTCGACGCTACCGACGTCTTCGGAAGGCAGGAACGTCTGTGGCGTCGAGTTCACGAGCTCTCCCTTCGCCGGCTCGAAGTCCGCGCGGAGCGCGTCGACCAGCAGCGCGCCGCTGGTCCGCGAGCCTCCCGCGGCGAGTTCCCGGCGGCGCAGCTCCCGGCGCAGCCTGCGCATTGCCAGCGGATCCGCCCCACCCAACGGTGAGGTGAGCAGCGCAGCCGCCATCTCCTCGTCAAGGGCCGCACGGTGCACAGCGCAGCGCAACACTCCCAGCAATGGCTGGACCACGGCCTGTTGAGCCACTGGCAGCTGCTCGCGCGGCACTGCTATCGGCACCCCCGCGGCGAGCAGTGCTCGGCGCAGCACCGGGAGCGCCCGCGCGGTGGACCGCACCAGCACCACCATGTCCGACCAGGCCACTCCGTCCAGCAGGTGGGCACGGTGGAGTTGGTCGGCCACCCAGGACGCCTCGGCTGCGGCCGACCCGAACACCTGGACGGTGACCTCCCCGCCGGGCTGCTCCCCTGCCGGGCCGTGCAGGTCGGCGCGCGGGCCGGGCAGCCGGCCGGCGAGCCGGGATACTGCGGCCCGAATCGCTGGAGCCATCCGGTGGTCGGTGCACAGTCGGACGGTTGCGAAGCCGCCTGTGGTGAGCAGACCGGCGTCGGCGCCGCGGAAGGAGAAGACTGTCTGGTCGGGATCGCCGAAGAGCAGCAGCTCATGCGCGCTCGCGCCGAGCCGGGTCACCAGCTTCGCTTGCAACGGGTCGAGGTGTTGGGCGTCGTCGATGATCAGGTGCCGTACCCGGTCGGTCTCCCGGCGCAGCACGTCGGCGTCGGTGTCGAGTACCAGCAGCGCCGCGGACACCAGTTCAGCGGCATCCAGCGCCGGCGCGGTGGCGTGCGGAGCGGCGGTGCCAACGGATCCGCGCAGCAGCATCACCTGCTCGTAGCTGCGGAAGAAACGCCCTGCAGCCACCCACTCGTCGCGTCCGCTGCGGTGGCCCAGTGCTGTGA
Source organism: Pseudonocardiaceae bacterium (assembly GCA_050699875.1). Lineage (GTDB taxonomy): Bacteria > Actinomycetota > Actinomycetes > Mycobacteriales > Pseudonocardiaceae. Next base: position 6,551 of record JBOHFX010000038.1, read on the forward strand.
GGTCCTCCGGTGCCAGCCCGCGCTCCGCTGCCCGCATCAGCAGTTCCCGCAGCTGCGCGGCGAAGGCCGGCAAGCCCAACGCCGGACGTAGCCTCGGTGGCCAACCCGTCCCGCCGGCCTCGAGCTCGCCCGCAAGCAAGTCCCTGATCACCACGTCCTGCTCAGGGCCGGACAGCAACCGGGGCGGGGGCAGATCCTGCAGCGACGCCTGGAGCCGCAGCACGGCGAAGGCGTAGGAGTGCACGGTGCGCACCAAGGGTTCCCGCACGGTGGGCGTCACGCCATGCGCGGCCAGCTGTTCCACGATGCGATCGCGTAGGTCGGCAGCGGCCCGGCGGCTGGAGGTGAGCACCAGCACCCGCTCGGGATCCACGCCTCGACGCAACACCCGGTCGGAAACAGTGTGCGCAACGAGCGTGGTTTTACCGGTGCCCGGCCCGCCCACCACCCGCAGCGGCCCACCGGCGTGATCCAGCACCCGGCGGGCGTCGGGCCCCCAGCCCGCGGACCGGGGCGCAGTGGTTACACAACGAACCAGAGTGGGCACGCTGCGCATGCAACCACGCCGCTCCGACAGCCCGTGGCGCGGGAGGATGGCGCAGATGGACGGCGAGGTGCTGGAGCGAGTGCGCGGCGTGGTGGCCGCTATCCCGGCGGGCTCGGTGCTGGCCTACGGGGATGTTGCAGCCCGCGCCGGGCTCCCCGGCCGAGCCCGGCTGATCGGCCGGATCCTCGCCGAGGACGGCTACGACCTGCCATGGCACCGGGTACTGCGCGCAGACGGCACACCCGCGCCACACCTCGCCGCCGAGCAGCTGGCCCGGCTGCGCGCCGAGGGTGTGCTGGCCGAAGGCGGACGAGTACTCATGCGTCGTTACCGTGCCGAGCCCAGCCGGTGATCGACTCGAGTCCGGCAGGGCAACAATTCGAGCAGTAGTTTACAATTGCGTCGCTGCCGGCGGCAGGGGCTGCGCTAGTTCTTTCCCATGTAGCGCTCGGCGCACGTTGGCGATAACGTGACGGACGGGCCGGCTCGGAACCCAGAGAGTATGGTCACCATATGTGAGGTAACTAGCATGTTACGACCTGTAAATCATCTGGAAGCTGATCGACGCAATTTGTCGCCCTCGCCTTGCCCGCGCCAACTCCTCAGCATGGGCGACGCACCTCCTAAGCGTGTTGCTGCACGTCACAGCGGTGTTAACGCACTGCTCCACCGACCTTCGAACATGAACGACATGTTACGTACACCGCACTCGCATCTCAGCCACGGTGTGAGCAACAGCGACTCTTCTTGAAGGCGAACAAATTACAGTCTAGGGTGATTGAGCCAGCCCCAGCGAACAATGAATCGTCATCTGATGAGGTGCGCCGGTGTTCGATACCCGCGATGGACGCTCGAGTGTCGGAATGGACACTGGCTTCGCTGATTCCCTGCTGCGCATGGGCAAGTATTTCCAGCGCGGGGAGGCGTCGGCCGATCTACGCGCCTTACATCAGATCGGCGGCCGTTCAGCTGACGTCTTTTACCGTGATCGCTGGGCCTACGACAAGGTGGTGCGCTCGACCCACGGGGTGAACTGCACCGGCTCATGCTCGTGGAAAATTTACGTCAAGGACGGGATCATCACTTGGGAGGCACAGCAGACCGATTACCCGTCGATCGGTCCTGACAAACCGGAGTATGAGCCGCGCGGTTGCCCGCGGGGGGCGTCGTTCTCCTGGTACACCTACTCGCCGGCGAGGGTGCGTTACCCGTATGTCCGTGGCACGCTCCTGGAGCTGTACCGGGAAGCCAAACAGCGGCTCAAGGATCCGGTGCTGGCGTGGGCCGATGTGGTCGACGACCCGGAGAAGGCCCGACGGTACAAGGCGGCCCGCGGCATGGGCGGGTTCGTGCGGGCCGAGTGGTGGGAGGCCACCGAGATCGTCGCGGCTGCGCATGTGCACACGATCAAACGCTACGGTCCCGACCGGGTCGCCGGATTTTCGCCGATACCGGCGATGTCGATGGTCAGCCATGCCGCCGGAGCCAGGTTCATCTCGCTGATCGGCGGGGCGATGCTGTCGTTCTACGACTGGTACGCCGACCTGCCGGAGGCTTCCCCGCAGGTGTTCGGTGACCAGACCGACGTGCCCGAGTCCGCCGACTGGTTCGATGCCGGCTACCTGATCATGTGGGGTTCCAACGTTCCGGTCACCCGTACCCCGGACGCGCACTACATGACCGAGGCGCGTTACCGGGGGCAGAAGGTGGTGGTCGTGTCGCCGGACTACGGCGACCATACGAAATTCGCCGACGAGTGGTTGCCGGCGCGGCCAGGCACCGATGCCGCGCTGGCGATGTCCATGGGCCACGTAATCCTCAAAGAATTCTTCGTCGACCGGCAGACGCCCCGATTCACCGACTATGTCAAGCGCTACACCGATCTACCATTCCTGATCACCCTGGAAAAGCGAGGCGACGCGTACCTTCCCGGCAAGTTCCTCACCGCGGCCGATCTGGGCGCGGCCGGCGAGGGCGCCGAGTCCCAGACCGTGCTGCTGGACGCGGCCACCGGCCAACCGATGATTCCCAACGGCTCGCTGGGTCACCGGTTCACCCGCGCCGGAGAAGGCCGCTGGAATCTCGATCTGGACGGTGTGGACCCGCTGCTGACCGTGTATGGCAGCGACGGCGGCGAGCCTGTAGAGGTCGACCTGCCCCGGTTCGATACCGCTGAGCCTGAGGTACTGCGCCGCGGAGTGCCGGCGCGGACGGTCGCCGGCAAGCTGGTCACCACGGTGTTCGATCTGCTCCTGGCCCAGTACGGGATACACCGGCCGGGCCTGCCCGGCACCTGGCCCACCGGCTACGACGACGCCGAGCAGCCATACACCCCGGCCTGGCAGGAGCCGATCACCGGCGTGCCGGCGGCCGCGGCGGAACGGATCGGCCGGGAGTTCGCCGACAACGCCGAGCGCTCCGGCGGCCGATCCATGATCTTGATGGGCGCTGGCACCAACCACTGGTTCCACTCCGACCAGATCTACCGGTCGTTCCTGGCGCTGGTGATGCTCACCGGATGTGAGGGGGTCAACGGCGGCGGCTGGGCGCACTACGTCGGCCAGGAGAAGTGCCGGCCGATCACCGGCTGGTCGACGCTGGCCTTCGGCCTGGACTGGCAGCGGCCGCCGCGGCAGATGCAGGGCACCGTGTACTGGTACCTGGCCACCGACCAGTGGCGATACGACCCGTTCACCGCCGAGGTGATGGCCTCCCCGCTGGGGAAAGGGCGTTTCGTCGGGCGGACCGCGGCCGACAACATCGCGCTGGCCAGCCGGCTGGGTTGGATGCCCAGCTACCCGACGTTCAACCGCAACCCGCTGGACCTGGCCGACGAGGCGCAGCGCCTGGGTAAGGACGCCGCCCGGCACGTCGTTGATGGGCTGGCCACCGGGCACCTGAGGTTCGCCTGCGAGGACCCGGACGCGCCGGAGAACTTTCCCCGGTGTCTGACCGTGTGGCGGGCCAACCTGCTGGGCTCCTCGGCCAAGGGCAACGAGTACTTCCTGCGCCACCTGCTGGGCAGCGACTCCAACCTGCGCGCCACCGACAACGGCGGGGTGCGTCCGGTCGAGGTCACCTGGCGCGACGAGGCTCCGGTGGGCAAGCTCGATCTGCTGCTGGCCTTAGACTTCCGGATGACCAGCACCACGCTGTTCTCCGACGTGGTGTTGCCCGCCGCCACCTGGTATGAGAAGCACGACCTTTCCAGCACCGACATGCACCCTTACGTGCACGCCTTCTCCCCGGCGATCTCCCCGCCGTGGGAAACCAAGACCGACTTCGAGGCGTTCCATCGGATCGCCCGCGGCTTCTCCTGGCTGGCCGAGAAACACCTCGGCGTTCGCCGCGACGTCGTGGCGGTACCGCTGCTGCACGACTCCGCCGACGCCACCGCGCAGCCCGGCGGCCGGGTGCTGGACTGGAAAGCCGGCGAATGCGAGCCGGTACCCGGCAAGACCATGCCGCGGCTTATCGTGGTGGAGCGCGACTACCCGGCGATCGGCGAGAAGATGGCCGCGCTGGGCCCGCTGGTGGAGCGGGTCGGCCTGACCACCAAGGGTGTCACCGTCCATCCCGACGTTGAGGTCGACTACCTCCGGGCGGCCAACGGCGCGATCATCTCCGGGCGCGCCGCCGGGCGGCCGTCGCTGGCCAAGGACACCCACGCCGCCGAGGCCATCCTGGCACTGTCGGGCACCACGAACGGCCGGCTGGCCGTCGAGGGCTTCCAAGCCCTGGAGCGGCGAACCGGCACCAAGCTCGCCGACCTCGCTGCGGAGAACGAAGGCAAGCGGATCACCTTCGCCGACACCCAGGCCCGCCCAGTACCGGTGATCACATCGCCGGAATGGTCGGGCAGCGAGGCCGGCGGCCGGCGCTACGCCCCGTTCACCATCAACACCGAGCGACTTAAGCCCTGGCACACGCTGACCGGCCGGCAGCACTTCTACCTCGACCACGACTGGATGTCCGAGCTCGGTGAACAGATGCCGATCTTTCGGCCGCCGCTGGACATGACAGCGCTCTTCGGCGAGCCGAACATTGGGCAGAGTGGCGAACCTCATGTCGGAGCGACCGGACTGAACGGATACAAGTCCGTCACCGTCCGGTATCTCACCCCGCACTCGAAGTGGTCCATCCACTCCGCCTACCAGGACAACCTGCACATGCTCACGCTGTCTCGCGGCGGGCAGGCCATCTGGATGTCCGATGTGGACGCCGCCAAGATCGGCGTGGTGGACAACGAGTGGATCGAGGCGATCAACCGCAACGGCATCGTGGTCGCGCGGGTGATCGTCAGCCACCGGATGCCCGAGGGCACCGTGTTCATGTACCACGCCCAGGAGCGCACCGTGGGCGTGCCGCGCATCGAGAAGACCGGCAAGCGCGGTGGCATCCACAATGCGCTGACCCGGCTGATGATCAAGCCGTCACACCTGATCGGCGGCTACGCCCAGCAGTCGTTCGCGCTGAACTACCACGGCCCCACCGGCAACCAGCGCGACGAGGTCACCACCATCCGTCGTCGGAGCCAGGAGGTGGTCTACTGATGAAGATCATGGCACAGCTGGCCATGGTGATGAACCTGGACAAGTGCATCGGCTGCCATACCTGCAGCGTCACGTGTAAACAGGCGTGGACCAACCGGGGCGGCGTGGAGTACGCATGGTTCAACAACGTGGAGACCAGACCGGGACAGGGGTACCCGCGGCAGTACCAGGACCAGCAGCGGTGGAAGGGCGGCTGGACGCTGACCAAGCGCGGCCGGTTGACGTTGCGCTCGGGCTCGCGGTTCAAGCGGCTGCTGAACATCTTCGCCAACCCCGACCTGCCCACGGTGGCCGACTACTACGAACCGTGGACCTACGACTATGACAACCTGCTGTCCGCACCGCCGTCGGACACCACCCCCACCGCCCGGCCCACCTCGCTGATCACCGGGGAGGACACCAAGGTCACCTGGGGTCCCAACTGGGACGACGATCTGGGCGGCGGCCCCGAGCAGATCGGCCGGGACCCGTTGCTGGCCAAGGTGTCCGACAAAGTCAAGCTGGAGTTCCAGCAGACGTTCATGTTCTACCTGCCGCGGATCTGCGAGCACTGCCTCAATCCATCGTGCGCCGCGTCCTGCCCGTCCGGCGCGATCTACAAGCGCAGCGAGGACGGCATCGTGCTGGTCGACCAAGATCGCTGCCGCGGGTGGCGGCAGTGCGTCACCGGATGCCCGTACAAGAAGATCTACTTCAATCACAAGACCGGTAAAGCGGAGAAGTGCACGTTCTGCTACCCGCGGGTGGAGGTAGGCATCCCCACTGTCTGCGCCGAGACCTGCGTCGGCCGGCTGCGCTACATCGGGGTGGTGTTCTACGACGCGGACGCGGTGCTGGCTGCCGCTTCCGTGCGGGACGAGAAGGACCTCTACCCGGCGCAACTGGGTGTGTTCCTCAACCCGCACGACCCACGGGTGGTGGCCGAGGCCGAGCGGGCCAGCATCTCCCAGGAGTGGATCGAAGCCGCGCAGGCGTCCCCGATCTACAAGTTGATCGTGGACTACCAGGTGGCCCTGCCCCTGCACCCGGAGTACCGGACCATGCCGATGGTCTGGTACATCCCGCCGCTGTCCCCGGTGGTGGACGTGCTGTCGAGCACCGGACATGACGGTGAGGACGCCGGCAACCTGTTCGGCGCGATCGATGCGCTGCGCATCCCGGTGGAGTACCTGGCCGAGCTGTTCACCGCGGGCGATGTCGGGCCGGTGCGCGCGTCCTTGCAGCGGCTGGCCGCCATGCGCGCGCACATGCGCCGGGCCAACCTCGGGGAGCCGGTCGATCCGGAGATCGCCAAGTCGGTGCGCCTCGCGCCGGCCGAGATCGAGGCGATGTACCGGCTGCTGGCCATCGCCAAATATGAGCACCGCTACGTCATCCCCAGCGCGGCCGGCTCCGATGCCCACCGGCTGGATGCCCTGGCCACCGGGTGCAGCCTGGACTCCGACGGCGGACCGGGCATGACCGCCTTCGAGGTCATGGACGACAAGTTCCACCTGACCGTGCAGCCGGCCGACAGCAACGGGGCCGCAGCGCCGGCTGACAAGGGGGGCCGAATCAACCTGCTCAACTGGGACGGCAAGAGCTCCAATGGCCTGTTCCCTGCTGCGCCGCCCTCTCCTGGGCCGACCACCAATGGTGCGGCAACAAACCCATCTCACGTATCGCAGCCCACCCGATGAGCCCGGCTTGGCTACGCCGCGCGCGTTCTGGGGACAAAACGCAATTGTCGGCCCCCGATAAAAGCGTTCTGTCCCCAGAACGCGGTCGGCAAGAGCGCGTGGTGTGGCGGATCGCGGCGCTGTTGTTGGATTACCCGGGGTCGCAGACCTTGGGCATGCTGGACCAGTTGCAGGCGGGGGCAGGGTCGTTGGCTGCGCCGGCAGGGCCGGCGCTGGTGTCGTTCGTGGACCACATCCGCCGGACGCCGCCAATCGAGCTGGCCGCGTACTACGTCGAGACCTTCGACCTGCGACGTCGCAATTGCCTGCACTTGAGCTACTACGCCTTCGGGGACACGCGCAAGCGCGGAATGGCCCTGCTGCGGTTCAAGCACGCCTACCGCGCGGCGGGTGTCGAGCTGGGCGAGCATGAGTTGCCGGACCATCTGGCGGTGGTGCTGGAGTTCGCCGCGACCGTCGACCCGGTGGCCGGCCGGCGGCTGCTGGTCGAATACCGGCCCGTCGTGGAGCTGCTCAGGCAGTCCATGCACGAGTGCGGGTCACCCTACGCGGCGGTGCTCGACGCGGTGTGCTCCACCCTGCCCGAGCTCAGTACCGCCGACCGTCGCCGGGTCGCCGAGCTGGCCGCGCAGGGCCCACCGGAGGAAGAGGTGGGCCTGGAGGCGTTCGCCATGGACCCGACGCTGCAGGAGCGGATGGGAGGACGCCGGTGACCACCCTGCTCTGGATGACGGTGCCCTACCTGGCGTTGATCTCGTTCGTGGTCGGTCACCTCTGGCGCTACCGGCACGACCAGTTCGGTTGGACCACTCGGAGCAGCCAGCTCTACGAGAGCAGGTTGCTCCGGCTGGGTAGCCCGTTGTTCCACTTCGGGTTGCTGGCAGTGCTATTCGGTCACGTGCTCGGCATCCTCATTCCGGCCAGCTGGACCGCGGCGCTCGGCGTGTCTGACCATGCCTATCACCTGGTCTCGGTGTCCTTCGGCACGCTGTCGGGCCTGGCCACGGTCGCCGGGTTGGCGATCCTGCTGTACCGGCGGATCACCGTGGTGGCGGTGCGCAAGGCCACCACCGCTGTCGACAAGGTCATGTACTTGCTACTGAGCGCCGCGATCGTGACCGGGATGCTGAACACCGTCGGCAGCAACCTGATCGGCGGGGGGTACGACTACCGGGCCACCGTGTCGCCGTGGTTCCGCAGCCTGTTCACCCTGTCTCCACAACCGGAGCTGATGGCAGGCGTCCCGATCACCTTCCAGGTCCACAACCTGGTCGTGCTGGTCCTGCTGGCCATCTGGCCCTACACCCGCCTGGTGCACGTGTTCAGCGCGCCGCTGGGCTACCTGGTCCGCCCCTATGTCGTCTACCGCAGCCGCGACGCCCACCCCGGTGCGCGCCGCTACGCCCGGGCCTGGGAGCAACCCGCACCCACACCCACTGCCTCCCGCCGCTAGCTATCCCCCTCCTCGGTATCCAGCCCCCTCGACGCTGTTATGCGTGACCGACCTCGGGAGGGGCGAAACCGGCACATGGCATCGCATCGCCCCGCCGACCTGACGTGGGCCGTCGTCGGTGAGCCCGATCGCGGCCGCGAGTGCGCCATAGGTGGTGGTCGCGCCGTGGCCAACGGCGCCCAGGCTGTCGGGCACGCGGCGGTGCAGGCCACTGATTCAAGTCGACCGGCACGGTGAAAGTCCGCAGGCCGCCGGCGAAGTAGTCGTCAAGCTCCGGCGGGCCAGGTCCAGCCATCCGCAGGCCGCAGGCGACGCGGCCGCAGTCCCCTCGGCGGGGTCGCGGACGGTGCGGAATGTGCAGCGGGTAAGGCCAGCCTCAGAGGCGGTGAGGGTAAGCCTGCCGACGGCGGTGTCATGGGTGGTTAGCAACGTCGCGGTCCCGCGGTCGCCGGTCACGGCGATCGGGGCACCGGCGCTCAGCGTATCGGTCATCCCGCGTCCTCCTGGCTGGTCTCGCGGTCGTCTTCTTCTGAACACCGGCTGTCGTGGTCGGGTTGCAGGCCGAGCGACCGACTGCGGCGGTGACGAGAACGCCGGAACTACCACTCGACGGGGATTCACGCCGTAACCTTGAGCAGCTATATCCGGACGTGTGCTGCGCAGGCGGAGGTCGATGCATGACCGGATCGCTACCCGATGATTGGGACCACTGGCGTCAACAGCTCAGCCCCTTGCACTACGACGAGCGCTGGCGGCGCATCGAGGCGGCGGGCGGGAACCCTCATGGTGAGGCGGATCTCGTGTTTTCCTACGGTCCGCGCTCCGTGCTGGACGGGGGATGTGGCACTGGCCGGGTGACCATCGAGCTGGCCCGCCGAGGGCTCGACGTCGTCGGTGTCGATCTTGATCAAGACATGATCGACATGGCGCGCTCGAAGGCACCTGAGCTGACCTGGGTGCACGCCGACCTCAGCGAGCTCGATCTACCAACCCGGTTTGATGCCGTCGTGCTTGCGGGCAACGTCATTCCGTATGTGGCGGGTGATCGACGCTCAGCCGCCGTCATCGCGTGCGCGAAGCACCTGGCGCCGGACGGTCGGCTCATCGCCGGGTTTCAGCTGCAGAAGAGCTGGCCAAGCCTGGCGGACTACGACAGTTGGTGCGCGAGCGCCGGCCTGGGTCTCGAGGCTCGGTACGCCACCTGGGATCGACATCCGTTCACCGATACGGATTCATACGCCGTGTCAGTGCACCGATGTCCATAGCACCTCGGCGTCCAGCATTGCGGTTGGCGAATGGTCGCTGGCCGTAGCTTGAGATGAACTCGGCGATAAGTCGGCTCTCGACCTCAGGCCGGGGCTAAGGCGTGATCTCTGGCAGGTTGATCAACCCGGTTGGGCAGGTGGAGTTGAGTCCATCTTTCACTGCTTGGTAAATCGCTGCATTGCTAGGTTCGACACCATGCGACCCGCCATTGACCATCGGCAGGCACGCACCCTGGTCGAGTGGGGCCCACTTGCCATCCGCTTCTTCTGGGTGTGCCTGCCTGCTCGCGATGGAGGTGTAGTGGATCGAACCGGGTGTGTCGTCACCGCGATTCAGTTCCTTCAGTACCGGACCGATTGGGCATTGGTCAGGGATGGGGTCCGAGGGTTGGCAGGAATGTTGGGAACTGCCATGCTGCGGCGTGCCGAACGCGGTGTAGCTCGCCACGTTCGGTAGGCCGTCGAGGATCTTGATGTAGTAACGGGTGGATAGCCCGCCCATGCTATGCCCGACCAGGTGCACCTTCGACGCTCCGGTCGTGGCCCGGACTTGGTCGACCTTGGCTTTGACCCTCCCTGCGTTGCCGACGGTGTCAACCCCGAATAGGTCGAGGTCAACGACATAGGGCCGGTAGCCGTCGGCGAGAAGCTTGACCACCATCAGGTTGAAGTCGCTCGGCTTGCCGAGACCGCCGTGCACGAGAAGCACCGGATGAGTGGTGTCAGCACGGCCAGGCGCGGGCGCGGGTATGATCATCGCCGCGAGTACACCCAGCGTGGCCAGCACCACGCGGACGGCCCGCCTCCGAGGGTGCCGCAGGCCGCCGCAGCCCGCCTTGGACAGGTCAACCCTTCCTCGATGATCGATCACCTTGACCCCCGTTGGCTAGCCCGTCCCCGTTGGCCCCTGCAGCTACTTACTGTGGGTCACTGAGGCACCTAGGTCAACGAACAGCTCTCTGACGCGCGTGATCTTGCAATGAGGCGAATGGTGACCTAGAGACCAGGCTGGAGCGCTTCGAAATACGGGCGGCCGCAACGCGCTCTGCCCCGGGGCTGCCACACGCGGCAGCCGACCATGTCACCCCTCAGGGCGGCGGGCAGCGCCCACCGAGTTGGCTTCCGGACAGCCGCGGGAGCGCTCCGACGCTCATGCGCTGCGGAGCACCGCGCCGGCGCCGGCCAGGTGGGCCAAGCGATCGACCACCCCTGGATGCGCGGCTAGTGGCGCGGCCACTAGGTCGGCGTCAGCCGAAGCAAGCCGGCCGTGAAACAACCCTGGGGCCAGCAGCCATGAGGCCACCACAACCCTGGACTGGCCGGCTGCTCGAAGGCCTGCGACGAGGGGCGCCACCCGCGGTGCTCCGGTGGCCACGAACCCGACCCGGACCCGGCTGCCGATCTTGCCGGACAGCTGACGAGCCGCAGCTCGCACATCGGTCACCGCACGGGGATCCGATGAGCCCGCCGCAGCCAACACCACCGCGTCGCCACGGCGCCAACCTGCCGACCTCAGCCGGTCGGCCATCGCGCTCACCAGTAGCGGGTGCGGACCGAGGGCAGCGCTGACGGTGACGTCCCGGCGGCCGGTGGCGCTCACCTCTCGCGGGACGTCGGTCCGCATATGGTAACCGGAGCTCAGGAAAGCTGGGACGACGGTGACCGAACCGGGTGCGCCGGCGACCACCTCACGCACCGAGGGGCCGAGGACGTCGACGAAGGACAGCAGCACCAGTCTGCCGGGCAGCCGGGCACGCAGCGCGTCGACCAGCTGGTGCGCCACCGCGACGCCAGCAGGATCCCGGGTACCGTGCGCGGCCACGACGACGGTCACGGTGCTGTCCTCACCGGCAATCTCCGGGTTCCAGAGCCAGCCGGTAGCCGCGCTTGACCACGGTCTGCACCAGCCGCGGGGCACCCAGTGCGGTACGCAGCCGGGCCACCGCGGTCTCCACCGCGTGCTCGTCGTCACCGGCCGCGGGCATCACAGACAACAGTTCGGCGCGCGGCACCACTCGGCCGGGCCGGGCCGTCAGCAGCCGCAGCAGCGCCATCGGCGTTGGTGGCACGGCACGCAGCATCCCGTCGACCACCGCCGCGTGTCCACGCAGCTCCAATACATGCCCCGCAACCGGCCAACGCGGCGCCCGTCCCGGCAGTGCCTCGGACAGCGTCCGTACCAGCGCGCCGATGCGGGAGCGCTCCGGCTGCACGGTAGGAACCTCTCGAGCCACCAACGGGCCTGCGGTTACCGGCCCCACACAGGCGGCGAGCACCTCCCGGCGCAGGCGGTGCAGCAGCGGCTCCAGCACCCCGAGTTCTTCCGCCCGGCTCAGCACGCTCGCGGCGGCGGGCGCGCTGGTGAAACTGACGGCGTCGAGACCGCCGTCGAGCACCATCCCGAGCAGCCGATCCAGCGGGGCGAGGTCCTCCGGCAGCACCCACCGGTAGACGGGCACCTCTATCACCCGCGCGCCGGCGCAGCCCAGCGCGTCGACGAAGTCCGGCAGCGGTTCCCCGTGCAGCTGCACGGCCACTCGCACTCCTTCGAGGTCACCGGTCAATAGGTGCTCCAGCACTTCGGCGGATGACTCCGATGGCGGCGACCAGGCGTCGGTCAGCCCCGCGGCCCGGACCGCGCCACGCGCCTTGGGGCCCCGGGACAGCAGCGTGGCGCGGTGCAGTGCACCGACCAGCGCCTCCCCCAGCCCCCATCCGTCGGCGGCCTCCACCCAGCCACGAAACCCGATGCCGGTGGTGACCACCACGACGTCGGGCGGGTGGTTGATCAGCTGCTCGGTGGCGGCGTGCAGCTCGGTGTCATCGGCCACCGGCACAATCCGGATCGCCGGAGCGTGCAGCACCTCGGCGCCCCGGCGTTCCAGCAACGCGCCCAGCTCCGCGGCCCGCCGGGCGGCGGTGACTCCCACGGTGAATCCGGCCAGCGGCAGCGGCTCAAGCCTGGGGCTGATGGAAGACGCGGTCATGAGGAACCGATCTCGACGATCCCGTTGACCACCCGAACCGGATAGATCGGCACCGAGACAGTGGGATCATCCAGGCACGTCCCGGTGGCCAGCTCGAAGGCCTGCTTGTAGATCGGCGAGGCCACCGTCGCCCGACCCCCGCGGTCACCGACGATCCCGCGGGAAAGCACCGATGCCCTGCTGAAGGGATCCAGGTTGGACAGGGCGTGCAGGGCACCGTCATGAGTGCGGAACACCGCCACCGCAACGCCATCGACCAGCGCCGCAACCCCTCGTTCCGGGGTGAGATCGTCGTAGCGGCACACCACCGTCCAGCGCACCTGCACCTGCGCAGTCATACTGCCGCCTCCGCGGGAAAAAGTACGTCGGCGGTCATCGGACCACCGCCAGCTTCGGACCGGCGATCATCACCGGTTGACCCGGTCGGCGATGGGCCGGCGTGGGCTGGCCCCGCTCTTGGACGAACTCGATGGTTGGATCGGGCACGCCGGGTGCGTTGACGAACGAGGTGAACCGGGCGAGCTTTTCCGGGTCCTCCAGCACGCCGCGCCACTCGTCGGAGTAGCCCGTTACATGTGCCTCCATCGCGCCGTCGAGTTCCGCGCAGATCCCGAGTGAGTCGTGCACGATCACATCGCGCAGATGGTCCAGACCGCCCTCCATGTCCTCCAGCCACGGCGCGGTCCGCTGCAGCCGGTCAGCCGTGCGCACGTAGAACATCAGGAACCGATCGATGGTGCGCACCAGCGTCGCAGTGTCCACGTCAGACACCAACAGGTCGGCGTGCCGGGGCCGGAAACCTCCGTTGCCGCAGACGTAGAGATTCCAACCGGTCTCGGTGGCGATCACCCCGAAATCCTTGCTTCGGGCCTCGGCACACTCCCGCGCGCAGCCCGAGACCGCGGACTTGAGCTTGTGCGGGGCGCGCAGCCCGCGGTAGCGCAACTCCAGCGCGATGGCCATGCCCACTGAGTCCTGCACACCGTAGCGGCACCAGTCAGTGCCGACACACGACTTCACTGTGCGCAACGCCTTGCCGTATGCGTGCCCGGACTCGAAGCCGGCATTCATCAGCCGGCGCCAGATCGCCGGTAGCTGTTCTACCCGGGCACCGAACAGGTCGATCCGTTGGCCGCCGGTGATTTTGGTATAGAGGCCGAAATCCCGGGCCACTTCGCCGAGCACAATCAGCTTCTCCGGGGTGATCTCACCGCCGGGGACCCTGGGCACCACCGAGTAGGTGCCATTGCGCTGTAGGTTGGCCAGGAAGTGGTCGTTGGTGTCCTGCAGGGCGGCCTGCTCGCCGTCCAGAATGTGACTGCGGGGGGACAACACGCCGCTCAGCGACGCCAGGATCGATGCCACCGCCGGCTTGCAGATATCGCAGCCACGGCCCGTGCCGTGCTTGGCGACCAGCTCGGAGAAGGTCGGGATCCGGGTCGCGGCAACGATCTCGAATAGCTCCGCCCGGCTGTGGGTGAAATGCTCACACAGCGCCTTGGACTGCTCGACGCCGTTGGCGGCAAGCAGCTTTTTCAGCATCGGCACGCACGAGCCGCAACCGGTACCCGCCCTCGTGCACTCCTTGAGGGAGGGCACCGTAGTGCAGCCCTGCTGAGTCACCGCCGTACCGATCGTCTCGACAGTGACCGCATGGCAGGAGCACACCTGTGCGCTGGCGGGCAACGCGCCCGCGTCGAGCTCGCCGCCGGACGGGGAGATCAGCGCACCGGGGTCGGCCGGCAGCTGGGCACCGACCAACGCCCGCAGCGTGCCGTAGGCCTCGGCGTCACCCACCAGCACCCCGCCGAGCAGGATGCGAGCGTCGTCGGAGACCACGAGTTTGGCGTAGCGCCCGGCGACAGGGTCGTTGTGCACGACCTCCAGCGCGCCCTCGGTCTTGGCGTGGGCGTCGCCGAAGCTGGCCACATCGACGCCCAACAGCTTGAGCTTGGTAGACGTGTCCGCGCCGGGGAAGGTCGCGTTTCCGCCGAGCAGCCGGTCCGCCACCACCTCGGCCATCGCATAGCCGGGAGCGACGAGGCCGTAACAGCGGCCCTCGACCGCGGCGCACTCCCCGATCGCCCAGATGTCCTCGTCCGAGGTGCGGCAACGGGCGTCGACCAGCACGCCTCCCCGCTCACCGAGCGGCAGCCCAGCATCGCGGGCCAGCTGGTCTCGGGGGCGCACCCCAGCGGAAAACACCACCACATCGGTGTCAAGTTCCGTGCCGTCTGAGAGCCGGACCAGCAACCGCCCCCGGGCCTGCTCGATGGCCGAGGTGGCGTGGCCGCAATACACCCGGACGCCGAGGCCCTCGATGAACCGGCGCAGCAGGGCCCCGCCGCCCTCGTCGACCTGCATCGGCATCAGCCGGGGGGCGATCTCGACCACGTGCGGGGACAACCCGAGCTGGCGCAGCGCATACGCAGCCTCTAGGCCGAGCAGCCCGCCGCCTACGACCACGCCGGAGCGCCGACCCGCAGCCGTCGTGTGCATCGCCCGCTGTGCCGCCGCGCGGATGGCGTCGAGGTCCTCCGGTGTGCGGTAGACGTAACAACCAGGCAGGTCGTGGCCCGGTACCGGCGGCACGAACGGTGCTGATCCGGTGGCCATGACCAGCGCGTCGTAGGCCACCCGGCGCCCGGAGGCGGTGCGGACGATGCGCTTGCGCCGGTCGATCCGCACGCACGGGTCACCCAGCCGCAGCTCCACCCGGTCGTCCTTGACGGCGGGCAGGGCCAGCGTCTCAGCGTCCCAGGAGTCCACATACGACGAGAGGGCCACCCGATCGTAGGCCGCCCTGCCCTCCTCGGCGAGCACCACGATCCGCCACCGCCGCTGGGCGTCCCGACCGACCAAAGCCTCCACCATGCGGTGCCCGACCATACCGTGGCCTGCGACGACGAGAGTTTGCATCGCGCGGCTCCTCCCTGCCCAGCGGGGACAACCGATCTTTATGTCCCCGCCAGGGCCTTGCCCCTGGTCACCGGTCTGCCATGCAGCAGCAGGCTGGTGAGCTGCCCGGATGAATGAGCAACTCACCAACCGTCCTAACTTTGGGTACTACCTGACATCGTGAGCGCATCGCGTGAACACAGTGTTTCCGCACTGTTTCGTCACACCCCGGCGTAAGCCAGCCGCCGCGCATGTTTGGGCTCCGTGGCGGGTGCCCGGCGCAGGTAGACGGCATAGGTGACGACGACACACACCGCATAGAAGCCAAGAAAGAACCAGAATGCGGAATCCCCGGATTTGGTGGTGAGAAACGACTGCCGGAAGGCGACGTTGATGAGCACCCCACCAAGGGCACCGACCGATCCTGCGATCCCGATTACTGCGCCGGCGAGCCTGCGGGCCTTGAGCAGCGCGGCTTGCTTGGTCTCATCAGCTGCCATCACCATCCTGGCCTTACCCGCGAAAATCGACGGGATCATCTTGTACGTGGAGCCGTTGCCGATACCGGACAACACGAACAGCGCAATGAAGCCAGCCGTGAACACCGGCAGGGACTGCTGTCCGGAGGCCAGTAGTACCAAGCCGGTGGCGGCTGCCATCCCGAAGAAGGTCACCAGGGTGACCTTTGCGCCGCCGAACCGGTCCGCCATCCAGCCTCCCACCGGGCGGATCAGCGAGCCGATCAGCGGGCCGATGAAGACGACCGAAGCGGCCTGCAGCGGCGTACGGCCGAACTGGGTTTGCAGTACCAGGCCGAAGGCGAAACTGTAGCCGATGAACGAGCCGAACGTGCCGATGTAGAGAAACGACATCACCCAGGTCTGCGAATCACGGACCGCCTCGCGCATCGCCCCGGTGTCGTTCCGCATCGAGGTGATGTTGTCCATGTACTTCACGGCACCCAGCGCGGCGAGCAGGATCAGCGGGATGTAGATGGCCAGCACCACCCGGGGGTAGGCGATGCCGAGGGTCGCGATGATCAGCAGGCCGAGGATCTGCACAGCGGGTACACCAATGTTTCCGCCGCCGGCGTTGAGCCCGAGTGCCCAGCCCTTCTTGCCCTCCGGGAAGAAGGCGTTGATATTGACCATGGAGGAGGCGAAGTTGCCACCACCCAGCCCACCGAGCGCCGCGACGAGCAGGAACGTGGTGTAGGAGGTGCCCGGCTCCATCACCACGATGGCTAGGACTGTCGGGATCAGCAGCAACAGCACGCTGACGATGGTCCAGTTCCGCCCGCCGAACTTGGCCGGCGCCATGGTGTAGGGGATCCGGACCAGGCAGCCGATCAATGCGGGAAACGCTACGAGGAAGAACTTGCCTGCCGGATCGACACCGTACTCTGGGCCCATGAACAGCACGAGGACCGACCAGACCGTCCACATCGAGAACCCGATGTGCTCGGCGAGGATCGAGAACCACAGGTTCCGATTCGCCACCTTCTTGCCGGTCCGTTCCCAGAAGTCGGGATCTTCCGGCGCCCAGTGGTCTATCCATCGCCCCCCGCGGGCCGGCTTGGCCGGCGCCGTCAACTCGGTCGAGCTCATCGCGCCTCCTGCTGAGCTGGTGGGTACGATGAGTGACGCTAAATGCCGGTTATGTTCGGAGTGTTGCTTCTTGTTGCGGCGTCGAGAACACCCGTTCACATGGAGGGGCAGCCATGGCGTGAGGCCGGGTGATCCCGGCTTCCGGCGGTGCGGTGCGTAACCCGGATGCGCCCGTAGGGGCGTCCGCGATAGCGTGGTCGACATGACCTGCTGAGGTTCTCCTGCCACGCCATCAAGCGCACGGCTTGTCACTGTTCAGCGGCGGCCTCTATCCCTTGCTGGTGACGCCCCTCGGGCCGAGTTGACCGTGGCCCCGGGTGCTGGGCGTATCACTGATCACGTGTCGAACTTGAGGAGACCTGATGACACAGCAACCCGAACCCCAGGATCACCACCGTGCTGACGATGCTGCTTCGCCCGTGCCCAATCGTCGCGAGCGCCGCGGCGGGAAGTCCGGAGCCGCTGCACAGCACGGAGGTAAATCCGCCGGACCGCGGCGGGCCGCCCCGGTAGTGCCGACCCGGCAGTACTCCTCGCGACGCAGAAGCGGCTAAGGCCGCCGGCACGCCTCACACGCGTGACACAGCCAAGCGGAAGATCGGTACTCTCCAGCGGGTCGCGAACTCGGCGAACCCAGCGCCGACGCCCGCACCTGGGCCGACCGGGAGCTCCTTCGCACCGGCCTCATCACGTGACTCCACCACCACGCGGTGGCTTAACACTGGATACCGACGCGTTGATTCGGGCTCGAGAGAGGTGACGAACGAGTCCGCAGCCTGCTGCAACGCGCCGTAGCGGCCGAGATCCCCTCGCGGTGTCCGCCGGCGTTGTCGCGCAGGCATGGCGAGGTGGCCCCCGGCAAGCTCGGATCGCACGGCTGCTGGCCGATCCGGACGTCCAAGTTGTAGTACTCGACGATTGCACGGCGCGCGCGGTGGGCAGACATACCAGTGCGAGCTGGCCCCCGTTCAGTACGTGGGCAGGGATGGATCGACTTGCTTGGCCCAGGCCAGCACGCCACCGCCGACGTGCACGGCGTCCCGGAAGCCCGCCTTATGCAGCGCGGCCAGCGCCTCCGCGGAACGCTGCCCGGACTTGCAGTGCAGTATCAGCGGCTTGTCCTGCGGCAGCGCGGCCAACGCCTCGCCGGACAGGATCCGGTCCTTGGGGATCAACGTGGCGCCGGGAATCCTGACGATCTCGTACTCGTGCGGCTCCCGAACGTCGATCAGGGCGAAGTCCTTACCGGAGTCGATCATCTCCTTGAGCTCGACGGCGGTGATCGTCGAACCCGCCGCCGCGGCAGCAGCGTCATCGCTGACGGTGCCGCAGAACTCCGCGTAGTCGATCAGCTCGGTGACCGGCTCGCTCGCCGGATCCCTGCGGATCTTGATGGTGCGGTAGCTCATCTCCAGTGCGTCGTACACCATCAGGCGACCCAGCAGTGGCTCGCCGATCCCGGTGATCAGCTTGATCGCCTCGGTCACCATGATCGAACCTATCGACGCGCAGAGGACCCCCAGCACGCCACCCTCGGCGCAGGACGGCACCATCCCAGGAGGTGGCGGCTCTGGGTAAAGGTCCCGGTACTGCAATCCCTGCCCGCCGGGGGCGTCCGCCCAAAACACCGACGCCTGGCCTTCGAAGCGGAAGATCGACCCCCACACGTAGGGTTTGCCGAGCAATACCGCAGCGTCGTTAACCAGGTATCGAGTCGGGAAGTTGTCGGTGCCGTCCAGGATCAGGTCGTAGCCGCGGAAAATATCCAGCGCATTGGATGAGTCCAGCCGCACCTGGTACAGGTCCACCTGAACGAAAGGATTGATCTCCCGGATGGAGTCCCGGGCGGACTCGCCCTTGGGCCGGCCGATGTCGGACTGACCGTGGATCACCTGGCGTTGCAGGTTGGACTCATCGACCTCGTCGAACTCGACGATGCCCAGCGTGCCTACCCCCGCGGCGGCCAGGTACAGCAGGGCGGGGCTACCCAGCCCACCAGCGCCGATCACCAGCACTTTCGCGTTCTTCAGCCGCTTCTGACCGTCCATCCCGACATCCGGGATGATCAGGTGGCGACTGTAGCGAGCTACCTCCTCCTTGGTCAGCTCCGCGGCGGGCTCCACCAGTGGCGGCAGGCTCATCAGCGCACTCCTCACAGTGTCGGTGCCCCTCGGTCGGGTAGAACGTCGCCGAGGCAGCCGCTCTTCCCGTCCCGTCCCGCTCGCGGTGGGGTCAGTTGACGGTCGGGAACGGCCACGCGTTGGGCTCACACACCAGCCCATCCGGGTTGACCTGGTCGGTGCCCAGCACCGCGAGGTAGTC
>JBOHFX010000039.1:0-9429 GCA_050699875.1 Pseudonocardiaceae bacterium
CTCGGTGACGTTCTCACCGGTCAGCTCGACGTGGATGCCACCCGGATGCGTGCCGAGACCGTTGTGGACCTCGAAGAATCCCTGGACCTCGTCGACGATGCGGTCGAAGTGGCGCGTCTTGTACCCGGTGGAGGCTTCGTGGGTGTTGCCGTGCATCGGATCGCACTGCCAGATCACCTGGTGGCCGGTGGCGGTGACCTTCTGCACGATCTGCGGGAGCACGTCGCGGAGCCGCTGCGCGCCCATCCGGGAGATGAGGGTAAGCCGGCCGGGCACGCCATGCGGGTCAAGCCGCTCGACGTACTCAACGGCCTGATCCGGAGTGGTGCTCGGACCTAATTTGAGCCCGATCGGGTTGGCCACCAGTTCGGCGAAGGCGATGTGCGCCCCGTCCAGCGCGCGGGTCCGCTCCCCCACCCAGATGAAGTGCGCGGACAGGTCGTAGAGCTTGGGCGTCGGGCCGGTGTTGTCCAGGCGGAGCATGGCCCGCTCGTAGTCGAGTACCAACGCCTCGTGACTGGCATAGAGCTCGGTGGAGTGCAGCGAAGAGTCCTCCACCCCACACGCCGACATGAAGCGCAGGCCCCGATCGATTTCGCCGGCCAGCGCCTCATACCGGGCCCCGGCCGGAGAACGCCGCACGAAGTCCTTGTTCCAGTCGTGCACCTTGTGCAGGTCCGCCATGCCGGCCAGGGTCAGCGACCGCACCAGGTTCATTGCCGCAGCGGCGTTGGCGTAGGCCCGGATCATTCGCGACGGATCATGAACCCGCGCCTCCGGGGTCGCCCGCAACGAGTTGATCATGTCACCGCGGTAGGACACCAGACCCAGCGCGTCGGTCGGTGCAGACCGTGGCTTGGCGTATTGCCCGGCCACCCGCGCCACCTTCACCACCGGCATGCTCGACCCGTAGGTCAGCACGACCGCCATCTGCAGCAGCGTGCGGATGTTGCCCCGAAGGTGCGGCTCGGTGTTGTCAGCGAAGGTTTCGGCGCAGTCTCCGCCCTGCAGCAGGAAGGCTTCCCCGCGGGCAACGGCTCCGAGTCGATCTTGTAACCGGTCCACCTCCGGGGGCACCGTGATCGGCGGAACACTCTCCAGCACAGTGCGGATGGCGCGCACGGCCTCCGCGTCAGGCCAGTTCGGTTGTTGCCCGGCGGGTCGGGCCAACGCGGCGTCAAGCCTGTCACGGAGGTCGGCGGGCAGCGGCGGTAGCTCCGGCAGCGCGTCGACCGGAACATCCACGGTCCAGTTCACGATGCTTGAGCGTATTGGGGTGATGGGCGGGGCCGAACCTGGGGGCCAGTTTCACCGGCCCGGCTTGAGTGCAGACACCTTCAGCCGAAGAAAACCTCGGCCTCGGCGTGGCGGTCCAGGGGCACCGTCTTGACCGCTGCCGTGGCCTCGGCCAGCTTCACCCGGACGATGTCGGTGCCACGCAGTGACACCATCACGCCACCGTCGCCCTCGTGCACCGCATCGATCGCATGCACGCCGAAACGGGTGGCCAGCACCCGGTCGTAGGCGGTTGGCGTGCCGCCGCGCTGAATGTGCCCCAGCACCACCGCGCGGGACTCGGCACCGGTACGGCGAGCGATCTCGTCGGCCAACCAGATGCCGACGCCGCCGAGGCGCTTGTGGCCGAACGCGTCGACCTCCGCGGCGGCAAGCAGCTCCGCGCCGCCCTCGGGTACTGCGCCCTCAGCGACCACGACGATCGCGGCGTCGTCGCGCTCAAGGCACCGGACGACCCACTGGCACACCCGGTCCACGGCGAAGGGCCGTTCCGGCATCAGGATTGCGTTCGCCCCACCAGCCATCCCGGAATGCAGCGCGATCCAACCCGCGTTGCGGCCCATCACCTCGACGACCGCCGCCCGGTGATGCGATTCGGCAGTGGTCCGCAGCCGGTCGATCGCCTCGGTCGCGATGTGCACCGCGGTGTCGAAGCCGAAGGTGTAGTCGGTGGCGCTCAGATCGTTGTCGATAGTCTTAGGCACGCCCACCACGAACAGCCCGTCCTCGCTCAGCTTGCTCGCCACCCCCAGGGTGTCCTCGCCACCGATTGCGATGAGAGCATCCACGCCGTGCTCGTCGAGAGTCCGCTTGACCTGCTCGGCGCCCCCGTTGCGGTACGGGTTGGTGCGCGAGGTGCGGAGGATGGTGCCACCGAGCGGGAGGATGTGCTCCACGTCCGCAAGACCGAGCGGCTGGACCAGTCCCTCCATCGGACCCCGCCAGCCGTCCCGGAACCCGATGATCTCGTGCCCGTAGACCTCGATGCCCTTGCGGACCACCGCCCGGATCACCGCATTGAGCCCGGGACAGTCACCACCACCTGTCAGCACGCCGATGCGCATGTCTGTTCACCCTCCTGCTGCGAGTACCCGATTGACGCGCGAAAGGGTTTCATGAGAAGGATCGGTACAGCAAAGCGACAGGTCAGTGGAGGCGGCCTTGCTGTGCCATCCGGTGCTGCTCAATCACCCGCCAGCGGGTGAGGTTGTACCGGGCGTCGGCCACCGCGTCGTGGGCGTCAGGGGGCGGTGGGGGCAATGCCGGCTTGCCGGCATCCTCCCAGCGCTGCCGCAGGTCCCGGGTGAATCGAGGTAGTGCCCTGGGCAATGCCGGCATCGGTCCCCACAACTGGGCGAGTGCGACGTGGTCGTACGCGGCGAACCAGGCCCACAGCTCCACCCGTTCGCCGGGTGCGGTGAGGAATTTCAGCAGCGTGTCCCGGATGGCCGCCCGGCTGCGCCATGCCTGGTCGGCAGGTGGCGGCAGCTTGGGTAACACGTGTAGTCGGACCCAATCACCGGCCCGCTCGGGATCGAACTCGGTGGATACCGCGTAGAACTCCCGACCCTGCTCGTCCACTACCCCGATAGAGACCAGCTCGATGGTGACGCCGTCTTCGATGAACTCGCAGTCGTAGAAGAATCGCACGTGGACCCACCTTCACCCTTTTAGAGCTGCGAGAACGTCACGATGATCTCCCGGTTGTCCGCACAGTGTCCGCAGCAGCTTCGATCTTCGCGGACAACGCACGCTCCACAGCTTGCCGGGTGCGGTCGTCGGAGTCGGGCCACAGGTGGGTGTACGTGTCCAGCGTCATCGCCGCTGAGGAGTGCCCCAGCCGCCGCTGCACCGTCTTGACGTTCTCGCCGTGGGCGATCAACGCCGAGGCGTAGAAGTGGCGCAGCGCGTGCAGTCCTGTCCGTGGAGGAAACCCCGCCGCCTTAGCTGCCGGCCGCCAGATCTGCGACCACTGCGACCGCGTCATCGGCCCAGGTGTTCCTGTGGTGAATAGCAGCCGGGCAGTTCGGATCACCGGATTGCGCGGGTCGCACCGATCCTCGATCTCGACGTCGCGCGCCGGGTTGGCGGCCAGGTGCGCAGCCAGCACGTCGAGCGTCCGCTTCGCCAACGGGATGATCCGCTGTGACGCCTCGCTCTTGACCTCGTCGAGGTACGGCGGATGCGGCGATAGGCAGACGAGCTGCTGATGCACGTCGACGGCCTTGCCACGCAGGAAGTCCAGGCCGTCGACCTCCAGGCCGAACACCTCGCCTTGGCGCAACCCCGATCCGGTCACCAGATCCACGACAGCGCGGTACTGCTGCGGCAGCTGATCGCGCAGCGCATTCACCGTCGCAAGGTCCGGGATCCACACCTGGCGCCGGCGAGCAGGTGGCACGCTGACCCCATCGCACGGGTTCGCCGCGATGAGCCGGTCGCGCACTCCCGCCTTGAACACCGACGACAGATAGCCCAGCGCGACCTTTGCCGACCCCGGCGCCAGCGGTAGGCCGCTGACCCAACCCTGAATCGCCGACGGCCGGACGGCACTCACCGGCAGATCGCCGAACCTCGGGTACACGTGCAGTTCCAGAGTGCGCCGCACCTTGTCCCGCATGGTCGGTGCGTGAGGCGCGGCGAGCCGCCACGCCTCGGCGCATTCACGCACGGTTGTCCGACCCGCTCGCGGGTCGACGTACTGGCCCGTTATCAGCGACGTGGTCGCCTCGTCGATCCACCGCTGGGCGTCGACCTTGCGGTCGAACCGTTTGCCGTGTTCCCGGCCGGTGTCGTCGCGGTAGCGGGCAAACCACCTGTTGCCGCGCTTGGCGATGCTGGCCATCAGCTCACTACTCCCTGCTTGCCCTGGGGAATGATGCCGCGACGCCGGGCGGTGTAGATCCACTTGCGCACCGCGTGCGGCGTGACGCCCGTTTGCTCGGCCAGCGCCGGAGCCGGCCATTCCCCGCGCCTGATCGCAGCCTTGTATGCGCCATACACCTGGCGCAGGAAGTCGTCAGTCAGCCGTCCGCCCTCAGGCGCTCGCAGCGGTGGGCGCACCTCGGACGTTGGATGATCCGGGTCCTTGGCGCGCTTGACCCGTCCGACGCCAGAGTCTTTGAGCTGTGAGCGCAGCGCGTCGACTACCCAGTTGCGCGCCCTCGTGCCGAATGTCGTGGCGTAGTGGGAGGCGAGCACACTCAGCGGCACCTCTGGATCTCCGGCACGGCTCGCGAGGGATGACCGCACCTCCGGGTCCGCGGCCAGCGCCTCGATCCGGTCCAGCCTCAAGCGGCGCATGAGGTCGCCACTGAGGGTCTCGCCGCGACCGTCGAGGTACAACTCGGTTGTCCGCCATCGACCGTCGCTGTCCGGTCGCAGCTTCACGAACAGGGGTCCGGGCAACTCGTCCGGGTCGTCGACCCGAAGCCACCCGCCGTTTCCGACTCCCAGTCTCACGGTAGCAAGCTTCGCAGCAAAGGTATGAAGTGTCAAACCTCCGACGGTGGCCACTGCGGGTTAACGTTGCCGGTATTAAGAGATGACTCTTCACTGCAGGAGGTAGATCGTCCGGTGGACAGCCCATATATGACCACTGCTGAAGTGGCCGACCTGCTGCGTACCTCGCCGGAGTCTGTGCGTTGGTGGCGACACGTCGGCAAGGGACCCGCCTCATTCAAGGCAGGTCGCAGGGTGCTCTACGAACGCGCCGCCGTCGAACAGTGGCTACGCGACCTACGCAACGCCACGAGGACGGCCTAACCGGTGACCGAGATGCAGCGTCACCGCGGCGAAGACCACCACGGCGACGCTGATGACCAGCCGGCGGGCGAGGTCGACACCGAGGGTATCCCGTCGCAGCTCCGTCGTCGACGCGCCGCGAGCTGGCGTCTTGAGCCGCTCGCCAGGGGCTACCAGGACCCGTGGCGATATCGCGAGGAGCTCACACCGCGCCGGTTGGCTGCGTGGCGCGCCGCGTGGCGACACCTGCGGTGCCACGGACTCCAGCCGGTCGTGCCGGAGCAGGTGCGGCGCCACGCAGGTGGTGACCCGACGTGACGGCCGTGTCTTACGGGTCTAGCACCGTAAAGCGGCGCCGCAGGTCAGACGCGGAGCTGGCCGACCTGGACCACGCCATCGTGGTGGCCATCGAGGCCGACCAGCCGGTGACCCTGCGCGGCGTGTACTACCGGGTGGTGTCGGCCGGGGCGGTCGACAAGACCGAGCTGGGTTACCGGCTGGTCGGTCGGCGGCTGCTGAAGCTACGTCGCGACGGCACGGTGCCCTATTCGGCCATCACCGACGGCACCCGCTGGATCACCAAGCCCGACACTCATACCGGGCTGGACCAGATGCTCGCCGACGCCGCGGCGTCCTACCGGCGGGCACTGTGGCATGACCAGAAAGTGCAGGTGGAGATCTTCACCGAGAAGGACGCCATCTCCGGGGTGATCCTGCCGATCACCGAACAATGGGACGTGCCGCTGGGGGTGCTGCGCGGGTATTGCTCCGAAAGCTTCTCCCACTCCGTCGCCGAGGCCATCAAGGACTGCGGCAAACGGACGGTGTACGTCTATCAGCTCGGCGATCACGACCCCTCCGGGTTGGACGCCTGGCGCGCATTCCGAGAGACGGTCGCCGGGTTCCTCGGCGAGACGATCACCCCACAGATGGCCCACCGCTGCGCCGAGTACGGCGTCAACCTTGAGGTGGGGAAGGCGTTGGGTGTCGAGGAGACGGACCCGGATGACGACTTCGAGGGTGAGTGGGCCGAGCAGGTCACCTATGGATTTCTCGGCGGCCGTGGCTTTCACAACGTCGCTCTGAGAAAGGTCACGTTCGCCAGGCTCGCGGTAACCCCTCAGCAGATCGAGGAATTGAGCCTGCCGACCAGACCCACCAAGACCACCGATGCAAGAGCGAAGAAGTTCGTCGGTGGTTCGGTCGAGGTGGACGCCATTCCGGCGCCGCTGCTGCGGGAGCTGGTCGAGCAGGCCATCGTCCAGCACATCGATTACGAGTCGTTGCGCTTGACCAGGGTCGCCGAGGACTCCGAACGGGAAGTCTTGCAACGGATAGCGGGGGAGGCATCCCGGTGACCGACACGATGCACGACCCGTTTGTCGACGCCTGCAAGGTGTGCAACGAGCTGTCCGGCTTCTGCGACTGCCCGGAACCGGTGCGGGCCGCTGCGGAACGCACCGGCCGCGCCGACCCCCTCCCTGGAGCTGCCACCGAAGATGGCGAAGGTGCCATCTCTCGCAACGCGGCATCTTCGCCATCTTCTTGGCATCTTCGGGAAGCGGTTGAGCTGCCTCCCGGGTCGCGCGCCGAGTTGGTGAGCTTGGCCAGCGTCCGACCCGAACGTGTGGAGTGGCTCTGGCCCGACCGGCTACCCGCCGGCAAGCTCGTCACTCTCGACGGTGACCCCGCGATGGGCAAATCAACCTTGGCGCTCACCTTGGCCGCGCACGTGTCCACCGGCCGCCCCTGGCCCGATGGCAGCCGTTGCCCGGCGGGATCCGTGGTGATCTTGTCCGCCGAAGATGGCATGGCCGACACCATCCGGCCCCGTCTCGATGCCGCCGGCGGAGATCCCGCCCGTGTGCACTGCCTCACCGCGGTGCGCTCCGTCGCCGAAGGTGGAGAGGCCACCACCAGACCGCCGACGCTGGCCGACGTCGCCCAGATCCGGGAGGCGATCGAGCGCACTCGGGCTCGGCTGCTGGTTGTGGATGTGCTGATGGCCTACCTACCCAGCAAGACCGACTCCCACCGCGACCAGGACGTCCGCGCCGTGCTGCACCGCATCGCCGAGCTCGCCGACGCCACCGGCTGCACCGTGCTACTCCTGCGCCACCTCAACAAGAGCGGCGCCGGCACCCCGATGTACCGCGGCGGGGGCAGCATCGGCATCGTCGGCGCCGCCCGCGCCGGCTACGTGGTCGCTCCCGACCCAGACGACGACACCGGCGCGACTTGCGTGTTGGCCTGTGTGAAGTCCAACCTGGCCGCTCAGCCGCCGAGCCTCACCTACCGGCTGGAGTCGGCACCCGGTAGCGACGTGGCCCGGGTGGTGTGGGGCGAGGCCTCGCAGCACAGTGCCGCCGACCTCCTGCGTGGCAGTGACCCGGCAGACGACCGAGCCGGCAGGCGAGAACTCGACATGTGGCTGCTCGACTTCATCCGAGAGCACGGCGGACGAGCGGCGGCCAGGGATATCTACAGCGAAGGACAGCGGGACGGCTACAGCAGGGATCAGCTCAAGAGAGCCAAGGCCCGGCTACACATCGAGGCATCCAAGGGCGGCATGTCGAAGGGTTGGGACTGGCTACTGCCCACCGAAGGGAGCGATGAAGGGAGCGAAGAGCGCAGCAAAAAAGAGCCACTCCCTTCGCACCCTTCGGTGCTCCCTTCGGCAGTCGACGCGACGACCGAGGAGGGATCGTGACCGTTGATCAGCCCGCCACAGCCGGCCACCGAACTCCAGCTCGCCCGTCGGGAGTTCCCGGTGGGTGCGAGAGCTCCTGGCCGAGGTCGTCGACCGACGTCGACGAGCTGCTCAACCGTGTCGACAACCAAACAGCGGATCTCCCCCACGGCGTCGCCATGGGGGAGATCCCGTAGGGTACCGGTGTTACCGCAATACCAGTGCAGTTGTGCAGATCGTGGCCGCCATCACGATCAAGATGACGCACAGTCGGGCGGTCACGGGCCAATCGGCCGAGCATCCCCCTTCAAACAAAACAGACAGATCAAGGCGAGTGTCACTTTCGATCGTGACGACGAGTTCGCACGCAAGTTCGAGGACAAGCAGCGACCGAACTCGTCCGACGCCGCAGCTATCCTCCGCGCCTTCGACGGCACCAAGCTGCCGTCGTGGCGGGAGAAGCGGGTCAGCGATCTGACCATCCAGGTCCTCGCTACCGAGGCGGGCCGCCGAGCTACGCCGGTCACATATGCGCCGTCCTCGGTGTCGACCTGCACGGTGCGATCGAACGAGAGAAGACCCAACGCAACCCCCCGACCGCACCACACACGACCCCGTAAACCGACCCGCGCACTACACCGCCCACCCCAGCGGCGTCGAATGCATCGACATCGCCGAACACATGGGATTCTGCCTCGGAAACGCCACGTCGACGGTTGCGCCTGCCCCGCCTGGCGCAACCCCGTCACCCTTCGGTGTCGGCGGCTAACGGCGCCCAGTGGTCTCCGCGATGCAGTCAGTAACACGCGGCCCCGACCTGGCGTTTGGGGACCAGGTCGGAGCCTTGATCCAACACCTGAGACGGACAGGAGTGGACCTATGAATCAGTCAACCACCACCGCCACGCCCGTTGCCCCACCCCGTAACGGTTTCGGTATCACCGCGCTCGTACTCGCACTGGTCGGTCTCGTGTTCGGCCTAGTGCCCTTCACCGGATTCCTCGCGCTGATCCTCGGCGGCCTGGCTGTGCTGTTCGGGTTGCTCGGGTGGGCCCGCACCCGGCGAGGCGAAGCGACCAACCGCAAGATGGCCGCGATCGGCACGGTCCTCGGCGCTGTTGTCGCGGCTTTGGGTATCTGGGGTATGACAATCGTGTTCGGCGCGGTCGACGACCTCGACAAGGCCCTCGACGGCCAGGGTGGGGTCGCTAACGGTGACCCGGGTGTCACCACCCCATCAGCCGGCGAGACGGTCAACCAGGTCGCGTTCGGGCAGGCCTTCACCTACGAAGACGGCACGGTCATCGCGATCGGCCCGCCAGCCCCCTACAAGCCCAGCAGCAGCGCCGCCATGAGCCCCACCGCGGACCGGGCAGTGGCCGTCGAGGTCACGGTCACCAACGGCACCGCGAAACCCCTGGACCTGATCGCGGTGTCACTGCAGGCCACGGCGGGTGAGCGGGAGGCGGGTCAGGTGTACGACTCGACCAAGGGCATCACCGGTGTTCCGTCGCAGACACTTCCGCCAGGTAAGCGGCAGACGTTCACGGTGGTGTTCGAGTTGCCGGCCGGTCCCACGGAGCTGCGGGTGCAGGCCAGGCCGGGTTGGTTCGGGTACCAGCCAGTGTTCTTCACCGGACAGGTGTAACCCTGAAGCGTGACGAGACAAACAACAGATAACACAACCTGCTTTCCGCGCGA
>JBOHFX010000040.1:0-27667 GCA_050699875.1 Pseudonocardiaceae bacterium
GTAATGCTTAGCCCAAACGGGCGAAGAATTCGGGCGGCCGCGTGGGGGGTGGGCGGCCGCCCGAATTCCGTGCGGTGGCGGCTGCCGGCGGGACGATAAGTCCGGCTGGCTAGGACGACACGACGACCGCGTAGCCGCCCAGACCGATCATCCGCTGCCCGTCGATGACCTCAGTCTTGGTGATCAACGTGGTGACCGCACCCGTCTCCGGATCGAAATCCACGTCGGTGATCATGCCGAGCTCCGTGCCCTGCTCGCTGAGTACCCGCTTACCCAAGACGTCGAGATCGTTGTCCTCGGCGCGCTGTTCGACGGCGTCACGGGCCGGCCGGATCACTGCGTCGGTGGCCACCGTCACCGCGTCGGGCCCGAAGCCTTGCACGTCCTCCCAGGAGATCAGGGTGCCGGCACCGCTGACCTTGCCCAATCGCAGCAGCGCCACCCTGGCCGGCCCAGGCAGCACGACGAAGCCGTCCACTCTCGCCACCCGCGTTGCGGTGGCCGTGTTCACCACGTCGCGCTTACGTGCCTGGCTGAACAGCATCAGCTGGCCCCCTCCCGTAGCCGGGCCCGAAAGGCGTCTACCGCCGCGCCGAACCCGGCGAGGTCCTCGGAGACGAACTCGGTAGCCGCTGCCGGCACGATGAGGTTCTCGCCGGAGACCGCCACGGTGTCGGGCAGGGGGATCAGCACCCGCCGTCCCGCCGTGCCGAGCGCCTCGCTGGCTTCCACTTCGTAACCCACGACATCCAGGCTGGTGCCGCTGTGCAGCACGACATCCACTACACGCCCCAGATCTCGCCCGTTGTCGGTGAGCACCCGATCTGCCAGCACATCTGCCTTGCGGGCCTGCTTGCGAGGAGCGAGCTCCTTGGCGGGGATCAACAAGGTCTCGTCGGACACCATCACGGCGTCCCGGCCCACTCCATGCACCGCTTCCCAGGGCAGCGAGTCCTTGCGGGCGCGGCTGAACAGACCCGGGTTGCGCAGGGTGAAGCCGGCGATACGGCCGCCGGTGCGTTCGAACACGATGTCTTTGATCTCAGCGACCAGTTCGCCAGCCAAAGTGACCACTGGGCGGCCGGCCAGTTCACTGGCCCGCAGCAACAGCGCGGGAGTTGGTGTGATCACCGTGGATCGCCAAGGCCGATCACACCGCCGCGCCGTCTCCTCCGTTGGATTACGGCAGCGAGCGTGATCAACAGCACCAGAACGACCAGCGCGACGATCACCCAGCCCCACCAGTCCATCCCCACCTCCACACGGTTCGGGTCCGGGTGCTTCTCTCGCGCACAGTAACGCGCCATGCTCGCGCTCGCTCG
Organism: Pseudonocardiaceae bacterium; assembly: GCA_050699875.1. Lineage (GTDB taxonomy): Bacteria > Actinomycetota > Actinomycetes > Mycobacteriales > Pseudonocardiaceae. Next base: position 1,323 of record JBOHFX010000040.1, read on the forward strand.
CCGGCACGTCATTCGGTGAAGGTAAAGTCCGGTTACGCCGACCGGGAACCGGACCCGCGGCAGGCGCGTTAACCCGGTGACGGCCTGCAACGCCCACCAGGAGGACAATGGTGCGTTCCACCAGCAACCCCGCGTTCCGCAATCTTCCCGTTGGGGGCGGCGGTTACGCGGGTTTCAATTCGGCCCCCGCAACCTTCCCGGGCGCTGCGCCGGGCTACGGCGACGCGCCGCCCGCTATCGGCCGGCCGATGACCATCGACGATGTGGTCACTAAGACCAGCGTCACCCTTGCAGTGCTGGTCGCCACCGGCGTAGCCACCTACATCAGCGGATTCTGGGGGCTCGCCCTTCCGGCCGCGCTGATCGGCTTCGTACTCGCGCTAGTGATCATCTTCAAGAAGATGGTCAGCCCGCCGCTGATCCTCGCCTACGCCGCTGTCGAGGGCGTCTTTCTCGGCGGCATCAGTGGGGTGCTCGGCGGGGGACGAGGGGAGATCATCCTCCAGGCCGTCACGGGTACCGCGCTGGTGTTCGCCGGAATGTTGGTGGTGTACAAGACCGGCGCGGTGAAGGTGACCCCGCGGTTCACCAAGTGGTTGATCGGCGCCATGATCGGCGTTGTCGGCCTCATGCTGGTCAACCTCATCGCAAGTTTCTTCACGGCCGACGGAGCCGGCCTCGGTCTGCGGTCCGGTGGCACGCTGGCGATCGTCTTCAGCCTGGTGTGCATCGGGATCGCGGCATTTAGCTTCCTGCTTGATTTCGACGCAGCCGATGAGGCGATCCGGGCTGGTGCGCCGGAAAAGACCGCCTGGTACATCGCCTTCGGTCTCACGGTGACGCTGGTCTGGCTGTACCTCGAGATCCTGCGGCTGCTGACCTACTTCCAGAACGATTAGCCGCCACGGTAGCGCCCGGGGCCCGGTCCACAACGGACCGGGCCCCGGCTTCGTCGGAGACTCTTCAAGTACCGCCGATCCGTTCGATCCCCGAGGAGCCCCGGTGCACTACGCCGAGCACATCGTCGATCTGGTCGGCGATACCCCGCTGGTGCGGCTCAATGCCGTTGCCAGGGACGTTGTACCGCTGGTGCTGGCGAAGGTCGAGTACCTCAACCCCGGCGGCAGCGTGAAGGACCGGATCGCGCTGCGGATGGTCGAAGCGGCGGAGCGATCCGGTGTGCTGCAGCCGGGCGGAACGATCGTGGAGCCGACGTCAGGCAACACCGGCGTCGGGCTGGCGATGGTCGCCCAACGCAAGGGTTACCGGTGCCTTTTCGTCTGCCCCGACAAGGTCGGCGAGGACAAGCGCGACGTGCTCAAGGCCTACGGTGCCGAGGTCGTCGTGTGCCCCACCGCAGTCGCCGTCGACCATCCCGACTCGTACTACTCCGTGTCCGACCGGTTGGCCAGGGAGATCGACGGAGCGTGGAAGCCCGACCAGTACTCCAACCCGGAGAACCCCGCCAGCCACTACCGCAGCACCGGTCCCGAACTGTGGGCCCAAACCCAGGGCCGCATCACGCATTTCGTGGCCGGTATCGGCACCGGCGGGACGATCTCCGGGACTGGGCGCTACCTCAAGGAGGTCAGCGACGGACGGGTGCAGATCGTCGGTGTCGATCCGGACGGCTCGGTGTACTCGGGTGGCAGCGGCCGGCCCTACCTGGTGGAAGGCGTCGGGGAAGACTTCTGGCCCCGCACTTATGACCGGAGCATCTGCGATGAGGTTGTCCCGGTTTCCGACGCCGAGTCCTTCACCATGACCCGGCGGCTCGCTCGGGAGGAGGCGTTGTTACTGGGGGGATCCTGCGGGATGGCTGTGGTGGGTGCACTTCGGGTGGCGTGCCGGGCCAGTGCCGACTCAGTGATCGTGGTGCTGCTGCCCGACGGGGGCCGTGGCTACCTCGGCAAGGTCTTCAACGACGCGTGGATGGCCACGTACGGCTTCCTTTCCCCGGACTCCTCTGGAGCGACGGTCGCCGATGTGCTGGTCGGTAAGGACGGCGCCTTGCCCAAGCTGGTGCACACCCACCCGAACGAGACGGTCGCCGAGGCCGTGATGATCCTGCGTGAGTTCGGGGTCTCCCAGCTGCCTGTGGTTGCCGCCGAGCCGCCGGTGATGGCGGCCGAGGTAATCGGTGCGGTCAGCGAGCGCACCCTGCTGCAGGCACTATTCGCCGGTGACGCCCAACTCGCCGACCGGATCGAGAGCCACATGGTCCGCCCGCTGCCGACGATTGGCGGGGGCGAGCCGATCGGATCGTTGATGCAGGCATTGGTCGACGCCGACGGCGCCATGGTCCTCATCGATGGCAAGCCGACGGGGGTGGTCACCCGTCAAGACGTGCTGGGGTTCCTGGCCGGGCGCTGAGAGCACTCAGAGCGCATCCGCTAGCGTGACCGCGCAGCAACGCGCCAGGCGGCCCTACGCGAGGGGTTCGAACCCGATGACGACTTCCCAGCCGCGATATCAGGATCCCTGCCCAGACGTGGACTCCTCGTCCGACCACCAGCCAGCCGATGACCCACCGGCTGGCCATGCCTGTGCGCCGGACACCGCTGAGTTGCCGCGCCAGCCCCCTGACCAACCACCTCCGGCACCGCCGGCACCGCCGAGGAACTGGCCGCCTCAGTACGGGCAGCGACCGCAACCCGCCCCACCGCAGTTCGGGCGCCCACAGTCCGTGCCACCACCGCAGTTCGGACGATCGCCCCAACGGACCCGAACAACCCGAACAATACAGCCCGGCCAATCGGATGCCCATCCGGGTGGTTCCGGCTCGCAACCCCAGTGCCGCCAGACCGAGCCAGCCGCCCCTGTGCAGCAGCGCGGTCCCGGCACCGAGATCCGGTCACCGGCCTCGTCCCACGTCGGGGCGCCGGCGGCGGGTGCCCAGGTGCCTGAACTACCGGCGAGCTTCGAGGCCAGGGTGATCAGTTTCCTCATCGACTGCATGGCCCCGGTGATCGGGTTGATTCTGGTGCTCTGCATCGTTGTCGCCATCGACAGCGCGGCGTTGTCACTGGTGCTCACCGTCGTAGGTTGCCTTGCGCTGCTCGGGTTCGGCGTCTGGAACTCTGGGTACCTGCAGGGCACCACGGGGCGAAGCCTCGGTCGAAGGGTGGCAAGAACCAAGCTGGTCAACGTCGACACCGGGCAGCCGGTGGGGTTCGGTTGGGCCGTGGCACGCCAGATCTGCCACGTGCTGGAATTCGGGATCGGCTACCTACGGCCGTTGTGGGACAGCAAGCGTCAGACCTTCGCCGATAAGATCGTCCGGACAGTGGTGGTCCGGGTCGAGGCCGGAACAGAAGATCACAGGGCAAAGGATCACCGGAGGCTGGCGGGATGACAGGTTTCGCCACTCGCGCGATCCACGCCGGTCAGGACCCGGACCCTCACACCGGCTCGGTGATCGTGCCAATCCACGCCACATCGACCTTCGCCCAGGACGGTGTGGGCGGGCTGCGCGACGGGTACGAATACGCACGCACCGGTAATCCCACCCGCACCGCGCTGGAGACCTGCCTGGCGGCGCTGGAGGGAGGGCGGCACGGGCGGGCCTTCGCGTCCGGGATGGCGGCAAGCGACGTCCTGCTCCGCGCGATCTGCCGGCCCGGCGACCACGTGGTCATCCCCGACGACGCCTACGGCGGTACGTTCCGACTGATCGACAAGGTGTTCCGGTACTGGGGCATCGAGCACACCGCCGTCGGGCTGTCCGATCTCGATGCGGTGCGGGCCGCGCTGCGACCGAGCACCCGGTCGGTGTGGTGCGAAACGCCGACCAATCCGCTGCTCGCCATCGCTGACATCGCGGCGCTGGCCGGTATCGCACACGAGTCCGGTGCCCGCCTGGTGGTGGACAACACCTTCGCCACGCCGTACCTGCAGGCGCCCCTGGCCTTGGGCGCCGACGTGGTGCTGCACTCGACGACCAAGTATCTCGGAGGGCACTCCGATGTCATCGGGGGTGCGCTGATCACCGATGACGCCGCGCTGGACGAGCAGGTGGCCTTTCTGCAGAACGGCGCCGGGGCGGTGCCCGGGCCGTTCGACGCCTGGCTGACCCTACGGGGTATCAAGACGCTGGCGGTGCGCATGGAGCGGCACTGTGACAACGCCGAGCGGGTCGTCGGGACGCTGCAGGCGCATCCCTCGGTCACCAGTGTCCGTTACCCCGGTTTGGAAACCCATCCCGGCCACTTGATCGCCAGCAAGCAGATGCGCCGATTCGGCGGGATGGTCTCGTTCACCGTTCGGGGTGGCGCCGCTGCGGCGGTGGCGGTCTGCGCCCGGACCCGAATATTTACCCTGGCCGAGTCGCTGGGCGGGGTGGAGTCTCTTATCGAGCACCCTGGACGGATGACGCATGCCTCTACTGCTGGAACGCAGCTGGAGGTGCCTGCCGACCTGCTCCGCCTCTCAGTAGGCATCGAGGATGTCGAGGACCTGATCGACGATCTCCTCGCCGCCCTCGAGTAGCCAACCCAGGGCTAATCACCGAGGGGTTTCACCTGCGAGGGTAGGAAGTGCTGGACGGGCGGTGGTGCCACCGGTAGGTCGGCGCTGTTGAGGCATCCGCCGATGAGCTGTACGCCACCCGGTGCGGATACGTATCTACCCGGCTCCGCACAGCCCGCCCGGTCGGCCGCGACGATGGCGGCGCCAGCCAGCAACGCTGCTACCCCAGCCGTGACCACGACCGGCATCCAACTGCCGCTGCGACCCGTTCGACCTCCCGACACCCGCCCGACCTTACCCCGTCGATACCTGGCTCCGCCGCGTCGACGCGAATCGGGCCGGCGAGCTTTCGGATCGCTGACACCCTCCCAGTCGGCTGCACCTCAGCTCCGGAAGGGCCCTGCCGTCTCAGCCCCGGAACGGCTCTGCTTTGACGACCGCGACGGTCATCAAGCCGCCGTTGGGCAGTTCGTAGTGGCGGTCTTCGCCCTCATGCGCGCCGATGATCGCTTTACCCAATGGCGAGTTGGGTGAGTAAACCTCCAGGTCACCGTGCGCACCTTCTTCGAGCGAGCCGAGCAGGAAGGTCTCGGTCTCGTCGTCGTTCTCGAAACGTACCGTGACGACCATCCCGGGCGCCGCGATTCCGGACTCGGTGGGTGCCTCGCCGACCTTGGCCACCCGCAGCAGCTCCTGCAGCTGGCGGATCCGTGCCTCTAGCTGGGCCTGCTCCTCGCGGGCGGCATGGTAACCGCCGTTCTCCTTGAGGTCCCCTTCTTCGCGGGCGTCGTTGATCTTTGCGGCAATGACTGGGCGGTTCGCGATCAGCTCGTCGAGTTCCTGCTTGAGCCGGTCATAGGCGTCCTGGGTCAGCCAGGCAACCTGGGTATCGCTCACTGTCATCATTCCTCCTGATCCGACGTCCGCTACCGCGGGGCGGACCGAACCGAGCCGCTGGCGGAGTAGCCAGCGGCCGGAACGGAAAAACACGGCCCTGCCCCGGGGCCGTGCGCATCCTCCACGGTAACACGAGGTGTCCGGTTTGGCCTCAGCCTTATGGGTGACGACGTCCGGATCGTGCCTGCTCAGCAGTGCTCTTCAAGTCAGTAGTTCGGGGGTGGGGCTAGGTAGGGAGGCACCTGAAGAGAGCATCCGTAGACGTCCGCGGTGACTGGTGGCCGCGAAGTGCGCACCACGGTGATGAGGTCGATAGGACCGGCAGCAGCAGGCACGTAGATCTCCTTGCGTCCGGTCTCCTCCCCGTCCAGGGAGCGAGCCCGGACGATGCACACGGCAGGACGGGAAGGATCGTCTCGGACCACGGTCAGCTGCAGTTGAACGGCGTTGTCCGTCAGCAGGGTGAAGCCCAGCGCTTCACCCCGGATCGGTGCGCTGCCGAGGTTCCGGTAGCCGATCACCGCGACCGCCAGGCCGACAAGCGCTGCGAGCAGCAGCCCTACCGGCCCGGCCCAACGCCGACGGCGGCCGCGCACCCGAGGCCCGTAGCGACCCTCGGGAAGCGGACCAGTGCTCACGACGTTGCCTCCTTGGTGGGGGCACCTGCTCAGCGGAACTGTCAGACAGTCCAACTAGTGTCTCCGGCCAACGACTGGAGATATTCCCCGCCTCGGGTAGCCCCGCCCGGCGGGCGGTGGAGGAGGGATGAGCAGGCAGCCATGGCTGAACAGCTACGAATGATGGCGGTGCACGCCCATCCAGACGACGAGTCGAGTAAGGGCGCCGCGACGATGGCCCGATACGTCGCCGAGGGCCAGGACGTGATGGTCGTGACCTGCACTGGCGGAGAACGCGGCAGCATTCTCAACCCGTCGTTCACGCCTGCCGACGTCGCTGAGCGCCCGGCGGAGATGACCGCAATCCGTCGGCAGGAGATGGCCCGCGCCGCGCAGATCCTAGGGGTGCGACACCGCTGGTTGGGCTACATCGACTCCGGGCTACCGGAGGGAGATCCAAAGCCCCCGCTGCCCGACGGTTGCTTCGCGGTGGTTCCTCTCGAGGCTCCCACTCGAGACCTGGTCCGAGAGATTCGCGAGTTCCGACCGCACGTGGTGGTGACCTACGACGAGAATGGCGGCTACCCGCACCCCGACCACATCCGTTGCCACGAGGTGTCGGTGGCCGCGTTCGACGCCGCGGGGGACCCGGACCGGTTCCCAAACGCCGGACCGCTGTGGCAGCCCCTCAAGCTCTACTACTCGCACGGCTTCTCCCGCAAGCGGATGCAGTTGTTGCACGACGCGTTGCTCGCCGATGGTGCGGAGTCGCCGTTCACCGACTGGCTGGCCAAGTGGGATCCGTCGCTGCCAGATGTCATGGATCGGGTGACCACCCGCGTGCAGTGTGCCGAATACTTCCCAGTGCGGGTCGAGGCGTTGAAAGCCCATGCGACCCAGATCGACCCGGCGAGCCGGTGGTTCGCGGTGTCGCAGGACTTGCAGGCACGACTATGGCCGACCGAGGAGTACGAGTTGGCTCGCTCGCTGGTCGACACCACGCTGCCTGAGGACGACCTGTTCTCGGGTGTCCGGGAACGGGTGCACGCGTGACCCCGCTGTTGTGGACCGCCGACGCACTTTTTCCCGCGGAGGCGGCATTGCCGACCGCCGACGCACTTTTTCCCGCGGAGGCGGCATTGCGAACTGGTTCGTCGGCCGCAACGGGGTCCGAGGCACTGGTTGCCCAGACGTCGACGCAGGCGCCGCCGCCGGGGCCGGACCCCGGTGGGCAGGGCGAGGATTTCGGTAAGGCCGCGCCGGTCGGCTTGGTGGTGCTACTGTTGTTCTTCCTCGCCGTGGCGCTACTGGTGCGTTCGATGAACAAGCACCTGCGCAGGGTCCCGAAGTCCTTCGACGACGATCCGGACAAGCTACCTCGTGAGTGAGTTGCGTTCCGCCCTGTAGATCGGCGGGGCACTATTGCCGATATGGCGAACCGGCTCGCGACCTCCACCAGCCCCTACCTGCTGCAGCATGCCGACAACCCGGTCGACTGGTGGCCGTGGTGCGGTGAAGCGTTCGCGGAGGCGGGGCGACGGGGTGTTCCGGTGCTGCTGTCCGTCGGCTACGCCGCGTGCCACTGGTGTCACGTGATGGCGCATGAGTCCTTCGAGAACCGCAACATCGCCGCGGTGATGAACGCCAATTTCGTCAACATCAAGGTGGACCGCGAGGAGCGTCCGGACGTCGACGCCGTATACATGGAGGCGACTCAGGCCATGACCGGCCACGGGGGATGGCCGATGACCTGCTTCCTCACGCCCACCGGCGAGCCGTTCCACTGCGGCACCTACTACCCACCGTCTTCCCGGCACGGCTTGCCGGGTTTCGCCGAGCTGCTCATCGCCGTACACCAGGCATGGGCCAACCGGGCCGACCAGGTTGAGGAGGCGGCCAAGCGCATCGTCGGACAGCTTTCCTCGCGGGCTGCGCCGCTGACAGAGTCCGCGGTGGACGATCGAGTACTGGCCGCCGCGGTCGACAAGTTGGCTGCCGAGTTCGACGACGAGCACGCCGGGTTCGGTGGCGCCCCGAAGTTCCCACCGTCGATGCTGTTGGAGTTCCTGCTCCGGCACCACGAGCGGACCAGCTCTGGGTCAGCCCTGTCCATGGTCGAGCGCACCTGTGAGGCGATGGCCCGTGGCGGGATGTATGACCAGCTTGCCGGTGGGTTCGCTCGTTACTGCGTCGACGCCGCCTGGGTTGTGCCGCATTTCGAGAAGATGCTGTACGACAATGCGTTGCTGCTGCGCGTCTACACCCACCTGGCTCGGCTGACCGGGTCGACCAGCGCCCGGCGGGTGGCCGAGCAGACAGCGACGTTCCTCCTTGACGGCCTGGGCACCCCGCAGGGTGGCTTTGCCGCGTCGCTGGACGCCGACACCGGGGGTCAAGAGGGTGCCACCTATGTGTGGACGCCACAGCAGCTGATCGACGTGCTCGGCGACGATGATGGTCAGTGGGCGGCGCAGCTGCTGGTGGTGACCCAGGCAGGGACCTTCGAGCACGGCAGCTCGGTGTTGCAGCTGCACACCGAGCCCCACGATCCCGACCGCTGGTTGCGGGTACGCGCCGCGCTGCTTGCGGCTCGCACCGCCCGCCCGCAGCCGGGCCGGGACGACAAGGTGGTCACCGAGTGGAACGGGATGGCGATCACTGCGCTGGCCGAGGCCGGTGGCGCACTGAACCGTCCGGAGTGGATCACCGCGGCGGCCGCGGCGGCGGACTTGATGCTGGGCACGCACCTGGTCGATGGCCGGCTGCGACGTAGCTCGCGCGACGGCGTGGTGGGCGAAGCCGCCGGAGTGCTGGCCGACCACGCCTGGCTGGTCGAGGGGCTGCTCGCGCTGCACCAGGTCATGGGCGAAGACCATTGGCTGCGGGCTGCGATACCGGTGCTGGAGCTGGCCCAGAAGCATTTCGCCGACCCGGACAACGCCGGGGCCTGGTTCGATACCGCTGCCGATGCCGAGGCGCTGTTCCGCCGCCCCGCCAACCCCACTGACAACGCAACGCCCGCAGGAGCGTCTGCGCTGGCCGCCGCGCTGGTCACCGCCTCTGCGTTGACCGGCTCGGAGTCCTACCGTACGGCTGCCGAGGCCACGGTGGCGCGCGCCGGACTGGTGCCGGCCAAGGCGCCGCAGGCTGCCGGGCACTGGCTGACCACCGCAGAGGCGCTGGCGCACGGACCGATTCAAGTGGCGGTGATCGGCCCGACCGGGGATGCTGCCCGCACGGCGCTGGAGGCCCGAGCCTGGTGGGCTGCGCCCGGGGGAGCGGTCGTGCTGGCCGGGGAACCGGGTGCGGACCACCCGATGCTTGCCGGGCGCGACCTGGTGCAGGGCATCCCGGCAGCGTATGTCTGCCACGGGTTCGTCTGTGACCGCCCAGTGACCTCACCCGATGACCTGCAGACCCAGCTCCGACCCGGTTAGAACCACAGCCACTTCTCGCATAGTGGGAGACAAGGCTGTGCCGCCACCGCGGCGACGGCACTGCGGATCATCCCGCGGCCTCTGAGCGCGCTGTTGGCCATCAGCCGCCGTTCGCGGTGAGCGTACGTGATCCGGTCGACTTGCAATGTCTGTAATGATGTAATGAAAACAGGACCTGTAAGCGAGAGGACGAAGACATGGTGGGACGCGGACGGCCGCACGGGGGGCGCTCCGGTGGCCGGTGGCAGGGGCGGGGTGGTTGGCAGCAAGCGGACCTGCCGCCGGCCGATGATGCGAAAGCCTGGTTCGCGGGGCGGTTGCCGGATGGCTGGTTCACCGGTGAGGTCGAGGCCACCGTGGACCGAGAAGAGATCATCGTCGTGGGTGAGCTACCGGCGCTGGGCGAGGAGTTCACCGACGACGCCGAGCGCGCCGCGGCCGAAGCAGGCCGGATCAGCCGGTTCCGGGAGGACACCCGTGACGAGCGGATCGAGATCGCCCGGCAAGCTGAGCACCGTTACCGGCGCAAGGTGGCCTGGGGTGCCCGGTTGGGTGGTACCGAGGAGCTGTTCACGACGTTGTCGGTGCCGGTGATGACCCGGTTGCGGCAGCCTGAGCGCCTGGTACTCGACACCCTGGTCGACGCTGGGGTGGCGCGGTCCCGATCGGAGGCGCTGGCCTGGGCGGTACGTCTGGTCGGCGAGCACGCCCAAGAGTGGCTCGGCGAGCTCAAACAGGCCATGGCCACCGTCGACGACCTGCGCGCCCGCGGCCCAGAATTGTAGAGCGCTCGTTGCGTCCCGGGGCGGCCGAAGGGAGTGGGGGCCTCGTCCGCTGTCGGGCGTAACCTTGCCGACTTGTGAGGCTGCAGGACCTCGTCTATGCCGTCTACGAGCGCAGGCTGCTACGCGAGCTGGGCAGCGCAACGCGCCCTCGCCATGTCGCGGTCATCATGGACGGCAATCGGCGCTGGGCCAAGGAGGCTGGATTCACCGACGTCAGTGACGGCCACCGGGTCGGTGGCGCCAAGCTGGTAGAGCTGCTCGGCTGGTGCCGCGAGACTGGTGTCGAGGTCGCCACATTCTGGTTGTTGTCCCCGGACAACTTGCGCAACCGGCCGCCGGACCAGGTGCAGCCACTACTGGAGATCATCGCCGATGTCGTCGACGAGTTGTGCGCGCCGGACACCCCCTGGCGGGTGCGGGTCGTCGGTGCGCTCGATCTGCTGCCACCGGAGATGGCGCAGCGCCTGACCAGCGCGGCGGCTCGAACCCTGGATCGGTCAGGGTTGGCGGTGAATGTCGCGGTGGGCTACGGCGGCCGTCAGGAGATCGCCGACGCGTTGCGCAAACTGCTGCTCAAGCACGCCGAGGCCGGAACCACCATGGAGGAGCTGGCCGAGGTGCTCGACGTCGAGCAGATCGCCGAGCACCTCTACACCTCCGGCCAGCCCGATCCCGACCTCGTCATCCGTACCTCGGGAGAGCAACGATTGTCGGGTTTCCTGCTCTGGCAGTCAGCGCATTCGGAGTTCTGGTTCTGCGACGCCCACTGGCCGGCCTTCCGCAAGGTGGACTTCCTGCGTGCGCTGCGCGACTATGCCGCACGCCACCGTCGCTTCGGCTCGTGAGTGATACTCGGCAGCATGAGCCGCCGCGTCATCGATCCGGTCCGCGAGTACTTGTTGCTGGGCCTGCGATTCGACCGCCTCGTCGAGGGCTTCGTCGACGCCTACACCGGCGATCCGTTGCTACGCCGCCAGGTGCACGACGAGCCCCGGCCGGATCCAGCGGCGCTGGCCCGGCGGGCGGCTCAGTTGCGAGCCGAGCTACCGGTCGCCGGATTACCCGAGCCGCGAGCTCGTTTTCTCGATGCCCACCTGACCGCCTTGGAGTGCAGCGGATGGGTCTTGTCCGGCCGGCAGGTCGGGTTCGTGACCGAGGTGGCGGCATACTTCGACGTCGTCATCGAACCAGGTGATCCGGAGGCCTACCAGCACGCGCACGCCGAGATCGACCGGCTGGTGCCGGGCGCCGACCCGCTGGCAGATCGGTTGGCCGCGTATCGGGCTCGTGATGAGATCCCGCCAGACCGGCTGGAACCGGCCGTGCAGGCGTTGTCCAGCGCGTTGCGGGATCGGGTACGCAGCCGCTTCGGGCTGCCCGCGGAGGAGACCGTGCAGTACGAGGTGGTCACCGACAAGCCGTGGAGCGGATTCAACTACTACCTCGGTGACTTCCGCTCCCGGGTGGCGATCAACGCCGACCTCGGCCACCGGATGGCCAACCTGCCGCACCTGGTCGCGCACGAGTCCTACCCCGGGCACCACACCGAGCATTGCCGCAAGGAGGCCGGCCTGGTGCGGACCCATGGCCAGGCCGAACAAACGATCTTCCTCGTCAATACCCCACAGTGCCTCATGGCTGAGGGTCTGGCCGACCTCGGCCTACCGGCCGCGGTCGGTCCCGGGTGGGGGCAGTGGGCCGCGGAAATTCTCAGTGATCTGGGATTGCGAATGGACGGCGAGCTCGCCGAACGACTCGAGGCGGCTGCCGTGGGCCTGCTCGGGGTCCGCCAGGACGCCGCGCTCATGCTGCACGATCAACGGGCCGACCCGGCCGATGTGCTGGCCTATCTGCAGCGTTGGCTGCTGATTCCCGAACCGCGGGCCCAGCAGATATTGCGATTTCTTTCCGACCCACTGTGGCGTGCGTACACCACCACTTACGTGGAGGGTTACCGGTTGCTGCGAAGCTGGCTGGACGCACGCCCGCCGGAGCAGTCGCTGCTCCAGCGCTACCTGCGGTTGCTCGACGAGCCGCTCATCCCTTCGGCGCTGCGCGCCGAAGGGGCCGTGAGCGCATAACAGTGTGAGGGCAGTGTTACGCACTCACAGGTGTTCTCGCTCACGGAATAGACACGGTCGATTCACCTGGGTGGATGCCTGCCAGAACGGCCACGCACAGGTAGCGTGCGGAGTCAGTGGGACGTGCTCGACGCGTTCCACCACGGGAGGCCCTGGTCGTGGCTGATGTCGATCAGGCGGGTAATCCGCCTACGGCGAGCACGGGAGGGTCGGCACCCGGCCCTCGTGGTCGGTGCCGCTGAGCCCCTGCCGGGGTGCCGCGGCAACGAGCAACAGGGGCCGGCCGGCCCACCGAGTAGCGGGCGCGGGTGCCGCGCACGTCAGGGAGCTGCCGTGATCGCCTCTCGCTCGACTCACTCCAACGCCCCAGGTAACCGCACCTACGTACTGGACACGTCGGTCCTGCTGTCCGACCCCTGGGCGCTGCTCCGATTCGATGAGCACGAGGTAGTGCTCCCCTTGGTGGTTATTGGGGAACTGGAGGGCAAGCGGCATCACTCGGAATTGGGCTGGTTCGCTAGAGAAGCGCTGCGGCTGCTCGACGATCTGCGGTTGGCGCACGGCCGGCTCGATGCGCCGGTGCCGATCGGCGAGCTCGGCGGCACCCTGTGTGTCGAGCTGAACCACTGCGACCCGACGGTGCTGCCAACCGGGTTCCGTACCGATACCAATGACTCCCGAATTTTGGCCTGCGCGCTGAACCTGCTCGCCGACGGTCGCGACGTCACGCTGGTCACCAAGGACATGCCGCTGCGGGTGAAGGCCGGCGCAGTCGGCCTGGTTGCCGACGAGTACCGCGCGCAGGATGTGGTGCCGTCCGGTTGGACCGGGATGAGCGACGTTGAGGTCGGGCCTTCGGTGTTGGAGGAGCTCTACAAGGAAGGTAACGCCGATCTCACCGAGCACCCGGAGATCGCTGATCTGCCCTGCCATACCGGCTTGCGGCTGCTCGCGGGAACTGCGAGCGCGCTGGGCCGGATCACCGCGGACAAGCGGGTGCGGCTGGTTCGCGGAGACCGCGAGGCGTTCGGCCTGCGCGGCCGTTCGGCTGAACAACGCATCGCGCTGGACCTGCTGCTCGACCCCGGGGTGGGCATCGTGTCACTCGGCGGCCGGGCCGGGACCGGCAAGTCGGCGCTCGCGCTGTGCGCCGGCCTGGAGGCCGTGATGGAGCGCGGCGCGCACCGCAGGGTCATCGTCTTCCGGCCGCTATACGCCGTGGGCGGCCAGGACCTCGGTTACCTGCCGGGCAGCGAAAACGAGAAGATGCAGCCCTGGGCGCAGGCGGTATTCGACACGCTCGGTGCGATCGCCTCGCCGGACGTCATCGACGAGGTGATCGACCGTGGCATGCTCGAGGTGATGCCGCTGACCCACATCCGCGGTCGGTCCCTGCACGACAGCTTCGTGATCGTCGATGAGGCGCAGTCTCTGGAGCGCAATGTGCTGCTCACGGTGCTGTCCCGGCTGGGAACCGGATCCCGGGTGGTGCTCACCCACGACGTCGCGCAACGGGACAATCTGCGGGTGGGCCGGCACGACGGGGTGGCGGCGGTGATCGAGAAGTTGAAGGGGCACCCGCTGTTCGCCCACATCACCCTCACCCGATCCGAGCGCTCGCCGATCGCCGCTCTGGTCACCGAGATGTTGGAGGGTTACGCGCCCTGAGTGCGTTGGCCGCTCTTCGACGTCTACCAACCGGCATGCGGGGTGCCTTGAAGAGCGGCCAACCGGATACTCCGACCGGGTCCGGAAGGGACCAGAGCCACGCTCCGAAGGGGATCGGAGAAGACGTCCAGTGCGTCCAGCACCTGCTGCAAGCAACGGGCTGCCTTCTCATAACACCTTTGCAACTGGTGCATGGTGCCGAGCCGGCGCATCGCTGAGGCGTCGCTGTGGCGGTCAGCCAACTCACGCAGGTAGGTCAGGGCATTTTCCAGGCGGGGTAAGACGTCATCGAAGCGGCCCGACCTGTGCGCAGCGGCCTGGGTATGGCCGGCGCGGTCGCCGGCGGCTCCGCAGATCGTGAGGGTCTGGTCGAAGCCTTCCAGCGCCTCATCGAGGCGGTGCTGGAGCCGGTGCAGCTCGGCCACACCACGTGGTGCCATGCCCTCTCGCCCGCCGTTGGCTGCTCGCCGGGCGCCGGCAAGCATGAGCTCGCAGACCTGCCGCCAGTCGTCGTAGTAACCCCGGACGAGGAAAAAGCGGGCAAGCCGCACGCCCAGCGCCCAGCCGAGGTGGTCTGATCCGACCGAGTACGCCTGCTCAACGGCGCCGATCAGTGCCGCCCATTCGGCCTTGAACCAGCCGGGTGCGTCGGTGGCCACAGCGTTGACCACCGACTCGTCGGGTTGCCAGCAGGTGCCGGATTCAAAGGTCCCGGGGAAGGCTGAACTTGCCATGCACCGCCCCGCCTCTTCGGCCAACCCGAGCCAACCCCCGAAGGCTCGGTCCAACGCCGCAAGCCGGTCGGCTTCCGGTTCCTGGGCGACCAGCTCCCGAGCGTAGATGCGCAGCAAATCATGCAAGCGGTACCGCAAGCGTCCCGAAGCGTCGCGCCCCACCACGTCGAGCAGGTGCCTGTCAACCAGAGTGTCCAGCAGCTCCTCGGCAGTGCCCTGCTCGACGTCGAGCAGGGCTGCGGTAACCCAGGGGGCGAAGTCACGGATCTCGAGTAGCCCGAGGCGGCGGAAGGCGCACCGAGCCATCGCGTCCAGGCTTTCGCAGCTCAGCGCAAGACTCGTCCGGACTTCCAGATCGCCCAACCGTAGCTTGTCGAGGCGGTGGTGCTCGTCGGCCAACTCGGATTCGAGGCGGGACAGCGGCCAGTGCGGGCGAGCACCCAGCCGCGCTCCGGCGACCCGGACGGCCAGCGGCAGGAAACCACACAACCGCACGATCTCCCTGGCCGCGGCGGGCTCGGCCGCCACCCGCTGTGGCCCGGCGACCCGCGCCAGCAGCTCGATGGCATGGTCGGGTTCGAAGATGTCCAGATCGACCAGGCGGGCGCCATTCAGGCCGGCCAACCTCGTCTGGCTGGTGACCAGCACCGCACAGCCGGGAGTGCCCGGCAGCAGCGGTCGCAGCTGTGCCTCGCACGCCGCGTTGTCCAGCAGGATGAGCAGTCGCCGGTCGGCTAGCCGGCTCCGATACAGGGCGGCGCGCTCTTCGGCGTCCTCGGGTATCGCCGTGCGGTCCACTCCAAGCGAACGCAGGAACCGGGCCAGCACATCCGTCGGTGCTAGCGGGTCGGTCTGCCCGCCATGCAAATTGACGAACAGTTGCCCGTCGGGATAGTGGGCCCGCAGCCGGTGCGCGGCGTGCACGGCAAGGGTCGTCTTTCCCACCCCGGCCTTGCCGGTGATCGCCACGAGCACCGTTACAGATCGATCCGCCGCGGCGGCCAAGTGCTGCACAGTGGCCAGTGGGGCTTTGCGCCCGGTGAAGTCGCTGATGTCAGCGGGCAACTGCGCCGGAGTGATAGCGGGTGTCGTCGGGGTCTCCAGCATCGGGTCGCCGGTCAGAATCGCGTGCTCCAGCCGTTGTAGCTCGTTACCGGGCTCCAACCCGAGCTGTTCGACCAAGGCGCCCCGGGTGCGATGGTAGACCTCCAGCGCCTCGGCCTGCCGGCCTGCCTGATACAGGGCGGTCATCAACAATCCCTGAAGCTGCTCCCGCATCGGGTGCCGTGCGGCCAGCTCGACGAGTTCGGGGATGATCGCATTGGCATGGCCGCAGGCCAGCTCGGCGGCATACAGCTGGGCAAGGCCGGCCAGCCTGCGCTCGGCCAGCCGGTCGGCCTCAGCGCGCAGCAGCGGCAGGTCGGTGACGTCGCTGAAAGGGTCCCCGCGCCACAACCGCAACGCTGCGCGCAGCAGCGCGACAGCACGCGCCGGTGCCCCAGCGTCAGTACCCTCGGCGAGCGCCGATTCGAATCGCTCGGCGTCGAGCTCGCCAGGATGCACCCGCAGGGTGTAGCCGCCGTTCTCGAAACGGATCCGCGCCGGATCACCCAGCACCCGGCGCAACCGATGCACGTGCAGCTGCAGCTTCTTCGCTGCCCGGGGGTCTCGCTGACCAGCCCAGAGCGCATCCACCAGCACGTCCACCGGCACCGGTGTGTTCGCCCGGGTGAGCAGGACTCCGAGTACCATGCGGGCCATTGGTGCGGAAAGCTGGACCGGCTGCTGCTGCTGCCGTATCCGCAGCGGGCCGAGAACCTCGAAGTCCATGCCGCCACCCCCCGAGCTCCGCCGCCACACCGCCGGTTTCAGCACCGAGTGTAGCCACATGATGCCAGTTGGTAACCAGACTTTCGCTCGATCGGTACGGTCGCCCCGGCCAGCGGGCACCTGCACATCCTCCCCGGTCACGCCGCGCGCGCGGAGCGCACCGGTGGGCGGACGGCAGCAAGCGTGAGGAAAGCGGAAGGAAAGCGGCGGAACCTAGCGTAGTGACCGCAATGCAACGGTGCTATCCCAGGAGACGGTCGCGCGGGGGACCTGGGATTCCACGAGACCGAGAGAGGGGATTCTTGATGTCTTGGACCTCCGCACGCGTGGCCGGTGCGGTATTGGCCGCTGCCACCGCTACGCTTGCTATGGCTGTGCCTGTCAGTGCCCAAGCAGCGCCCACCCCCCCGCAGAAGCAGCCTGGGGTGGGAGCCTCCAATACCGTGTCCTGCGGCCTTAGCTATCCGGACAAGGACAACCATGGCTGGTCGAATTTCCCGGCCAACACCGTGACCTTGCGCAGTGGCCCCAGCAATTCCTGTATACAGACCGGCCAGGGAATGCACGATCAGCGTGCCGATTACCTCTGCTATACCCCGGGAGACGGCGGCACCTGGACGTTTGTGCGCAACACCTCCACGGGGGATCAGGGCTGGGTTCGAGACGATTTGCTGCCTCACTACGGCAGTGACGTACGGTGCGAAGACAACCCACCGCCATCCACTGTTAGGACGTGATGACGTGGCGGGCTGCCCCCGTGCGGGTATAGCGCGGAGGGCAGCCCACGCGTTCCAGGAACAGAGCACCCTTTTTTCTCATCGCATTACTGCTCACGGTCTCCAGAACGCGGGGAAAGCGCCATGCTGAGGACGTTCAACGCGTCATCGAGCTGCTTGACCGTGAGGGTGCCGTTGTCGATGTGACCGCGGTCGACTACCACGTCCCGAATGGTGCGCCGCTGCAGCAGAGATTGCTTGGCGATCGAGGCCGCCTCCTCATAGCCGAGGTAGCGGTTGAGTGAGGTCACGATCGCGGGGGAGGACTCGGCGTATTCGCGGCAGCGCTGCACGTCGGCTTCGGCGTCCTCGACGACCTTGTCCGCGAGCAACCGGGCAGCGGCGGCCAGCAGCCGGGCCGACTCCAGCACGTTGCGCGCCATCACCGGCATCATCACGTTGAGCTGCAGACTGCCCTGCGATCCGGAGAACGCCACGCACGCGTCGTTGCCGATCACCTGGGCGGCCACCATCATCGTCGCTTCGCAGATCACCGGGTTGACCTTGCCCGGCATGATCGACGAGCCGGGCTGCAGGTCCGGTAGCCGCAATTCGGCCAACCCGGTGCGGGGTCCCGAACCCAACCAACGGATGTCGTTGGCGATCTTGTACAGGGATACGGCGACGGTGCGCAGCGCGCCGGAGCACTCCACCAGACCGTCCCGGGCTGCCTGGGCTTCGATGTGGTCGCGAGCCTCGGTGAGCACATCCAGACCGGTGGCGCGGCGCAGCTGCTCGACGACGGCGGCACCGAAACCCACCGGTGTATTCAGCCCGGTGCCCACCGCGGTGCCGCCGACCGGCAGCTCGGCCAACCGTGGCAGGCAGCTCGTCAGCCGCTCGACGCCGTGCCGGGCCTGCGATGCCCACCCGCCGGCTTCCTGACCGAGCGTGATCGGCACCGCGTCCATCAGGTGGGTGCGACCCGCTGTGACCACTTCCCGCCAGTCCTGTGACTTCCGGGTCAGGGCCGAGGCCAGGTGTACCAGCGCGGGCATCACGTCGTGTGCTACGGCCTCGGTGGCGGCCAGGTGGATGGTGGTCGGGAACACGTCGTTGGACGACTGCGACGCGTTGACGTGGTCGTTGGGGTGCACCTTCAGGCCGGTGGCCCGGCTGGCGAGCGTGGCGATCACCTCATTGGCGTTCATGTTCGAGCTGGTGCCCGAGCCGGTCTGGAACACGTCGACGGGAAACTGCGAATCATGCTCGCCGGCGGCCACCTCGTCGGCGGCTGACGCGATCGCGTCAGCAAGTTTCGGGTCGAGCACACCGAGCGCAGCGTTGACCCGCGCACAGGCACCTTTGACCAGACCCAGCGCGCGGATCTGGGCATGTTCCAGGCCGCGCCCGGAGATTGGGAAGTTGTTCACGGCACGCTGTGTCTGTGCGCTGTACAAGGCATCGGCGGGCACCCGCACCTCGCCCATGGTGTCGCGTTCGATCCGGTATCGGTGGGTCATGCCGGGCGAAGCTGATCGAAGTCCACGGCGGCGTACTGGCGAAGCTTGGTCAGCCGATGCACGCTGTCGATCATTCGCACGGTGCCGGACTTCGAGCGCATCACGATGGAATGCGTTCGGCATCCTCCTGCCAGATAGGTCACCCCGCGCAGCAGCTCCCCGTCGGTGATTCCGGTTGCGCAGAAGAACACGTTGTCGCCGCAGACCAGGTCCTCGGTGGTGAGGACGCGGTCCAGATCGTGGCCGGCGTCCAGCGCCGCGGCGCGCTCGGCGTCGTCTCGCGGCCACAGCCGTCCCTGGATCGCGCCGCCCATGCACCGCAGTGCGGCCGCGCTGATAATCCCCTCCGGAGTGCCGCCGATGCCCATCAGCAGGTCCACGCCGGTCTCCGGGCGAGCCGCTGCGATCGCGCCCGCCACGTCCCCGTCCGTGATGAATGTGATCCGGGCACCGGCCTCGCGGACTTGGCGGGCCAGCTCGTCATGCCGGGGCCGCTCCAGGATGCACACCGTGATGTCGGAGATGTCCAGATCCTTGGCGCGGGCCACCCGCCGAATGTTTTCCGCCACCGGTACGGAGATGTCGATGACTCCGGCGGCCTCCGGTCCGGTGGCGATCTTCTCCATGTAGAACACCGCGGAGGGATCGAACATCGTGCCTCGCTCGGACACCGCGAGCACCGCCAGCGCATTCGGCATGCCCTTGCTCATCAATGTGGTGCCGTCGATCGGGTCGACCGCGACGTCGCATTCCGGACCCTGCCCATTACCGACTTCCTCGCCGTTGAACAGCATCGGCGCGTCGTCCTTTTCCCCTTCACCGATTACCACGACGCCGCGCATGAACACCGAGCCGATCAGCTTGCGCATGGCGTCCACCGCCGCCTGATCACCGCCGTTCTTGTCACCGCGGCCTACCCAGCGACCAGCGGCCATCGCAGCGGCCTCGGTGACTCGCACCAGTTCGAGGGCGAGGTTGCGGTCCGGCTCCTCCCGTCTCGCGTCCTGAAGCGGAGTCGACAAAGCACTCATAAAACCCTCCCAGGAACACATGGCACGCAAGTAGAACGGCGCAGCCTCACATCCTCCCAGACTCTTAGCGCGGCAGCGATTGCGCACCGGGCTGCTGGTCTCGAGCGGCGATCACCGACTCGATCCGCTCCCGGGCTCCGGCCAGGTGCCGCTCACAGGCAGCGGCGAGCTGCTCGCCGCGTTCCCACAGCGCCAGCGAGTCCTCCAGGCTCAGCCCGCCGGCCTCCAACTTGCGCACGACCTCGGCCAGCCCGTCCCGGGCCGCCTCGTAACCCAGCGTGCCAGGGTCAACTGTGTCGCTGTGCACGCTGCCATCATCAGGCACCGGTCACCACCGCCCGCAGCGCACCATCGGACAACCGCACCCGCAGCGGGGTGCCTTCAGGGGCGTCGGCCACCGATCGGACCACCAGCGCTGTGTCGTTGACCTGCTGAACCACTGCGTAGCCGCGCGCCAGGGTGGCTGCCGGTCCGAGGGTCGCCAAGCGTGCTGCTGTGTGTTCGAGGCCCTCTTGTGCCGCTCGCAGGCCGCCGAGTAGAGCCCGGTCTGCACGGGCACGCAGGTCGGTCACAGTCCGGTTGCGCTCGGTCAATGGACGCATCGGGTCGGCCAGCACTGGGCGACTGCGCAGCACGTCGAGTAGCCGCCGCTCCCGGTCCACCCAGCTGTGCAGGGCGCGCCGGCACCGGTTGCGCAGCTGGTGCACTGCGGCGGTCTCCTCGGCCACGTCGGGAACCACGCACTTTCCGGCATCGGTCGGGGTGGAGCAGCGCTTGTCTGCGACGTGGTCCACCAGCGGGGTGTCGGGCTCGTGACCGATCGCCGAGACGACCGGAGTGGTACATCGCGACACTGCGCGGCACAGCGCCTCGTCGGAGAACGGCAACAGGTCCTCTACGCTGCCGCCACCCCGGGCCAGCACGATGACGTCCACTGCGGGGTCCGCATCCAGCACGGTGAGCGCGTCGATGATCTGGGCCACTGCCAGCGGGCCTTGCACCGCCACGTTCTGCACCCGGAAGGACACCGCGGGCCAGCGGGCTGTGGCGTTGCTGAGCACGTCGCGCTCGGCCGCGCTGGCTCGACCTGTGATCAACCCGACGCAGCCCGGTAGCAGCGGCAGCCGGCGCTTGCGGCTGGGGTCGAACAGGCCCTCGGCGGCCAGCTGCCGACGGAGCCGCTCGATGCGGGCCAGCAGCTCACCGATGCCGACGGCGCGGATCTCGTCCACGCGCAGGCTCAGCGTGCCGCGGCCCAGGTGCAGGGACGGCTTGCCGTGCACCACGACGCGGCTGCCATCCACCAGCGGTGGCTGCTGGCCGCGCACCAGCGCAACCGGGCAGGTGAGCGTCATCGACACGTCTGCCACCGGGTCCCGCAGCGTGAGAAACGCTGTTCCGGTGCCCGCCTTGGCGCTGATCTGGGTGATCTGGCCCTCGACCCACACCGCACCCAAACGGTCGATCCACGTGGCGATCTTGCGGGCGACGGTGCGGACCGGCCAGGGTGCCTCGGGCGTGGTGACGGGTTCGGTCACGGTGAGTTCGCTCACTGCGAGCGGACCGTGGAGATCCGGTTGGACAGCAGGGTGACGAACGCCGGCCGGTCCTGGTGAACCTGTTCGTATTCCAGCAGTTCGGTGAGTTGGGGTAGGGACAGCCCGCGGAGCCTGGACCGCAGCTGGGCCAACGACATCTCGTCGTACTCCGGCAGCGCGGACGGCGCCGGCCCGTCGTCTCCGGGTTCGGCTGCGGTGGCCTCCGAGCGGGGTGTCAGCGCAGAGACGACGTCGGCCTCGTCGACCTCGCCGGATTCGCTGACCGCCGCGCCATGCCCGGCGCCGGAACCGGGGGTCACCGACACCCGGTGGTTAGCCTGGCTGCGTTCGCCTGCGGTGGCTTTAGGCTCCGTTGCCGTTGCCCCGGACTCGTCGTCCTCATCGAACCTGGCCCACGGCGGGGTGTCCTCCACCGGGCGAAGCAGCGAAAACACCTGATCGCCCTTGATGGCGAGCTCGGTGACCCGCTGCTGCATCCGCATCCCGGCCTGCACAGCTCGGCTGGCGGCGGTGACGGGGAGCTCGGCGAGCTGGTCGGGCAGCTTGCGCGCCTGTTCCATAGCGGTGACCACCAGGCCGACGGCGACGCGGACGGGCAAGGGTACGTGGCTCATGGTCGTCAAGCCTGCCCCAGCCATCGGGTTAATGCCTACTCGGGACCTGCTTGTCAGGCGGCACCGTCAGCGCGGCAGGTACCACCCAGCCGGTGATGCTCCACCCGTAGGGTGGGGAGCATGACCAAGCGCGTGTTGCTCGCCAAGCCGCGGGGCTATTGCGCCGGGGTCGACCGGGCAGTGGTCACTGTCGAAAAGGCCCTCGAGGCATACGGGCCGCCGGTCTACGTGCGTAAGCAGATCGTGCACAACCGGCATGTCGTGGAGACCCTGGAGGACCGAGGGGTGGTCTTCGTCGACGAGGCTTCGGAGGTGCCTGAGGGCGCCATCGTGGTCTTCTCCGCGCATGGCGTATCCCCGGCGGTACACGAGCAGGCCGCGGCCCGCGGGTTGCGCACTATCGACGCCACCTGCCCGCTGGTGACCAAGGTGCATCAAGAGGTCAAGCGGTTCGCCCGCGACGGTTACGACATCGTGCTGATCGGTCACGAGGGTCACGAGGAGGTTGAGGGCACCGCCGGCGAGGCTCCTCGACAGGTTCAGCTCGTCGACGGGCCCGAGGCGGTGGGTTCGGTGACCGTGCGGAACCCGGCGCGGGTGGTCTGGTTGTCGCAGACGACGCTGTCGGTGGACGAGACCATGCAGACCGTGGCCCGCCTGCGGGAACGGTTCCCCTTGCTGTCCGACCCCCCCAGCGACGACATCTGTTACGCCACCCAGAACCGGCAGGTGGCGGTGAAGGCGATGGCTGCCGACTGCGATCTGGTGCTCGTCGTCGGGTCGCGAAACTCGTCCAACTCGGTGCGGCTCGTCGAGGTCGCGCTGAGTTCCGGTGCTCGCTCGGCCTACCTGGTGGACTACGCACAGGAGATCGATCTGGCATGGCTGGATGGCGTGCACACCGTGGGCGTTACCAGCGGAGCCTCGGTGCCCGAAATTCTGGTCCGGGGTGTGCTGGACCTGTTGGCAGGGCAAGACTATGACGAGGTCCAGGAGGTCGTCACAGCAGAAGAGAAGCTGGTGTTCTCACTGCCGCGCGATCTCAAGCGCTCGCTGTCCGGCACAGCGCCATCCGGAGTTGAATAGTGGTTCGCCAAGCCCGGTGTAGAGCGCCATTCGCCAGCTGAATGCCAGTCACGGGCCGCGCTGGGTGACCAGCCGGAAGATGCCGATGGCCACCGTGAAGCCGGTGGTGATCGCCATGGTGGGGAAGCCGTTGATCAAGGGCGTGCCGACGGCGAGCGCGGTGGCGACGAGCCCTTCGGTGGCCTGCGAGCCGGTCACCCACACGACGCCGGGCACTGCCACCGCAAGGATCAACGGAGGCTGCACCATCGGCCCGAACAACCCCTTGCGCTGCACCACCACGACGGCCAGCAGGCAACCGAGAAAGTAGCAAATCTGGAATACGACGCCCAGTCTGTTGAGTCGCTGCAGATCGACGAACACGCCGGTCGCGCTGAGCCCCAACGCGCATGACACCGCCGCCCACCAGGGCAAGCCGACCCTGCCGGGCAGCAGTGCGCGCTCATCCCACTGCACGCGTCCCACGGTGCTTCGGGTGCCGCTTCCCGTCACTCGTTCACAGTAGTCCGCTCGTGTTCCTCGCCTCGCACCTGGTGTAGTGCCTCGGTCACCCAGCGCCAATCCTCGCTGGGGTGTTCGCAGTCCGGCGTTGTCTCGGAGTCGGGTTCGCGCGGTGCCGGATCCAGCGCGGCGAGTGACTCCGTCGTAGACGCGACGAGCTCCACCGCCTGCACGGTGCGGGGGCTGCGTTCCACCTGATCGGGCGCGTCGAGCTGGTCGGTTACCACGCCGAGTTCGCCGAATCGGCGGGCGGTGACCAGCACCCGGGACTCCAGCGAGGTGACGGTCCTGTTGTAGGCGTCGACGGCTCCACCGATTGCCTTGCCGAGCTTCGCGACGTGCCCGCCCATGGTGGCCAGCCGGGAGTGCAACTCGCGACCAAGCTCGTGGACCCGCGCGGCGTTGCGTGCCAGCGCCTCCTGCCGCCAGGTATAGGCCACTGTCCGCAGTAGGGCGATCAGCGTGGTCGGAGTGGAGATCACGACGTTGCGCCCGAAAGCGTGCTCGAGCAGGGCGGGGTCGGATTGCAGCGCGGCCTCGAGGAATGGGTCGCCGGGGACGAACAGCACCACGAACTCCGGAGAGGCATCGAAGCGCTGCCAATAGGACTTGTGTGCCAGTGCGTCGACGTGCGCTCGTAGCTGCCGGGCGTGCGCGGCCAGCCGGTCGGCCCGGCGGTCCGGGTCGGTGGCGTCGACGGCCTCCAGGTAGGCCCCGAAGGGCACCTTCGCGTCCAGCACGATGTGCTTGCCTCCGGCGAGGTGAACGACCAGGTCGGGGCGGACCAGGGCGTCGTCGTCGCCGCCGGCGTCGGTAGCGGTGACCTGCCGGGAGAAGTCGCAGTGTTCGACCATGCCGGCCAGCTCGACGACCCGCTCCAGCTGGAGTTCACCCCATCGGCCGCGGACCTGCGGGGCACGCAGCGCGGTGACCAGCTGCCGGGTCTCGCTCTGCAACTGCTCGGATGAGCGATGCATCGCGCCGACCTGCTCCCGCAAACCCGCGTAGGCGGCCTCCCGCTCCTTCTCCACGGTGCGCAGTTGACCGTCGAGCCGGTGCAGGGTCTGGGCGATCGGGCCAACCAGCGCCTCAATGGCCTGCTGACGCTGGCTGGCGTCGCCCTCGGACCTGGCCGAGATGGCTGCGGTGACCTTGGCCAGCCGTGCCTCGGCGAGCTGGACGAACGCCTCGTTGTTACGGGACAGTGCCTCAGCCGACAGCGCCTGGAAGCTGTCCTTCAGCTCCGCTTCCCGGCGGGTGAGCAGCCGTTCCCGCTCGGCCGTGGCGGTCCGCTCGGCGTCGAGTGCGGCGCAGACGCCGGACAGTTCGACTTTCGCCACCGTGAGCCGCTCGTCGGCCTCCTCGGCCCGCTTGTGGTACTGATCGGCCCGAGTCGTCTCGGCGACCCTCGCCGCGGCGGCGCTCTGAGCCTCCCGGCGCGCCGCAACGAGCTCGGCCTCGATGGCAGCTCTAGCCGCGTCCGCCGTCCGGCCTGCTTCGGCGACCGCGGCACGGCGGGCGGCAGCGGCGATCAGCCAGCTGGTCAGCGCACCGAACGCGAGGCCGACGAGCAGGGCGACGAGCACTGAGTAATCCACACGTCACAGCCTGCAACAGGCCACCGACAGAATCGGCGAGGCGCGCCACAACGTCGGCGATCGTGCCAGCATCGATCGAACCGCTCTGGCGGGAATCGGACGCTGCGATCGGATCGGCGCGGGATCTTTCGCCTAGACTCGACATCTCGTGAGCCTCACCCTCGGCATCGTCGGGCTGCCCAACGTCGGCAAGTCCACCTTGTTCAACGCGCTGACCCGCAACAACGCCCTCGTGGCGAACTACGCCTTCGCCACCATCGAGTCCAACGTCGGTGTGGTGCCGTTGCCCGATACGCGGCTGGCTGTGCTGGCCGAAATGTTGAGCAGCGCCAAGATCGTGCCGGCGACGGTGTCGTTCGTCGACATCGCCGGGATCGTCGCCGGCGCGTCGGAGGGCGCCGGGTTGGGCAACAAGTTCCTCGCCAACATCCGCGAGGCCAACGCGATCTGTCAGGTCGTGCGGATCTTCGACGATCCCGATGTGCTGCACGTCGACGGGCAGGTCGACCCGGCCGATGACATCGCCACTGTCGAGACCGAACTGGTGCTGGCCGACCTGCAGACCGTGGACCGCGCGCTACCCCGGCTGGAGAAAGAGGCCCGCACCCACCCCCGGGAACGCCGCGCCGCACTGACCGCCGCGCAGGCGGCGCGGGAGGTGCTGGACACCGGCCGCACCCTGTTCGCTGCGCGCGCTGAGCTGGACGTCTCAGCGCTCGCCGAGCTCAGCCTGCTGACCAGCAAGCCGTTCCTGTACGTCTTCAACGCGGACGAGGGCGTGCTCACCGACCCGGAGCGCCAGGCTGAGCTGCATAAGCTGGTCGCCCCCGCCGACGCGGTGTTCCTGGACGCCAAGGTGGAATCCGAGCTGCTCGAGCTGGACGAGACCTCAGCCCGCGAGCTGCTGGACTCGATCGGCCAGCCCGAGCCGGGACTGCACGCCCTGGCCCGCGCCGGTTTTCACACCCTGGGGCTGCAGACCGTCCTCACCGCCGGGCCCAAGGAAGCCAGGGCGTGGACGATCCGGGCCGGCGCCACCGCCCCCGAGGCTGCCGGAGTGATCCACAGTGATTTCCAGCGCGGGTTCATCAAAGCTGAGATCGTGTCCTACGACGTTCTGGTGACGGCCGGTTCCATGGCGTCGGCCCGCGCCTCCGGGAAGATCCGGATGGAGGGCAAGGACTACGTGATGGCCGACGGC
>JBOHFX010000041.1:0-29359 GCA_050699875.1 Pseudonocardiaceae bacterium
GATCCCTGACCCGCACCGGCGCGTCGTCCTTGGCCGAGGCCAGCCCGGACCCATCCGACTCTGGCAGGTTTAACGGGTGACCGATCCGCTGAGCACGATCAAGCCCGGGCCCGGCAGACTGCTACGCGAACTGGACCTGGCGCCACCGGCCGAGCTGCACGAGGTGTGCGGCGCTTGGCTGCGCCACCACCTCGGGGCCCGGTCGTGCATCCTGCTGCTGGCCGATTACGGCGAGACCACCTTGGAGGCAGTCACCAACGGCAGCGCGGCCGGAGGAGCCGGCATGAGGCGGTACGACATAGCGGACAGCCCTGCCGGGCTGGCCTACCGGCAACAAAGAACGGTGCGCCGCGAGCAACCCGACCGGGACGGCACCGGCACCCAACGGGTGGTCTACCTGCCGGTCACGATCCGCACCGAGCGTCTGGGTGTGTTGGTGGTGGGCCTGCCGGACCAGACGGTGACCCGTGAGGTCGAGGAGATCCTCGACGACGTCGCGCACGTGATTGCTTACTTCCTGACCGGCGCACGCCGATACACCGACAGGTTCGAGATGCTGCGCCGCCGTCAAGACCTGAGCCTGGCGGCGGAGATCCAGTGGGAGCTGCTGCCCAGCCTGGCCTACGAGCTGCCGGGGCTTTCCATCGCCGGATCACTGGAGCCGGCATACGACATCGGCGGGGACACCTTCGACTATGCCGTCAGCGCCGAGAGGCTGACCGTGTCGATCACTGATGCCGTCGGTCACGGCCTGCGCGCGGCGATGCTGGGCAGCCTGGCAGTCACCGCGATGCGCAACGCCCGACGGTCACATGCCCCAATCCTGGCTCAGGCCGTGGCCGCGAACCAGCACCTCGCCGAGCAGTTCCCCGGTCCAAGCTGGGTGACCGGCTTGCTGATGCAGATGGAGGTGGCCACCGGCACCGGGGTGATCATCAACGCCGGACATCCGCCACCTCTGTTGCTGCGGGACAGCACGGTGACGACGTTGCGCCTGCCTCCCAATTCTCCTCTTGGGCTGTCGCCCGGCACGGAGTACCGGCTACATCCAGTCGAGCTGCGCCCGGACGACCGCCTCCTGCTGCTCACCGACGGGATATTCGAGGCCCACCACGTGCGCGGCCCCTTCTTCGGCCTCGACCGCGTGATCCACATGCTCGCCACGCACTCGCGCCTGCCACCCGTCGAGTTCGTCCGTCACCTCACGCACGCGGTCATGGAGTTCCGGTCAGGCAAGCTGGCCGACGACGCCACCGCCGTGTGCCTGGACTGGCACCCCAGCATCCGACGCACAACACACACGCCAGACTCTCCTGACCCCGCTCGGAACGGTCCTGCCGGACCGTGATCTCGACGGCATGGGCGTGTGGGCAGGGCCAGTAGTGGGCATACCTGAGTACAGGACCCCGCCGGGGTCACCGAGCAAGGGCGGTGTCGTCGTGGGTTTGATCGTCACATTGTTGGTGCTCTGGTTGGTGTTGACCGTGCTCGGCTTCGTGATCAAGTCGCTGTTCTGGTTGGCGATCGTCGGCCTGATCTTGTTCGCCGCAACCAGCCTCTGGGCTGCCGTCCGTGGCCGTAGGGGGCGCAGCGTCCTCCGCTGATTACGGCGATCGCTTGTCGCGCCCTCGCCTACCCGTACACCATGCCTTCCCGGTGAGGCCTTCCCGGTGAGGCAGCTGGGACTTAGGTGACTTCTGCGTCTCGGCGGGCCATACTTGGTCGGCAGAGCCGCGCTTCCCCCGCGCTCGACCCGGAAGAGTCGACCAGGGAGTGGGCGTGACGCTCGGATGGATCGGTGCCCATGGCGGAGACGGCATCACCGGTGGCCACGTGGTCCGTGCCCGGAGAGTGTGGATAGACCTCGACGTGGTGTTCCCACTGCCCCCTGATCACTGTCGACAGGTTATCGCTGGTGGTCTCCAGCTCACCGGCCGAGTTCCCGGGATGCTCAAGCGCTGGATCCGTGGCTCCCGCGGCGAGTGGTATGGCGTGGTGTGGGTTCCCCTCCGCGATGGCGCCGGAGACGTTCGGCTGACACTCGATGACCAGCTCGTCCCCGCCGTGGCGCTCAGCCCACGCCCGGCTCCGTAACAACGTCGATGCGGAGGCCCGGATGAGCACCGCACGAGTGATCGGTAGCCGAATGCAGTTTGCTACCGGCACGGATCGGGTAACCTCCAAGAGCGATCAAGTCGGCCCACCAGGTGATCGCGCGAAGTCGGCTGGCGACTTCGAACTCCACCAAAGTTGATGGAAGGTGCCAGATATGACCGAGCAGCAAGAAGGGGTAGCGAGGCCTCCCTATCCGCGGGAGCCAAATGTCCATTCCGGGGGAGAGCAGGATCCCGGTGGCGACCGAGACCTTCCTCCTTACGATGACCGCCAGAAGACCGGCGTTGGGGACGACCAGGAGGCACTGAAGCAGGAAAGGGGAGGTTTGCCTGGGCATGACGCCGGCCCCCGTCAGGTGTCGGACGCTGAGCGTGGGGGGATGTCGGATACCGACATGTCACCATCTGACCCACACGGGGTAGGAGCATCTCCCAGCACATCCGGACAAGACCTCGCGCCGGGCTCGGAGGGGTCGCACCGCTCGGACCGTTTGAACACTGGGATTGCTGACGAAGATCAGATTACTGGGCCAGCTACGCACGCCGGTGACCAGGGCGGCTAACCAGCGGTAGCGCCACGCGTACCGCGTAGGCCCTGCCCGCAAGGGCGGGGCCTACGCATGCGTAAGAAGCGAACTCAGCGCTCTATGACGTTTCCGGTGAACCGCCGGTAACCTTGTGCGGTTATCCGACTCAAAGCGGCTTTGACTAGACCGAATACCGCGCCCTGCAGCGCGCCCGCAACCAATACATCGCGGATGTCGTGATCCAGCGCCGTCGGCTCGGGAGCTTCGTCATCAGACACCATCTGCCAGATGCGAGTGAATAGAGCGCCGGCCAGAGCACCTCCGAGGAGGCCACTCGCCAGGCTCAACAACTCGTAAGTCATCTTGTTCCGGGACATTATGCGGCGCGCACCCTTCGCACGATAATGGTCATGACGATCAACGCAAGCCCCACGCCGGCCAGCTTGACCCACCGGTCCGTCGGAGTCTGGCTAGCTGCCTCGCGAGCGCGCTCAGCAGCCTCAATGGCTCGGTCCCGCAGTTCGCTACTACGCCCGGCGAACTGTTCCTTGAACTCATTACCGCGTTCTACTAACTCGCCTTTGAACTCATTACCGCGTTCCAGCAGCTCGCTGCCGCGTGCAGTCGCTTGCTGGTGCAGTTCAATGCCGCGTTCGACGGCCTGCTCTGCCAATTCGTGGCCGCGCTCCTTGGCCCGAGCCGGCACGTCCACCTTATGAACCAGAGCCTCCACGGTTTCGCCCAGTTCGCCACGTAGCTCTTCGATCTCTTGCTCGAGTCGCTCTTGCTCGAGCCGTTGCTGTTCGCTGCTGCTCATCGGTGCATGCTCTCCTTCACTGTCTCGATGTCGCGCTTGGCGCTCTGCATGGCCTCCTCGGGTACTGGAGGCGCCGAGTTGCGCACCTGCTTGATCCCGACGGCCGATATCACCCCGGCCAGTGCCAGCAGCACCAAGCCGACGAGCAACGCAGCCAGCCAAGCGGCCAGCACGGTCGCCAATCCCAGCACCGCCGCCGCGACCAGCGCGCCGGACCCCAGCAATGCCACCACCGCACCGGCGCCACCGATTCCGATACCGATACCGGCTTGGGCGCCCTTGCGCTTCATCTCGGCGGTAGCCAACGCCATCTCATCCCGCACCAACGCCGACACCTGGGCGGACAGCCGCTCCACCAGTTGCCCGACAGAGGCGTCAGCCCCGCTGGCTTGCCCCTGCTCGCGAACCGTCATTGCTCCTCCTTCAGCGCCCTGACCCGTAACCGCACCCGTAGCCGCAACAGTCTCAACGTGACATACCCGGCGGAGGTGCTGTTTACCCGTGCTACTCGCCACTGCCGGTCGCACAAGAGTCCTTCGGGTTTAGTGCCGCCGCCCGCCGGGCAGTCCCGGCTCAGAACTGCGTCCGAGCGGACCGCTGGAGGAAACCGTGCACACCACGAGCGCGGCACAGTCACTGTGGCTTGAGGCACTACCCAGCGAGCGCTACCCGCGGCTCGACCGTGACCTCACAGTGGATGTCGCAGTATTGGGTGGGGGCATCACGGGGCTGACCACGGCGTTGCTGCTGGCTCAACGGGGGGCCCGGGTAGCCGTCGTCGAGGCGAACCGGGTAGGTGGTGGCGTCACCGGTAACAACACCGCGAAGGTCACGGCGCTGCAGTCCACGATGTACTCCTCCATCCGGCGCGCACACGGCGGGCCGGCCGCCGCCGACTACGCCGCCGGCAGCGCAGCCGCAGTACACCGCGTCGCCACTCTCGCCGATCAGGAGGGCATCGAGTGTGATCTGCAGCGCCGGCCCGCCCTCACCGTCGCCGCTGACGGCAGCGAGCTGCCCGATGTCCGCAACGAGGCTGAGGCGGCCGCGAGCGCGGGGCTACCGGTGGTGTGGGTCGACGACGTCGATCTGCCGTACCCGGTGGCGGGCGCGGTCCGGTTGGACGACCAGATCGCGTTGCACCCGGTGCGCTACGCGCAGGGACTCGCCGAGGCGATCCGCCGCGTCGGATCCGAGGTGTACGAGGGCACCCGGGCCACCGCGTTGCACGAGGGCGCCCCCTGCCGGGTGAGGACCCCGCGCGCAACGGTGCACGCCGGCCACGTTGTGATCGCCACGCACTACCCCGTCTTCGACCGTGGCGGCTATTTCGCGCGGCTTGAAACGATGCGCTCCTACTGCATCGCCGCCAGGGCGCGGAGCCCACTACCGACCGGGATGTCGATCAATGCAGGGAGCGCTACCCGGTCGCTGAATACCCATGGCGATCTTCTCATCGTCGGTGGGGAAAGCCATCCCACCGGCGCGCCGGGCGTCGACGAGCAGTGCTTCCAGCACCTGGTGGACTTCGCTCGCAAGCACTGGGACGTCACCGAGATCAGCCACCGATGGTCGGCGCAGGATCCGACGTCCTACGACCAGCTGCCGGTCATCGGCAGGTACACGCCGGTGTCGTCGGGGGTGTACGTGGCATCGGGCTTCATGAAGTGGGGGCTCACCGGCGGCACGATGGCCGCAGGCATCCTCGCCGATGTCATCAGCGGCAGGCAGCCCGAGCCGTGGGCCGACCGGTTCAACCCACACCGGCTCTCGCTGCGATCCGCGCCGCGATTGGTAAAGATGAACGCGAAGGCCGGAGCGGACATGGTCATCGATCGGATCACCCCGGCAGAGGTGTCCAGCCCCGCTGAGGTGCCCGTCGGCGAGGCTCGGGTGGTTCGCGACGGTCTGGGCAAGGTCGGCGCATTCCGTGAAGCCGACGGCACCCTACATGTGGTGTCGCTGCGGTGCACCCATCTGGGCTGCCTGCTGCGCTTCAACGGCGCCGAGCGCAGCTGGGACTGTCCCTGCCACGGCTCGCGCTTCGATGTCGACGGTTCGGTGCTGGAAGGACCCGCCGTGCGACCGCTAGCGCGCCGGCATTTGGCCGATCCCGGAGTCGGCGGCTCCGACGACTAGGCGGCCGGCCAGCTCCAGATCGGCGACCAGCGTCACCAGCAGTCGCGGGCGTACCGCGGCGAGCTCGGCATGCAACCAGGGCAGGCAGGCTCGGACGTGTTCGACTCCAGGGGTGCGGTGGATGCGGGCCTTGCCTTCCCGACGGAACCGGAAGTGCTTGCCCCGAACCGAAGACCGTCTGCGTCGCGTCGGCATACAGCTCGCAGGCGGTGCACTCCGCTGCTTCCCGGCGCAGCTTGGCAAGGTCGGACATACCCGCGAGTACCCGCACTCCGCGGCGGGTACTCCGGCCACGGCCGAAAGAGCCACGAAAACGGGATGTGGAGGAAGTATCGATGAAGGCACTGACATGGCACGGCAAGCGTGACGTCCGCGTCGACACGGTCCCTGATCCGAAGATCGAGTACCCGACGGACGCAATCGTGCGGATCACGACGACCGGGCTGTGTGGGTCTGACCTGCATCTCTACGAGGTGCTCGGCCCGTTTCTCACCGAGGGCGACATTCTCGGCCACGAACCGATGGGGATCGTCGAGGAAGTCGGCGGTGACGTCACGCAGATCCGCCCCGGCCAACGGGTGGTGATCCCGTTTAACGTGTCCTGCGGAACGTGTTTCATGTGCAGCCAAGGGCTGCAGTCGCAGTGTGAGACCACTCAGGTCCGTGATCAGGGCATGGGAGCCGCGCTGTTCGGCTACACCAAGCTCTACGGCGCGGTGCCGGGTGGACAGGCCGAGTATCTCCGGGTTCCGTTCGGCAACACGCTGCCGATCGTGGTGCCCGACGGTCCGCCCGACGAGCGATTCGTTTATCTCTCGGATGTGCTGCCCACCGCGTGGCAAGCGGTCGAGTACGCCGGGATCCCGGCGGGCGGCAGTGTCGTGGTGCTCGGCTTGGGGCCGATTGGTGATATGTCCGTCCGGATCGCCCGGCATCGCGGTGCCGAGCAGGTGATCGGCGTCGACCTTGTGCCCGAGCGCCTCGCGCGCGCTCGGTTGCACGGCGCCGAGACGCTCGATCTGCGCGAGCATCAGGATGCTCTCGCCGACGTCATCCGCGGGATGACCAACGGGCGTGGACCGGACGCGGTCATCGACGCCGTCGGGATGGAGGCGCACGGATCACCCAGCGCGGAGATCGCCCAGCAAGTGACCGGACTATTACCCGACGCGGTCGCTGCGCCGATGATGGAGCGAGCCGGCGTCGACCGGCTGAACGCCCTCTACCACGCGATCGACATCGTGCGCCGGGGCGGCACGATCTCCATCGCCGGCGTCTACGGCGGCATGGCCGACCCATTGCCGCTGTTGACGATCTTCGACAAGCAGATCCAACTGCGGATGGGGCAGGCCAACGTCAAGCGGTGGGTCGACGACATCATGCCGCTGCTCACCGATGGTGACCCACTCGGCGTGGAAGGCTTCGCCACCCACACCCTGCCGTTGGCCAAGGCGCCACAGGCCTACGAGACTTTCCAGAAGAAGCAGGACGGAGCCATCAAGATGCTCCTGAAACCGTAGATCAGCGAAGCAGGCGCAGGAGTGCGCGTTCCAGCCGGGATCGGACCTGCTCGTCGATGAGATCGAAGGTTCCGGCGCGGCGCACCGCGGCCAGGATGGTCCTGCCCTCGGCGTAGTGCTCCAGCACACGCGGGTCGACGTAGGACGCTCGGGCCACCGCGCGGGTGTTGCCCAGGTGCTCGGCCACCTCGTCGAGCGCCACGTTGATCGCCCGCGCGCGGCCGCGTTGCGACGTGGGCACGCCGCCGGTTGCGCCTTGGGCGAGCGCCACCGCGGCCAGCACCGTCGCGTTCCAGGTCCGCAGATCCTTGGCACTGAACTCAGCACCGGCGAGCTCCTTGAGCCGGGCATTGATGTCCTCGGCGCCGACGTCGCACCAGCCCTGTGTCGTGCGGTAGGCCAGTAGCTCCTCTCCGCCACCCTGGCGCCGGAGCAGAGCGCGCACCACCGCATGCAGCGCCGGATCCCGCAGCGTGATCGCCCGCTCGATGCCACCCTTTGCCGGGTATTGCAGCTCGATGGCGCCTCGCCGAAGCCGCACATGATCGCGCCGTACGGTGGCCAGGCCGAAGCTGCCCTCATCCTCCTCGGGGCCGGGCGCGTATTCGGCGCCGCCGACCCGGAATACACCGATATCCAGCATTCGTAGCGCTGCGGCCAGCACCCGATCACAACCCAACCCCCGGCCGTTGAGCTGTTCGCTGATCTGCGCCCGAACCGCGGGCAGCCGCCGGCCCAGTCGCAGCACCCGGTCGTACTTGTCCGCGTCACGACGACGTCGCCACTCGTCGTGGTAGCGGTACTGGCGCCGGCCGGCGTCGTCGGTGCCGACTGCCTGGATGTGTCCCCCTGGCAGCGCGCAGATCCACACGTCGCGCCAGGCAGGAGGTATCGCCAGCGCACGGATCCGCTGCAGCGTGGCGGGATCGGTGACCGGGGCGCCGTCCTGATCGTGGTAGCTGAAGCCCCGCCCACGGCGCCGGCGGGAGTACCCGCCGACCATGGGCTCGACCCGTCGCAACCGCATGAGACCTCCCTCGCCGCGCTGGACACCGAATACCCATTCGCCGCATGAAGTGGACCAACTCGGGGAAGATCTGTGGCATGACTCGCAGCGAGCTGGGCAGCCAGGCGGACTCGCCTACGCAGATCCCGATGGCTGGATGGCGGCAGATCCTGGTTCGGGCATATCGCGCGAGCCAGAAGGACAACATCTCGCTGCTGGCGGCCGGGGTAGCGTTCTTCGGATTTCTCGCGTTGATTCCGGCGTTGATCGCACTGGTGACCCTGGTGGGGCTGGTGGCCGATCCCGTGCAGATCACCCAGCAGGTGGAGAGCTTCACGGCGGGTTTGCCGCAAGCCTCCCGCCAACTGATCTCCGAGCAACTGAACGCGATCACCCAGAGCAGCGGTGGGGCCCTGACCGTCGGGCTGGTGGTCTCGCTGCTGGCGGCGCTGTGGAGCGCGTCGAGTGGCACGTCGAGCCTGATCACGGCAGTGAACGCCGTCTATGAGGAGAAGGAGACGCGCGGCTTCGTGAAACTTCGAGGGGTGGCGCTGCTACTCACCCTGGGTACGGTCGTGTTCCTGGTAATAACCCTGGCGTTGATCGCCGTCGTGCCGGTGATATTGAACGTAGTGCCGCTGGGTCCCCTCGGGTCACTGCTCGCCCAAGTATTGCGGTGGGGGTTGCTCCTCGCGTTGATCGTTGTCGGACTTGGGGTGCTGTACCGGATCGCTCCGGACCGGAACCCGCCGAGGTTCCGCTGGGTCAGCGTGGGCAGCCTGGTGGCGGCGGCGCTGTGGTTGCTCGGCAGCGCGGGGTTCAGCCTTTACGTCAACTTCTTCGGTAACTACAACAAGACTTACGGTGCGTTGACCGGTGTGATCGTGTTGCTGCTGTGGCTGTTCTTGACCAGCTACGTCGTGCTGCTAGGAGCGGAGATCAACGCCCAGGCCGAGTACCAGACGGCACGCGATACGACCGTCGGAGAGCCGCAGCCGATGGGGCAACGTCAGGCGGTGGTCGCCGACAGCATGCCAGGATATCCCAATGGCTGACGACGATCCTGCTGAGCGGGTTCGACTGGCCGAAGCGATCGCCGAGCTTCTGGACTCGGCCGAATTGCATGTCGCGGTGGCGGAATCGCTGACCGGCGGGATGCTGGCCAGCGCGTTGGCGCAGGCCCCGGGGTCGAGCACCTGGTTTCGAGGCGGTGTGGTGGCGTATGCCAGCGAGGTCAAACATGAGCTGCTCAACGTGCCACCTGGGCCGGTGGTCAGTCCGCATGCCGCTGCCGCGATGGCCAACGGAGTCCGGCGGCTACTCGGAGCCGACGTGACGGTGGCGCTGACCGGCGCCGGGGGACCAGACGGGCAGGACGGTCAGCCGCCCGGCACGGTGTTCCTCGCCCTGTCCGACGGTGTGGAGGCCCAGGTCGAACACTGCCACTTCGACAGCGACGATCCAGCCGAGGTGTGTGCCAAGGCGGTCGTCGAGGCGCTGGGAATCCTGTACAGGCACCTGCATGCGGCACCTCACCCCGTTTAGGACCGGGACGCCCTCTCGGCGCTGCCGAACACCTCGCCAGCCATACCCACGCGCAACTCCTCCAGGGTGTTCGCCTGCTGGTTGGTTCGAGCGAGCAGCCCGTCGAGCCGTTCGGCATCGAGGCGGCGATCCTGGGTGGCCAGGTCGCGCAGCGTGCGCCACCCCGCTGCCGTGCTTTCCACGACGAGTCGTAGGGCCTCCAGCTCGACCACGCTGCTCAACGGCGATCGGCCCCGGATTTGACCGTTGAGCTTCAGGCGACCTACCTTCTCCGCCGCCCAGGCCGCGTAGCTCTTGTAGTGCCGGACCGGAAGACCGAGTGCGGCCATCATGTCCAGCAGTGCAGCGCGATCTTCGGCGATCTCGGCCGCCAGCCGCCTGAGCGCGGCACCGGTTGGTGAGCCCTGATGCGCCCCCGCCGCCCGGCGAGCCAACGCCACTCCACCGGTCGCACCAGCCAGGTGATCGTTGAGATAGATCCCGAGCAGGTCCGGCTCGGAACCGCTTGTACTTGCCATGGGTGCCTCCTGTGCCGCTTCCCCGAGCTGTCATACCCGCTTCGGGCTCGCCGGACACCACCCATCGGTGGCGCCGGTCGGGGCCGGTCCTCCCGCAGCAGTTCGCGTCCGCTCTCGCCGAACACTGCTTCCCGGCCGAGTTCGCCATGTTGCAGACCGAGCTGTTGGTGACCGTCCAACGATTCCCACAGAAACGTCCGTAAATCAAAAACGAGAAACGGGACCGGAGCCCACATCGCGCGAATGAACAATGTGACGCAGTGAGGTTTTATTAAGGAAAGGTGGCGAGCCTCCGGCCTGAACCATGGAAGTTTGGTCAGCGACCAGCGGGCTCGGCGACGGCGCCCTTCGGCGCCACATCAGCACTCAGATGATCATGGTTGTCGGTGCCGGTCAACGCGGTGGCGTCACCTGTAATGATGACGATCACCCCAACGTTCCGCGCGTGTATCCGTCGCACCGAACGGTCCGAATACCCAAAAAGGTGGACTTTTGGACTGCACAGACGGGTGACGCTTAGTGATGCATCTCACTATCGACAAGGCAAATAAATCCGGCAAATAGTGTGCGCCGAGTAGGCAGCTAGGTCCATGTGACCTGCTGAAACGCTGACAACAGTTGCAGAGGGTAACAATGTCACTTCGGGACCCCCATTTGACTGGCCACCCCGACACCCCCTTGCACAAGCAACGATGATCCGTACGGTCATCATTGTCCTGCACCGAGGAGCCACCTTGGTACGGGAATCCGGACCAGTGCGCACAGCCCTGTCCCACGGGACCGGATACCGCAACCTCTCGGTGAATCGGGACAGGGGCGCAGGTCAACCATCGGTTGATGTGGGACCGAATCCCGCGTATTTCCGAGACCGTCAGTCGTGTGCGCGTTTCGTGGAGACCGAACATGACCAGGACCTCCCGATTACTCGGACGTATTGGAGTCGTCGCGGCCGCTGTGATCGTTCAACTAATGTTCACGGCACCGGCGCAGGCCGGCCCGGCGCAAAATAAATGGGATCGCTTGGCGCAATGCGAGAGCGGGGGTAACTGGCGCGCCAATACCGGCAATGGGTACTACGGCGGGTTGCAGTTCAGCCGCCGTACGTGGACTGGCTATGGTGGCGGGGCCTACGCGAGCACCGCCAACAACGCCACCCGAACGCAGCAGATCGCCATCGCCGAGAAAGTACTTCGCGGACAGGGCTGGAACGCCTGGCCAACATGCTCCAGGCGGATGGGGCTCGCCTGACACCACGCTCGGCCCTCGCCGTGGGAGGGCCGAACTCAACCCCGCGTTCGCGGAGTGGGCGTACTCGTCGATTTCCAGGGTCCGACGGACCTCGAGATCGGTGTCGGCGAGGAAAGGCCGGAACGCTCTGGTGATCAGTTGACGAAGCCGGCAGTGCACCACTGAACGAACGGGACCAGCTCCCGCTGGTGCACATCACCCAACTGAACGCCGTCCGATGTCCACACCGGACCTTCGGTGAAGGGGAAGCCGGTGCGACCCGCTCCGCGCGAAGTGGCGTGGCAACAGCCTTCGACGCCGCCAGCGCGTGCACCAGCTCCACCGCGCCGTCCTCTGTGGTGCTTGCCGGCTCCGCAGCGGGAAAGTCCGGTGTGGACGTCCGTTCCGGACCGGTCTCGTTAGGATCGAAACTGCTCATCGAAACTGCAACGCATCCAGCGCGACGGCCATCGACGCCGCGACCCGGAAGTCCAGCCGCGTGAGCACCTGCCCCCGCCCGCCCGCGGGCTGACCGCACACCCGAGGCAACTGGCGCTGAGCATGCAGGGACGGCACAGTTGCGCTGATGAGCAGCACCGTGACCGACCCGCGTGCCGACCGGGCGTTCTTCGGGCATCCCCGCGGGCTGGCCAACCTGTTCGGCGTCGAGGTGTGGGAGCGCTTCTCCTACTACGGGATGCTCGCGTCACTGACGCTGTACCTGTATTACGAGGTGGCAGGCGACAATCCCGGGCTCGGGCTGCCCAAGGCCACGGCCACCAGCCTGGTCGGCGCCTACGGCGGGTTGGTCTACGTCTCGACCATCGTCGGATGCTGGGTCGCTGACCGGGTGCTCGGGGCCGAAAGGACGTTGTTCTACAGCGCGGTTCTGGTGATGATCGGGCACGCCGCGCTGGCGATTCTGCCGGGCCTCGTGGGCGTCGGAGTGGGCTTGGCGTGTGTCGCGTTGGGTAGCGGCGGGGTGAAAGGAAACGCCACTGCCGTCGTCGGAACGCTGTATGCGGAAAACGATGACCGCCGCGACGCCGGTTTCTCGATTTTCTACATGGGGATCAATATCGGCGGGCTGCTCGGCCCGCTGCTCACCGGACTCACCCGGAGCACCCTCGGTTTCCACTACGCCTTCGGCATCGCCGCCATCGGCATGGCCATCGGGCTGATCCAGTACACCATCGGGCGCCGCAATCTCGGTGCCGAGGCGAGCATCGTCCCCAACCCGCTACCCCGCTCCCGATGGATCATAGTCACAGGCCTCGCGATGGTGGCTGCGGCCGTGGTGGTCGTTCTGGTGGCGAGCGGGATGATCACGGCCGGGAACCTGTCCACGGTCGTGGTGGCCGTGTGCGGGGTGGCTGCGGCCGTGTACTTCGCCGTCATCCTGACCAGCGCGAAGATCACGTTGGTGGAGCGCAGCCGGGTGCTGTCGTTCATCCCGCTGTTCGTGGCCAACGCGGCCTTCTGGGCACTGTTCCAGCAGCAGTTCACGGTGGTGGAGATTTACGCCGACGGGCGGGTCGACAAGAACTTCTTCGGTTGGGAGATGCCGACGGAGTGGGTGACAGCGCTCAACCCGGTGTTCATCATCCTGCTGGCGCCCGTGTTCGCGTTTCTGTGGATCAAGCTCGGCCCCCGCCAGCCGGCAACGCCGATCAAATTCGCGCTCGGCAACGTCACCATCGGCCTGGCTTTCCTGCTGTTCCTGTTCTGGGCCGGCGGCGCCGGAGCAACCACTCCGCTGCTGGCGGTCGCCTTCATCCTGCTCGTCTTCACGATCGGGGAGCTGCTGATCTCACCGGTCGGCCTCTCGTTGACTACCAAGATCTCTCCTACGGTGTTCCGCAGCCAGACGGTGGCGTTGTATTTCCTGTCCGTCGCACTGGGCACGGCACTGTCCGGATCCCTCGCCGGCTTCTACAGCCCGTTGCACGAGGCACGCTACTTCGGCACTCTCGGCGCGGCAGCGATCGTGGTCGGGTTGATTCTCCTCGTCCTCAGCCCGATGATCAGACGGCTCATGGCCGGAATCCGGTGAGCCCAGCGGTCCAGCCCAACTGCTGCCGGGAACGGTAGGTACCGGGTTCGAATCTTGTCCCGAACTGGAAAATCTCCACGCGTACCGGTACGCACGGGGCGGTGTCGACGCTCAGTTGTGTGATGGCCGCGATGACCGACCGGGCGGTGCCAGGCTCGAATCGTCGCGACTGAACCTAGCCACGGTCGTTGGACCGTCTGGAGGCCGAGCACGGGCCAACTGAGGTGATAACAATGTTTGACACACACATCGCGGTCGTGCAGGAACTTGACCGGCACGCCGCGCACCGGACGGCGGCAGCAGCCGCCGCCAAGGCCAAGCGTTTGTGGCCAGGCGTGATTGGCGACGTACTCGCCGATGAGATCATGGCGCTGCTAGAGCTGCCGCCATGGTTGCGAACCCAAAGCCGCACGCAACAGCTGATCGACACGATTCTGAACATCGCGGAGGGACCAGGCGTTCCCGCGATGTAGAAGTCAGGCGTCGCGCGGTATGAGCGGTGCGCCGACCTGGTCAGCCAGCACGTGGCCGGTCAGCCCGGCAGCGAGCAACTGGCCGTCGCCGTGGTTCCAGGCGCTGCGCCAGTACAGCGTCGGCGGCAACGGTCCGCCGGCTGCTGCGCCTCGGCGTCCCGATCGCGGCGACCTACGGCAGGGCGCGGCCGTCGCGGCGGTGATCGCGTTGGTCTACCTGCTCGTTCCCGGCGCCGTACTGGGGGTGTTTCTGGACGCCGACGTGCCAGCTGATGCGGCCGCGTTTGCCGTGGCCAGCCAATTGCTGCTGGTAGCTGCCGTGTTGCAGTTCGCCGACTCGGCACAGAACATTGGCGTAGGACTACTGCGCGGGCTGGACGACACCGCCGGCGCATTCAGAATCACCCTGGTCGGATACTGGCTGGTCGGGTTACCGGTGGCGCTGCTGCTGGGCTGGTCGCTCGGACTCGGCCCGGTCGGGGTGTGGTTCGGCCTGCTCGGCGGCTTGGCCGCGACCGCTGCCCTGCTGCTCCGGCGCTACTCGCGCGCGCTGCGTACGGTGCCTTCCCAATAAGCACCGAACGCTGATCAATGGGCAGCCTGGCACAGATGATCGGCGAACCAGGACGTGAATGCCGCATCGACGGTGGCCGCGTGCGCGTTCTGTGGCGCCGGCTCCATGCCGGGCGGCTCCGCCAAGTGGTGCGGCATGCCGGGCACGCTTTGCCGATGGAGGCGGGAAGCCTCCCGATATCGGGAGGCGAGCTCGCTCGCCAGCGCATTGGCGTCGGCGCAGAACTCGGGGTCATCGTCCTCGCCGCTGATCACAAGCAAGGCTGGAGCCACAGCAGCGATCTCCGCGGCCCGGCGAAGGAAGTCGAACCGATCGGCGACGGCCCGAGAGGCGTCGGTCCATTCGTAGCGGATGTTGTAGCCCCGTTCGTTGGCCGCGACAGCTCCGGTGACCCGAATCATCGGGTTGACCAGCGCGGCGGCCGCCACCGGCAGGAACCCTCGGGTGATCACTTCGAGTGCGACGCCACCTCCCGCCGAGCCGCCGGCTAACCCAATGGGGCCTTCCGCGATACCGAACTCGGCGCGCACCGCCGCCACCGCCGCCGGTGCCTCGTCGGCTGCCTGAGACAGGATCGGGCCGAACAGGTTCAGCACCGCGTCGGCAAAGCCCAGCCGCATCAGCTCCTCGAAACCGCCGGCAGGGAGCCGCCACCCGGTCAGGGGAAGCCCGAGATACAGCCGCCAGGCGGGCAGTGCGGCCATCGGCAGCGCGGCCGCCATCGCCGCGTCGGTACACGGTGGATCCATCAGGTGCCAGATGACCACCAGCGGTGCGTTCGCCGCATCGGCACGCGGCGGGAGGGCGGTGAACGGAACACCGGCGGCGCTGCCAGTAATCGGCTGGCTCGATGAATACGTCATGCGCTCATGCAAGCACCCGCCACCGACAACCACGGTGCACTGCACTGACCGGTCAACGGGTGGCTGCGGGCAGTTGGATCAACACGTCCAGCCCGCCAGCGGTGCGGGTCCGCCTGGACGTCGATGTGCCGCTGGGCGGCATCGACGGTGTGCCGGAGCAGGACTTCGCGCACGATCTCGTCGAGCCGCACGGGTTGCCGCTGTTCCAGCCCACGCTCACTGCGGGCAAGCAGCAGCAACCCGTCAATAAGCCGTTCGCTGCGGCGGTTGGCGTCCAACAGCTTCTGCCGGACCTCGGCCAACGCCGACCCATCGTCGTGGCCGAGCTGGTCGTCGTCGAGCTCGAGCTGGATGACGGCGCGCTGAATGGTCAGGGGGGTGCGCAGCTCGTGTGAGGCATTGGCCACGAACCGGCGTTGGCTGTCGAACGCGATCTGCAGGCGATCCAACATGCAGTCGAAAGTCGCCGCGAGGTCGGTCAACTCGTCTCGGGGACCATCCAGTCTGATCCGCTCGTGCAGATTGTCCGAGGAAAGTCGCCGCGCCGTCGTGGAGATCCGCTGCACTGGCCGCAACGCCCGACCGGCCACCCACCTCCTTGGCCGCCCAGCCGTCATAGGCCACATCCACCGCCATCGACTGCCGTCGCAGACCCGCGCCGATCAGATCGGCGAGCACGCGCGATCAGGGATTGCGCGGAGATGACATTCGGGTAGCCGAAGCGTGGCCGCGGCCATCCCGACCTACGTCTGTCAACGGGCCACCCAAGCCGGCGGCTCAGTC
The DNA here is from genome assembly GCA_050699875.1 of Pseudonocardiaceae bacterium. Classification (GTDB taxonomy): domain Bacteria; phylum Actinomycetota; class Actinomycetes; order Mycobacteriales; family Pseudonocardiaceae. The sequence continues at coordinate 16,160 of JBOHFX010000041.1, forward strand.
CGGGCGCGGTGGCGACGTTCTACGCCACGCTGTGCGGCTGAGACGTCCCGTGATGTCGATGTTCGGCGCGGGTGATCTGCGCCAGTATCCTCATCGAGGTGGACAAAACGTTGCTCGAGCTGGTGCGCCGCGCCGCGCCGGGTGAACCGATTATCTTCGGCCACTTGTTCGGCTCCCGGGCAACGGATGGCGCCCGGGCGGACAGCGGGTGCGCACAGTTCCGCTTGTTGCAGCAGATTGCGGAGTTCGTGCGCCGATGAATGGCGACGCCTTGGCGCGGGCGTCGGGCTCGATGGCCGTGGCCACGGTGGTCAGTCGGGTGACGGGGTTGGTTGCCAAGCTGATGCTGGCCGCGGCACTGGGGTTCGGGGTGCTCAACGACTCCTACAACGTCGCCAACGAGTTGCCGAACATGGTCTATGAACTGCTGCTGGGCGGGGTGCTGTCCAGCGTGGCGATCCCGGTGCTGGTCCGCGCGCAGCGCACCGACCCTGACGGCGGTCTGGCCTACGCTCAGCGACTGCTCACGATGAGCACGGTCGCGCTGGTGATCGGCACGATCAGTGCGGTGGCCGCCGCACCGCTGCTGATCCGGCTATCGGTGATCGGCGGCCCGCACTCCAGCCCCGAGCTGGCCACCGCCTTCGCATACCTGCTGCTGCCGGAGATCCTGTTCTACGGGCTGGCCGCGCTGGTGGGCGCGGTACTGAACAGCCGTGACGTGTTCGGCCCGCCCGCATGGGCACCGGTGGCCAACAACCTGGTGCTCATTGCCGTGATCGGCGCCTACGCGATCACCCCTGGCCAGATCAGCCTCAACCCCGGGTTGATGGGCGAGGCGAAGCTGTGGGTGCTCGGGGCGGGCACCACGCTGGGCATCGTCGTGCAGGCGGCGGTGCTGCTGCCGGCGCTGCGCCGGTCGGGATTCCGGTGGCGTTGGCGGTGGGGCTGGGATCCACGGCTGTCGACGTTCAGCGGGCTCGCCGGCTGGGTGGTGCTGTACGTGCTGGCCGGCCAGATCGGACTGATCGTCACCTACCGGATCGCGGGGGCCACCGCCGCCGGCGGCGTGTCGACATACGTGTATGCCTGGATGCTGCTGATCGTGCCCTACGGCGTGCTGGGCGCCTCGGTGCTCACCGCGTTGATGCCCAGGATCAGCCGGTCCAGCGCGGACGGGAAGATCCGTGAGGTGGTTGCCGACCTGTCCCTGGGTACCCGCATGTCGGCGCTGTTGCTGCTGCCGATCTCGGCCCTGCTCACCATCGCTGGTGGGCAGATCGCCACGGTGCTGTTCTCCTACGGTCAGTCCGACTTCGCCCAAGCCGAGCGCCTGGGCGACACACTGGCCGCATCAGCGTTCGGCCTGCTCCCCTACGCCGTCATGCTGCTGCAGCTACGGGTGTTCTACGCGCTGGGCGACGGACGCACCCCGACCGTGATCATGGCGTTGATGGTGCTCTCAAAGATCGGTTTGTCACTCGCCGCGCCGGTCGTGTTGAGCCCCCAGCAGGTCGTCATCGGGCTGGCTGCGGCCAACTCGGCCTCCTTCTTGATCGGCGCCGTGATCGGCCAGGTGTGGCTGCGGCACAGGCTCGATGACCTACACACCCGGCTGGTGGCGGGCTCAGTGGGACGTATCGCGGTGGCTTCGGGCGCTGCCGGCGTCGCCGCGTTGGCCGTCCTGAGCCTGGGCCGGCTCGCCATGCCTGATGCGCCGGCCCCGTTGCGCGCCGCCGTCGAACTCGCCGCCGCCACCCTGCTGGGCGGCGCGGTTCTCCTCGTCACGCTGCGTGCCCTGCGCGTCTCCGAACTCCGGGTGGTGCTGACCCGCGCCGCCGGCATGCTCCGACGGTGAATGCCGGACACCATGCGATGAGTTTCCGCCGTTGCCGCGGTCTACCCGACAGGCAAGCCACCAAGATGGTCGACGCGAGAGAGGACGAGACGATGCAGCACATCACCCCATGTCTGTGGTTCGACACCCAAGGTGACGAGGCAGCGACGTTCTACACCACAATTTTCAAGAACTCCAAGATCCTGGACTTCACTCGGTACGGTGAAGGTGGGCCCGGACCGCAAGGATCGGTCATGACGGTCACCTTCGAGTTGGATGGACAGGAATTCACTGCGTTGAACGGCGGGCCCCAATTCACGTTCAACGAGGCCATATCGTTGCAGGTGCACTGTGCGACACAGGACGAGGTCGATCACTACTGGAGCAAGCTCTCCGAGGGCGGGGAAGAAGGTCCATGCGGCTGGTTGAGGGACAAGTACGGCGTGTCGTGGCAGATCATTCCCACAGTCTTGATCGAGCTGATCAAGGATCCCGACCCGGATAAGTCGCAACGGGTGATGACAGCAATGCACGGCATGAGCAAGATCGATATCGAAGCCCTGGAGCGCGCGGCTGAGCAGCGGTAGATGTGAATCGAGGCGGGCACGGTCTGATCGGTAACCCGATGCTGCGCGGTGCCACAACCGCCGCATCCCTGTCTTATGGGAGTCAGCGCAGCCCGCGATATACCACACCGCGATGAGCAGCCCTCAGCGCGAGGACCACTAGACTAGTTCAGCATCCTTGATCGTGTAGACGACCCGGTAGTCGCCCCACCCGGATACGCCACAGGTCTGGGTGACCTGCCAGCGGTCGAGCGCCGTTGGGGTGCGGGTCGAGACCCAGCGCGTCGACGGACTTGACGACGCGGCGGGCCACCGGCTTGTCGAGCTTGGTCAACTCCTTGAGCGCCGTCGGGTCATACAAGACTGCATACTGTCGGAGGACCACTCACAGCCCCAGTACCCGAGCCACCTCGCCCGCTGGGACTGCTGTGGTACGACCGGCGTTGAGGTCGGCCAGCCGTTCGTGGGCGACTCGACCGTCTTCGAGATCGATCATCACCTCGTAGTGCTCGACGAGCTCAGCCGGCACGATCGCGGCGGCACGCCGTTGCCCACGGCCGCGGGTGACGTAGGTGATCTCGCCACCAAAGGCGGCCCGGTTCACGGCATCGGAGAAGTGGTCGCGGGCCTGGCTGACCGATAGCTCGGTGGCGTCTGTACTCACGCCCTCAGTATGGGCCAGATTCGCCACCCCGAGCGCGCCGCCCGGTGCAGCTCAGGGCGCCCACTCGCCGGCCGGCCGCCTGGTGGTGACGTTGAGGCGGTTCCAGACGTTGATCTGGGCGATGGAGATCACCAAGGCCGCAAGCGCCGGCTCGTCGTAGTGCCGGGCGGCCTCGTCCCAGATCTCGTCGGGTACCGGGTCCGGCCGATCACTGAGCCGGGTGACGGCCTCGGTGAGCGCCAGCGCGGCGCGTTCGGCATCGGTGAAGTAGGGCGTATCCCGCCAGGCCGCCACCGCGAAGAGCCGCTCGTCTGTTTCGCCTGCCTTCTTGGCGATGCGCGGGTGCCCGTCGACGCAGACGCTGCCGCCGTTGATCTGGCTCGCGCGCAGGTGGACAAGTTCGAGGGTCCGCGACGGCACGCCTCCCGTCTCCGTCGACTTCGCCAGGGCGAGCAGGGCCTGCATGGCGTCAGGAAGGATCATCGCTGGGTTGCTCATCCGTGCTTGCATGATTGCTCTCCTCCAGGGTGTTCCCGTGACCTTGCTGAACCGCCCAACCGGTCTCCTGGTCACATCGGCTGGGTTTCGTCCGTCACTGATATGACGGAACACGACGAGGGAATGTGACCGATGGACGAGCACGACTGGCTGGCGCAGCGATTCGAGGCCAACCGCACCCACCTGCGAACGGTGGCCTACCGGATGCTCGGCTCACTGAGCGAGGCCGACGACGCCGTCCAGGAAGCGTGGCTGCGCCTGCGCCGCTCCGGCACCACCGGCGTCGAGAACCTGGGCGGATGGCTGACGACCGTCGTCGCCCGGGTGTCCCTGGACATGCTGCGCTCGCGCAGGTCGCGGCGCGAGGAACCCCTCGACGCGCACCTGCCCGACCCGATCGCGAGCCGCGCGGATGGGATCGATCCCGAGCACGAAGCGCTATTGGCCGACTCGGTCGGTCCCGCGCTGCTCGTGGTACTCGACACGCTGGCTCCCGCCGAGCGGCTCGCGTTCGTGCTGCACGACATGTTCGCCGTGCCCTTCGACGAGATCGCTCCCATCGTGGGGCGCTCCCCGGCCGCGGCTCGGCAGCTGGCCAGCCGCGCACGCCGCCGGGTGCAGGGAGCGGCCCCGGTTCCCGACGCCGATCTCACCCGCCAGAAAGAGGTCGTCGACGCCTTCCTCGCCGCCTCACGCGGAGGTGACTTCGACGCGCTGGTCGCGGTGCTCGACCCAGATGTCGTGCTCCGAGCCGACCGGGCAGCCGTGCATGCGGCCGGGTCGAGCGAAGCCCGCGGTGCGCCGGCCTTGTCGAGGGAGGTCAGCGGTGCGGCGGCCGTGGCCGACGCCTTCTCGGGCCGTGCCCGGGCCGCACAACCGGCACTCGTGAACGGGGTCGTGGGAGCCGTGTGGGCTCCAGGCGGACGGCGGCGTGCCGTCATCGGCTTCACGATCACGCGCGGGAAGATCGTCGCAATCGACATCCACGCCGACCCCGAGCGCCTTGGCCAGCTCGACCTGGAGATCCTCAACGAATGACGAGCCAACCTACGCATCGGCCGACTCCGTGCGTTCTGGTAACGGAACGGTCAGCGGTACCCGGTGGTGTCGGGAGGTTTGCCGGCGTCTTGGACCTCGACGAGGTAGCGCCACGCGTCTGGGGCGCTACCGTCGAGGTCGACGAACCCGTACTCCTGGGCGAGCTGCCCGGAGGAGAGGGAGGCCTGGTTCCACCGGGCGACGTTGGGATCGGCGGCGAGGGCTACGACCGCCCGCCCGGTGAACGTCGGTGTCGCGGAGATGCCGAAGTGCCCCTCGGCGGAGTCGCTCCCGCCACCAGTGCGACCTTCCCCGTCAACGGACCAGTCATCGCGTCTCCCTCGTTGTTATCTACGTCCGGATCATCGCAGCCGGCCGCGGTGAGGGAGGTGACCGGTGAGGATGAGAGCACCCGTCGCCGACGGTATGGCCTCCTCCTGACACTTTCGCGGAAACGCGACACCTCGTCACCCAGGTCCTGCCCGGCGCCTGCTACCGCCGTCACCTGCTGTGGCGCTACTCGCTCACCTGGACCAAGCCGCCTCGCTGGGACGTGTTCAGATGAGTCGCCACGGCAGTGCCGACCGTGGCGGCGTCCCGTGGCAAACCGAGCAACGCTGCCGAGCCACGGTGGGTGAGCCAGCGCAACCCGATGTACCAGACGCCGGGCAGGGCCGCGGCACAGCCCGAGCGCCGTGGCTGCCCGCCGGCGTCGACGAGCGTGGGGTCGAGCCAGGAGAAGTCGCCAGTGAACCCGGTGCACCACACAACAGACCCGATGTCACCGAGGTCGAGTGCCGCCGGCGGGTCCAGGTGGACCGGGACGTCGGCGTCGTCGGGCTCGGCGGGCGGCGCGTCAACGCCAGCACGGGCGATGAACTCGTCCGCCGCCGCCCTGGCGTGAGCGGCGAACGCGTCACCGGCGGCCACGTTGGCTGGTGCGCTACCGTCGAAGCTGACCTGCTTGCCGTCCACCGCGACCAGCCGCCCGGCCAGGGTCGCACCGGCCCGGGCCAGCGCCTGCAGGCTCAGCGCGCGGCCGCCCGGAGCGAAGATCGGTATCGGGGCCCGCATCATCGCGGGATCGGGCTGGTCCTGCGGGCGTTCGTCGAACCACCCGGTGTCGAATGCCCACTCGAGGATGTGGCGGCCGCGGTATGGGGTGGGCACCCGACCGACCCGGCTGGTCGCCAGCACCACGTGGCGCCCGGACGCCAGCAGTTCCTCCGTGATCTGGCAGCCGGACTGGCCGCTGCCGACCACCAGTACGCCGCCGTCGGGCAGCTCGCCTGGGTTGCGGTAGTCCGCGGCGTGGTACTGCGCGACCCGGTCCGGAAACGCCCGCGCCAGCGCGGGTGTCCGCGGCACGTTCTCGTGGCCGGTGGCGACGACGACGGTGCGGGCCCGGATCACACCGTCGTCCACAGACAGGGCGTACCTGTCGCGTTCCGGTACCAGCCGCGTCACCTCGACGCCTTCGTGGACGGGGGCGCCTGCGGCGAGCTTCTCCAGGAGCCCGACGACCTCCGCGCCCGTCGGATAGTAAGCTCTGGCCTGGTCGCCGAGCACGGTGTTCCCGAGAACCGTGTTACCGAGAACCGTGTTCGCCCAGCTCGGTGTGTTCAGCCGGAAGGAATCCCAGCGCTGCGTCCGCAAGGTCTGGCCGATCCGGCCCCGCTCCAGCACCACATGGTCGACACCGCGGTCGGTGAGCGCGGCACTGGCGGCCAGCCCAGCCGGGCCACCGCCTACGACGACACAGTCGATCACCGCTCGACAATCTGACACCTCGGCTGCGAGCTCGGCGTCGCGTTGCGTGCTCATGTGCACCTCCCAGTTGCCGTGAAGTCCTGTCACCTTCATGGCGTGACCTTGGTGTGCCGACGTTGTGCCGTCCCCTTGATGCGCCGCCCGTGGCGTGCCGCACACTCGGATCGTGGTCGAGGAGTTCATCGGGCGGGACCACGAGCTCGCTGTCATGGCGCGCTTGCGGGCCCGTGCGCTGACCGGCCGCCGGCAGGTGGCCGTCGTCTCCGGCGAGGCGGGCATCGGCAAGACCTGGTTCTGCGAACGAGCCACCGCCGACGCCGAGCGCGACGGCTTCGACGTCGTGTGGGGGCGGTGCTGGCCGCATGCGGGCGCACCGGCTTTGTGGCCATGGCCGGCAGTGCTGGCCGACCTCATCGGAGCCAGTGGTGCCGGCCTGCTCGCGGATGACCCCGGCGCTGGTGAACGCGTCGCGCCCGAACGCTTCGCCCGGTTTGCCGCCGTCGCCGACCGGCTCAAACATGCCCGTGCGGGCACTCCGACGATGGTCGTGCTCGACGACCTGCACAACGCGGGCGCCGGCGCCCTGCTGCTCACCCGCTTCCTCACCCGCGCGTTGGACCGGCTCCCGCTGGTGCTGCTCCTTGCCCGCCGCGACGGCGGCGCTGAGACGCTGCTCGACGAGCTGGCGCGAGACGCGACCGCGGTGCCACTGCGGCGCTTCACCGTGCAGGACGCGGCAGCACTGCTCTCCGCCCGCGGGCAGCGCGGCGACGACCACCGCGTCACCACGGCCCTGCTCCAAGTGACCGGCGGGATACCGCTGTTTCTGGCCCACGCGATCGGCCGCGGCTGGGATACCGGCCCGACCACCGTGCGGCAGGCCATTACCGACGCGCTCGCCCGGCTGCCGGCCCGCACCCGGCGTCTGCTGGCGCTGGGCGCTGTGCTCGGCGTCGAGCCGGCGGTCGGTGACATCGCTGAGCTCGCGGAGCAGCCCCCGACCGACGTCGCCGCCGCACTCGCCGAAGCCGCGGACGGCGGGTTGGTGGACCTGTCGCCGTCCGGTTGCGCGTTCCACGACCCCGTCCGGGAAGCCGCCCTCGCCCAGCTCGACACGTCCGCGCGGCTGGACATACACGCGCGTGCCGCGGCACTGCTCGCCGGCACCGGTCGTCCCGAGCGGGTGGCACACCACGCGCTGGCCGCCGCCGCCCGGTCCGATACCGACGCACTGCGCGCGATCGACACCTGCCGCGAGGCGGCCACCTCGTTGCGCCGCGGCTTCGCCTACGAACAGGCGGCCATGTTGCTTCAGCGAGCGGTCCAGCTCGCCGAGCAGCGCCCGGTCGGACCCGAGCGAACCGAGCTGCTACTGGAGCGCGCCGAGACCGTCCTCGGCTCGGTGTCGCTGGCACTGGGCGTCGCCGCGATGACGACAGGTGACCCTGACGCTGCGGTGGCGTACCTGGAGCACGCCGTCGAGGCCAACCAGCGCTGGGGCCACCGCCCGGCGACCGCCCTCTGCAACGCCGAGTTGGCCGACGCCCTGTTGCTGCGCGGCCGGTCCGCAGACCTGCAGCGGGCAGCGACGCTGCTCAACACCGCCGTGGCCGAGGCCCGGGCGATGGCTCTCACACTGCGGGAACAGGAGTGGTCGGCTCGCGCCGCCGCGCTACGTCGCCCGATGGTTCCGGCCGTACTTCGCCAGGAGGGAAAGGACGGGTGGACCGTGGAAGTCGGTCCCCGGCTGATAGCCCTTCCCTGTCTCATCGGGCTGCGCTACCTCGGCATACTTCTCACCCATCCCGGCGAGAATCTTCCGGCGACCGACCTCTGCGCCGCGGTCTCGGTGGTAGATCACGAGGTCCTCGACCGCCAGGCCGTCGCCACTTACCGTCGCCGGCTCCATGAGATCGACGCGGAGATCGATGACGCGGATGCGGATGCGGACCTTGGCCGCGCCGAGCGGCTCCGGCTCGAGAGGGAAGCGCTCACCGCCGAGCTCACCGGCTCTCTGGGCCTCGGCGGGCGTGCCCGGAATTTCGGCGCGTCAACCGAGCGGGCCCGGACGTCGGTGCGCAAGGCCGTCAAACGGGCACTCGATGTGCTCGCCGAGGCCGACCCCGCGCTGGGCGCCGAATTGCGCGTCGCAATCAGTACCGGCGCAACATGCCGCTACGACCCCGCTGGCCCGCATCCACGACAGTGGCGGGTCGAGACCGGTGGGTCGCGGGAGCGGGCAGGCGTCGACCGGGCCGCCACCCGGTGACTCGCTGGCCGCGGCCGGCCCGATGATCATGGAAGCGGTCGATGGGGACTTGGCGGCTGAGTGCGCGACGCGCCGACGAGACCATCGAGACCTACAGCGACGCCGTGGCAGCCCGGCGCCCATGACTGGGCACGCGGCGCCGGTCAGGATGCGTTGGCGAGCTGGTTCACCCGCTGGTGGGACAGGCCGAGCACGTCGGCGATGACGCGCTGGGACAGCCCGGCTGCGGACAACCGCCGGATAATCTCCAGTCGGACTGCGTCCCGTCTGGCGGTGGCAGTCTCGGCGGCAGCTTCCACCTCGGTCAGCTCGCCGATCAGCGCTGTCACGTCGTCGTCGCCGGCCCGGTGGTGCCAGCGGATCTCGAACTCGTCCGGGTCGGCGTCGGTCAGCCCGGCGATCAAGTCGCGGACCTCGACGTCCAGATCGCCGAACCGGAGTACGTCGGTGGCGGCGGTCATCCCCGTGACATCGGCCACCCACAGCTCATTCTCGCGGGAAACAGTCACGTCATAGGTGGTCATCGCTCCTTCTCCGTCCAGTCTTTGCCGAACACCGGTTCAAGTCGCTCTTCCAGTCGGCGGAGCACCAACCACGAAACGTCACCAGGGTGGTCGGTCACGCCGAACCGAACGACCTCGGAACCGCCCGCGTCGACCAATCGGTAGAGCCGGTGCGAAGCCTTGCCTCGACCAGGCAGTTCGACCAATATCAACTCCTCCCGGCGGGCCAGTCTGCGAACGAGTGCCAGGACCTGACGAGCGGACATCCGGCGGTTCACCATGATAGTAAGTCTATCCGGCTAGGCTGACAAGAATCGCGCGAGCTAGACGCTCTGATCAGCGATCCTCGGCAGCGACGGCCCCTTCGCGCCCAGCTGTATCACCACCAATTCGGCACCAAGCGGCACCCCCTCCGGCACCTCACCTCGGGGAACAATTCATAACATCACCACGCTGAAGCGCCTCGACGGCGCCCTGCGCGCGGCGCTTGATCTGTGAACAGCCGGTCTCAGCGGCATGGCGGGTCATAACGGAAGTCCGGTACGAACCGGCCCCACTCGCACGCGCCCGCCGCAGATCGCGCCGGGAAGGCCTTCTGCGACCACAACGTCAAGATCGCCTGGTAGGCAAGCCCTCCGCCGTACCCTGTCGGTGTGATATTGGCCAGGTTCAAGCGCTGGCAACGTGGTGGGGAAGGCGTTGCGGGAACGGGTCTTGACCCTCGAACGTGAGCTGCCGGGGCTGCGGCTCACGCTGGCAGAGCGCGATCACTCACTCGAACGGCTGCGAAGCGATCTTGCCCGGGAGCGGGACAACGCGCGCGATCATGGCGATGAGGTCGCGCGCGCGGATGTGCGGCGGCTGCTGGAGGCGACTGCCACGCCGGTGGTGCAGCTCGTCACGCTCTCGCACCTGCGCGCTGGCGGCGCCACCGAGGTGGCGGCGAAGGACGTTCTCGACGTCGCGATGCGCCTGGTGCGCGCGCTCAGGCAGGAGGGATTGGCGCTGCTCGGAGCAGTCGGCGAGACCGAGCCATTCGACCCAGCCCGGCACGACCCGCTGAGCACATCGACCCCGCTGCGGCCCGGTCAGCCCGTCGCCGTCCGCTTCGTCGGGCTCTCGCATCAGGGCAGGATCCTGCGCAGGGCGGGAGTCGAGGCGGTGCAGCGCTGATGGGTGGGCGGTTGGGGAGCGACTTCGGCACCAGCAACACGGTGGTGGCGGCGTGGGATGAGGCAACCGGGGCGGGGACCACGGTGTGGGTGCCCGACTACGGTGCGGCGCGCAGGAACGTCAACTGGAACAGGCCGGCGGTCATGATCGCACCTCGGTCTGAGCCGATCCGGTATGGCGGGACCGGTACAGGGTCGTCACCACCAAGACCGCCACCGCGACGAACAGTGCGGCCACCGCGCCGAGGGTCCACCTATCCGGCGCGATCAGCGGCTGTCCACGCAGCGCCTGCCAGAGCAGCAACCCGACCAGTCCGAGATAGGCCGCCGCGCCGGTGGTCACCAGCCGGCTGCGGGTGCGTTCGTCGAGCCCCAGCCGTGGGAGGGCGAGCAGCCATGCCAGCAGCGGCAGGGCCTGCAGCGCGTGCATCCCGACGAAGTGCGGCACCCGCAGATCACCGCCCGTGGTACTCCACGCGGTGGCCGGCAGGCCGGGTCCGCCGTCGGCCACCCCGACGCTGTGCGCCCCGGCCAGCGAGGTGCTGCCGCTCTCGATCACCTGGAGCTGATCGGCCGTCGGCACGGTCATCAGGAAGCCCAGCGCCATCCCGATCAGCGCGACGAGCAGTCCGAACCGGATCGCCAGGGTGAACGGCCGGTCGCCGAACTGGCGCCGGGCGGCGAAGGCCGCGATCACTAGGGTGGCCAGCCAGAGAACCGTGATGGCGATACCCATCGTGGACCAGAGGGCGGTGTTCAGCTCGGTGGTGACGTTGAAGTGGCTGTGCGTTCCGCGCACGGCCTGCCCGACGATGATCACCATCTCGATCACTGAGGTGACCGCGATAACCGCGCCCAGGATCCATGCCCAGCGGCGCCGATCGGGCAGCCGGGAAATGATCCAAGCGATGGTGGCGCCGTAGATGACGAAGGACACGGCGAACTTGAACGGCTTGAGCCAGATCGGCGACCCGCCCAGGACCCGGCCGTCCAGCAGCACGCCCAGCGCCGCGGCCACGGTCAACACCGCCATCAGCCCGACGAAGATCATCAACGGCCGGTGCCAGGACCACGATCGGCGCGCCGCGAGAGCGAGAGCTGACATCGCCACACCTACCTGACGGTGTTCGATAATCTGGACGGCTTTGAACTTAGTTGCACGATTGAACACCGTCAAGGCATTCTTACAGTGTTAGCCTGAGGTTATGCTCAGCTACCGGGACCGCCGTCGCGCCGCCGTCGTGCAGGAGATCAAGGAGACCGCGCTCGGTCGGCTGGCCAGCGACGGGCCGGAGGGGCTCTCACTTCGCGCTATCGCCCGTGATATGGGACTGAGCGTCCAGTCGCTCTACCACTACTTCGCCAGCCGGGACCATCTGATCACCGAGCTGATCGAGGACGGCCACAACGGGCTGGCCGACGCGCTGGAGGCGGCGCGCGACGCGCACCCGATCAGCGCGCGCCGGGACCGCTTGATCGCGACATCGTGGGCATATCGAGACTGGTCGGTGCAGCACCGCAGGGAGTTCCAGCTCATCTACGGCACGCCGATCCCTGATTACCAGGCACCGCCGCTGAACGCACCGGTGCCGGCCGCGGCGCGCATCGGCGCCGTCTTCCACAGCGTGGTGTTCGCCGGCTGGTCCGAGGAGCAGTTGCGGGCGATGCCCGACGAGCACGTCGATCCGGCGCTACACGCCGAACTGGCCGCCACCCAACAGAAGTTCGCGCCACCAGGAGGCGTGCTGCCGCCCGCCGCGCTGCACCGCTTCATCCGGTGGTGGGGCCAGCTGCACGGGCTGATCACATTGGAGGTGTTCGGCCACCTGCACTGGCTGGCCTCCGACGCCGGACGAATCTACCGGGCCACCATGTTGCAACTGGCTGATGAGATCGAGGTGACCTCATCAGCCCGCTCCCTAGAATGACGCCGCGGGCCGCCACGCCGGTGCCGCGTTAGGTTATGTCCTTCACACCCGGTGGGTTCTATGGTCGGCGCTGGCTGAACGAGCGTCTGTGATGGGGGATTGGTGAGTCGATCTCAGTTGCGCGCCGGTGTGGTCGCCGTGGCGCTGTTGTCCGCCGCGACAGCCTGCACTAGCACCCCGCCACCAGCACCGGTGGGTTCGGGGCTGCTGCCCGGGTACGACCGCCAGGTTCGGGCGCAGGATGACCTGTTCCAATTCGTGAATGGCCAGTGGCTGAGCACCACCGAGATCCCAGCCGATCGGACCCGGTACGGGGTGTTCGACCTGCTGACCGAACAGTCCCAACGGAACCTGCGCGCGATCATCGAGGACAGTGCCGCCCGAGACGCCGCCGCCGGCTCGCCGGACCAGCAGATCGGTGACTTCTATGAGAGCTTCATGGACACGACCCGGCTGGATGCGCTCGGGGCCGCCCCGCTGACGGCGTCGCTGGACCGCATCGACGCGCTCGCCAGCCCCTCGGACGTGGTGCGCTACCTGGGCGAGAGTGCCGCGATCAGCGTCCCCAGCCCCGTCTCGCTGTACATCACCCAGGACGCCCGCAACGCCTCGGCGTACATCCCGCACGTCGCGCAGAGCGGCCTCACCCGGCCCAACCGGGATTACTACCTGAAGTCCGAGCCGCAGTTCGTGACGCTGCGCGACCAGCTGCGGGCCTACGTGGCGCGGGTGCTGGGCCTGGCCGGCGTGGCCGATCCGGCCGCCGCGGCCGGCCAGGTGGTCGCTCTGGAGAACCGCCTTGCCGAGGTGCAGTGGACCGCCGAGCAGGAACGCGACGTGACAGCGACCTACAACAAGTTCACCGTCGCCGACGCCACCGCGATCACGCCTGGACTGGACTGGCAGAGCTACCTCGACGCCGCCGGCGTCCGCACCCCCGACTTCATCGTCGCCG
>JBOHFX010000042.1:0-4887 GCA_050699875.1 Pseudonocardiaceae bacterium
GAGGTGCGGGAGTGGCTGCACGAGATCCGCAAGACCGACCGGCTGACGGCGGCCCTGATCGGACAGGCGATCCAGCACGTGATCGACGGTCGCGGTCCGGACGAGGGACGGCCGCTCGTGGATCGGATCAAGGGCAGCCAGTTGCACCACCTGAAGGAGCTGCGACCTGCCAGCACAGGCGAGACCGAGGTCAGGATCTTGTTCATTTTCGATCCTGTCAGACAGATGGTTTTGTTGGTGGCAGGTGACAAGTCCAGAAACTGGCGAGGCTGGTACGAGATGGCAATCCCGCTTGCGGAGGCCCGCTACACCGAGCACCTGGCGGCGTTGAATGACGAGGACGAGTGAAAGCGATGACGAGGAGAACTGCCCCAGGGTGGCACGCGTACGACGATGTTGGTGAGCTGCTGAGTGAACTGGAACTCACCAACGAGGACATGGTCCACGCCCGTGAGGTGACTGATGACCACGTCCGCGCCTGGCATTTGGCTCAGGTTCGCGCTGAGCAGGACCGCACCCAGGAAGAGGTCGCCCATGCAATGGGTGTCCGCCAGCCCCGCGTCTCGGCTATCGAACGAGGCGAACTCGACGTGGTCACCCTCTCCACCCTGCGTGCCTACGTGCGCGCCCTCGGCGGAAGTCTCCGGGTCGTGGCGGACTTCGACGACCGGGAATACCGACTGACATAGCAGCCTGGGTAAATCTGGCAGGTCCACGCCGCGCGATTCGTAGCCATCGACTGCACCAAACCGCCCATGGCTTTCCCTGCGACGAAGCGAACCCCTGACCTACACCGTTGGCGCAAGTGCCCGTGCGGGATGTCGCGCGGTCCGCGGTTGCGCAGCTCGGTGAGCATCGACAGCCAGAACTTCGCCAAAACCCTCCCAGCACCCCAGAGCGCAGCTACTTGTTGGAACTAGAGGTTAGTCCGGTGCGGAACTCGACCACGTCACCGTCGGCCATCACGTAGTCCTTGCCCTCCATCCGAACCCGTCCAGCGGCGCGGGCCTGCGCCATCGAGCCGGCCGCAACCAGATCGTCGTAGGACACGATCTCGGCCTTGATGAATCCACGCTGGAAGTCGCTGTGGATCACTCCGGCGGCTTCCGGCGCGGTGGCTCCCGCTCGAATGGTCCACGCCCTGGCCTCCTTGGGCCCGGCGGTGAGGAATGTTTGCAGCCCGAGGGTGTGAAACCCGGCGCGGGCCAGCGCGTGCAGTCCCGGCTCGGGTTGCCCGATCGAGTCCAACAGCTCAGCAGCCGACTCCGGATCCAATTCGAGCAGCTCGGACTCCACCTTGGCGTCCAGGAAGACTGCGTCGGCGGGAGCGACCAACTTGCGCAGCTGGGCTTGGCGCTCCGGGTCGGTGAGCGTCTTCTCGTCGGCGTTGAAGACGTACAGGAACGGCTTGCTGGTGAGCAGGCTGAGCTCATTCAACACACCGAGCGCCAACTCGGAGCGGACGGCGAACAGGGTGCGCCCATCATCGAGCACCTCCTGAGCGGCCTGCGCCGCCTGCAACGCCGCCCGGCGTTCCCGGGGACTGGTCCGGGCCTCCTTCTCCAGCCGGGGCCGTGCCCGGTCCAGCGTCTGCAGATCGGCCAGCACCAGTTCGGTTTCGATGGTGGCGATGTCCTCGGCCGGATCGACCCGTCCCTCGACGTGGAGCACATCCGGATCATCGAAGACCCGTACCACCTGGCAGATCGCGTTCGCCTCGCGGATGTTGGCGAGGAACTTGTTACCCAGCCCGGCCCCCTCCGACGCGCCCGCGACGATCCCGGCGATGTCGACGAACGACACCGTCGCGGGTATCACCCTGGCGCTGTCGAAGATCCGCGCCAGTACCTCCAGCCGATCGTCGGGCAGCGCCACCACCCCGACGTTGGGCTCGATGGTGGCGAACGCGTAGTTCGCTGCGAGCACGTTGTTGCGGGTCAGCGCGTTGAACAGGGTTGACTTGCCGACGTTGGGCAGCCCGACGATACCAAGGGTGAGGCTCACGGGACGTCGAGTCTAGGCGAGGTGTACCGAGTCGACCGAGTCAGTAGCCGTCACCGTCGTCCTGGTCATCGTTGCCGTCGTCCTGGTCGCCGTTGCCGTCGTCCTGCTCGGTGCCCGGATTGGTATCGGCGGGCGAAGCGTCGTTGCAACCGGTCAACGCTAGTGAGAGCGCGGCCAGAACCGCCAGCATCATGGCCCGCCACCGCCTTGTGGCATTCATGCTCAATAGGGAAGCACGCTGGAGCCAACCCGGCCACCGGATGGCCTCCTCACCGTCCACCGAGCGGGCCGTGATGTCCGATTTCCGCTAGACCGTGGCCGGTACCCACTGGCACGATCGGACCGTGCAGCTCGATCACGACCATTGCTACCGTGCCGTCGCCTCCCGTGACGCCCGGTTCGACGGCTGCTTCGTCGTCGCCGTGCGAACCACCGGCATCTACTGCCGGCCGTCCTGCCCGGCGATCACCCCCAAGCCGGCGAACGTCACCTTCCTGCCCACGGCGGCCGCCGCCCAACTCGGCGGCTACCGGGCCTGCCGGCGCTGCCTGCCCGACGCCGTGCCGGGATCGCCGGAGTGGAACCTGCGGGGTGATCTGGTGGCCAGGGCGGTGCGGCTGATCGCCGACGGAGTGGTGGAGCGCGACGGGGTGCCGGGGCTGGCCACCCGGCTCGGCTACTCCACCCGGCAGCTGAACCGGGTGCTCACCGCCGAGTTGGGCGCCGGAGCACTGGCCCTGGCCAGGGCGCATCGGGCGCAGGCCGCACGGGTGCTCATCGAGACCACCGGGTTGCCGCTGGCCGACGTCGCCTTCGCCGCCGGGTTCGCCTCGGTGCGCCAGTTCAACGACACCGTGCAGGCGGTGTATGCCACCACCCCGTCCGAGCTGCGTCGCCGGGCCGTCCGGCGAGCGCCCACAGCGGGGGCGATCACCCTACGGCTCCCCCTGCGCACCCCGATGGGCAGTACGGGCCTGCTGGAATTCCTCGCGGCACGGGCGGTGCCCGGGGTGGAGTGCGCCACCGACGGCGGCTACGCCAGGACGCTGCGGCTGCCGCACGGCTACGGTACGGCGAGAATGCATCCAGCCCCCGCCCACTGCGCCCCGCCGTACTGGGACGCGACGCTGCGGCTGACCGATCTGCGGGACCTACCGGTGGCCGTCGCCCGGCTGTGCAGGTTGCTCGACGCCGATGCCGACCCATGCGCGGTGGACGAGGTACTCGGGGCGGATCCGGTCCTGAGCGCCGCCGTGGCCAGGGAACCCGGGATCCGCGTCCCCGGGACCGTGGACGGTGCCGAGACGGTGCTGCGCGCGCTGCTCGGGCAGCAGGTGAGCGTGGCATCCGCCCGGACGGCCGCGGCTCGGCTGGTGGCGGCGCTCGGCACGCCCCTCGAGGTGGCAGAGGAGGGGTTGACCAGACTGTTCCCGACCCCTGATGTGGTCGCCGACCAGGCTGGTGAGGTGCTCACCGGCCCGCGCCGCCGGATCGAGGCGATCCGGACCACGGCGGCCGCGTTGGCCACCGGTGAGCTGGTCGTCGACCCCGGCCGGGACCCTGAGGAGCTCCGGGCCGAACTCGAGGCACTCCCCGGGATCGGACCGTGGACGGCGGGTTACGTGACGATGCGCGTGCTCGGCGCCACCGACGTACTACTGGACACCGATCTGGCGCTACGACGTGGCTCGGTCGCCCTGGGACTACCCGCCGACCCTGCAGGGCTGCATCGGCGGGCTCGACGATGGCGTCCCTGGCGTTCCTACGCCGGGATGCACCTCTGGCGGGCGGCCACCACCGCCCTGCCGCACCGAAAGGAACAGACCGCATGACTTCCGCTTGCACTGTGGGCACTGCCCTGGGTCCCTTCACCGTCCTGGTCGACGACGACGGCGCGGTGCTCGCCTCAGGCTGGACAGGTGAGCTGAGCGAACTGCTGGTGCTGGTGGCGCCCGCGCTACGCCCCGTCGACGTCCGCCCACGCACCGAACTGGGGTCGGTGACTGCCGCAGTGATCGACTACCACCGGGGTGAGCTCTGCGCGGTCTCGGACGTGCCGGTGCGCCAGCACGGCGGTGAGTTCCTCGAACACACCTGGCAGGTGCTGCGCGGGATCCCGGCCGGGGCCCCGGTCAGCTACACCGAACTGGCCGCCAAGGCCGGCCGCCCCCGCGCGGTACGGGCTGCTGCTGCTGCCTGCGCGCGTAACCCCGCTGCCCTGTTCGTCCCCTGCCACCGGGTGCTACGCACCGACGGTTCCCTCGGCGGTTTCCGCTGGGGACTACCGGCCAAACGCTGGCTACTCGACCACGAACACTCCGCCCCCCGATGACGCTGTGCCCCCTGCCACGCCTGGCCACGCGGCAAGGGACACCGCTACCCGCCTCGCAGCTGGGTGTGCAGGTCATCGGGGGAGGTCACCGGGCGTTCGCAGACGAATCCGCGGCAGACATAGGCCGCCGCGGCGTCACCGATCAGATCACGCCCTTCGAGCATGGGCGCGTCCGATCCGGGCGGCCCGGCCAGCACGACCGCCCCGCCGGGTGCGGACCACCGGGCCTGGGCCTGCAGCGCCGCACGCGCTGCATCCCCGCTGGGGCCGATCACGGCGACCTGGATCGGGCCGTGGGCCAGGGCCTCGGCGGCGGTCAGCCAGTGCCCGGCGGCCCGTGGTGCCTTGGCCGGTATCAGTCCGGCCCGCGCCACCGCGGCTTCGGCCGCGCCGCGATAGACCTCCGAACCGGTCAGGGCCGAGGCGGTGAGCAGCGCGGCGGCCAGCGCGGCGGCACCCGCGGGTGTCGCCCCGTCGGTAGGGTCCGACGGACGGCGGAACAGCACCTCTGAGTCGGCTGCGGTGTCAAACCAGGCGCCGGGATGCTCGGC
>JBOHFX010000043.1:0-39252 GCA_050699875.1 Pseudonocardiaceae bacterium
GTGCGACACAGTGTTATAAAACTGTTTCGCATTCACGAGCGCGCAGCGCCTAGCTCGGCGATCAGCTCGTCGGCCGCCCGGTAGGCGTCCAGTTCCCCCACCACGACCCGCTTGGCAAGCCCTGGCAGGGCGCTACCCCGCCTGAGGTCGCCGAGTGACGCGCGCAGTTGCGCCAGCGCCAAGGCCTCGATCTCGGCTTCAGTCCGGCGCTGCCGGCGGGACTCCAGCTCACCGTGGTCGATCATCCACCGGCGGTGTTCCTCGATGGCCCCGATGAGGTCCTCGATGCCCTGCCCTGTGGTCGCCACCGTGCGGACGATCAGCGGGCGCCAGTGTGGGCCCGCGGTGCTCCGGAGGCCGAGCGAGAGCATGTTCCTGAGATCGCGGACGGTCTGGTCGGCACCGTCGCGGTCAGCCTTATTCACCGCGAAGACGTCGGCGACCTCCAGAATGCCCGCCTTGGCCGCCTGAACCCCGTCGCCCATCCCTGGCGCCAGCAGCACCACGGTGGTGTCGGCCAGCGAGACGACATCCACCTCGGACTGGCCGACGCCTACCGTCTCCACCAGCACCACGTCGCAGCCGGCGGCGTCGAGCACCCGCAGCGCCTGCGGGGTGGCCCACGCGATACCCCCCAGGTGTCCGCGAGTGGCCATCGAGCGGATGAAGACACCGGCGTCGGTGGTGTGGTCCTGCATTCGCACCCGGTCGCCCAGCAGGGCGCCTCCCGAAAACGGCGAGGACGGGTCGACGGCGAGCACGCCGGCCTTGTTGCCGGCTGCCCGCATCGCGGTGACAAGCAGGCTGACAATGGTCGACTTACCCACCCCGGGTGAGCCGGTGACGCCGACGATCTGCGCGTGCCCGGCATAGGGGGCCAGCGCGGCGGCGACCTCGCGCAACTCCGGGGCGCCGTCCTCGACCAGCGAGATCAACCGGGCGACCGCCCGGGCCTGGCCTTGTCGCGCGCGAAAAACCAGATCGCCGATATCGTGGCGGTCTGCAGCGTCCAGGCTCACGCCGCGTGGTCGCCCGGCACCCGCAGGATCAGCGCGTCGCCCTGGCCGCCGCCGCCGCACAACGACGCTACGCCCACTCCGCCACCGCGGCGCTTGAGCTCCATCGCCAGGTGCAGCGCCAGCCGCGCTCCGGACGCGCCGATCGGATGCCCCAACGCGATCGCCCCGCCGTTGGGATTGACCCGCGCCGGGTCGATACCCAGCTTGCGGGTGGACACCACACCAACCGCCGCGAACGCCTCGTTGATCTCGACGATGTCGAGGTCGGTGACGCCGATGCCCTCCTTGCGGCAGGCTGCCAGCACCGCGTTGGCGGGCTGCTCATGCAGGCTGGAGTCGTCGGGCCCGGCCACGACGCCGTGCGCGCCGATCTCGGCCAGCCAGCTCAGGCCGAGCTCGGTCGCCTTGGCCTTGCTCATCACCACGACCGCGGCGGCCCCATCAGTGATCGGGGACGACGACCCGGCGGTAATGGTGCCGTCGGCGGCGAAGGCCGGTCGCAGCTTGCTCAGGCTTTCGACGGTGGTGTCCGGCCGGATGCCCTCGTCGGTCTTCACCACGATGGGGTCACCTTTGCGCTGCGGCACTGTCACCGGGGTGATCTCCTCAGCGAACAGTCCACTGTCCACCGCGCGGCCGGCCCGCTGATGCGACTGGGCGGCGAACTCGTCCTGCTCGGCCCGGGTCAGCTGGTGGCGCGCGGTGTGCTTCTCGGTGGCGGCGCCCATCGAGACCTGATCGAAGGAGTCGTGCAGGCCGTCGTAAGCCATGTGGTCGATCATGGTGACGTCGCCGTACTTGAACCCGGTTCGTGACTTAGCCAGCAGGTGCGGCGCGTGCGTCATCGACTCCTGGCCGCCGGCCACGATGATGTCGAACTCGCCGGCCCGGATCAGCTGGTCGGCCAGCGCGATTGCATTCAGCCCGGACAGGCACACCTTGTTGATGGTCAGGGCCGGAACGTCCATGCCGATCCCGGCATTTACTGCCGCCTGCCGCGCGGGGATCTGACCGGCGCCCGCCGTAAGCACCTGGCCCATGATCACGTACTGCACCTGGTCGGGCGTCACGCCGGCGCGTTCGAGCGCGGCCTTGATCGCGAATCCGCCGAGTTGGGCAGCCGAGAAGTCCTTGAGTTGACCGAGCAGCCGCCCCATCGGGGTGCGGGCTCCGGCCACGATGACGGAACCGGTCATGGCGCGAACCTCCGGCGTAGGAAGATCAGGGCTTGTCCTGCGACCTTACCGCGCACACTGGCTCTCGCACGGCGGTGACGATGAGCACAGCCCGAACGTACGCTGCACCCCATGGCGCAACTCCAGTCTTTCGTCACGGGAATCGACCACGTCGGCATTGCCGTGCCCGATTTCGATGCAGCCGTTGAGTTCTACCGTGTGACACTGGGATTGGAGCTGGTGCACGAGGAGATCAATGAGGAACAGGGAGTCCACGAGGCCATGCTGCGCGCTCCGGGCGACCCCGGTACCGGTGCCGCGGTTCAGCTGCTCGCCCCACTGGGTCCGACGTCCACCATCGCCAAGTTCCTGGACCGCAGCGGACCTGGGCTGCAGCAGCTGGCCTACCGGGTCACCGACATCGAATTAGCCATGGCAACGCTGCGCGCCACCGGTGTCCGGCTGCTGTACGACACCGCACGCCGCGGCACCGCCGGTTCCCGGATCAACTTCGTGCACCCCAAAGACGCCGGTGGCGTACTCATCGAGCTGGTAGAACCACCCCGCCACTGAGCCCTGACGCCCCCAGAGGACCGCCGTGAACTCGACGCCACGGACGTTCCGGTTGGGCAAACGCCCGTGCTCGGCGAGCGGGAAGGGCATAGCCAGGCAGCCCTGTCACGGAGCGTTGCCGTCGGTAGACGGAGTGGTCTCCCTCACTCGGTCGGAGCTGTGGCGATTGATATATCAATCGGTAGCCTCAGCCTAGCCGGCCATTCCCGAGCGGGAAGCGGGCATAGGGAAGGGATGACCGTGCAGAAGATCCTTGATGCCATCCTCAACGACGACGTCGACACCATCAGCTCACTTCCGGTACCTGACAGCTACCGGGGAATTACGGTGCACGCCGACGAAGCCGAGATGTTCGTCGGGATACCCAGCCGGGAAAAGGACCCGCGCCAGTCCCTGCATCTCGACGAGGTACCGGTACCCGAACTCGGTCCCGGCGAGGCACTGGTCGCCGTGATGGCCAGCGCCATCAACTACAACACCGTCTGGACGTCGATCTTCGAACCGCTGCCTACCTTCGGCTTCCTGAGGCGCTACGGTCGAACCTCCCCGTTGGCCGCCCGGCACGACCTGCCTTATCACGTAGTCGGGTCCGACCTGGCCGGCGTGGTGCTGCGGACCGGCGCCGGAGTGAACGCTTGGCGCCCAGGCGATGAGGTGGTGGCGCACTGCCTGTCCGTCGAGCTGGAGCATCCCGACGGGCACAACGACACGATGCTCGATCCCGAGCAGCGCATCTGGGGGTTCGAAACGAACTTCGGCGGCCTTGCCGAGCTTGCATTGGTCAAGTCCAACCAGCTGATGCCCAAGCCGGCGCATCTCACCTGGGAGGAGGCCGCCAGCCCGGGCCTGGTCAACTCCACTGCGTACCGGCAGTTGGTCTCCCGCAACGGCGCAGACATGAAGCAGGGCGACACGGTGCTCATCTGGGGCGCATCCGGCGGGCTGGGTTCCTACGCCACCCAGATGGCGCTGGGCGGCGGCGGCACGCCGGTATGCGTGGTCTCCAGCCCCGAGAAGGCGGAGATCTGCCGGCGCATGGGCGCTGAGCTGGTGATCGACCGCAACGCTGAGGGCTACACGTTCTGGAAGGACGAGCACAACCAGGACCCAAAGGAGTGGAAGCGGTTCGGCGCAAAGATCCGCGAGCTTACCGGCGGTGATGACCCCGACATCGTGTTCGAGCACCCGGGGCGGGAGACCTTCGGCGCCAGCGTCTACGTCACCAAGAAGGGCGGCACGATCGTTACCTGCGCCTCCACCTCCGGCTACAACCACGTGTTCGACAACCGTTACCTCTGGATGAATCTCAAGCGGATCCTCGGCTCCCACTTCGCGAATTACCGCGAGGCGTGGGAGGCCAACCGGCTGATCGCCAAGGGCAAGGTTCACCCGACGCTGTCCCGCGTCTACTCGCTGGAGCAGACCGGTCAGGCCACCCACGACATGCACAGCAACATCCACCAGGGCAAGGTCGGTGTGCTGTGTCTGGCCCCGGAAGAAGGCCTTGGCATACGCAACCCGGAACTTCGTGAGGTCCATCTGGCCGATATCAATCGCTTCCGAGGGGTATGACATCCTGATAACCCGGAACGGCTTACCCGCCGTCACCAGCACCCGAGTAACGTATACCTATGGGCTCAGTCGACGATCGTGATTTGCTTCCGATGAGGTCCACGTTCGACATCGTCCGCCGTGGATACGATTGCACCCAGGTGGATTACCAGCTCGAGCAGCTGCGGGCCGATCTACAGATCGCGGTGGCGGATCGGGACGCCGGCGCCGCGCAGGCTGCGGAGCTCGCCCGAACGCTGGAGGCTGCTCGCGGTGAGATCGATGACCTTCGCGCCCAAGTAAATCGGCTCGCCGCGCCACCTACCACCGTCGAGGGTATGAGCGAGCGCGTGGTGCGGATGCTGCGGAGGGCCCAGGATGAGGCCGCCGAGATCAACGCCAAGGCCACCGCGGAGGCCGCTGCGACCAGGGCAGACGCTGAGCGTGAGGCAGACGAGCTACGCGCCCGCTACGAACAGATGATGGCCGAGGCGCAGCGGCGGCGCTCGATGATGGAGGCCGAGCACGAGCGGACCATCGCCGACGCGCGTCGCCAAGGCGAACAGATCGTGGCGCGGGCTCAACAGCAAGGCGAGCAGCTCGACGCCGAATCCGCAGTCCGCCGGCGTCAAGTCGAGGAGGACTTCGAGATCACCATGTCGGCCCGGCGCCGTGACACGACACGGGAGCTGGCGCGGGACGAGACGAACAGCAAGATCGAAGCGCAGCGCCGCATCGACGAGGCCACCGACGTGGCCCGCCGCCTGGTCACCGAGGCCGATCAGACGGCGGTTGCCAGATTGCAGGAAGCCACCCGGCAGGTGGAAGCGCTGCGCACACTGCGCCGGCAGCTCACCGAGCAGCTGGAGTCGGCCAGCTCGACGCTGGGCGACGCACTGCAGCGACTGCGACCCGCTCCGGATGAGGACACAGGGGAGCCGACGCAGCGGCTCTGACGCCCTCTCGGGTTCGGCGTCAATGCCGTCTGCGGGTCGGAGCTCTCCGAGTCCGGGTGGTCCAGCAGCCGGTGTGCCAGTGTCGCCTGTCAGCCAAGGAACCCTGCTCTCCTGCCGGCCAGGCCACCACGTGCACTGTGGCGGCTCGGATCTCGTGGTCGCAGCCGGGGCAGCGGTAGCTCTTGAGTGCCTGCGCGCCGGGCACAGTCCGGACGATCCACTCCCCGTCCGGGCCACTCTCCCGGTGTGCCCAACCAGTCCCACCCTGCGCCGGAGGTGGGATGGCGCTGCGAGCGCGCCGCCAGAGGTTACGCCGAGGCATACAACAGTCTACGGCGGCAGCGGTACGCTGCAGTCATGCCGCGCTACGAGTTTCGTTGCCGTGAGTGCTTGACGACGTTCGAACTCAGCCGGCCGATGACTGCGTCGGGAGACTCGGCACAGTGCCCGTCGGGTCACGACGACACCGTCCGGCTGCTGTCCACGGTGGCACTGTCCGGTAGCGCATCGTCTAGGCCTGGCGCTCGGCGGCCAGCGCCGGCCACCGCGGGCGGGTGTTGCGGAGGCGGCTGCTGCGGCTGAACCCTCAGCCGGTGAGCCGGCCTAGGCCGGCGCCTGGTTGGCAGCCGCGATCGGGGTGCTGTAGGGCTCACACCAGATCAGCACGGTCTGCGGGCCGGACAGATCGGTGCCCTTCCGGGATTGACACCACCCGATTGCCGGTGTTCTCTGCCAGCCTGCCGAGGTTGACGCCGCCGGCCCTCGGCCGCTCCTGGTTGGCACCGGGCACCACGTAGAGGAACAGAGTGATCCCGCTGGAGACGTCGTAGTCCTCCAGCTGCACGACGTGCGATCCGTTCGAGGTCCGAACAATCGATGCGGTACCCGAACCGCGATGCCCGGCAAGGCCTTTCAATCGGCCCGAGGTCACCCTGGCCGCGGTGGCCTGCGAGGGCTCGCCGCGGGGGGCGCCCTGCGTGCCGACCCCCGTTGGACCAGGCGAATCCTGCGTGCCAGCACCAGCCCGAC
Organism: Pseudonocardiaceae bacterium; assembly: GCA_050699875.1. Lineage (GTDB taxonomy): Bacteria > Actinomycetota > Actinomycetes > Mycobacteriales > Pseudonocardiaceae. The sequence goes on from JBOHFX010000043.1 coordinate 6,304, forward strand.
CAGGCGGATCTTGCGTTCCCGCACCCGCCGGACCGGGCGAACCCTGCGTGCCAGCACTAGCCGTTCCGGACGAATCCGGGGTGTCCACGCCTACCGGACCGGACGGGTCCGGCGTGCTGACCCCCACCGGTCCAGTGAGCAGCGCGTCGTTGGCCCTGGTGTCGATGAAGTATGGCCACACCGTCAGGGCGAGCAGAGCCGAACCCGCCACCATGATCAGCCCGGTGCGCAGCACCGGCGGCCTCGCGAACCGGCGGATCAGAAAGGAGAACAGCAGCCAACCGAGTAACAGCGCCCCGACCCTCACCATCGCCCCGGTAGTTTCCAACGTGCCGGTGATGATCTCCGGCTTGATGGCCAGGAGGATCCCGACGACGAGCACCGGGAGGCCTGCCCGCCGCGCGATCTTTACCCACCGGCGTGATCACCGGCTGCTACCTGACCTTCGTGGGCAATCTGCGCATGATCGACCCACCAGCAGGCCACGATGCTACCTGTTCGAGAAACAGCTCACCTGGAGCCATACAGGAGCACCAGGGCCCAGGGTGATACAGGACCGGCGGGACCACGCTCATGAGTGGCCTTGAGTGCCATAACACTGTTTCCCACTCACGAGTAGTCGCGGAAGCCCTTGCCGGTTTTGCGGCCCAGGCGACCGGCGGTGACGAGCTGCTCCAGCAACGGGGCCGGGGCGAAGCCGGGTTCGCGGAACTCCTGGTAAAGGCTGCGCTGGATGGCCAGCGAGACGTCCAAGCCGACCACGTCGAGCAGTGCGAAAGGGCCCATCGGCAGCGCGGCGCCGACCTTCATCGCGGTGTCGATGTCGTCGGCTGAAGCGTAGTGCGCCGCCAGCATCCGCACCGCGTCGTTGAGGTAGGGGAACAGCAGCGCATTGACGATGAATCCGGCGCGATCACCGCAGGTCACGGGCACCTTGCCCAGAGAACTGGCGAACTCGCGCGCGGTGGCCGCGACATCAGGGGCGGTGCTTATCGTCTGCACGACCTCGACCAGCTTCATGATCGGCGCGGGGTTGAAGAAGTGCATCCCCACCACATTGCCCGGGCGGGACGTGGCGGCGGCGCACTCCACCACCGGCAGCGACGACGTGGTAGTCGCCAGGATGGCGCCCGGCTTGCACACCTCATCCAGCGTGGCGAAGATCCCGCGCTTGACGTCCAGTTCCTCGGCCACCGCCTCCACCACCAGGTCAACATCGGCGAAGTCGTCCAGCGAGGTGGTCGTGGAGATCCGCCCGAGGGCAGCGTCGCGATCCGGCTCAGCGAGTTTGCCTCGGTTGACGGCCTTGTCCAGCGAGCGGGTGATCGCCCCCACTGCCGCGTCGGTCCGGCTGGTACTACGGCCCCGGATGATCACCTCATGGCCACCCTTGGCCAGCACCTCGACGATGCCGGTGGCCATCGTCCCGGTGCCCACCACACCGACCGCGCCGATCGGGCGGGTCTTGACGCCGGATTCCCCCTCAGCGGGGGTGGCGGCGTCGGGTACCACCGTCGAGGAGTCCTGTCCCGCGTAGGTGTAGAAACCGCGCCCCGACTTCCGGCCCAGCAGCCCGGCAGTGATCATCTGCTTGAGCACCGGCACCGGCGCGTGCAGCCGGTCCCGGGACTGCCGGTACAGCGCATCGAGGATCTCATACGCGGTGTCCAGGCCGATCAGATCTAGCAGCGCCAGCGGGCCCATCGGGTAGCCGCAGCCAAAACGCATCGCGGCGTCCAGATCCTCCCGGGTCGCGTAGCGCTCCTCGAACATCCGTGCCGCGTGGTTGAGGTAGCCGAACAGCAGCCCGTTGGCGACGAAGCCGGCTCGGTCCCCGACCACCACCGGCGTCTTGCCCAGCGTCTCCGCCAACGCCACCACGTTGTCGATCACTTCCTGGTCGGTCACGACGGTGCGCACCACCTCGACCAGCTTGAGCACCGGCGCCGGGTTGAAGAAATGCATCCCGATGACCTTGTCCGGCCGCTTGGTCTGCACCGCAAGCTGGGTGATCGACAGGCTCGACGTGTTGGAGGCCAGCACGACATCGCTGCGCACGATCCCGTCCAGCTCGGTGAAGATCCGGGTCTTGAGATTCAGGCGCTCCGGCACGGCCTCGACAACGAGGTCGACATCGGCAAGATCGGCTAGTTCGGTGGTGAAGCTGATCCGGTCGAGCAGCTCGCGGCGGGCCGCCTCGTCCAGCTTCCCGCGCTCCAGGGCCCGCTCGGTGGAATGTTCGAGATGCCCGCGACCCCGGGCCACCCCGTGTTCGTCGACCTCCACTGCCACCACGTCAAGCCCGGTGCGGGCAAGCACCTCGGCGATCCCGGCACCCATCGTGCCCATGCCCACCACACCGACTGTTTTGATCTGTGTCGTCACCTGCTGCCTCCCGCGATGTGGTTAGAACGCCATGATCAGCGACCGTAGAGGACTCGGACAATCCGCAGTACCAGCCGCATCGCCCAGGCCGGGCGAGCGAAGGTGGTTATCTGCACGGCGGGACGGAACCTCCTACGAGTGACCGCCTTGGTGCGGGTGAACTCACGCAGCCCGTCTGCGCCATGAACTCGCCCGAACCCGGAATCACCGACTCCTCCGAAGGGCAAGGACGGAACCCCGGCATAGGAGACCACGCTGTTGACTGCGACCATCCCGCACCGCAGCCGGCCCGCGATCTCCGGACCGCGGTGCGCGGAGAAAACCGCAGCGCCCAGTCCGTAGCGGCCGGCGTTGACCCGCTGGACCGCGTCGTCCAGGTTCGCAACCCGGTGCACCGTAAGGGTCGGGCCGAAGGTTTCCTCGGTAACGGCGATCGAGGTTTCCGGGACGTCGGTCAGCACGACCGGCTGCACGTAGGGCGGGCGGACCGACTCCGCACCGCCGACCAGAGCGGTACCACCACGGGCGAGCGCATCGGCGAGGTGATCGCGAATCACGTCGACCTGTTCCGGCCTGGTGATCGGGCCCAGGTCAGCGTTGGGGTCACCACCAGCCCGCAGCCGCCGGGTCTGGGCGACGACCCGGTCGGTGAAATCCTGGGCAATGTCGTCGACGACGTACACCTGCTCCACTCCAATGCAGGTCTGGCCGGCATTGGTCATCGCGCCCCAGACCGCGGCTTCGGCGGCCGCGTCGAGGTCAGCATCGACATCGACCAGCAGTGCATCCTTGCCACCGCACTCCAGCACCACCGGGGTGAGCGTCGCAGCGCAGGTGGCCATGACCTTCCTCGCGGTGGCCGGCGAACCGGTGAACGCCAGCTTGTCCACGCCGGCGCGGCACAGCGCCGCACCGGTCTCGGCGAAACCGGTCACGACCTGCAGCAGTGGGTACTCGGGTACCACCGCAGCGAGGCTTTCCGCCAGCGCAAGACCGACGCCGGGAGTCAGCTCGCTCGGTTTGAACACCACGGCGTTGCCTGCGGCCAACGCGCAGCCGATCGACCCCATCGGGGTGTAAGCGGGATAGTTCCACGGTCCGATCACGCCGATCACGCCATAGGGCTGGTACTCCACCGTCGAAGCCTCTTGGACCATCAACCGACCCGATCCCCTCCGCCGGCGGCGCAACACCCGTTCAGCGTTGCGGCCGGCCCAGTCCAAGTGCGGGATCACGAGTGCGCATTCCAAGTAGGCATCATCCGGTGTCTTGCCGGTCTCGGCGCTGATCAACTCGGCCATCTCTTCGGCTCGCCGGCTCAGTACCGATCGCCAGGACAGCAACCGGCGGCGGCGTTCGGCGAACCCCAACCCACCCCACCACGTGGCTGCCTCCCGGGCGCGGGCGACCACCGCGCGCACCGCTGCCTCGTCATACACCCGATGATGGTCGACGACCTCACCGGTTCGCGGGTCGAACGACGCGAAATGCGTGTCCTCATTGGAGACCCGCGGCTGGCTGCCGTCCACGCTCTGAGCCATCGTGGTCCTCTCCCCGCACCCGCCTACCCAAAGCGTACGGCCGCGGCGGCTGGGCAGCGATGCATCCATGTCGCACGTGGGATCAGAACAATCGCAGCTCGAGGCTCTCGGTGCCGCGCAGCTCGTCGTAGTCCACGGTGACACAGCGAATGCCACGATCTGTGGCGAGCGTGTGCGCCTGCGGCTTGATCTGCTGGGCGGCGAACACCCCGCGGACCGGAGCGAGTTGCGGGTCGCGGTTGAGCAGGTTCAAGTACCGGGTGAGCTGCTCCACGCCGTCGATCTCGCCCCGGCGCTTGACTTCCACCGCCACCGTCACGCCATCGGAATCCCGGCACAGCAGGTCGACCGGACCGATCGCGGTGGGATACTCGCGGCGGATCAGGGTGAAACCAGGGCCCAGCATCGCGGTGTGTTCAGCGAGCAGTGCCTGTAGGTGCGCCTCGACGCCGTCTTTGACCAATCCGGGATCCACCCCGAGTTCGTGACGTGAATCGTGCAGCACCTCGTCGATCTTGATGATCAATCGTTCACCGGCCCGGTTACTGACCGTCCAACAGCCTGGCTGCTCGACGAGTGTGCATGGCGGGCTCATCCAGTTCAACGGCTTGTAGGCGCCGCCGTCGGCGTGCACGCTCACCGACCCGTCCGCCTTGAACAGCAACAACCGTGGCGCCATCGGCAGGTGTGCGGTCAGCCGCCCCAGATAGTCCAGCTGACAACGGGCGATCACAAGGCGCACAGCGAACCAGCGTAGGGCGCCGTGCCCGAGCCGGGCAGGATCGGGGTGTGCAAACCCTGGGAAGCCGTCAGGTGTACGCCAACGCCTGGATGTCGGTGCGGGAAGATGACGTCCGGCGATCCGACGGTTCGTCGGGTATCTACGGCGTGGTAGACAAGCCGGACTACGCCCTGATCATCCCGCTGAACGGCGATCGGGTGCACCTGGTCGAGCAGTACCGCTACCCGGTGGGGGCGCGGCGCTGGGAGTTCCCGCAGGGCACCGCCCCGGACCGCGCCGACACCGACCCGGCCACCCTGGCTGCCCGGGAGCTGCGCGAGGAGACCGGGCTCGTTGCGGGTCAGCTACGGCTGCTCGGGATGCTCGACGTGGCAGCCGGGATGACGGCCCAGCGCGGCAGAGTCTTCCTGGCCACCGACCTCGTTGCCGGGCGGCCCGAGCGCGAGCACACCGAGCAGGACATGCGCTCGGCCTGGTTCAGCCGGACAGATGTCGACCGGATGCTGCGCGACGGCCACATGTGCGACGCACAGTCCCTGGCGGCCTACGCCTTGCTCCTGCTGCACGAGCGCTCGTGAGTGCGCAGTGGTGTTGTGGCACTAATTACCACTTACGAGCGGGGACGAATGAGGTCCACGATCTGGTCCATGATCTCGGTGAGCTCGAAGTCCTTGGGCGTGAACACCTTGGCCACGCCGCCGGCCCGCAGCACCTCGGCGTCCTCTGGCGGGATGATCCCGCCAACCACCACCGGGATCTCCCCGGCACCCGCCGCGCGCAACCCATCGACCACCGCGGGCACCACCTCCAGGTGTGATCCGGACAGCACCGACAGCCCGACTACATGCACGTCCTCGGCCACCGCCGCCGCCACGATCTCCGCCGGAGTGAGCCGGATGCCCTGGTAGATCACCTCGAAGCCGACGTCGCGGGCCCGGACCGCGACCTGCTCGGCACCGTTGGAGTGCCCGTCAAGGCCGGGCTTGCCCACCAGCATCCGCAGCCGCTCACCCAACTGTTCACCGACGGTGCGCACCCGGTCACGGACGCGCGCGATCGCGTCGCCGGCAGCACCCGCCGCCGAGGCACCAGCGATCCCGGTCGGTGCCCGGTACTCGCCGAACACCTCGCGCAGTGCTTGCGCCCACTCCCCGGTCGTGACACCCACCCGAGCGCAGGCCATCGACGCCTCGACCAGGTTGACGTCGGTCTTGGCAGCCTCGACCAGCCGCCGCAGCGCCGATTCCACGGTCGCGGGATCCCGGTCGGCCCGCCAATCTCGGACGGCTTCGATCACCCGTGCCTGGGCCTCCGGGTCGACGGTCTCGATCGCCCCGGCTCCGTCGGCCTGCAGTGGGCTGGGATCGGTCTCGGTGAACCGGTTCACACCGACGATCACGTCCTCGCCGCCCTCGATCCGTCGGCGCCGCGCGGCCAGTGACGACACCAGCTGCGACTTCATGTATCCGGACTCGACGGCGGCGATGGCCCCACCCATGCCCTGCACCCGGTTGATCTCCGCCCGGGCGCCCGACGCGATCTCGGCGACCCGCGCCTCGACCACCCGGGAGCCGTCGAAGAGGTCCTCGTACTCCAACAGGTCGGTCTCGTACGCCAGCACCTGTTGCATCCGCAGCGCCCACTGCTGGTCCCAGGGCCGGGGCAGGCCAAGCGCCTCATTCCAGGTGGGCAGCTGCACCGCGCGGGCCCGGGCGTCCCGGGACAGCGTCACCGCGAGCATCTCCAGCACGATGCGTTGAACGTTGTTCTCCGGCTGCGGCTCGGTCAGGCCCAGCGAGTTGACCTGCACGCCGTACCGGAAGCGGCGCAACTTGGGATCCTGCACGCCATAGCGATCCCGGCAGGTCTCATCCCACAGCCGCCCGAAGGCGCGCAGCTTGCACATCTCCTCGACGAAGCGCACCCCGGCGTTGACAAAGAACGACATCCGCCCGACGACCTTCGCGAAGTCCTCGGGCGCGACCTGCCCGGAGTCGCGCACCGAGTCCAGCACCGAGATCGCCGTGCACATGGCGTAGGCGACCTCCTGTACAGGAGTCGCCCCCGCCTCCTGCAGGTGGTAGCTGCAGATGTTGATCGGGTTCCATCTCGGCATGTGATTGACCGTGTAAACGACCATGTCGGTGATCAACCGCAGGCTCGGCCGCGGCGGGAAGACGTAGGTGCCCCGGGACAGGTACTCCTTGATGATGTCGTTCTGCGTGGTACCCGCCAGCTGGGTCAGGTCGGCCTCATGCTCGGCAGCGACCGACGCATAGAGCGCCAGCAGCCACATGGCCGTGGCGTTGATCGTCATCGACGTGTTGGCCTGCGCCATCGGGATGCCGTCGAACAAGGTGCGCATGTCACCGATGTGGCTGACCGGCACACCGACCTTGCCGACCTCGCCGCGGGCCAGCTCATGGTCAGGGTCGTAGCCGGTCTGGGTGGGCAGGTCGAAAGCCACCGAAAGGCCGGTCTGGCCCTTGGCGAGGTTGCGGCGATACAACGCGTTGGAGGTGCTCGCCGACGAGTGCCCGGCATAGGTGCGCATCACCCACGGCCGGTCCCGGTCCTGATCGCTGGGATAAGGCATCAAGGCACCTCCAGCCGCTCTCCTTGGACACTACTGGGCGCCTAGTGTGATCAGCGGCACAATCGACGAAGAGAGGACCAGCGCGGTGGACAGCACGATGATGGACGTTCCACTGACCGTAGGCATGATCATGCGCCACGGCACCACCGTGCACGGCGACGGCGAAGTGATCACCTGGACCGGCGACGGTGCCCGCCGCGCGAGCTATGCCCAGGTGGGGCGGCGCGCCGCGCAGCTGGCCGGGGCGCTGCGCGACCTTGGTGTCACCGGCGACCAGCGGGTGGCCACCTTCCAGTGGAACAACCAGGAGCATCTTGAGGCCTACCTCGCGATTCCCTCGATGGGCGCAGTGCAGCACACCCTCAACCTGAGACTGGCGCCCGACCAGGTGGCCTGGATCGCCAACCACGCCGAGGACGACGTGGTGATCGTGGACGGTTCGCTGGTGCCGCTGCTGGCCCGGGCGTTGCCGGAGATGAAGACGGTCCAGCACGTAATCGTCGTCGGTCCAGCCGAGACGTCCGCGCTGGAGGGCGCCGGCAAGCAGTTGCACTCCTACCACGAGCTGCTGGCTGCCCAGCCCGAGAAGTTCGACTGGCCAACCGACGTTGACGAGCGCTCAGCGGCCGCAATGTGCTACACGAGCGGCACCACCGGCAACCCCAGAGGCGTCGCCTACAGCCATCGCTCGGCCTACCTGCACTCGATGTGCATCTGTACCGGCGAGGTCGCTGGTCTGACCCCGGCAGATCGGATCCTGCCGATAGTGCCGATGTTTCACGCCAACGCCTGGGGACTGCCTTACGCCGCACTGATGGTCGGTGCCAGCCTGATCATGCCCGACCGCAACCTGGCGGCCGAGTCGCTGGTCAGGCTGATCGAAGCGGAGCGACCCACGATCACCGGGGCGGTGCCGACGATCTGGGGCGACGTGTTGCGTCATCTGCGCGAGCGCGGCGGGGACATGTCCTCGATCCGCCGGGTGCTCTGCGGCGGCTCTGCCGTACCCCTGGCGCTGATGAGGGCGTTCTCCGAAGAACTCGGCATCGAGATCAAGCAGGCCTGGGGCATGACCGAAACCTCCCCAGTCGCTTCAGTGGCCACCCCGCCGGTCGGCGTGCACGGCGATGAGCTGTGGCGCTACCGGGCCGGCGCGGGACGACTCGTTGCCGGAATGGAGGGTCGCATCGTTGGCGACGGCGACGTCGTGCTGCCCGGTGACGGCGAGTCAGTCGGTGAGATCCAGGTCCGCGGGCCGTGGGTCACCGCCCGGTACTACGGGGAAGACGACCCGGCCCGCTTCCACGACGGCTGGCTGCGGACCGGCGACGTGGGCACCATTGACGAGCTGGGCTTCATCACCATCAGCGACCGCGCCAAGGATGTGATCAAGTCCGGTGGTGAGTGGATCTCCTCGGTGCAGCTGGAGAACCTGCTGATGGGCCATCCGAAGGTGGTCGAGGCCGCAGTGGTCGCCATCCCGGACGACAAGTGGATGGAGCGCCCGCTGGCCATCGCGGTGGTCGCCGAAGGAGAGCAGATCAGCGCCGCCGAGCTACGCGATCATCTCAGCGGGTCGGTCCCCGCCTGGCAGCTGCCCGAACGCTGGTCATTCGTCACCGAGGTCCCCAAAACCTCAGTGGGCAAGTTCGACAAGAAACTCATCCGCCAGCACTACGCCACCGGCGCCCTCGACATCACTCACATCACGTAGCCACGGAAACCGACACAGCGTTCTGCCGCCACTGGCGTCCTCAGCGGTCGGGTGGCGTGGTGAGGCGGTGGGCGTCGGCGCCCAGGGCGGTGAGGTTTTCCAGGAAGCGGGGGTAGCCGCGGTCGATGTGAAAGACGTCCCAGACGTCGGTGGTGCCCTCGGCGCACAGGCCGGCGAGCACGAGGCCGGCGCCGGCCCGGATGTCCGACGCCCACACCGGGGCGCTGGAGAGCCGCTCGACGCCGCGGACGACCGCGTGGTGGCCGTCGGTGCGGGCATCGGCGCCCAGGCGGATCATCTCCTCGACGAACCGGAACCGTGCCTCGAAGACGTTCTCAGTAATCATCGACGTGCCCTCGGAGATCGCCGAAAGAGCGATCGCCATCGGCTGCAGGTCGGTGGCGAAACCCGGGTAGGGCAGCGTCACGAAGTCCACCGCAGTAGGCCGGCCGGGCATCACCACCCGGAAGCTGCCGAGGTCCGCATAATAGACGTGGGCACCGGCCAGTCGCAGCTTCTCCAGTACCAGGTCGAGGTGATGCGGGTCGACGCCGTGGACTGTGACGTCACCCCGCGTCATCGCGGCGGCGAAAGCCCAGGTCGCACCGACGATACGGTCCCCGATCACCCGGTGCGCGGTGGGCGCCAGCGCATCCACCCCGTCGACGGTAAGCGTGGAGGTGCCCTCACCGCGGATGCGCGCACCCATTTGCTGCAGCATCACGCACAGGTCCACGATCTCCGGCTCGCGCGCGGCGTTGTCGATGACCGTGGTGCCCTGCGCAAGCACCGCAGCCATCAGAATGTTCTCGGTCGCCCCCACGCTCGGGAAATCCAGCCAGATCTGCGTCCCGTGCAGCTCCTCGGCCTCGGCCACTACGCAGCCGTGCTCGATCTCGCTGCGGGCGCCCAGCTTGCGGAGCCCGTTCTGGTGCATGTCCAGCGGGCGGGAGCCGATGGCGTCACCACCAGGCAGCGCGACCTTGGCTCGCCGGCAACGGCCCACCAACGGGCCGAGCACGCACACCGAAGCGCGCAGCTTGCTCACCGATCCGTAGTCGGCCTCGTGTTTGGGCTCGGCAGGCGTGGTGATCCGGACTTCTGAGCCGGTGACGTCGACATCACATCCCAGGCCACGAAGCACGTCGGCCATCAGCGGGACGTCCAAGATCTCGGGGCAGTTGGTGAGCGTGGTGGTGCCCTCTGCCAGCAACGATGCCGCCATCAACTTCAGCACACTGTTCTTGGCGCCGACGACCTGCACTTCGCCGGTCAACCTGGCACCACCACGGACCCTGAAGTGCTCGCTCACGGGGGTGCACGCTAGCGGGTGGGTCCACGCGTGGCGCGCACCCGTAGCCTCGACCCCATGGCCGTGCACCTCACCAGGATCTATACCCGTACCGGCGACGACGGGACGAGCGGACTCGGGGACTTCAGCCGGGTGCCCAAGACCGACCCACGGCTGGTGGCCTACGCCGACGTAGATGAGGCCAACTGCGCGCTCGGTGTGGCACTGGCCCTGGGATCTCTGCCGCAACGCCTGGTCACGGTGCTGCAGCAGGTGCAGAACGACCTGTTTGACGTGGGTGCCGACCTGTGCACGCCCATCGTCGAAGACCCGCGGTACCCGCCACTGCGGATCCGCGAGAGCTACATCACCCGGCTGGAAGCCTGGTGTGACGAGTTCAACGCCCCGTTGCCGAAGCTGGATTCGTTCATCCTGCCCGGCGGCACCCCGGGCGCGGCCTTGCTGCACACCGCCCGGGTGGTCACCCGGCGCGCCGAGCGAAGCACATGGGCGTTGCTGGAGGTCGACGCGCAACGCACCAATCCGGTCACTGCTCGCTACCTCAACCGGCTTTCCGACCTCTTGTTCATCCTGTGCCGGGTCGCCAATCCGGACGGCGACGTGCTGTGGGCGCCCGGCGGGAGTAGCTGAGCGCTCAGCTTGCCCATGGATTGGTGCTCGGTGGGGCCGATTCCAGCCAGGAAAGAAAGCCGGTGAGGGTGTCCTGCCGCATCGCCAGTTCCAGCTCATCGACGCCGGTGCGGCAGCGCAGCACGACCGCACCGCTGGGCACCACGTAGCTCTCCGGCAGTGTCGGGCCACGTCGCTCCACGATTTCCAGCTGCTCCCGGTCCAGCACTTGATCGGGACCGGATCGCAGGCTGGAGAGCCGAAACCAGGTGAAATCGTCGCCCCGGTAGCGACCTACCCCCTGGTGCCAGCCACGGCCCGCGGCATCCGGACGCAACCGCAACGCGACGTCGATCCCACCTTGCCGAACCAGCCGAAGTCGTCGAAATGCCTGCGTAGCGATGACCAGCAGCACAATAAGCAGGACCGACCCGACGATCTCTCCAATCCCCATGGCCGTCTGCTCCGCGCCTGAGGATGCTCAGGCAGTCCGGCCGACGGCCTTGAGCCGGGCGGTGGCCCGAGCCCGCACCGAGTCGGCGTCCTCCCCGCTGCCGGCCTGTGCCAGGGCATCTTGGGCAGCTTGGGCATCGATCTCGTCGGCGAGCTCGGCGGCCTCGGCCAGCACGGTCACTTTGGCACCGGTGACCGACAGGAAACCACCAAAAACGGCCGCCGTTACCGTCTCACCGTCGGTGGTGGTGATTCTGACGATCCCGCCCTCGACGAGCTCTCCGAGCAACGGCGTGTGCCCGGGCAGGATGCCCAACTCGCCCTCGGTGGTTTCGGCGAAGACCGAAGTCGCGTTGCCGGACCACACCCGGCGCTCCACCGCGACCAGCTCGACGGACATCTCAGCCACCCGCGTCACCCTGCCCTCTTGTCGTCCCTGCGGTGGGATCTGCTGGAGTTCAGAGGATCACTCCTCGGAGAGCTTCTTGTACTTCGCCTCGAGATCCTCCAGGCCACCACACAGGTAGAAGGCCTGCTCGGGCATGTGGTCGAAGTCACCCTTGGAGAGTTTGTCAAAAGCCTCGACGGTCTCCTTCAGCGGCACCGTCGAGCCCTCCTGGCCGGTGAACTGCTCGGCGGAGTACATGTTCTGGCTCAGGAACCGCTCGATCCGGCGTGCTCTGTTGACCGTGACCTTGTCCTCTTCGGACAGCTCGTCGATGCCCAGAATGGCGATGATCTCCTGCAGGTCGTTGTACTTCTGCAGGATCCGCTTGATCTCTTGGGCCACCCGGTAGTGCTCCTCCCCCACGTACTGCGGGTCGAGAATGGTGGACGACGAGGTCAGCGGGTCCACCGCGGGGAAGATACCCTTGGAGAACACGCCACGGGATAGCTCGGTGGTGGCGTCCAGGTGGGCGAAGGTGGTCGCCGGTGCGGGGTCGGTGTAGTCGTCGGCCGGCACGTAGATCGCTTGCATCGAAGTGATCGAGCGACCCCGGGTCGAGGTGATCCGCTCCTGCAGCTCACCCATCTCGTCGGCCAGCGTCGGCTGGTAGCCCACCGCAGACGGCAGCCGGCCCAGCAGCGTGGAGACCTCCGAGCCGGCCTGGGTGAACCGGAAGATGTTGTCGATGAACAGCAGCACATCGGTGTTCATCTCGTCGCGGAAGTACTCCGCCATGGTCAGCGCGGACAGCGCCACCCGCATCCTGGTGCCGGGCGGCTCGTCCATCTGGCCGAAGACCAGCGCGGTGTCCTTGAGGACGCCGGCCTCCTGCATCTCCAGGAACAGGTCGTTGCCCTCGCGGGTGCGTTCACCGACACCGGCGAACACCGACGTCCCACCGAAGTTCCGGGCCACCCGGATGATCATCTCCTGGATGAGCACCGTCTTGCCCACCCCGGCACCACCGAACAAGCCGATCTTGCCGCCCTGCACGTACGGGGTGAGCAGGTCGATGACCTTCAACCCGGTCTCCAGCATCTCGGTCTTACCCTCGAGCTGGTCGAACTGTGGAGGCTTTCGATGGATTCTCCAGCGGTCGCCGGTGAACTCCGTGTCCGGTGCGTCCAGGCACTGGCCCAGCATGTTGAACACGTGGCCCTTGACCTGGTCACCCACCGGTACCGAGATGGCGGACCCGGTGTCGGTGACCGGGGCACCCCGGACCAGGCCGTCGGCCGGCTGCATCGCGATCGCGCGCACCGTGTTGTCACCGAGGTGCTGCGCGACCTCCAGGGTCATCGTCTTGCGCAGCGCTTCCAGCTCGATTTCCACCGTCAGCGCATTGAACAGCTGCGGCACCTGGCCCCGGGGGAACTCCACGTCCACCACGGGCCCGGCGACCCGCACCACGCGGCCGATCCCTGCTTCGGAGGTGGAGTCAGCGGCGGTCGACTTCTCGATTGTCGTCATCTCAGTCATCACTTCCCACGGCGGCCAGTGCTTCCGCGCCGCCGACGATTTCGCTGATCTCCTGCGTGATTTGGCCCTGGCGGGCCTGGTTGGCTTCCCGGGTGAGGTCGGTGATCAGGTCGGTGGCGTTGTCGGTGGCGGCCTTCATCGCTTGGCGGCGAGCGGCCTGCTCCGATGCCGCGGCCTCCAACAGCGCCGCATAGATCCTGGTATTGATGTACTTGGGCAGCAGGTGGGCGAGCAGCTCTTCGGCGTCGGGCTCGAACTCATACAGTGGTGCCAGGCCATCCGAACGCGACCGCTGCGATTCGCCTTGTTCCTCGTCCTGCTCGTCGCCCTCGGCGTACTCGACTTCCAGTGGCGCGATCCGGCGCGCCTGCGGTGTCTGGGTCATCATCGATCTGAACTCGGTGTAGACGATGTGCAGCTCGTCCACGCCCGACACCTCGTCCGGTCCGGGATCGCCGCCGGAGTCGTCAACGCCGGCCAGGAACGCGTTCACCAGCGTCCGACCGGCTTCGGCAGCGTAGGTGTAAGAGGGCTGTTCGGAGAAACCGGTCCAGGATTGCTCGATCGGCCGCTGGCGGAAGGTGTAGTAGCTCACCGCCTTGCGACCGATCAGGTACAGCCTCACGGATTTGCCCTCGTCACGCAGCAGTGCGTGCAGCTCCTCGGCGGCCCGGATCAGGTTGGCGTTGTAGCCGCCGCACAGGCCCCGGTCGCTGGTCACCACCAGCATCGCCGCCCGGGTCGGGTTCTCCCGTTCGACCAGCAGCGGGGTGTCCAGGGTGCCCGCCGCGCTGGCCAAAGCGGAGAGCACCTTGGTGATCTCCGTTGCGTATGGCCGGGATGCCTCGACCCGGGCCTGGGCCTTGGCGATCCGCGAAGTGGCGATGAGCTCCATCGCCTTGGTGATCTTCTTCGTGGACTGGATCGAGCGGATCCGCCGACGGAGAACTCTCAGCTGCGCTGCCATCGTCGCGTCACTTCACTCGGGTGATTTTTTCGGGGCTTTTTTGTTGACCTTGACCGATTCACGCTCGACCTCGTCGGCGTCCATCGCCTCGGCCTCTTCCTCCTGACCCAACGAGGAGCCCTCCGCCGTGGTGAACTGCTTCTTGAACTTCGTCACCGCGTCCACCACCTGCTGCTCGGTGTCTTCGTCGAACTGCTTGGTCTCCCGAATCGTGTCGAGGATGCCTTCGTGGTTTCGCCGGATGTCTGTGAGGAAGTCTGACTCGAAACGCCGGACGTCGTCCACCGGCACGTCGTCCAGGTGCCCCCTGGTACCCAAGAAGATCGACACGACCTGCTCCTCGACCGGCACCGGTTCGTGCAGTCCCTGCTTGAGCAGCTCGGTCAACCGGGCACCACGTTCTAGCTGGCGTCGCGACGTGGCATCCAGGTTCTCCGCACCGAACGCCGCGAACGACTCCAGCTCGCGGTACTGGGACAGTTCCAGCCGCAGCGTACCGCCGACCGACTTCATGGCCTTGATCTGCGCGTTGCCGCCGACCCGGGACACCGACACGCCGACGTTGATCGCCGGCCGGACACCTTGGTTGAACAGGTCGGACTCGAAGAAGCACTGACCGTCGGTGATGGAGATGACGTTGGTCGGGATGTAGGCCGAGATGTCGTTGGCCTTGGTCTCGATGATCGGTAATCCGGTCAGCGAGCCCCCGCCCAACTCGTCGGACAGCTTCGCGCAGCGCTCCAGCAACCGTGAGTGCAGGTAGAAGACGTCGCCCGGGTAGGCTTCCCGGCCTGGCGGACGGCGCAGCAGCAAAGAAATGGCGCGGTAGGCCTCGGCCTGCTTCGAGAGGTCATCGAAGATGATCAGTACGTGCTTGCCCTGATACATCCAATGCTGGCCGATCGCCGAACCGGTGTAGGGCGCGATCCACTTGTAGCCGGCCGGATCCGATGCTGGCGCTGCGACGATGGTGGTATACGGCAGCGCGCCGGCGTCGTCCAGGGTCTCCCGGACCGCCGCGATCGTGGTGCCCTTCTGGCCGACGGCAACGTAGATGCAGCGCACCTGTTTGGCAGGGTCATCGGTTTCCCAGTTCGCCTTTTGGTTGATGATGGTATCGATACACACCGCGGTCTTGCCGGTCTTCCGGTCACCGATGATGAGCTGGCGCTGGCCGCGACCGATCGGGGTCTGCGAGTCGATCGCCTTGATGCCGGTCTGGAGCGGCTCTTTCACCGGCTGCCGGTCGATCACCGAGGGTGCCTGCAGCTCCAGGACTCGCTGTTCATCGGGGGCGATGTCGCCCAGGCCGTCCAGCGGGTAACCCAGCGGGTCCACGACCCGGCCGAGGAACTTGTCCCCGACCGGCACCGACAGGATTCGCCCGGTCCGCCTGACCTCCTGCCCTTCCTCGATCTTCTCGAAGTTGCCCAGGATGACCGCGCCGATCTCGCGCACATCGAGGTTGAGTGCGACGCCCAGCACGCCACCGGGGAAATCCAGCAGCTCGTTGGTCATCGCCGACGGCAAGCCCTCGACTCGGGCGATCCCATCGCCTGCGTAGGTGACAATGCCCACCTCTTCCCGCGAGGTGTCGGTCGAGAAGGAGGTGACGTACTTCTCGATCGCGCTCCGGATCTCATCCGAGGAGATCGTCAGCTCCGCCATGGCTATCGGTCCCTGCTCTCTTCGTCTTTGCTGTTCGACATCTTTTTCTGTTCTCGTGCGGTAGTCGGGCCGGGTGTGCTCACCGGGACAGCCATTGGCGAGCCTGGGCCAGCCGAGCCGCCACGCTGCCGTCGATCACCTCGTCGCCCACCCGGATCACCAGCCCACCGAGCAGCTTGGGGTCAAGGTCGACCTGCAGCGAGATCGGGCGCCGGTAGATTTGGTTCAGCACGTCGAGCAGCCGCTGCTCCTGCTGTTGTGACAGCGGCCCCGCCGCGGTGACGTGGGCCACCGAGCGTTCCCGTCGGGCCGCTGCGCGTTCAACCAGGCTCTCGAGGATCTCGTCGAGAGGGCGCCGACGTGGCGCGCGGACCGCCTGCTCCAGGAGACGGCGGGTCACCGGCCGGACGCGATCGGCCAGTACCGTGTCCAGCAGCTCCAGGCGCTGCGCAGCGGGCACCGTCTCATCACCCAATAGCGTCGCCAGGCGGGGTTGTGCGACCAGGATGCGACCGAACCGGAACAGCTCGTCTTCGACATCGTCGAGGCTGCTGTCCCGCTCGGCGATGGCGAGCAACGCCTGCCAGGCCAGCTCCTCGATCCCGTCCACCAGGTCCAGCGGCCGCGACCAGCGAGAAGCAACGACGTCGCCGAGCATCCTGAGGGCATTGCGGCTCACCTTGCCGCCGAACAAGCCCTCGACCATCTTGCGGCGGACCTGCTCGGGGGCCGCGGGGTCGGCCAGGTGCCGCCGGACCACCGGCTGCTCGGCGAGCACCGCCGCGACCGCACCGAGGTCATCACCCAGGCGGTTGCGGTCCTGCACGCCGGCACCGGCGATCCGGCTCTCGAGCCGCTCCCGAGTTGCGGCCAACGCCGCCCTGCTGGCCGGCTGCATCAGCGCTTCCGGCGTCCGCTGGGCACCGAGACCGCCCTGTCAGTGGAGTCACCCTCGGGAGCTTCTCGAGGGGGCGCCATGTCCTGCAGCTCGTCGAGGAAGCGGTCCACCGTGGCGGCCCGCCGGGCGTCGTCGGCGACCGACTCCCCGACGATCCGACCAGCCAGCGTCACCGCCAGCTTGCCCAGCTCCCCGCGCAGCTCGCGGACGACCTGGTCACGTTGAGTGGCCAGCTGCTCTTCACCGCGCTCGCGGATTCGCGCGACCTCCTGCTCGGCCTGCTGACGCATCTCGTCCTTGATCGCCTGCGCATCGGCCCGGGCAGACTCACGAATCTTGGCCGCCTCGACGCGCGCTTCAGCCAGCGCATGGGAGTAGCGGGCCTCGGCCTCAGCCAGGCGCTTGCTGGCCTGCTGGCTTTCCTCGATCTGCCTGCGGACCATCTCCTGGCGCTCGTTCATCGCCCGCTTGAGCGGGGGGACGGCGTAGCGGTAAATGACCCCGAAGACCACGAGGAAGATGACGAACTCGACGATGATGGTCCCGTTGGGAATCAGGAAGTTGTTCCCACCGCCGGCCGCGGCGGCAATGTGTACACCGCCGCCGGGGGCGGCAATGTATCCACCGCCGCCGGGGGCGGCAATGTGTACACCGCCGTCTGCGGCGGCCAAGACCTCTGCTGACATCACGGTGTCCTTGTCTCAGCCGCCGGGAGTGGCGAACACGAACAGCGCCATGAAGGCGAGGTTGATGAAGTACATGGCCTCGACCAGACCGACGGTGATCAAAAAGATCGTGAACAGCCGGCCGTACGCCTCGGGCTGGCGGGTGGTACCGGCGATCAGCTGGCCACCGACCAGACCGTCACCGATGGCCGCACCGATTGCGCCGCCGGCCAGGGCAAGGCCACCGCCGATGAGCGCGCCGGCCGTCGTGATCGACGCACCGACGTCTCCGCCGCCCTGAGCGAGGACGATTTCATTGAGGGCCATGTCTCTCCTTTTCAGTCGGAACCGTCACGAGCAGTGGTTGGCTCAGGTTCAGGCGGGGGGTCAGTGCGCCCCCTCCTCGTCCGGGGCGGCGGCGAACCCGAAGTACACGATCGTCAAGACCGCGAAGATAATCGCCTGGATCAGCCCGATGGCCAGGTCGAACAGCTTCCAGAGAGATGTCGGCAGCCAGTTCACGTACACGGGCAGCAGCGCCAGGATGCTCACCATCACGGTGCCCGCGAAGATGTTCCCGAACAGCCGCAGTCCCAGTGTGAACGGCTTGACGAGCTCTTCAATGATGTTGATCGGCAGCAGCGCCGGGGTCGGATGCACAAAGTGCTTCAGGTAGCCGGCGCCCTTCTTCCGGAATCCCGTGATGTGCACGAGGATGATCACGAAGAAGGCCAGCGCGAAGGTCAGATTCACATCGGCTGTCGGTGGGCGCACGTAGTGTTCGACCGCGTGCGGCAGGATCGCAAGCCAGTTCGAGATGAGGATGAACGTGAACAGCGCGATCGCCAGCGGCACGACGAACGGCGCCGTCCGGATGCCCATGTTCTGCTCGACCTGGGCCTCGATCCAGTCGGTCACTGCCTCCCAGGCAAGCTGAATTCCGCTCGGCACCCCCGAGGTCGACCTTGCCGTGAGGTAGAACGCGAAGCCCACCACGATCGCGGCTGAGATCAGGGTGGAGATGATGGTGTCCACATTGAAGGTGAGTCCGAGTAACTGCACTTGCGGGTGGACTCCTACTTCCACGCCGCCCTCTGCGGCGAGGAGCGCCTCATTCATACCTGGACCCCTCCCCGACGGAGCTCCTTGATCAATGGGACCGTCACCGCGAAGATCATGACAAACTGGAACAGGGCGAGGCCGAGGAAGACACCCATCCCGTGCGGGCGCAACAGCACCGCGCAGCCGAGGGCGAGTACGGTGATGATCGCCAGGCGTCCGAGGACGTTCCCGGCAGAATGACGCTTCTTGTGCGGGTCATTGCTCGCGGCATAACGGTCGGCGGTCCGCCGGATCAGCACGGTATTGAGCAGACCGAGACCGATGCCCACGCATCCGAACAAAGCTATTCCGGCAAAGCCGAACGGGGTGAGCGCCGCGACCATCGCTACGCCGAGGACCGCGGCGATCACGGCGAGCCGCCGCATACTGATGGCAGCCACCGCGGACAGGCTCAGATCAGGGCTCACGGCCGACCTTCCACAATCGTCATGGTCGAGGTAACTACTCCTTCAGATACTGCTTCAGCTTGGCGTAGACGTAGTAACAGGTGACGACGATGCCAAGCGCCAGGCCGGTCAGCGTGAACACCGGGAGGGTATCCAGGGCCTGGTCGGCGAGCCAGCCAAGACCAAGGCTCACCACCAGGCAAGCCGCAGTGGTCATGCCAAATGTTAGGAGCGTCGAGAGATCGGGGCCGTTGCGTTGTTCCACGACCACCTACCTCAGCGGGCGCATGACGTCGCCCGCCGCCATCGCTCAACGGCACTCCTCGCAGTCCAGGGGCAGCTCACATAGCAAAAGCCCTGATCATGAGCACTGCCGATGGGCCGGCCTGACCTGAAATCCCACCCCCGGGTAGGACGAACCAGACGCTATCACACGGCCTGTCACCCCCTGCGCTCACCCCACCGCTTCTAGCAGCGGTTCTTCGTTGGAATCGCTGTGGGATCAGATCACCGCGCAGGTAGCCGGGGAACCATCGAACCCAGCATGGCGATCAGCAGCCCCAGTGCGATGGACCACACCACCACGTAAACGTCGAACAACGTCAGCGCAACGGCGCCGAAGGCGAGCAGGGACGCCCACAAGTAGATCAACAGTACCGCACGGCGGTGCGAATGCCCGATCTCGAGCAGCCGGTGGTGCAGGTGCAGCTTGTCGGCAGCAAACGGGCTGCGACCTGCACGGGTGCGGCGCACCACCGCGAGCAGCAGGTCCAGCAGCGGCACGAACAGCACCGCGGCCACCACCAGCAGTGGGGAGAACAGCGCCAGCACCTCGGTGGCGCCATAACCGCTGGGGTCAATCTTGCCAGACGCGCTGGTCGACGCCGCGGCCAGCATCAACCCAATGAGCATCGCGCCCGAGTCGCCCATGAAGATCCGCGCCGGCTGGAAGTTGTGCGGCAGGAAGCCCAGGCACGCCCCGGCAACCAGGGCGGCGATCAACGTCGGCGGGTAGGCCAACACACTGCCGCCGGACGTATGCAGCAGCTGCAGCGTGAAAGCCCCGATGGCAACCGCGGCAATCAACCCGATACCGGCGGCCAGCCCGTCCAGTCCATCGACAAAGTTCATCGCGTTCATCATCACGACGGCCAGCGCGACCGTCACGAACACTGCCTGGTCCTGCCCCAGGACGAGCACCGTACCGACCCAGAAGACGATCCACTGCACGCCGTAGAGCACGAGCACCCCGGCCGCGGTGACCTGCCCGGCGAACTTGGTGAGCGAATCCAGCTCGAACCGGTCATCCAGAGCACCGATCAGCATGATGATGCCGCCGGCGACCAGCACCCCCACGACGTCCCCGGAGAACTCGAAGGACCTGCGCAGCACCGGTAGCTGGTGAGCCAACAGGACGCCGCCGAGGATCCCGCCATACATCGCCACCCCACCCAGCCGCGGGATCGGGGCACGGTGCACGTCGCGGGCACGGGGCATCGCCACTGCACCGGTGCGCAGTGCCAGCATCCGCACCATCCCGGTGAGCAGGAAGGTCAACACTGCGGTGGTGAGTCCCACCAGCAAGAACTCCCGCAACGGCAGTACGGAGGGGACAGGTCCCACGGGGGCAGGCTAGCCCCGCGCCGGTCCACTCCCGCCACGAGCCCGAAATGCGGCCCGCTCCGGCAACCAGTGATCGCTAGTTCGGCAGAACAAGCCGCACTGAGCGCGGTTGATTCTTCCGAAACGGTGATCAATTCTCGGCTTCCATCGCCACGCGGATCTCCTCGACAACGCCGCGGGGCGCGCGACCAGGTCGTGCCAGGTGAACCGAAGGACCGTCCACCGCAGGTTCACCAGGGCATTCTGCCGTCGCCGGTCGTCGACGAACCGGTCTGCCGCCACGTGCCAGGCCCATCCGTCCACCTCGACGGCGACCCGCTGTACCGGGAAGGCCAGATCGATGAGGTAGCCCTGGACCGGGTAGCCCAGCACCCAACCGGTGATACCCGCGGCACGGAGCAGCCGGATCAGCAACCGCTCGGCGTGCGAGGCGGCTCGGTCGGCCGCGACAGCAAGTAGCCGGGACGCCTTCGCGGATCCTCGTCTGCCTTGGTTACGGCAGTGTGCCCGGTATACCGCGGGGAACTTCACCCGGCGTTGCAGTGACCGGTCGAGCAGTTCGGAACCTTGCGGACCCAGCGCTACCGCCGCCTCCAACACGGTGAGCGGCAGATCAGTGACCCAGAGATCGCGCACTGCGATCAGATCCGGATAGGGGAGGTCACGTCGGCGCACCGACACTCCAGGCTGCTTGCCGGGGCCTCGGCGGCGCCGCACCGTCACCTCTACTGTGGCCGGCAATGCCGGACCGAGGTCGTGCCACCACGCGGCGGACAACCCGTGCGCCACCGCGTCCTTGCCGGCCCAGAGAACGGCAGCCCGCATCCGCACCTCATCGGTGTAGGCGTGATCGCCAGCGAGGTACACGCCGGGATGCAGCCGTTCCCACCGTCCGCTGGTGATGCGACGGTCGACCACGTCCTGGCTCAATCCCGCCGCCCGCGCTTGCGTGCAGCTGATCACGCCGGACTGCCGGCGCAGGTACCAGTCCAGTTCCACGATGGTGAGATGCGCGGCACGGTGACAAGTTCCTTGTGATCGCTATTTCGGCAGGATAAGCCGCGCTGAGCGCGGGTGATCCTGCCGAAACGGTAATCATGGGTGGGTCACCTGGATCGTCAGGCCGAGCACCTCGCTGACCTCGGCCACGGTCACCGCGCCCACCCGGAGCACCACGGGATCGTCGCTGGTGAGGTCGACGATCGTCGAGGCCGACTCGCTGGCGGTGCCGCCGTCCAGGTACACCGGTACCCGCTCGGCCAGTTGCTCCTGGGCCTGGTCGACGGTGGTCGCCGGCCGCTGGCCGGAGCGATTCGCGCTCGACACCGCCATCGGACCTACCTCGCGGAGCAGTTCGAGGGCGACCGGGTGCAGCGGCATCCGCAGCATCACGGTGCCCCGGGTATCGCCTAGATCCCAGTTCAGCGACGGCGCATGTCGCAGCACCAACGACAGCCCGCCGGGCCAGAACGCCTCGATCAGCCTGCGCGCTTCCGGCGGAACACCGAGCACCAGGCCATCCACAGTGGACCACGAACCCACCAGCACCGGCACCGGCATGTCCCGGCCACGTCCTTTGGCGTCCAGCAATCCCTGCACCGCTGTGCTGGAGAATGCGTCGCAGCCCAGCCCGTAAACCGTGTCTGTAGGCAGTACCACGAGCCGCCCCGTCCGGACCGCGGCCGCGGCGGCGGCCAGACCGGCACGGCGGTCGTCCGGCACCGCGCAGTCGTAGACAGTGCTCATTGAGCGACAGACTACGACGCCTCGCTGCTCCGTGCGTGGCAGGGCATTGACATGGCGGAACGCCGCAGGCACGATCCGTC
The DNA here is from genome assembly GCA_050699875.1 of Pseudonocardiaceae bacterium. Taxonomy (GTDB): domain Bacteria; phylum Actinomycetota; class Actinomycetes; order Mycobacteriales; family Pseudonocardiaceae. The sequence continues at coordinate 28,738 of JBOHFX010000043.1, forward strand.
TCGGTCAGCCGCCGGAGGCCCATTTGTCCGCATATCGCCGTTTCGTCACTGTCGTCGCCACCGTGCTGGCTCTGCTGGGACTGCCTGCCGGCGGAACAGCTCAAGTGTCCCGTTCCCTGGGGCACTACGTAGCGCTCGGTGACTCCTATGCGGCGGGGCCGGGAATCCCGGTGCTGCGACCCGATCCGATCGGCTGCCACCGCTCCACCAGCAGTTACCCGGCGCTGGTCGCCACGGCGCTGCGCGCCGACGAGACTACCGACGTAAGTTGCAGCGGCGCGAGAACCGACAATATGACGGTTGCCCAGCAGGTACCGCTGGGCATCAACCCGCCCCAGTTTGACGCCTTGCGCCCGGACACCGACCTGGTCACGCTGACCATCGGTGGCAACGACATCGGATTCTCTGACATCTTCCAAACCTGCGTCCGGCTCGGTGCCACCAACCCGCTCGGCAATCCCTGTGAGCGACGGGCCACCGCCGGTGGCATCGACATCTACGCGCAGCGCATCGCCGCCGCGGCACCGAAAGTCGCTGCGGTGCTGAAGGGCATACGGGAGCGCTCGCCAGGAGCGACCGTACTGCTGGTGGGCTACCTGCGGATCCTGCCGCCCGCAGTCGGTTGTTACCCGGTCTTCCCCATCGCCCGCGGTGACGTGCCGTACCTGGACGGTGTGCAGCAGCGGCTCACCGCCATGCTGGCCGACCAGGCAGGCGCAGGCGCCCACGGCGCGGTCTTCGTCAACACCTACGCGGGCTCATCGGGCCACGACGCCTGCCAGCTGCCGGGCATCAAATGGGTGGAGGGCACCGCCCCGACTAGCCCGGCCACTCCGGTACACCCCAACGCGCTGGGCATGGACGCGGTGGCCGATGTCGTCCTGGACACTCTCAGCGAGCTGGACGAGGCAACCGCTCCGGGCTGACGGTCAGTGTCCCGCGCCGGGCGGTGGCGAACCGGGGACGCCCAGCAAGGTCGACGTGGTCGGTCACGTCGGTAAGCACCCGCCGGGCGGCCAGCAGCGCGGGCACGGTGACCGCGTGCGAGTCGTCGTGCTCGATGGCGATGCTCCCGCCCTCGCGCAGTAACCGAGCTCCGGTACGCACTACGTCACCGATCACCGCCAAACCGTCTTCGCCTGCGAAGACGGCAGCGGGCGGGTCATGGAAGGCCACCTCAGGTGGCAGCAGCGCACCTACCGGAACATAGGGCGGGTTGCACAACACCAGGTGCGCCATCCCATCCAGTACGACGAGCAGACCGGGATCAGCGACGTCACCGGCATACAGCGCCACCGGCGTGTCCCCCGCGGCGGCCCTCATGTCGGCGTTGCGCCGCGCCCAGCTCAGCGCCACCGGGTCCCGTTCCACGGCATGGACCTGCGCATCGGGTCTGGCGTGGGCCACCGCCAGCGCCAGCGCACCGGATCCCGTGCACAGATCGATCACCAGCGGCTGCGCTACGCCCTCCAGCGCGGCCAGACCCCAGGCCAGCAACACTTCGGTCTCTGGGCGCGGGACGAACACACCAGGGCCCACCGCCACATCGATGCCGCCCATCGCGGCCGTCCCGGTGAGGTGCTGCAGCGGCACCCGCTTGGCGCGCCGGAACACCAGCGTGCGCAACTCGTCAACCACGGGTGAATCGACCAGCGGAACCATCGGTAGCCGCCCCCGCGGCACGCCGACCACGTGTGCCGCGAGGAGTTCGGCGTCCACCCGCGGGGAAGCCACGCCGGCATCGGTGAGGATCCGTTCGGCTTCGAGTACCGCCAGCCGCAGCGGTTGTCTACTCACCTCCAGACCTCGGTCACGAGTGCCGCAGCCGCATCTCACGGTCGGCCCCTACCAACGCGTCGAGCACGCCGTCGAGGTCCCCGTCGAGCACTGCATCAAGGTTGTAGGCCTTGTAATTGATCCGGTGGTCGGAGATCCGATTCTCCGGGAAGTTGTAGGTCCGCACCCGCTCGGAACGGTCCACGGTGCGTACCTGCGAGCGACGCTGCTCGGAGGCCTCACGCTGGGCCTTCTCCTCGGCTAGTGCCTGCAGCCGGGCCCGCAGCACAGCGGTGGCCCGGATCCGGTTCTGAATCTGCGACTTCTCGTTCTGGCACGACACCACGACGCCGGTGGGAAGGTGGGTGATGCGCACCGCGGAGTCGGTGGTATTGACGCTCTGCCCGCCAGGGCCCGAGGACCGGTAGACGTCGATGCGCAGGTCCTTGTCCTCGATCTCGATCTCGACCTCGTCCGGTTCGGGGTAGACCAGCACACCGGCCGCGGAGGTGTGGATGCGTCCGGACGATTCCGTGATCGGGACGCGTTGCACTCGGTGCACCCCGCCCTCGAACTTCAACCGTTCCCACACCCCGGACTGGGATGACTTCACGGCAACCGTGACGTCCTTGTAGCCGCCCAGTTCGGCATCGGTGGCGTCGAGCACTTCGGCTTGCCAGCCGTGCCGCTCGGCGTAGCGCAGATACATCCGCAGCAGATCGCCGGCAAACAGGGCGGACTCCGCCCCGCCCTCCCCTGACTTGATCTCCATGACCACGTCGGAGTCATCGTGCGGGTCTCGGGGCAACAACAGGTCGGCCAGCTCGGTCTCCAGCTGCGGGATCCGGTCGGCCAGGGTGTCCGCCTCGACGGCGAAGGCAGGGTCTTCGGCGGCCAACTCGCGAGCGGCCACAACATCGCCACGAGCCGTATCCAGCTCGCGCACGACACGCACCACGCGGGACAACTCGCCGTAACGCCGCCCTACCTTACGGGCTGCGTCGGGGTCCGCGTGCAGCGCGGGATCGGCGAGCCGCCGCCCCAACTCGGCGTGCTGGTCCAGCAACGCCTGGACTGCCGGGGTGTCCACGGGGCTCAGCTCACCGATCCCAACTCATTGGCGTCCTGCTGCTGGGCGCTACTTCTGCCGCTTGCCGTAGCGCTTCTCAAACCGCGCCACCCGCCCGCCGGTGTCCAGGATCTTCTGCTTGCCGGTGTAGAAGGGATGGCAGTTGGAGCACACCTCGACGTGGATCTGACCGTCGCGCTTGGTGCTGCGAGTGACGAAGCTGTTGCCGCAACCGCAGGTGACCTGCGTCTGGACGTACTCCGGGTGGATGCCCTGTTTCATGGGATGTCCTTTCCTCATGGCTCCGGGTCCCCGGATTGCGGAACGGGGTGAACCGGAGCCGGACTGCCTGGGCAGCGCTAAGCCGTGACAGTGTGCCAGACAGCGCAACCGTCTATGAAACCGTCGACCGCACCGGCGTGTTCCCGGGCGCTAGAGCCGCGCCCGCTGACCACCGTTCAGATGCGGGGAACGACACGATACGTCGTCTTCCGGCACCTAAGCGGTGGTCATGCCAGGCGCGGCGAGGCGGTCAGTCGGCGCCATTGCCGGCGGCAGACTTCGAGACCTGCATCAGGAACTCGATGTTGGTCCGGGTCTTGCGCAAGCGGTCTAACACCAGGTCGATGGCCTGCTGGGACTCCAGCCCGGACAGCACCCGCCGCAGCTTGTGGTGGATGGCCAGCTCGTCGGGCGACAGCAGCAGCTCCTCCTTACGGGTACCGGACGGGTTGATGTCGATAGCCGGGAAGATTCGCTTATCGGCGATCTTGCGGTCGAGCTTGAGTTCGGCGTTGCCGGTTCCCTTGAACTCCTCGAAGATCACAGTGTCCATCGTCGAGCCGGTCTCCACCAGCGCGGTCGCGAAGATGGTCAGCGATCCGCCATCCTCGATGTTGCGGGCCGCACCAAGGAAGCGCTTCGGCGGGTAGAGCGCTGTGGAGTCCACCCCACCGGACAGGATCCGGCCGGATGCCGGTGCCGCCAGGTTGTACGCCCGGCCCAGCCGGGTGATGGAGTCCAGCAGCACGACCACATCGTGACCCATCTCCACCAGCCGCTTGGCCCGCTCGATGGCCAGCTCGGAGATCGTGGTGTGGTCCGACGGCGGGCGGTCGAAGGTCGAAGCGATGACCTCGCCCTTCACCGAGCGCTGCATGTCGGTGACCTCCTCGGGCCGCTCGTCGACGAGCACGACCATGAGGTGGCATTCCGGATTGTTCTTGGTGATCGCGTTGGCGAGCGCCTGCAGGATCATCGTCTTGCCCGCCTTGGGCGGCGAGACGATCAACGCCCGCTGACCCTTCCCGATCGGCATGATCAGATCGATCACCCTGGTGGTCATCTGTCCCTGATCGGTTTCCAAACGCAGCCGATCATTGGGGTACAGCGGAGTCAACTTGGTGAATTCCGGGCGCTGTTTGGCCTGTTCGGCGTCCAGGCCATTGATGGTGTCGACCCGAACAAGAGGGTTGAACTTCTGTCGCTGCTGCTCACCTTCTCGCGGCTGGCGCACTGCGCCGGTGATCGCGTCGCCGCGGCGCAGCCCGTGTTTACGGACCAGCGACAGCGAGACGTACACGTCATTAGGTCCGGAGAGGTAGCCCGAGGTACGCACGAATGCGTAGTTGTCGAGCACATCGAGGATTCCCGCGACCGGAAGCAACACGTCGTCTTCGCGGACTTCCACCTCGCCGCCGTCTCGGCGTTGTTCACTGCCGCGCTCGTTTCGACCACGGCGGTTACGGTCGCGGAAGCGACGGCCGCGGCGGCGCCCGCCCTCGTCGTCGTCGTCCCGCGGACCGGTCTGGCCAGTTGAGTTCTGGCTGCCGTTCTGTCCGGCCCCCTGCTGACTGGCACCCTGCTGACTGGCACCCTGCTGACTGGCCCCCTGCTGACTGGCACCCTGGCTCGGCGGGGTCTGGTCCCCCTCGGAGCGGGGTGCTTCACCGCTGCGGATCGGACGCCGCCGCCGGTTACGGGATCGGTCACCCCCGTCGATGTCCGTTTCCTGCTGGTCCTGGCCCTGCTGAGCCTGGTCCTGCTGAGCCGACTCCTGCGGATCACGGTCTGGCTGGGGCCGATCCTGCTGATCCCGATCTTGCTGATTCGGGATCGAAGGCTCGGCTCGAACCGGCTCAGGGACCGAAGCGACCTGTTGCCCGGCAGCCGGCGCGTCGGCTTGGGCCGCCGGCGCAGACGCGACCTGGGCGCCTTTTCGGGCCGCGGAGCCCTCGATCGGGAGTTGCCCCTCCAAGGCCAGCGGCTCAGTGGTCGCAGGCCGCTGCCCACGGGCGTTGCTCTGGCGCTCCTTGATCGCGGTGATCAAATCGTTCTTGCGCATACCGGCGATGCTCGGGATCCCTAGCTGACCGGCCAGCTTGCGCAGGTCGGCCATCACCATTCCGGACAGGCCGGCCCGGCGACGCGGCGTCGTCCCGTTGTCCGAAGACGGCGCAGCAGTCTCGGCCTTGTCGGCCGGTTGCTGCTCCGAAGATTCCGCAGCGGGAACATCGCTGCCCAATAAGTTGATATCGCTCACACAGGTCCTTCCTAACCAACCCGAGACTCAGCTCAGGCCAGCCTGTTCGCCATCCGGCGGTATGCGGACGGCGCCTGGTCCAGTACTGGAGGCTCGCGTACCCCAAAGATCGGTGTCGAGCCGACCGGAACGGGACATGTCCAGCTGTGGCCAGGGTGTGGGTGCCAGCCTTCCCGCTACCACTTCAACCGGAGAACGGGAGATTAATTGTCCGGGTGAGAGGGCCCCGAACTCGGCACCGGCGCCCGTGCACACGGTGTCTGAACGCCACCGAGCCTATCGGTCCGGCGCCCCTGCGGCAACAACGGGCCCGCGGATGGATGGATCACCCCGCCGAACGGCGGCGCCTTCGCGGGCGACGTCAAGCCGACGCTGGGTGAAACCGGCGGTGTCCACCACCGCCGGCAACTCGCCGGTGGCCGGCAACGCGAGCACGGTCGGCCCCGCACCGGATACTGCGGCGGGCACTCCGGCCGAACGCAACGCGTCCACCAAACGTCCCGTCGCCGGGTACGCCGTGCGCCGGTAAGGCTGGTGTAGCCGATCCTCGGTGGCCGCCAGCAGCAGCGACGGTGCAGCGGTCAACGCGTGGACGAGAAGCGCGGCGCGTCCAGCAGTGAATGCCGCGTCGATGTGTGGCACCTCGGCCGGCAGCAGCCCCCGAGTGACCTCGGTGGCCGAGGTCATCTCGGGTATCAACACTACTGGCATCAAATCCGGATGAGGCTCCAGCCGGACCGCCCGGAAGGATTGATCGTCCTTCCAACAGATCGCCAAGCCGCCGACCAGGCTGGCACCAGCGTTGTCGGCATGCCCGTCAAAGCCTGCCACGAGGTCCAACACCGCATGGTCGGCTTTCATTCCGGCCAGCGCGTAACCAGCCAACACGCCGGCGACGGCGGCCGCGGCTGACGAACCCAGTCCCCGGGAGTGCGGGATGCTGTTGTGACAGCGAAGCACGAGGCCGTCGGGCCGGTAGCCGCACCGGGCACACGCCGCCCGTAGCGCGCGCACGACCAGGTGCTCTTCGTCGGTGGGCACCTGCCCGGCCCCCTCGCCGTGGACCTCGACCCGGAGACCAGACGCCACCGGGGTCACCTCGACCTCGTCATACAGCGCCAGCGCCAACCCGAGAGCATCGAAACCCGGTCCGAGATTGGCCGTGGACGCCGGGACCCGCACGTGCACCGTGTTGGTCACGACAAATCCAGCGCAGCGGCCACTGCGGCCGGGTCGATCGGGGTGAGTTCGGGGACGGGAACGCCGCGCAGCGCAGTGTCGGGATCCTTAAGCCCGTGCCCGGTGACCGTGCAGACCACCAGCGAACCGGGGGGTAGCCGACCGTCGTCGACCACCAGCAGCATCCCGGCCACCGCAGCGGCCGAGGCCGGTTCGACGAACACACCTTCCCGGCTGGCCAACAACCGGTAAGCAGCAAGGATCTGCTGGTCGGTGACCGCCTCGAACAGCCCGCCAGACTCGTCCCGAGCTCGGATCGCGCCGTCCCAGGACGCCGGGCTGCCGACCAGGATTGCGGTGGCGATGGTGTCGGGCTGCCGCACCGGTGCGCCGTGCACCAGCGGCGCGGCGCCAGCCGCCTGGAAGCCGAACATTCGTGGTCGGCCGGCCACCAACGCGTCGGCGTGGTACTCGGTGTAACCCATCCAGTAAGCAGTGATGTTGCCGGCGTTGCCGACCGGCAGGCAATGCACGTCCGGAGCCCGCCCCAGCACGTCGCAGATCTCGAACGCGGCGCTCTTCTGCCCCTGCAGCCGTACCGGGTTGACAGAATTCACCAGCGCGGTCACCGGGTACTCGGCGGCGGTCTTGCGGACCAACTCCAGGCAGTCGTCGAAGTTGCCGTCCACCGCCAGGATCCGTGCCCCGTACGCGGTGGCCTGGGCGAGCTTGCCCAGCGCGATCTTGCCCCGGGGTACCACCACCGCGCAGGGAATGCCGGCCCGGGCCGCGTATGCGGCGGCGGAGGCGGCGGTATTGCCGGTGGAGGCACACAGCACTGCCTGCACGCCCCGGGCTAGCGCGTCGGTCACCGCCAGCGTCATCCCGCGGTCCTTGAACGAGCCGGTGGGGTTGGCGCCTTCGACCTTGAGCAGCACTTCGCAGCCGGTGCGCTGAGACAGTGCGGGGGCGGGCAGCAGCGGGGTACCGCCCTCCTGCAGTGTCACCACCCGGCAGCCCGCGCTGACCCCGATCCGATCCGGGTAGGCCTCGATCACCCCGGGCCAGGGGCGACCGGCCGCCAGTTGCAGCCTCACGTGACCTCACCCTCCACCCGCATGACGCTCACCACGTCGCGGACCACGTTCAATCCGGCCAACTTGTCCACCGTGCAACGCAGCGCAGCATCCGGCGCGGCGTGCGTGACGATCACCAGATTCGCTCCAGCACTGCTGGCGGGCACGTCGTCGATAGTGCGACCGGTCTGGCGCACCGCCATGATGGATACCTCGTGTTCGGCGAAGACCTGTGCCACCCGGGCCAGCACACCGGGGCGGTCAGCCACCTCAAGGTTGATGTGGTAACTGGTAGGGGTCTCCCCCATCGGCCGGATCGGCAACTCGGCGTAGGCGGATTCGCGTGGCCCGTAACCACCCGCCATCCGGTTGCGGGCGACGGCCACCAGATCCCCGAGCACGGCACTGGCGGTCGGTGCCCCACCGGCGCCCTGGCCGTAGAACATCAGCGCGCCTGCGGCGTCCGCCTCGACGAAGACGGCGTTGTAGGCACCACCGACCGAGGCCAACGGGTGCGAGCGGGGAATCATTGCCGGATACACCCTGGCCGACACCGACTCGGTTGCGGTGCTGTCGACCACCCGCTCGCAGATCGCCAGCAGCTTCACCGTGCGACCAAGCTGCCGGGCCGCGAGGATGTCGGCGGCGGACACCTCGGCGATGCCCTCGCGGTACACGTCGGCGCTGGTCACACGGGTATGGAAAGCTAAAGAGGCCAGAATCGCGGCCTTGGATGCGGCGTCGTAGCCGTCCACGTCGGCGGTCGGGTCAGCCTCGGCGTAACCCAGCCTGCTGGCCTCCTCAAGGGTCTCGGCGTAACCGGCTCCGGAGGAATCCATCGCGGACAGGATGAAGTTGGTGGTGCCGTTGACGATGCCGGTGACGCGGGTGATCCGGTCCCCGGCCAGCGACTCCCGCAGTGGGCGCAGCAGCGGGATCGCGCCGGCCACCGCCGCCTCGAAATACAGGTCGGCGCCAGCGGCGTCGGCTGCGGCATATAGTTCCGGCCCGCACTCGGCGAGCAGTGCCTTGTTGGCGGTGACCACACCCCGCCCGGCGCGCAGCGCGGCGAGCAGCAGCGACCGGGCCGGTTCGATACCTCCGATCACCTCGACGACGACGTCCACGCCGTCCCGATTGATCAGCTCGTCCGGGTCGGTGGTGAGCAGGTCGGTGGGCACGTCGGGATGCCGCCGTGGGCGGCGCACCGCTATCCCGACCAGCCGCACCGCGGCGCCGACCCGCGCGTCAAGTTCGGTGGACTGCTCGGTGAGCAGCCGTACCACCTCACGGCCGACGGTGCCGCAACCCAACAGCGCCACGCCGATGGGTCGGCCCTGCGAGCAGGCCTCCTTGCCACTGGGTCGGACCTGCAAGCAGGCCTCGCTGAGCCGGCTCACGTGACCTCCAGGGACAGCAGGTCGGCCATCGTCTCGCGGCGCAGCAGTAGCCGATGAGCGCCGTCACGCACAGCAACTACCGCCGGACGCGGCAGCAGGTTGTACCGGCTGGACATGGAGTAGCAATAAGCGCCGGTGCCGGCAACAGCCACGAGATCACCGGGGGCCACGTCGTCGGGCAGCCAGCAGTCCCGGACCACCACGTCACCGGACTCGCAGTGCTTGCCGACCACCCGCGACGGCGCGGGTGGCGCCTCGGAGAAGCGTGAAACCAGCCGGCAGTCATGGTTCGCGTCATACAGGGCGGTGCGTACGTTGTCACTCATCCCGCCGTCCACCGAGACGTAACGCCGCTCCTTGGATGTGACGACAGTGACATTCTTGATGGTGCCCACCTCGTAGAGGGTCACCGTGCCGGGTCCGGCGATCGCCCGGCCCGGCTCGACGGCCAGTTCGGGGGTAGGTAGGCCGGTGGCCCGGCATCGGGCATCCACGATCTCCCGCAGGTGTGCGGCCAGCGTGGCCGGCCGCGGGGGGTCGTCGTCTGCGGTGTAGGCGATGCCCAGCCCACCACCGAGGTCGAGCGTGGAGATGTCAGAGATCTTCTCGGGACCGTGCTCGTCTCGCAGCGCTGCAAGCAGACCGACCATCCGGTGTGCCGCGAGCTCGAAGCCGTCGGCGTCGAATATCTGCGAGCCGATGTGGCTGTGCAGGCCGGTGAGGCGAAGCCCTTCGGACTTGAGCACCCGGCGGACCGCTTCGGCGGCGTCCCCGCTGGACAGCGAGAACCCGAACTTCTGGTCTTCGTGCGCGGTGGCGATGAATTCGTGGGTGTGCGCCTCGACTCCAACAGTCGCCCGGACCAGCACCGGCTGCATCACACCGTGCCGGCGGGCGATGTCGTCCAGCCGGGCTATCTCGAAGAAGGAGTCGAGCACCACCGCGCCGACACCGGCCGCCACCGCGGCGGTCAGTTCATCGGAGGACTTGTTGTTGCCGTGCATCGCGATGCGGTGCGCCGGGAATCCGGCGTGCAGGGCGACAGCGAGCTCGGTGCCGGTGCACACGTCCAGGCCGAGGCCCTGCTCAGCCACCCACCGGGCGATCTCGGAGCACAAGAAGGCCTTCGCCGCGTAATGCACCCGCTTAGGGGCGCCGAAGGCGGCCGCCTGCTCGGCGCAGCGGGACCGGAAGTCCGCCTCGTCCACCACGAACAGCGGGGTGCCGTAGGTCTCGGCGAGCTCGCTGACATCCACACCAGCCAGCCGCACCGCGCCGTCGTCGCCGCGGCGCGCTCCGCGCGGCCACACCGCCGGGTGCAGCACGTTCAGCTCGGCCGGACCGGTCGGGCACGGTCCTGCCGTCGAGGGCCGGGCCAGCACGTCGGCATGTCGCGGTCCGGCCGGGTGGGCCCTCACATCCGCTCCGGTGCGCTCACCCCGAGCAGGTCCAGGCCGTTGGCCAGTACCTGCC
>JBOHFX010000044.1:0-9712 GCA_050699875.1 Pseudonocardiaceae bacterium
CCACGACGAAAGAGAAAGAAGAGGCCGGTCAAGAAGACCATGGCCTACACGATGCTAGTGGTACTCGTGATGATCCTGATCGGGCTGGGCGTTTGGCTGATCCTGCGGTAGGTGTCGGTGATTTCGACGTCGGCGGGGACGCCTCGACGCAGCTCAGTGGTGGCACCGCCGAAGCCAGTTCGGCAACAACCGCGTCCACCTCCTCCGGATGGCATTTCCAGCTGAAGCCGGGGACGTGGCAGCAGTCGGAGAACCGCTGGGAGCTGACTGCCGAGATCAGCGGGGACGCGTGGCGCGAGTCGGCCGGTCCCGAGGGGCCGGATTCGTCGCTCCCGGTGACTGGCCAGGTGATCCTGGCGCTGGGTTCCGCACCCGCTGCGCAGAGCGACACCTGCGCCGGGTTGCTGCACCTCACGCCCATTGTCGACGTTGCTCTCTGGCTCAGCGAAGTTTTTGCCTGCCTGGCCAGGACCGCTGCCAACGAGCTGAACAAGATGGCCGGGCGCTCGCCAGAACCGCCGACGCAACCCATCTCCGGGATGGAGATCCAGCTGACTGTCGGTTGCGACGTGCTCGGGCTCCGCAGCTCGGAGATCTCGGCCGGCGCACTCCAGGTGTCGGGACCGGGCTCCGTCTCCAGCGTCACGCTCCAACTCAGGCCGGGCGAAAACCTGGTCTGGCGGACCGCTGAACCTTGAGGGATGCTCATGTGAGCGCCACCGCGATCGACAGCTTGCCTGGGGCCTTGTTGGACGTGCTTCTTGCCACCCAGGAGTCGCTGCCTGGGCTCAAAGAATTCTCCGCCGGTCGTGCACGCGGAGCTGCCGGTGCACTGCGCGCCCACAGCGAGTCTCCGGTGGCCGCAGCGTGGCACTACGTAGCAGAGCACGCAGCACTGCTCGCTCTTCCCGACGGTGGCGCGCTTCCGTACCAGGACCACGTCGATGCCCGCCCGCCGTGGCCACGTCATCCAGACCTGCCGCCTGAAGGTAGCGACGACTACGGCATCTGCTGGGTGCTCACTCAGCTCTGCGTAGGCATGCGCGACTTGCGGGGCATGCTGCCCCCGCTGACCAATCAGGAAGTCAGCCCTGTTGAGCAGCTGTGGCAGGCAGGCGAGGGCGTCCTGCGGCACGGCCGGAGGGTTGTCGCGCCAGCCTGGCCGGCCCTTCGCCCGCACATCGACCTGCTCGGTGCCGACCTCGCGTCTCGAGCCGGCCGAAGGAGTGAGGCCAGTGCATTGATCGCCGATGCGCGATTCGGCTTCCGCGACGCAGGCGACAGCCGCGGGGTCGCCGCGGTGGCCACCGTGACCGGTGATTGGGAGGCGGCCCCGTTCGCTTCTCCGGTCACCTGGGGGTTCGCGCTGGGCAGGGCGACGTCCGAGGACAGCGCGCTACCGTCCAGCATCGAGGAGCGTGAGCAGGCGTGTCCGCCCGATGCAGCCCGAGCAGCTGCTGCCTACGACGAGGCCGATGCCCTGTACCTCGACGCCGGCGACATGCGCGGACAGGCGGTGGTCGCCTGGCGACGGGCCTACCTCCAGCTCGTTACGGGTCGCCCTGACCTCGCGACTCAACAGGCGAGATCAGCCACGCGCATGCTGGCGGCCGCAGGCGACGATGCCTCCGCCCTACTGGCTGACGCGCACGCCGTCCTGGCCGGGCTTGCCGACGGCCGGATGCCGGTCGCTGCCGAGGCCGCGGCACCGGTGGTTGCGTGGGGTACCGGTGACGGATCGTTGAGCTACGCGATCGGCATTGGCGTCCTGTTCGCCCGGGCCGGTCGGCACTGGATGGTGGCCGACCGCCGTCCCGAGCGGTCGCTGGCAGCCTTCGGGATCGCTGAGGCGATCTGGGCTGGTCTTGGTAGGCCAGTCTCCCGCTCCCAGACCCTGGCCGACCAGGCCCACGCCCTGTCGGCGCTGGGAGCCCGGCAGGCGGCGCTGATCTACCTGGTGAAAGCGATCGACGCCGACGGCACGCCGATGCGGGAGCCTGCCGACCCGCTGGACGTGCGGCGGCAGCGGGCGGTTCTGTTGGCGGCCGACCTGTACAACCTCGCCAACGCGGTTAGCGACACCGAGGGCATGGCCCGGGCCCAGCGCCAGCTCCAACTCGCCGCCGATCCGCTTCGCGAGCGCCGTGCCGACGTCACGCCTGAGCAGGCCGCGGTTGCTGATCAGCTGATAGACCTCGTCGACACCCTTGCCCAGAAGGTGATCGGTCTGGTGTACCTGGCGCAGCAGGCGCGTGAGGAGGGCGACGACGCCACCGCCGCCCAGCTCTTCGGCGATGCGGAAGATGCCCTGGCGCAGGCCGACCCGGGCCAGGCGGGCCAGCTCGCCGCAATCATCCGCGCCTACCAGCTGCGCTTCGACGAGGCTGCGGCGGCCTACCGGCCGTGGCTGGCCGCGCGGCTGGCCGAGATTGAAGACGCCAGGCCATCTGCCACCAGCTCCGTCGCCGCCACCCTGCTTCGACAGGCCGAGCGTCAGCTGCGCGACCAGGCCCTGATGTTCTCGGTCCGGACCCGCGACATCCACACTGCACATGAACAGCTCGCCGTGCTGCAGTCACAGGCCGACCCGTGGTGGGCGGACCTCGGCACCGCCTGGGAGCACGAGGACGTCGTCGGTCGGTTGTTGGAGCTGGATAGCGACCTCGACACCGCCGCTGCCACTTTCGCCCGCGCGGTGGAGGCCGTCGAAGTGGTCCGGGCCGAGCTGCGCCGGGACGACCTCAAGCAGGCGTTCGGCGCCGACCGCACGGTGCAGCAGGTTTACCGGAACGCAGCGCGCGTGGAGCTGCGCCGCCGTGAGATCGCGGTAGCACAAGGAGCTATGGCCACCGCGGCGCACCACGGCGCAGTAGGCCTGCGGCTGCTCGAGCTCGCCCGGTCCCGCGCCCTTGCGGACCTGATGGCGCACCCGAACCCCGGGCTGCCCAGTGCCGTCGTCGACGCCTGGCGCGGTGCCGGCGCCGAGCTCGCCTTGTGCCAAGATCGGTTGGCCGCCGCACTCGCCGCTGATCCCGCAGACCCGGCTCGGGTGGCGGCTCGCAGCGCGGAGTTCGCTGCGGCGCAACGGGAACTCGATGCCCGCGAGGCGCAGCTGCGCACACTCGACCCACGGTTCTGGCAGCTCGCCGCAGTGTCGTCCGCCGCGCCGGATCCGGCGGTGGTGCTGACCCAACTGCCGGGCGGCCACGCCGTCCTTATGTACTCCCTTGACAGCCCTGACTTGCTGGCGTGCGGCCTCACCTCGTCGGGCATGGTTGCGGCGTCGTGGTCCCGCGAGGAGCGCCGTGTCGACCGCCTCGCTGGTGAGCTCGTTGCCGCCTGCTCAGCGGGTCGGCCTTGGGAGCGGCTGGCCACCAACCTCGCGGCGATCCTTCTGGAGCCGCTTGCCGCCGCGCTCGACGGCGCCACAACCGTCCATGTGATCGCCTCAGGCGCGACCCTGCGCGTGCCGTTCGCCGTCCTACCCTGGCGGGGTCGGCCGCTCGGCCAGCAGGTTGCTCTGACTGCGCTGCCGAACCTGGCCGCCTACCCGCTGCTCACCCCGGACGGCTCAGCTGGTGCGGCTCTCGTCATCGGCAACCCTTCCAGAATGCAGTATCGACGGACATCCGGGGATGAGACCCAGCCGCTGAGGTCTCTTCCTGCCGCTGCCGTCGAGGCGGCCGCGGTGGCGCGCGTTCTTGGTGGGACGGCGCTCATCGGCGCCGACGCCACCGAGACGCGCACACGTGCCGAACTCCCCGCGGCGCGGGTGGTGCATCTGGCCACGCATGGTGTGCTCGACCTCGAGAGCCCCCTTGCTTCCGCGGTCGTGTTGGCCGAGGGCGAGCAGCTCACCGTCGCCGAACTCCATGGCATGCGGCTGCAGGCCGACCTCATCGTCCTCAGCGCCTGTCAGACCGGCACCGGTGAGGTCGCAGGCGGCGATGAGCTGCTGGGTTTGGGTCGTGCACTGCTGGCCGCCGGCGCTCGCTCGGCGGTGGTAACCCTGTGGCCAGTCGACGACGTCTCGGCGGCCGTCGTCATGACGCGGTTCCATGCCCTGCGCGCACAGGGCATTCCTGCGGCGCAAGCACTTCGTGAGGCCACCGGGTGGCTGTCCACGCTCGGCGCGGACCAGGCCCAGGGCGCTTTCGATACTTTGCGGGCCGAGGTGTTGCCCATGCTGCCGGCGGAGTCGTGGAATGTCGTTGATAGCGCCGCGCGCGCAATCTCAGCTACCGCCCCCACCGCCACGCCCTACGCGCACCCGCTGCACTGGGCTCCCTACGTCCTCGTCGGGCGCTGAAGCTCAGGGACGGTGCCGGGCTTGCAGCGCAGAACGGACGGCGGCAAGCCCTTCATTACTAGTGAAGTACGTGAGGTGGCTGCATGCGGCGTCCAGGCTTCTCGGTATCCGGGCCAACGCCCACTGGGCACCGACTGCGGTGGCGCTCTGCACGCTCACAGCAAGGTCGTTCGGCTGCCCGTCGAACAGCTGGTCGAGGACGACGCCGGTCAGCTTGGCCACCACCCTCCGGGCGACACCGCGGTCGGTGTTCGGCGGTAGGGGCTCGGTGCCGCGCACCACCACGTACGGGACGCCGGGATCGGCCGCGTCAGCGAGCTCGGTGAGCAATGGTGAACCAGGCCGCATCTCGTCGAGCGCGTTGTCGACGTGCTCGGCGGTTCGGGCAAGGAAGCCGAACACGGTACCGACCGCGGCGAGCGGGCCGCCGAGTGGCACCAACCCGTTGAGGCCCAAACCGAGCAGAGACGTCGCGGCGTCCTCGACCCTCGGCCACGGAGATCCGGCGTGCGGGGTCCCGCAGGTCACGAGGCGGTCAACGACGGCCTTGCCGCCCTCTCGCTCGATGAAACAGCGGCTGATCAGGCCGCCCATCGAGTGAGCCACGATCGTGAACCGCGGCCCCGAGGCATCGCCGCCGATGTTCACGCCGACCGTGCTCAATGCCGCCGCAAGGTCCGCGCCCGTCGTGGCGATCGTTGTGTGCAAGTTCTCGTAGTCGAGTGCGAGGACAGCGTCGAAGCCCTCGCGCAGCCCTGATACCGATTGTCCGGCAGCGCGTGTCATGCCGAGCGTGTCACCGATGATTCCGTGCACCAGCAACAACACCGTGCGCGCTGAGGCAAGGGCCACACGCACCGCGGCGGGATCGTGGTCGTAGGTCGTTGTGCCCGCGGCGTCGTAGCGGACCAGCGATAAATGCGGCCAGTCGTAACCGGCTCCGACCCGCCGTGCCACGAGCTTGCGAAACAGGATCTTCAGCGACCCACCGAGGCTGCGCCGGGTGACCGTGTTCTGCGGAGGCAGCCGCACGATGCGGATCTCCGCGCCGCCCTGGTCCGTCGCGCGACCGAGGCCGAGCGGCAGGTAGTCCTCACCGTCGAACATGATCGGCAGCACGTACTCGTCGGGCCCGAGGGTCTGCGGGACCTGAAGCACGAGAGGATCCTCGGGGCTCACGCTGTCGGAGCCGGTCACATCGTCCAACTCGAGCACGTCGACCTCGCCACCGACCGAGCGGGTGGAGAGGAACGAGAAGGGCTCGCTGTCGGGGTCGTCGAGCAGAACGGCGGGCAGCAACGGCACCAGCGCCTCGCGGGCCGCCTGAGCACCTGCGGTGAGTCGAGCCTTGGCGCGCAGTGTCGAGTGACCGCGGAGTACCGCCTCGCTGCTGAGCGGAGCACTTTGGCCAGCGTCCGGCACGTCGACGGGGGTGCCTGGCCGGTAGGTGGTGACAAGCAGCTCGCGCGTCGTCCAGTCGTCTACCTGCTCGGGCACTTCGCCCGGTCGCCGTGCGCTGATGCCCCGGTCAGCGCTGGTAGGCCCGCGGGTCGGGGTCCGGAGAGCAGGCGGTTCGAGGTCAGCCTGGCGCAGCGAGGTCGCGGTGAACTCGGTAGTGCTAACCAGGAGCTTGAGCAGGTCAGTGGTGAGCTGCTCACCCTCGGGGACGCTCAGGTAAAGGTTGTTCGTGCCGTCGTCGGCGGAGACGAACATCGTGCGGCCCGGGTCGAGCCACTCTCCGCCGCCGATCAGCAAGGTCTCGACCCCATACAACTCGGAGAGCGCGAGGACCGCGACGTACAGCGGCCGCGTCGAGGTGTTGCTCAACCGCACACGGACCCTCGGCCAGTTCTGCGTCGTCGGCTCGTACGATACCTGGACGCCGCCGCCGACCAGCGGCAGTGGGCGGTCTTCGGTGTCGAGCATCTCCATCGAAACGTCCGCCTGTCCCAATCCTGAGGTCGGGTTGCGGCGCCGCCATAGCGACAGCCAGCGGCCGACCTGGACGACCTCGTCGCGCACCTTGACGAGCTCGTCGTCTGACAACGGATCGTCAGCGGTGGGTAGCTCCCGGCGTGCCACCAGGGAGCGGGCCGTTCCGGGGCGCAGCAGGCAGAGGTCACCTTCGATGGCGACGAGTTGCAGGTCTGCGGGCGTTCCGATCGGTTCGACGACGGCGAGTCCTTGCGCGGTGTCCAGTGCGTCGAGCAAGGCATCGCGGCCAGGAACGGTGTCATCGACGGAGACGGTGACCTCGGCGGCCGGGAGGTCGCGGATCATCGCACGATATGTGCGTGCAGGGTCGAGACGGTTGCCGCTAGTGGGGGAAACATCGAGGTCAGCGATGGCGGCGCGAACTGCCCGCGTCGTAGCCGTTGCCAGTGCGGACCGCTCGCTAAGGTCGTCGGCGGTCAGGTGGTGAAGCGTCAACCGAGTCGCTCGCCGGCCAGGGGCGGACGCTGGAATGCCGTGCAGCACGCCGCCGTCCAGCTGCCAGACGCCCTGCCTGCTGCTGGCCGTCAGCAGCGGCGCGGCTGGCGTGGCGGCGCCGCCCAGGAAGGGCCGATCCGCATCGGCAGCGGTCGGGCACTCCAGGACGGGCGTCTGTTGGGCGACGAGTCCGCTGACCGTCGCGGCTACGGACCGGTGCAGCTGAAGGTAGGTGATAGGCCCCGAGGTGGCCGTGAGCACGCCTTCGAGCGCGACCGACAGGGCGCCACGGGCAGTGGCCCCGTCCATGACCTCCTTGGCGGTCTGGTCGCTGCGGCAAGCTGCGATGAGCACGTAGCCCATGCCGCCGAGCATGGCTTTCGGATCCGCCGCACCGGATCGTGTGGTGCCGGCCAGATAGCTGCCAACCTCGCGTCGGGTCGTGCTCGTCGGCACCCGACGGACGCGGGTGGCCTGCTCGTTCAGCTCCCGGAGCCCGGATCCGGCGTGGCAACAGTCGAGGACGACAAACAGGTGGATGCCGGGGGCGGTCACTTCTCCCACGAGGACGGCGAGTTCCTTGTCCGCCAGATCGGCCCCGCCATCCGTGCGGCTGTCGGCGAGCACGAGGGTCTCGTTGAGCCCGTCGGGTTCGAACTCGAGGTGTTCCGGGGGTGCGGGTTCCTGGGAACCGTGGCCGCTGTAGTAGAAGACGGCGGTGTCGCCCGGTGCCACGACGGCGAACGTTGTGCGGAACGTGTTGATGAACGCCTCGCGGGTGGCCTGACCGTTGGTGAGCCGGGTGACGAGCACCTCGCCCTGCGTCGTGTCGGCGCGGTGCCGGAGGAGCGCTTCGGCCCGGTCGATGTCGTTGACGCAACCGCGTAACGACGGCACGTTGCCGAGGTAGGTGTCGATACCGACGAGCAATGCGTGCACCCGGCCAGGCATAGTTGCATTCTAGGTCGGTTCGCTCTGTTGCTCCGGATTCGGCCGACGCTGCAGCCCTTTCGTCGGCCTTGGACAACACGCTGAGTACACCCGTAGCCTTGTAGACATGCCGCCCCCATGGCCGCACGGGTGCGCACCCGCGCTGACTACCGAAAGCGCGATGAAACGGTGCGGTTGTGGGACCCCGCCACCGGCACCCGGTCGGCGACGCGCTGACCGGCCACACCGACACTGTGTACGCGGTGGCGGCGGTGCCTTGGTCCTGCACGGGCGCACGCTGCTAGCCAGTGGCGACGGCACGGTGCGGTCGTGGAACCCGACCACTGGTACCCCGGTCAGCGTGCTCCACGTCGGAGTGGACCTCCGTGTGCTCTGTCCGTTGTTAACTGGCTGACTGGCCGTCAAATGACCGAGGGCATCGCAGCCTTGGTTGTCAAAGCACTGGTAACCGGCCAGCGGGGACATAGGGCGAGTTCGTCACCATAGCCAGCGCCGAAGTTAGGACACGAGAGTGTGCAAGTCGCGCTATCGGAGCGATGCTGCCAGCGTCTGTAGGCGGCGGCGTTGGCGCGTTGAGCCGAGTTGTGTGGCGAGGGCGCATGCTCGGTCAGCGTGCTGGCGCGCCTCTACTTGATCTCCGCTGGCCACAAGGGCGGTCGCCAGGTCGACGCGGAGGGCGGTTTCGGCGCGGACGAATGAGTGGTCGAGGCGGGCGAGGGCGTCAGTGAGCACTGTAATGGCGTCGGGATCGCCGAAGTGGGCAAGAGCGTGGCCGCGCCAGCGGGCGAGGTGAACGGCGTCGAGCGCGACGTAGGGCCGTTCGTCGGCCGTGTCGCGCGGCAACAACTCAGCCGCTCGGTCGAAAGCGTGCAGGCTGACGGTTTGGTCGCCGTGGGCGGCGAGGGCTTCTCCGTGAGCGGCGGTCAGCCAGGCTCGCAGGACTCGAGGTGCTGACGTATCGGCGCGGCGCCGGGCGTTGTCGAGTAGGTCGACCGCGTCACAGGTCGCGCCAGCGTCGATTAAGACGAATGCTTGTTCGGCGGCAGCGTGGGATTCGTGCGGGATGGAGTTGGATTGGGCGGCTGCGGCCTGGGAGTGTTCGTAGTGTTGCCACGAGCTGGGTACGTCGCCGAGGTCGAGCGCTTGCCATCCGGCGAGGGTCTGGATCTCGGCCAGCAGGCCGGCGAGCGGCTCGCGGGTTCCGGGAGCCAGGCTGCACGCGCTGAGCTGTTGGACTTGGCGGATCTTCGCGTTGAGTTCGTCTCGAACGATGATCGCACCGAGTTGCCGGTCGAGTCGGCGGATGACGTCGAGCTGCTGATGCAGGAGTGTGATCGTCGAGCGATCGACGCGTCGGGCGGCGTCGAGTAGCTGCCGCAGTTCGCTAGCAGAATTCTCACCATCGTCGGTGATGGTTGTCGGCGGTGCGAGGAGGGTCGCGATGGGCTCGCCGAGAGCCGTTCGAGCAGTCGCGCGGTGGCTGGTCGAAGCGGGCCGACAGGGTGGCCGCTGACCAGTCGCTGAAGGTGCCGCAGGCTCAGTGTGCCCGGTTCGTGGTTGTCCCGGGCAAAGGTCTCGGCGTGCTGCACGAACTCCTCGAAGGTCATGCACCGTTGGCGGATGCGCTGTTCGAGCAGCGTCCGTGGCGACCGGTCGGCCAAGCTGCTCACCTCCTCCGGTACGGCGTGGCCGTGGCGTCCTGGTGACGGCCTCGTGTCCTTTCGCTGATACCACGCTCAAGGCGAGATTATTTCAGCTCGTGGCGCACGCGAACGAGCAGGTTGCCCCGGTGCCGCGCCCGCCCGAAAGCGCCGCCGGGGTTCCAACGTCACGGCCGGGAGCCCGGTGGAACCCCGATGAGACCGGCTCTCGGCCGTGATTCCAGTGGCCCTGGACCAATGCCACTTAGCATAAATCGATCTTGGGTCGGCGTGTCGTTCGTGGGTGGTCTGCCTGATGACTGTGATGATCATGCGCTGTGGCGGAGAATGCTCAGGTGGTTGCCGGTGGCCGGCTGACGGA
>JBOHFX010000045.1:0-12259 GCA_050699875.1 Pseudonocardiaceae bacterium
GCGCTGGTGGTAGTCGGTATCCATCGAGGCCATCTGGTCGGCCTCATCCTGGGTGAAGTGCTCGACGCCCTGGTCGGTCTTGAAATGATATTTGACCCAGAACTTCTCGCCTTCGGCATTGACCCACATGTAGGTGTGGCTTGAGTACCCGTTCATGTGCCGCCAGGTACGCGGGATTCCCCGGTCACCCATCAACCAGGTCACCTGATGCGCGGACTCCGGCGACAACGTCCAGAAGTCCCACTGCATGTCGTGGTCGCGCAGATTGTTGTCCGCCCGACGCTTCTGCGAGCGAATGAAGTGCTGGAACTTCATCGGGTCCTTGATGAAGAAGATCGGCGTGTTGTTGCCGACCATGTCGTAGTTGCCCTCAGTCGTGTAGAACTTCAACGCGAAACCGCGGGGATCGCGCCAGGTGTCCGGGCTGCCGCGCTCGCCGGCCACCGTGGAGAACCGGATCAGCACGTCGGTCTTCGTGCCCGGCTGGAACACCGCGGCCTTGGTGTAGGCGCTGACGTCGTTTGTCACCTCGAAGTGACCGAAGGCGCCGCCTCCCTTGGCGTGTGGCTGTCGCTCGGCGATGCGTTCGCGGTTGAAGTTCGCCATCTGCTCGATGAGGTAATGATCTTGCAAAAGAATGGGACCGTCCGGGCCGACGGTCAGCGAGTGCTCATCGCTCTCGACCGGGATGCCGGCGTCCGTTGTCGTCAGGTTGGGCTGCGTGTTCGTCACTACTGCGCCTTCCTGTAGTGGTGGGGTACTTGCCTCATCGTTGATCTTTCCGGCGTGTTCGTACAGGCGGGGCACCGGCCGCAGCACACCACCTCGGCCTCGTCCCCAGCCCCGCGCTGGCACAGGTGGCCAGTACGACGGGTTCACTATCCCAGCTCAATCTGGAACGAGTCAAGAAAACTGCTCCGGCCGAGGAGGCGCGATCAGCACTGTTGTTGCACTGAGAGCACCCTGCGACCCTGGCGTGTCACGACACCGCGATGACGTAGTCACCGCGGGGTACCAGCTCGCCGATCACGGGGGCGCCGGGCACCTCGCCGGCCACCAGGAGGCCGCCGGAGGTCTGCGCGTCGGCCAGTAGCAGCAGCTCATCCTCATCGACCGATGCCGACGCCGCGACGTGCGGGCGAACCCAGTCCAGGTTGCGCCGGGTACCCCCGCTGACGTAACCGTCGGCCAGCGCCTGCCGGGCGCCGTCCAGGTAGCGGACCGCGGCCGCGTCCAGCACCGCCGAAACCCCGCTGGCGCGGGCCAGCTTGAACAAGTGCCCGAGCAGGCCGAAACCGGTGACGTCGGTGGCGCACCGCGCGCCGGCGGCCAGCGCGGCGGCCGCGGCCGCCGCATTGAGCGTCGTCATCGACTCCACGGCGTGATCGAACACCTCGCCGGTGGCCTTGTGCCTGCTGTTGAGCACGCCGACACCCAGCGGTTTGGTCAGCGACAGGGGGGTACCGGCGACGCCGGCGTCGTTGCGCAGGATCTGCTTCGGATCGGCGACGCCGGTAACGGCCATGCCGTACTTGGGCTCGGGGTCGTCGACGCTGTGCCCGCCGGCCAGGTGGCAGCCGGCGCTACCGCACACGTCGCGGCCGCCGCGTAGCACCTCGGCGGCCAGCTCGAGGGGCAGCACGTCGCGTGGCCAGCCGAGCAGGTTCACCGCGACCACCGGGCGCCCACCCATGGCATACACGTCGGAAAGGGCGTTGGCTGCCGCGATCCGTCCCCAGTCGTAGGGGTCGTCGACCACCGGGGTGAAGAAGTCCGCCGTGGCGATGACCGCCAAGCCGTGCTGGATGCGCACCACCGCGGCGTCGTCGCCGTCATCCAGGCCCACAACGAGCTCACCGGTCGGGTCGGTGACCTCGGCGCCGACCAGCCCGGCGAGCACCGATTCCAGCTCGCCTGGGGGGATCTTGCAGGCGCAGCCACCACCGTGGGCGTACTGGGTGAGCCGGATCGTGGTGGCGGTCATGCAACCACCGTAACGCGGTCGTCACCCCGCGGACCCGCGGCTGGTCAGACGAGATATAAGCCGATATACCAGCCGACAATAAGAATCAGGGGGACAGTCATGAGCGTTAACGTTATTATTGGCATAGGGTAACGTGCGCGTGACTTTTGCGGGAACTCCGGGGGTGGCGCGAGTAGTTGCCTCAAGTCCGAACCCTTCTCATCGATGCGTCACCAAACATGCGCCGATCGTGGCCCCCGGATCCAGCGCTGCGACGGTGCCGTTTCCACATTTCGTTCGACTACCGCGGCACCGACGTTACCAAAACTTTCGCCATTCCCTCTGAATCAATCGGTTCTCGCTGTCGGTCTCAACCGAATTACTCTGGGTTACCCGGTCCGCTAGAATTATTAATGACTGGAGTCAGCGGCTGACTCCGGAAAGGAGTGAGATCACCATGCGGATTGCGGTGCAGGGCAATCCACCGTGTCGGAGGACATCCGATGACCGGGCCGGGTGATGGGGGGATGCGGGCTTGGCGGGTGCGGCGGCCCGGGGCGATGCGGACGCGGCCGTTGTGCCTGGGGCGGGAGACGATGCCGCGGGCGGGTACGGACGAGCTGGCTGCCGGCCGAGTGCGCGGTGCCGCCGTCCTCATCCCCTGACATCCCCGGTGGGCTCGGTGCTGCGCAGGCAGGCGACGACTTCCTCGTCGGTGGTCTGCGAGAAGTCGGTGTACCACGTGCCGATCGCCCGAAGCGCCCGAGGGGTGACCAGAGCGATCAACTCGTCGGCGGCGTCATGCAGCCGGCGAGCCCAGTCGAAAGGCGCCACCGGGACGGCCAGCATCACTCGGGCCGCACCCTGAGCTCGGGCGATCGCGCAGGCGGCCCGCGCGGTGGACCCGGTCGCGATGCCGTCATCGACCACCACGGCGATCCGCCCGGCCAGCGGTACGCGGGCTCGCTCACCACGGAACCGTTGGGCGCGCCGCTGCAGCTCGACCCGCTCGCGGTTTTCCACTGCGATCAACTCGGCTGGTGTGACACCGGCCCGTTGCACCGTCTCGGTCAGCACAAGGCGTACTCCGCCTTCGCCGATGGCGCCCATGGCCAGCTCGGGCTGCGCCGGGACCCCGAGCTTACGCACCACGATCACGTCCAGCGGGGCGCCCAGGGCACCAGCAACTTCGGCGGCGACCGGGACGCCACCGCGGGGCAAACCCAGGACCACTGCGTCAAGACCCTGCAGGTGCTGCAACCGCTGACCCAACTGCCACCCGGCGTCGGCACGATCGACGAACATTCGCGCGCCACCTCCGTCCGCCAGACCGATTATCCCGATCTGGGACCGGGCCCGCTTACCGAGACGGTAAGACGGTGAAGGCGGTGGAGAGCTCTTCGGCGCCGCAAGTGGCGAAAATCTGGTGCCGGCCTGGAGCGGCATCCGAGCGGATGGTGGCAGCACCGAACTGGTGCCACGGTTGGTGGCCCTCGGGGTCGCCGTTCAGTGCACCGATGTCGAGCACCGGCGAGTGCACCGTGCCGAGGTTATCCAGACATGCCACGTCCAGTGACACCGCCGACCCCGCAACACCCTGTTCGGGCGCCACCCGCAACCAGCTCACCCCTGGTACCGGGGCCGACAGCTCCGAAGCCTCGGGGGTGGCGCTCGGCGACGGCTTCGACTCGGCAGGCTGAACTGCTGCTCCCCCGCAGGCAGCAACGATCAGCCCCAAGCTCGCGACGGCAACACTGTTCCGAATGATCATCGCGACGCAGTATGCCGCAAGCGGCCCTCAACCGCCCTTCGACCCGCCGCGGAGCATGCTGGCGACGGGTTTCAGGCGGGAGGAGCCTTCGTCCTCGTAGTAGTCGCCGGTGTTGGTCTCGTCGGTGCCGTTGAAGACCCGCATCTGGCGCAGCACGATCGTCACCAGTGCGGCGACCACGAGGTTGGCGATGAGCGCAACGAATCCAACGTAGATCTGCAGCGGCGAGCCGGCGAAGGGATGCCATCCGAGGATCGACAACTTGCCCAGCGGGAGCGCCGAGCCGCCGAAGTGCTGCCTGCCGCTGCCCGGGTTAGGAATGCCGTAGAGCAGCACCAGGCCCCACCCCATGCCGACCACCCAACCTGCGACCAAACCCCAGATGTGGAACCAACGGGTGTACAGCGCGATCGCCACCATGGGCAACGTCTGCAGAATGATCACACCACCGATCAGCTGCAGGTCGATGGAGTATTGCGGGTCGATCAACACGATCAGGGCCACCGCACCGAACTTCACCACCAGCGAGGCGATCTTGGCTTGCTTGCACTCCTGTTCGGCGGTGGCCCCGCGATGCAGGTATGCCTTGTAGATGTTGCGGGTCCACAGGTTCGCCGCCGCGATGGACATGATCGCGGCAGGCACGAGCGCGCCGATCCCGATCGCCGCGAATGCGATCCCGGTGAACCAGGATGAGAACTGGTCGGCGAACAGCACTGGGACCACCGTGTTGGAGTCCGGTCGACCAGTGGCCGCATTGACGATCGGTTGCGTGCCGGCCGCGATGGCGGCGTAGCCGAGCAACGCGAGCAGGCCCAGCACCAGTGAGTACGCCGGCAGCGCCACCATGTTGCGTTTGATCACGTTACGGCTGCGGGAGGCCAGCGCACCGGTCAGCGCGTGCGGGTAGAGGAACAGCGCCAACGCCGATCCCAGCGCCAGCGTGACGTACTGCAGCTGGTTGTTCGCTCCCAGCAGGATACCGTCGTTGGGCGACGGCGTTGCGGCGAACTTCGCGTCCGCGGCATCGAAGATCGAGCCCCACCCCCCGAGCTGCGCCGGCAGAATGATCACCGCGGCGATGACCACCAGGTAGATGAGGATGTCTTTGACGAAAGCGATCAGCGCGGGGGCCCGCAGGCCGGACTGGTAGGTGTAGAGCGCGAGAATCACGAATGCGATGAACAGCGGGGCATGCCCGACCAGCCCGCCACCGTTGAGCCCCATCGTGCGCAGTACCGCCTCCAGCCCGGCCAATTGCAAGGCGATGTAGGGCATCGTCGCGACGATTCCGGTGATCGCCACGATCAGCGCCAACGTGGGCGACCCGTAACGCCCCTGAACAAAGTCCGCGGGGGTGACATAGCCGTGCACCCGCGACACCGACCACAACCGGACCAGCGGCAGGAACACCAGCGGGTAGACCAGCACGGTATAAGGCAGCGCGAAGAAGCCCATCGCGCCGGCACCGAACATCAGTGCGGGCACCGCGACGAAGGTGTAGGCGGTGTAGAGGTCACCACCGATGAGAAACCAGGTGACCCACGAACCGAACTTGCGACCGCCCAGCCCCCACTCATCGAGGTGATCGAGGGTGTCACCGCGCTTCCATCGGGCCGCGTAGAAGCCCAGCCCGGTGACCAGAGCGAACAGCAGCGTAAAGATGATCAGCTCGGTCCAGCGCAGGGTCATCACCGATCACCCGGCTTGCGGTCCGGCGTCATCCGGTAAACAACAAATACGCAGGCCACTCCAAGCGGGATGAACAGCAGCTGCAGCCAGTAGAACAACGGGAAACCGAGCAGCCGCGGCTCGTCGCTGTTGTACAACGGCGTGAGCAGCACCAGCAGCGGGACCAGGAGCAGCAGGTTCCAGCTGCTCCAGCGCAGCGCCGGGTGACTACGCGGGCGTGACGACGGGGGCGAGGTTGACCGCACCTTTTGGATGCTATGTCCCGTGATCAGCTCTGGGCTAGCCGCTGTTTGAGGGCGTCGAGCTCATCACGCATCGAGCCGGGCAGTGCGTCGCCGATCGTGTGGAACCACTGCTCGATGAGCGGGATCTCCACCAGCCACTCGTCGACGTCCACCCTGAGTGCGGCGCCGACGTCCCCGATCGGGGTATCCAAGCCGGACAGGTCGAGCTGATCCGGCCAGGGCACCCGGCCGATCGCGGTTGTCGCGGCGGCGGCCCGACCCTCGATCCGCTCGATGACCCACTTCAGCACCCGGCTGTTCTCCCCGAAGCCCGGCCACAGGTAGCGCTGGTCGGCACCGCGACGGAACCAGTTCACATAGAAGATCTTCGGTAGCTTGCCGGCGTCGGCGCGCTTGCCGACGTTGATCCAGTGCTGGAAGTAGTCGCCGGCGTGGTAGCCGATGAACGGCAGCATCGCCATCGGGTCGCGGCGCACCTCGCCGAGCCGGCCGGCCGCCGCGGCCGTCTTCTCACTGGACAACGTGGCGCCCAGGAACACGCCGTGCTGCCAGTCGAAGGCCTCGTTGACCAGCGGGATGGTGCTGGCCCTTCGGCCGCCGAACAGGATCGCCGAGATCGGCACGCCGGCTGGATCGTCCCACTCGTCGGCGAGCACCGGGCACTGCGCCATCGGCGTGCAGTACCGGGAGTTCGGGTGCGCGCAGCGCCGCCCGTTGGTACCGTCGGCAGGAGTCCAGTCCTGCTTGGTCCAGGATGTGACGTGCGCCGGTGCGCCCTCCATGCCTTCCCACCAGATGTCGCCGTCGTCGGTGAGCGCGACATTGGTGAAGATCGAGTTGCCGTAGCGCAGGGTACGCATGGCGTTGGGGTTGGTACGCCAGCTCGTGCCCGGGGCCACCCCGAAGAACCCGTTCTCGGGGTTCACCGCGTAGAGCCGGCCGTCGCCACCGAAGCGCATCCAGGCGATGTCGTCGCCCAGGGTCTCGACCTTCCAGCCGGGAATGGTCGGCTCCAGCATCGCCAGGTTGGTCTTGCCGCAGCCCGACGGGAACGCGGCCGCAAGGTAGTGGGTCACGCCCTGCGGGGTGGTCAGCTTGAGGATCAGCATGTGCTCGGCAAGCCAGCCCTCGTCACGGGCCAGCACCGAGGCGATTCGTAGCGCGTAGCACTTCTTGCCCAGCAGCGCGTTGCCGCCGTATCCGGAGCCATAACTCCAGATCAGCCGTTCCTCGGGAAAATGGCTGATGTACTTGACGTCACTGCACGGCCAGGGCACATCGACCTGGCCGGGTTCCAGCGGGTAGCCCACCGAGTGCAGGCAGGGCACGAAGTCGGCTTCGCTGCCGCCGGGTGGGGTGAACTTGACCAGCGCGGCCTCGCCCATCCGCGTCATGATCTTCATCGAGCACACCACGTAGGCGGAGTCGGTAATCTCGACGCCCAGTTTGGGGTGCGGGTCGTCCAACGGACCCATACAGAAGGGCACCACGTACATCGTCCGACCGCGCATGCACCCCCGGTACAGCTCAGTCATGATCGCCTTCATCTCGCCCGGGTCCATCCAGTTGTTGGTCGGACCGCAGTCCTGCTCGGCCCGCGAGCAGATGAAGGTGCGCTCCTCCACCCGGGCGACGTCGGACGGATCCGACACGGCCCAGAACGAGTTCGGCTTGCGGTCGCGGTCCAGCCGAGTGAATGTGCCGGTGTCGATCAACTCGGCGGTGAGGCGATCCCATTCCTGCTGGGATCCGTCACACCACTGGACGCGGTCGGGTTGGGTGAGCTCCGCGGTGTGCTGGACCCAGTCCAGCAATCGGGAGTGCTTGGTCGGGGCTCGATCGAGACCCGGGATGAACGTGGCAGTCACCGCTCGCCTCCTTCGTCAGCCCGCCTGCCCCCATCCGCCCCATCCGACCTATGTCGACCGCGGGCGAACGCCGAAGACCGCCCGTGCTCAACACGGGCGGTGAAACGTTCACGGAATGACTAGGAGGTTAATCCCCAGCGACTACTCCGCACAGGAGCCCACAGTTGAGACGTTCATCACTAACGGGTGTCGCCCCAACCGACGAGACTTGCCGCGGCTTGGCCGCGATGCGGGGATTCCAGTCGGTGGTGTGACGGTGCTCTGGCGGCCCGTGATGGACCGCTCGCTACCGGTGGTTGGCGACGTGGAGCCGCCCAGCCTGATCGTCAGACTCGTGTAGGACGCAACTGCCGTGAACTCGACATCAACGACGTCTCGCATCGACAGGACGTCCGTGGCGTCGAGTTCACGGCCTTGGCTTACCGAGGAAGTCAGGGCACATCCCCACGTGCAGCCCGAGGCCGAAGGGCAGCACACGCAGCTCGACGTTGGGCAATGCCGCCCGATCGAGTAGGTGCTCGATCTGGGTCGCAGCTATCTCCGAGTCGCGCACGCACCGCTGCAGTGCGGCCTCCGACACCACCGCACTCACCGTGAGCGGGTCAGGTGCAGCAAGCCGGGTATCAGCTCCAGCTCGACACAGCGCAGCGAGCTGGCGTCGTACTCCAAGCCGACGTAGCCAGCGAGCCACTCGGGCAAGCCCGTACGTAGACCACCACCCCCGCTTGGTGGCCTCCTGGCGCAGTTCCGCCAGCGTGGCCAGTGTCACTTCGTCGGCTCCGCAGTGGTCGCGCAACACGTGAAAGTCCTGCGCTCTGATCCCGGAAACTGACACAGGTTCCGTGCCATTCCGTCAATCGTCGCAGCTCACACAGCGCGAGAGACCGTCTAGGTCGGCACGCGATCATGTGGCTTGGCTCACCGAGGACATGTTGAAATCCGGGATCCGGATCGAGGGCATCGCGGTTCGGGAGAACCAGTCCTTCCATTCCCGGCATAATGTGCGCTCGGTGGCGCCGACCTCAGTCACGCGCCGGACCAGGTCGATCGGGCTCTCGTTGAACCGGAAGTTGTTCACCTGGCCAGCCACCTCGCCGTTCTCGATGAGGTAGACCCCATCCCGGGTCAATCCGGTGAGCAGCAACGACACCGGATCGACCTCCCGGATGTACCACAGGCAGGTCAGCAGCAACCCACGCTCGGTGTGCGCCACCAGGTCGTCGGTTACCCTCGACGAGCCTCCGGTGAGCAACAGGTTCTCCGGGGGTGGAGTGAACCGGCCTCCCAATTCTTCCGCGGCCGCCCGGGGATAGGTCAGCGCATTGATCGTGCCGTTGTGTAACCAGTCCACCCGGTGTACCGGGGCACCGTTGTCGAAGACACTCACCGAGTCGCCCGAGCCGGTGGTCGCCAGGAACGGCGCAGTCTGCAGACCCGAGGCGGCCGGATCGGTGAACAATGTGAGTGGCAGATCGGTCAGCCGCTCACCCAGCCGGGTGTTGCCCGGCTGCCCGCCGGGTGCCGCGAAGGCGGAGTGGCCCTCGTGTGCCGGCCGGCCGTCCATCGACCAGGCCATGTAGAGCATCAGATCGGCGACCGCCGAGGGCGGCAGGATGGTCTCGTACCGGCCCGCTGGCAGCTCCAGCTGCCGCTGCGACCAGCTCAGCCGTCGCCGCAGTTCTGCGGTGAGGGCAGTGACGTCCAGATCGGTGAAATCAGCCGTGTAGGCCCCGGCCCAGGCGCTACGGGCGAGGTCATCGGCAATCTTGCCGTTGAGCTCCACGGTGCCGGTGGGCTGCACCCATCGGCGCCGCAATCCCGTCGAGGAGGCCAACCACGTCGTCTCCAGGCGGTGCTCGGCGAAGCCGTACAGCAGTTCCTCCCCGGACTCGGCGAACGCCGCGGCCAGCTCATCGGTGAGCCGGGCGAACACCCCGATCTCGGTCGCCGCCGCAGGTTCGTCGAAATCGTCGTCGGCTTCACCAGCAATCAGCGGGGCGGCGTCCCGGGCCGGCCCGGACTGCCGGGCGGCCTCCTCGCTGGCCGCCACCACGGCGCGCACCTCATCGAGGTCGACCCCGTTGCCGCTGACCGTGCCGGCGGCCGACCCCTCGGCCCCTTCCACCACCGAGACCACCGAGAACGAGCGGGTCGTGGTGTGCCCATTGGTGGTCATCGTGCTGTTCGCCCAGCGCAGGTTGACCTCGCTGACGTCGGTGAGCAGCACGATGCACCCGTCGGCCTTTGACGCGGACAGTGCGGCAGTGGTCAGCTCCCCAGGTGGGATCATTGACCGGCCTCCTCGCGGGCATTGAGCACGCTGATTCCGCGGAATAGCGCCGACGGGCACCCGTGGCTGACCGGGGCGACCTGACCGGGTTGAGCCTTGCCGCAGTTCAGCGCGCCGCCGAGCGACCACGTGCCGCGGCCGCCCACAGCGTCCAGGGCACCCCAGAAATCGGTTGTAGTGGACTGGTAGGCCACGTCGCGGAGCTGCCCGGCCAACTTGCCGTCCTCGATGCGGAAGAAGCGCTGGCCGGTGAACTGGAAGTTGTAGCGCTGCATGTCGATCGACCAGGAGCGGTCGCCGATGATGTAGATGCCGCGCTGCACACCGGAGATCAGCTCCGCGGTGGTCGTGTCAGCGCGGGGATCGGGTTGCAGCGACACGTTGGCCATTCGCTGGATGGGCACGTGATGGGGGGAGTCGGCGTAGGCACAGCCCGCCGATCGTTCCAACCCCAACCGGCGGGCGAAGACCCGGTCGGTCTGGTAGCCGACCAGCGTCCCGCCGGCAACCAAGTCCCACTGCGAGGTGGCAACCCCGTCGTCGTCGTAGCCGATGGTGGCCAGCCCGTGCGGCTGGGTGCGGTCCCCGGTGACGTGCATGATCGGTGAGCCGTAGCGCAACGTGCCGAGCTTGTCGGGGGTGGCGAAGGACGTTCCGGCGTAGGCGGCTTCGTAGCCGATCGCGCGGTCGTACTCGGTGGCGTGCCCCACCGACTCGTGGATAGTCAGCCACAGGTTGGTCGGGTCGATCACCAGGTCGTACCGGCCGGGCGCCACGCTAGACGCCTTGACCTTCTCCGCCAGCCACTCCGGAAGCTGCGCGAGCTCGCTGTCCCAGTCCCAGATGGCGTTGCCGGCCAGGTACTCCCACCCCCGCGCGGTGGGCGGCGCGCAGGTTCGCATGCTCTCGAACGATCCGGCTGCCCGATCCACCGCGATCGCGGTGACCGCCGGGTGCATCCGTACCCGCTGCTGGGTTGTGCTGGTGCCGGCGGAGTCGGCGTAGAACTTGGTCTCCTTCGCCGCCTGGAAAGTCACGTCGGTGTGCTCGACCCCGTCGGCGGCAAGCAGCCGGCGCGACCATGCCGACAGCAGCGCCACCTTGTCACCCAGCGTCACCGTGAACGGGTCGATCTCATGGTCGCCGACCCACACCGCGCCGGCGTGCACCGGTTCGGCAGCCAACTCCACCCGCTCGCCATTGAGTGGGCGCAGGGTGCGGGCCACCTCGACGGCCCGCTCGGCGGTGGCCACTGCGGACTGGACGGTCAGCTCGAGGTGCGAGGCGAACCCCCAGGTGCCTTCGACGATCACCCGGACGGCCAGCCCGACGGTGGACGAGTCCTGCGCCGTGGCGACCGTACCGTCGCGCAGCCGCAGCACCTGGTGAGCGGTCCGCTCGATCCGGACGTCAGCATGTTGGGCGCCCAGCTCACGGGCCCGCTCCAGGGCAGCGCCGGCCACCGACCGCAATGGCAGCGCAAGGAAGTCGGGATCGATCATGCCGGAGCTCATATCCGCCGACCCTAGCCGGGCGTTCGCTGCAGCAGTCGCTCGGCCAGCGCCGCTGCAGCCGGACCGAGTGTCCCGGATTCCCGCATCGTCGCCAGTGGCACAACCGGCACGTGGAGCGGAGTCCGGTCTTCGACGAATCGCGGTTCAAGGTTGATCAGCTTGGCGGCCGGGAGCTCGTCGACCAGCAGGACTCGGATCGTGCCAGCCAGCGCCACCACGACCAGCTCGCCACCGACTGTGATCTCCTCTGGTTCGATCGGATACAGCGACTGTCCGAAAACGCCCAACGTGCACCGGGCGGCCTGCACCACCCGGTGCAATGCGTCGAGGTCGGTCAGCCGCAGATGCAGCACCATGTCGGGATCCTTGATTGGCACGCCTTGCAGGCCCGCCGCGAACTCCCCACCGACGACCAACGGCACTCCCGCCGAGAGCGCGGGCCATATCACCCGGCTTGCCAGTAGCCAGGCGTCCAGGCCTATCGCGTCGACGCCCGGTTCCAGGCGCTCGTCGAGGGCGGCGTTGTTGGGCTCCACGCCGAAGGTCACTGCCAGGCCGAAGGCGCCCAGCACTTGCCGCACCATCTCCAGGGTGGGCTCGCGAGCTCCCTTCTCCCAACGACACAGCTGGTATCGGCTCAGTCCGGCACGCGTCGCGAGCTCATCCTGGGTCAGCAGATGCTCATCCCGGATGGCTTTCACCAGTTCGGCCGTGCTGCGGTAGGTGCGGTCCTGGACGCGGCGTGTCATGCGATCACGATGTCGGCCGGTACTGACAGCCGGGACCGTGCACGGCCGTTCAGACGGCGGTTGTCCACAGCGAGTCCGTTGTCCCCAGGAGGGGGAGTCTAGGGTTGACAAACGCCCATCATCACTGTCCGTATCGCCCAGCGAACCGGTGTCGCGGCGTGCGGATG
>JBOHFX010000046.1:0-9576 GCA_050699875.1 Pseudonocardiaceae bacterium
GCTCAACCCAAGCGGCCTGGCCGTCCGCAGCGCCCGACCCCTAGGATCTCCTGTTGGAGGTGTATGGGCGCCTGGTGGCCCCCGTGGTCTTCAAAACCGACGTGGTCGAGCAACTCGACCAGGCGGGTTCGATTCCCGTCCGCCTCCGCCAACCGTAAAAGCAGTCGGATTTGTGGGCAAGATTCCTAGGGTCGGAGGGGCTGTTCGGATGTCCAGAGCTTATGTCAGTCTCATTCAGTCCGATTACGGGAAAGACCAGCACGGCAATTTTGAGGCAGTGATCGTGCACGGCAGGCAACTGCTGCATTGGTTTCGCGATAATTCTCAGAACAATTTCGGCCACTGGGTCCGCGGCCAACGAATCACCGGCGAACACGACAACGTCGCCGGACCCGGCTGCCTCATCCAATCCACCTTCGGCGCGGGACGCCACCGCAACTTCGAAGTGGTCGTACCCCTGCATCTCGACGACGGCTCGATGGAGCTTCGCCATTTCTTTCACGACAATAGCGATATCCGTTTACCGTGGACCAAGACCCTGTTGTGGAAAATGGGCTCGGCAAGTTCATGCACCTACCGAACGCCGATCACACACAGGAAGGTTTCGGTGCCGATCGTAGCGCGGATCTAGGGGGCATGTATGGCCCCTACCAGATTCCTCAGTATACTCGCCGCACAGCCGGGGGTGCGCAGATCTACTTCACGATGTCGACCTGGAATCCATATCAGGTGATGTTGATGGCTGTCGACATACCGTTACCGCTGGAGATAACCGCCAGTGAGGCCCACACACTTGCGTGCTGACGTCATCGAGTTGGGCGGCCTCAGCGCTACAGGGGCACTAGCGTGCGCGCCATGGACGTTCGCCGGAAGGTGCCACGTACCGACGAGGTGCTAGCCGACCCGGCTATCGTGGCCGCGGCGCGGCGGCTGGGTCGCCAGCACGTCAAACAGGCCGTGGTAGCGGCTCAGCAGCGGGTGCGCGCGGGCGCTCTCGCGCCGGCCGGCGTGGTTGCTGAGGTGCTGGCCGCGCTGCCGGACACCGCGACGACGCTGCGCTCCGTGCTCAACGCGACCGGGGTGCTGCTGCACACCAACCTGGGCCGGGCGCCGCTGTCCGCCGCGGCTGTCGATGCGCTGCGAGCGGCCGCCGGCACCACCGACGTGGAGCTCGACCTGGCTACCGGTGGCCGCGGTCGCCGTGGGGCAGGCGTGCTGGCCGCGCTGGCCGAAGCGGTGCCCGCGGCAGCCGCCGCGCACGTGGTGAACAACGGCGCCGCTGCGCTGGTGCTTGCCGCGACCGCGTTGGCGTCCGGCCGCGAGATCGTCCTTGCTCGTGGTGAGATGGTGGAGATCGGCGACGGGTTCCGCATCCCTGAGCTGCTGGAGTCCACCGGCGCCCGGCTGTGTGAGGTCGGCACCACCAACCGGGTCCACCAGCAGGACTATGCGGAGGCGATCGGCCCGCAGACCGGGTTCGTGCTCAAGGTGCATCCGTCGAACTTCCACATCACCGGGTTCGCCTCGTCAGTGCCGGTCGCGGAGCTGACCGGCCTCGGCGTGCCGGTCGTTGCCGACATCGGCTCGGGCCTGCTCGCGCCGCATCCCGCGCTGCCCGAGGAGCCCGACGCTGCGACCACTTTGAACCAAGGCGCCGACCTGGTCACGGCCAGCGGCGACAAGCTGCTTGGCGGCCCGCAAGCGGGCCTGCTGCTGGGTTCCGAGCAGCTAGTCACCATGCTGCGCCGGCACCCGCTGGCTCGGGCGTTGCGGGTGGATAAGCTCACTCTGGCTGCGCTGGAAGCCACGCTGCGGGGGCCGGCGACCCCCACCGCGCTGGGGTTGGCCGCCGATCCCAGCGTGCTGCACCGGCGAGCGACAGCGATCGCGACCACATTAGCCGAGCGTGGCGTGGACGCGACGGCGGTGGCGTCGCGGGCCACGGTGGGCGGCGGTGGCGCGCCGGGGGTGACGCTGGACAGCGCCGCGGTCAGCCTGGCCGAGCGTTACGCCACGCTGTTGCGCGCCGGTAGCCCGCCGGTGCTCGGCCGGGTCGAACGCGGCCGTTGCCTGCTCGACCTCCGCGCGCTGCCGGCCGAGCAGGACGCCATCCTGCGGGACGCGGTACTGGCATGCATGTTGTAGCCACGGCAGGGCATGTTGATCACGGCAAGTCCACCCTGATACGCGCGCTGACCGGGATGGAGCCGGACCGGTGGGCGGAGGAACGCCGCCGGGGGATGACCATCGATCTGGGGTTCGCCTGGACGACCCTGCCCACCGGGTCGACGGTGGCCTTTGTCGACGTTCCCGGGCACGAGCGGTTCGTGCCGAACATGCTCGCCGGCATCGGGCCAGTACCTGCGGTGATGTTCGTGGTCGCGGCTGATGAGGGCTGGATGCCGCAGTCCCGGGAACACCTCGAGGCGCTGCACGCACTGGACGTCCGGCACGGCCTGCTGGCGGTGACCCGCAGCGACCTGATGGATCCCGAGCTGGCCCGCGACGAGGCGCTGGCGCACCTGGCGGAGTCGTCACTCGGCCGGATCCCCGCGGTCTGTGTCTCCGGCACCACCGGGTCCGGGCTGGACGACCTGCGGACCGCGCTGGGCTTGCTGGCCGCCGGGCTGCCCAACCCCGACGTCCACGCCGACGTCCGGCTGTGGGTGGATCGGGCGTTCACCATCCACGGCTCAGGCACCGTGGTCACCGGCACGCTGACCAGCGGGACGCTGCATGTCGGTGACGAATTGGAGCTGGCCCCTGGCGGGCGAAGAGTGAGCGTGCGGATGTTGCAGTCGCTGGGCTCACCGGTCGATTCCGTGCCCGCGGTGGCCCGGGTGGCAGTCAACTTACGCGGAGTGCCCCGGGAGGCGGTACGCCGCGGTGATGCGCTGCTCACCCCGGCAGCCTGGTTGGCCACCCGCACCGTCGATGTCCGGCTGTCGAGCGGCACGGCCGCCGACCTACCCCGCCATCTGCTGCTGCATGTAGGCACAGCGGCGGTACCCACGCGGGTCCGGCCCCTGGGCACCGACACTGCTCGGCTTGGTCTTGCGCGATCGCTGCCGCTGCGGATCGGAGATCGGGCGTTGCTGCGCGATGCCGGTACCCGGCGCGTCCCGGCCGGGGTCACCGTGCTGGACCTACGCCCGCCCGCGCTGCGCCGCCGGGGTGCAGCCGCGGCCCGCGCTGCCGAATTGTCCACCATGGGCGGTAGCCCGGACGGGGCGGCCGAGCTGCGCCGCCGCGGGCTGGTGCGACGCGACGAACTGATTGCAATGGGTGTGCCCGAGCCCGCTGGGGTGCCGCAAGCGGGTGGTTGGCTGATCGACCCCGTGGTCCTAGCGCAGCGAGCCGCCCTGCTGACCGCCGCCGTGACCGAGCACACCACCGCGAACCCGCTAGAAGCAGGAATGCCACTGGAGACCGCCCGGCAAGTGACCGGAATGCCCGACGCGCGCCTGGTCGATTTGCTGATGGGGCTACAACTGACCGTCACCGATGGGCGGATTCAGCTGACCGGGCCGGCCACCGGGCTACCCGAGGCGGTCCACCGGGCCGTCGCCGAACTGCGCACCGAGCTCCTTGCTCGGCCCTTCGCCGCACCCGACGCTCAGCGGCTCGCCGAGCTGGGGCTGGGCACCAAGCAGCTGGCCGCGGCCGTGCGGGCGGGTGAGCTACTAAAGATCGCCACCGGGATCTACCTCGCGCCCGGTGCCGATGAACGCGCCGCCGAGCGGCTGCGTGGCCTGCCCAGCCCGTTCACCCTCAGCCAAGCACGGCAAGCCTTGGACACCACCCGCCGCGTCGCCGTCCCGATCATGGAGTTACTGGGCCGCCGAGGGATCAGCCGCCAGCTTCCCGACGGCACCCACGAACTTGTGGGGTAACGCACCGACCAGTCGGTTTAGCCACGTTTACTCCTGGTCGAGCTCGGGTAACTGGCTGCGACAGCCACCTGGCCGACGTCGACTTGTCGACCGAGACCTCGGATCGAGAAGGGGTATCGCAAATGACTTTCGGACTGACCGCTGTGCTGGCATCCGCTTTGGTCGCTGTCGGCGTACTCATAGGGTGGCAGCTCCGCGCGTGGCGGTTGGATGCGCGAACCAGACGGCAAGCAGCAGCGCAGCTTTCCCTCTTCAGACAACTGCACGAGCTTCGGACCGCACGTCGAAACGGCCACCCTGCGTCATCGGAAGCGACAGATCAGGCAAATCGCTCCCACCGTCGGGTGGCGTAACATGCCCCCTCACGGCGGGCACGAGTCAGGCTGCAAAGAGTAGCGTCAGCCCGCCCACCGTGTACCCGACCATCAGCACCATCATCGGAAGCTGCCCGACCACGGCTTCGTTCTTCGGGAACAGCGAGACCGAACGGTCGTGTGCGCTGATGACCGCGAGAATGTGCCCGACGACGATGGCGATGACTTGGATTGCAGCGATTCCGGTCGCAGTGATCAAACCATAGTTGACGACGTCGGACACTTCCGCGCTGGTGCCCAGCGGATCCGAAAGCATGGCGATGGCCTGCTGACCCTGAAAGAGCAGCAAAGAAAAATAGTGCGCGATCACATAGCCCACAACAATCGGAATAACCGTGTGTGCGAGCAGGCCGGGGACCGGCTTGCGACCTTGGTTACCGACCCGACCGGCCAGCAAGCTCGCCCCGATGAACGTGAGGGCGACAATGCCGATCATCACGAGCAACCCGACGGTGGAGATCAGCGCGGTCGGAACCGGCACCCCCTGAATGGCCCGCCTCCAGTCTGCGGAACCAGAGATGCTGTCGAAGAAGGTAGAGCCCAACAGCACCGCGATCAGCGCCACGATGCCCGGCACCGGCCCCACCGTCGCGACCCCATCAAGCGGATTGCGCAGCACTAGGCGGCCGTCGTCACGCCGCCCGATGGGTGCCAGCATGCCGACCACCGTGGAATAAGCCTCAAACCCGTCGCCGGTGGCGAACCAACGGTTCCCGAACAGGACGGCTGCGCTGAGATGGACGCTCGCGTAGATGGCGAAGTACCACAGCAACACGGTGACCGATGCGCCGTCCGGGGCGGCCAGCTCCAACCAGACAAAGCTGAGCAACGACAGCGCAGCCGGCCAGTAGCCCAGCCACTGCGGTAACGGCAACAGTCCCCGCTCGGCGGGAATCCGAAGGATGGCGGCGAGCAGCAGATAAATCGTGCGCAGCGGGTTCACCAGTCGCCACACCGGGCCGAACAGCAGTGACAGCGGAACGATTCCTACCCAGAACAGCACGTAGACCGCATAGGGCAGTGGGTTTGTCCCATCGTCGGGTACCAGCAAGGCCGTGACCACGACGTACGCCGTTGCGGCCAGGCCCAGAAGGCGCAGCAGCCACCTGAGCACGGAACTGTCCACGACTCGCTGGATCGACAGCGGCACAGGCCGTCCTGCCGCCCCCGCCCGCAATCGGGGGGATTGCCACAGCACACCGAGGCCGAAGAACGAGGCCAATAGGGCCAGCACAGCCCCCTGGACCATCAAATCAAATGGTAACGGCAGGTCCTGCCGTCCACCGATGCCGTGCGCAAGAAACTCTGTCATCCCGCCGGTCATTAACTGCTCGCTCTACCCGAATGAGCGCTGTCCGGCTTCGGCACTGCGCGGGACAGGCGCACTCCGGCAACGAGCATCCCCAACGCGGTGGCGTAGGTGACCACAGTCAAGCCGCGATCCAGCACCGCCGATCCCGCGAAGGGCAATTGGGAGTACCACAGCACGCTGATATCCGTGGCGGCCAGCAGCACTATCACGGTCCCGGCCGTGATAACCCTGACGGCCGCCGCTTCGCTCCTGCGCAGCGTGCTGCCCAGCGTGACGCCGCCGATCACCAAGGTGAATGCGCTCACCGCGCCGACGCCTATCCAGCCGTATACCGGACCGTTCTGCTGCGGAGTGAATCCGGTGCCCAAGAGGTGCAGCAGAAAGGACAGGACACCGACGGCAACGGCGGCGGCCATGGGCCGGTGCCAGTTGCGCATCCAGCCAATGGCCGCTACTGCGGCGGTAAGCAGCACGAGGACCGCCACCCATGGCCACGGCGAAGGCGGCGAGACCCGGTCCCGGGTACCGGCGACGGTCACCTGCTGACCGTCCACGACGAGGGGTAGCTCCCAGGATTCGGATGCCCTGGCAGCGTCATCTGGCACATCGATCCGGGCGTCGGTCCAAGTCGCGCTTTCTCCATCGCGAAGGTGCGCCCACCTCGGCTCGGTGGCCGGATCCGCCGGCGCCGCGACGCCCAGAATCTGGCCGGTCTCGGCCGCAGTGCTGCTGAGCTCGTTAACTTGCACACGATTCTGGGATAACCGCAAGAACGGCTCACCTCGATAGCCGACGACCACGATCTCCGCCGCGCCCTGATTGGTGACCCGCACCCACTGCCCGCCGATTCCCAGTGTCACCGCCATGGTCGGCACCGCCGGCCGGATGCCAGTCACCACGGCCCGGTAGTTGCTGGGCGACGCTCCCGCTCCGGCGATGTGTGCCGCCGCCGGGGCTGGATTGATCAGCGCCAACAGCCCGGCCAGCACTACAACCAGGGTAAACCGACGCAGCCAGCCCTGCCACCAGGCCGACAACCTCGCCATCACTGCACCACGAGCTGGAACAGCAGCAGTCCGCCGTGATGAGTTTCGACTTCGAACACGCCGGTTCGGTCCGCCACCAACTGCACGGCGGCCGGGGTACCCGGGGCCAGGGGCGCGGTCCTCTCGTAACCATGAACGTGCAATTCATCAGGCTGGTCGCTAGTCACCTCAATGCGCACGTTGGTGCCGCGGTCCACCTCGACCCTGGCGGGCACGCCTTCGACCTTGCCATTGCTGATCCGCACGGAGATGATCTTGTCCTGGCTCTCCACCGGCTGCGGGCCGGAAGGGCCGGCAGGCTCACCGGTAGTCGTGATCTCCACCGGCTGCTCAGCCGTCCCCGGCAGCGCTGGCTGCGCCCCGCTTGCGCAGCCGACACCGACCGCCAGCATCAACACCGCCGCAGCCAGCCGACCCATCATGCCCAGTGGGCTCATCTCGACCACCCCCCGATCAGTACCGAGTGCCCCGCGTTGGTATTCGCTCAACGCCGCCTGGCCGGTTTGGGTGCGGCTATCGACTGGCCTGACGAATGCACGACGACCTCGGCAATCTCGTAGGTGTTCAGCGCTGCGCCCTTGCGCAGGTTGTCCCCGACGACGAAGAAGTCCAGCGTGTTCGCAAAGTCCAGAGCCTGCCGGATCCGGCCGACGTAGGTCGGATCCGCGCCGACCACCGCGGCTGGGGTCGGCCATATCCCAGCGGCCGGATCGTCGGCCAGGACGATGCTCGGTGCCGCGACGAACACCTTCCGGGCCTGCTCCACGGTGACCGGCTGCGCGAACACCGCATGCACCGCAAGACCGTGGCCGGTAACCACGGGGACCCGCACGCAGGTGGCCGACACCTTGAGGTCCGGGATGCTGAGGATCTTGCGGGATTCGTTGCGGACCTTGAGCTCCTCGGAGGTCCAGCCATCCGGCTTGGCCGACCCAGCCCACGGCACCACGTTCATCGCCAGCGGCGCCGGGAACGGGGACTGCGCGGGCAGCCCCGCCGCCGCCAGCGCCTCGGTGACATCCCCGCTGCGCTCACCGACGCCCTTGCCCGCCACCGCGGCAAGCTCCGCGTGCAGCCGGTCCACTCCCAGGCGTCCAGCGCCCGAAGCGGCCTGGTAGCTGGCCACCACCAGTTCGGTCAGGCGAAACTCCCGGTGCAGTGCACCCACCGCGGCGATCATCGACAGTGTCGTGCAGTTGGGATTGGCGATGATGCCCTTCGGCCTTATGGAGGCGTCCGCAGCATTTACTTCGGGGACCACCAACGGCACGTCGGGGTCCATCCGGAAGGCAGCCGAGTTGTCCACCACGATCGCACCCCGCTGCACGGCGACGGGTGCCCACTGCTCGGAGATGTCGTCCGGGACGTCGAACACCGCGATGTCCACGCCGTTGAACGCCTCGCGGGCGAGTTCGACGACCTGGTGCTGCTCATCCCGAACAGTGATCTTCTTGCCGGCCGAGCGGGCCGAGGCGATCAACCGGATCTCGCCCCAAGGCACCGAAGGTCGCGAGTTCAGGATATCGATCATGACGGTACCGACGGCGCCGGTGGCACCGACGATGGCGAGGGTGGGTCCCACGGTAATCTGCGGGACACCCGCACCCGGGCCAGTCACCTT
Source organism: Pseudonocardiaceae bacterium (assembly GCA_050699875.1). Classification (GTDB taxonomy): domain Bacteria; phylum Actinomycetota; class Actinomycetes; order Mycobacteriales; family Pseudonocardiaceae. The sequence continues at coordinate 8,247 of JBOHFX010000046.1, forward strand.
CCGGACCCGGCGTAGACGACGGCGGGCTCGTCACCGCCCAGATCGAAGGCTTGGTGGATCGCCCGCACGGCGTCATCGAGCTGATCGGAGCGAACCAGCACGGAGATCCGAATCTCCGAGGTGTTGATCGTCTCGATGTTGATTCCGGCCCGGGCAAGCGCCTCGCAGAATCGCGCGGTGACGCCCGGGTGCGAGCGCATGCCGGCGCCGATCAGCGACACCTTGCCGACATGATCATCGCACAGCACGTCCTCGAAGCCGATCTGCGGCTGCACCGCGCGTAGGGCCGAAACCGCGATCGGGCCGTCGAGCTTGGGCATGGTGAAAGTGACATCGGTGCGGCCGGTATCACCGTGTGAGATGTTCTGCAGCACCATGTCGATGTTGAGCTCGGCGTCGGCGATCACCCGGAAGATGTGCGCGGCCTTGCCGAGCTCGTCGGGCACTCCGGTGACGGTGATCTTCGACTCGGACCGGTCGTGTGCGACGCCGGTGAGCATGACCTGTTCCACGGTGCGATCCTCCACTGATCCAGACACCATGGTGCCGCGATTACGGCCATACGACGAACGGACGTGTACTGCGATGTGGTTACGTCGGGCGTATTCGACGCAGCGCAACATGAGCACCCGTGCACCGCACGCCGCCATCTCCAACATCTCCTCATAGGTGAGGGTGTCCAGCTTGCGGGCGTTGGCCACGATACGAGGATCGGCGGAGTACACGCCGTCGACGTCGGTGTAGATCTCGCACACGTCCGCGCGCAGCGCAGCGGCCAGCGCGACCGCCGTGACGTCGGAGCCACCACGACCCAACGTAGTGACGTCCTTGGTGTCCTGTGCAACCCCCTGAAATCCGGCCACCAGCGCCACCGCACCCTGGTCCAGCGCATCGCGGACCCTGCTCGGCGTCACGTCGATGATGCGGGCCCGGCCATGCGCGCCGGTGGTGATCACCCCGGCCTGCGAACCGGTGAACGAGCGCGCGTCCACGCCCAGGGCGTGCACCGCCATCGCCACCAGCGCGTTGGAGATCCGCTCACCCGCGGTGAGCAGCATGTCCAGCTCACGCTGATGTGGCTGCGGGGACACCTGGCTGGCGAGGTCGAGCAACTCGTCAGAGGTGTCGCCCATCGCCGAGACCACCACCACGACCTCGTTGCCGCCGTTGCGCGTCTCGACGATCCGTTCGGCTACCTTCTTGATCCGCTCGGCGCTGTCCACCGACGAGCCGCCGTACTTCTGGACGACGAGCGCCACGCCGACCTCCAGGTGTGCGGGTAGCGCGCCTGCATGACAACACAGACGGGCCGTGTCCCCCACGGTAGGGG
>JBOHFX010000047.1:0-46636 GCA_050699875.1 Pseudonocardiaceae bacterium
GGCTGGGCACCGCCCGGGTGGCCACCAACGCCGACGCCTTGGTCGGCGACAAGGCGGTCGTGGTCAGCCGGGTGGACTCCAACGGTGGCAAGGTCAAGTTGCGCGGCGAGCTGTGGTCTGCCCGCCCGTTCTACGAGACCGACGTGCTGGAACCCGGACAGGCAGTGACGGTCATGAAGATCGCTGGTGCTACCGCCGTCGTTATGGGAGAGCCTTGATGAGTATTGCCCTGTTTGTGGTCGTCGCGGTCCTGCTGCTGGCGATCGCCGTCACCGTCATCAAGGCCGTCGTGGTCATCCCGCAGGCCTCGGCCGCTGTGGTCGAGCGCCTCGGACGCTACCGCAGCACATTCACCCCTGGGCTGAACTTCTTGGTGCCCTTCATCGACCGGATCCGGGACCGGATTGATCTGCGCGAGAGGGTGGTGTCCTTCCCTCCGCAGCCAGTGATCACCAAGGACAACCTGACCGTCTCCATCGACACTGTCGTGTACTTCCAGGTGACCAACCCAAAGGACGCCGTCTACGAGATCGCCGACTACATCGGGGCCGTCGAGCAGCTGACGACGACCACGCTGCGAAACGTTGTGGGTGGCATGAGCCTGGAAGACACCCTGACTTCTCGGGACTTCATCAACGGCCAGCTGTCCGGGGTGCTCGACGACGCGACCGGGCGGTGGGGCATCCGGGTCGGCCGGGTCGAGCTGAAGGCGATCGACCCGCCGCTGTCCATCCAGGACTCGATGGAGAAGCAGATGCGCGCTGATCGCGAGAAGCGCGCCACCATCCTCACCGCCGAGGGCCAGCGGGAATCGGCGATCAAGACCGCGGAGGGCCAGAAACAGGCTGCGATCCTGTCCGCCCAGGGAGCCAAGGAGGCCGCAATTCTCACCGCGGAGGCCGAGCGGCAATCCCGCATCCTGCGTGCCCAGGGCGAACGAGCCGCGCGCTACCTGCAAGCGCAGGGTCAGGCGAAGGCGATCGAGAAGGTGTTCTCCGCGATCAAGGCGGGCCGGCCCACCCCCGAATTACTCGCCTATCAATACCTACAGACGTTGCCGCAGATGGCCCAGGGCGACGCGAACAAGGTCTGGATCGTGCCCAGCGACTTCGGTAAGGCCCTCGAGGGGTTCGGCAAGATGCTCGGCGTTCAGGGCGAGGATGGGAACTACCGGTACGAACCGAATCCGGAATACGTTTCGGCCAGCCGGCCCGAAGAAGACGACGAGGCCATCTCCGCGTGGTTCGACACCCCCACTGACCCGCATGTGGCGGCCGCGCTGCGGGCTGCCGAGGAGGTGGCCCGCAAGCAGGTGCCGGGACCGGAGGTCGGGATGACTCCGTCGCTGGGCGGCACCCCGACAAGCAGCGACGCCAACGCTGCCCCACCGCCGCCGCCGCAGGCGGCCGAACCACCGACCGCGGCATCATCTCCCGGACCGGCCGAGTCCACCGCTTCTCAGTCCTCACCAGAGCAGCCCACGAACAACAACTCGGCCCGCCCACCTGATAATGGAGAGCCGCCTCCTCAAACGCCCCAGCAGCGGGGTAGCTGAGGAGTCAGGCGAGGCTGAAGCCGAACGGAAGTTCGAGGCGGTGCCGGGTGAGCAAGTCGCTATCGGCGAGCAGATCCCGGGTAGGGGCGTCGGCGACGACTCGGCCGCTGTCGAGCACCACGCTTCGCGGGCACAGCTGCAGGGCATAGGGCAGGTCGTGGGTCACCATCAGCATCGTCTGGTCAAGCGCCAGCAGCACTTCAGCGAGTTCCCGGCGAGCTACCGGGTCCAGGTTCGAGGACGGCTCATCGAGCACCAGGATCGCCGGATCGCAGGACAGTACGGTGGCCAGCGCTGCGCGTCGCCGCTGCCCACCGGATAGATGCAGCGGGGAGCGTGCAGCGTGCTCTGCCATCCCGACGGCGGCCAGGGCGGCGTGCACCCGGGCCTCGAGTTCGGCGCCACTCAGTCCGAAATTGGCCGGCCCGAAAGCCACGTCCTCGGCGACTGTGGGCATGAACAGCTGGTCATCAGGGTCTTGGAACACGAGCCCCACTCGACGGCGGATTTCCCGCAGATTCTCCTTGAGCACTGGCAGTTCACCCACCTCGACGGAGCCGTCGGACGGCTGCAGAACGCCGTTGAGATGTAAGACGAGGGTAGTTTTACCCGCACCGTTGGGACCCAAGATCGCCACCCGTTCGCCGGGCTGCACGGTGAGATCGATGCCTTCCAACGCGCGGCGGCCGTCGGGGTAGGCGAAACTCAGCTGGATCACCCGTAATGCCGGCGCGGTCACCCACCCCACCAGGCCCCCACTGCGATCAGGATCGCCACCGATACCGGTACCGAGCCGAGCAGCCAATCACGGCTACCGGTAGGTCTCTCGTGCAGAACCGGCATCTCGCCGGTCCAGCCTCGCGCCAGCATGGCCAGGTGGACGCGTTCGCCCCGCTCGTAGGAGCGTAGGAAGAGGCTGCCGATGCCGCGGGCGGTCGCCCCTGCTTGCCACAGCAGCCGCGGATCGTGCCCCCGGGAGATCCGGGCGATCCTCATCCGGCGAGCTTCCCCGACGATCACCTCGAGGTATCGCAGCATCAAGGTGGCGATCGTGGTGATGGTGTTGGGCACCCGCAGGCGTTGCAGGCCGATCAGCAGATCGCGCGGCGAGGTCGTTGCAGCCAGCGTCAGCGAGGTGAGCACGCCGAGCGTGCCCTTGATCACGATGTTCCAGCCGGCCAGCAGCCCTGCCACCGACAGCGACACACCCGCGACCTGGACCCGCTGCCCACCCTCGGCGAAGGGCAGCAGCACGGCGAGCACGACGAACGGTGCCTCGATCAGTGACCGGCGTGCGATCCAACCCGCCGGGATCGCCGCCAGAACCCACACCCCGACCAGCACCAGGAAATAGCCGCCGAACGCCCAGAACACCTCCCGCGGCGTGGCCACCACACAACAGACGAACAGGACGGCCGCGAGCACCTTGACCTGTGGCGGCAACCGGTGCACCAGCGAGCTGCCCGGCAGGTACAGGGGGTGTGCGTGACCGGCTCCCACCGCAGGTCAGGTGTGGTCGGTAGAGCGCCGATGGCGGGGACGCACCAGCCAGAACAGGCCACCCGCAAGGGCGAGCGTCACCAGCACACCGATCACGCCCGCGAGGCCGACCGTACCGTCGTTGCCACCCAGGGAGTAGTCAGCGAGAGGGCTACCGGCCAGGTCGTGATCTCGGGCGTTCTTCGCGATGCATTCGCCCGATAGCTGCTCGGCGCCGTCCACCTCGGTGACCTCGCAGCCATCAAGGGTGACACTATCCAGGCCGTCGGGGTTGCTCGAGGCCAGATAGGACAGCAGTCCGGCAACCAAGAGCGCGATAACCCCGAAGGCGACGTAGAACCCGGCGGGGCTTCGCCGGGTGGAGGGGGTAGCCATCACGAAGTCCCGTCGGCAGTAGCGGTCGCTGGCGCCCGTACCGGCGATCGCCGCAACAGGTACACGAGGTCCGGGCGGGCGGACGCGACAGCGCCGACCGTGAGGGCGGTGATGATGCCCTCACCGATGCCGATCAGGAGGTGCACCCCGATGATGCTCACTGCCACCGTGGCCAGCGAGGAACCGCCGGCCCCGCCGATCGCGTATTCCATGACGAATCCCAACGACGCGACCACTGTGTTGACCAGCGCCGAGACGAATGCGACGAAGCTCAGCCCGCCACGGCTACGGATCGCCAACTTGCGCAAGGCGATGGCGACCGCGAACCCGGTCAAGGTGCCGATCAGCGCCATGTTCGTGATGTTGGTGCCCAGCGCGGTGAGACCGCCGTCGGCGAACAGCAACGCCTGGACAAGCAGTACGATCCCGACGCACAGGGCACCGAGCCAGGGACCTACCAGGATGGCGGCCAACGCCCCACCCAAGAGGTGACCGCTGACCCCGGGCAGCACCGGAAAATTAATCATCTGCACGGCAAAGATGAAGGCCGCGACCAGGCCCGCCATCGGCGCGGTGCGGTCGTCCAGGTCGTCGCCCGACCGATACAGCGCGTAGCCGAGTCCGGCGGCCGCGACCAGGCCGAACGCCGCCGAAGTCGGCGCATTGACGATGCCGTCGCTCATATGCATGGCGACTGTGTCCGAAGGCGTAGTCATCGTGCCATCCTTCGACGCGTGTGAGGGTCACCCGTCAGAGTAAAGGCAGAAGCTTGGTTACTGCTAGACCCATGCGAAAGCCATAGTGGTGTGGTGGATCTCCTGCTGCAGCGGCCCCTGTTTACAGAGCACGAGGCGAAGCTCGGAGCAGGCGAGTTCCCCCATATGGTGGCTACTGCACTAGATTTGCAATGACTTACCGTCGCTCCATGATGCGCTACCTGTTCGTCCCTTTTCTACCGATCGCTGTCGTGCTGTCGGCGTGTAGCCCGCCGCCCGCGTCCGACTCGTCGACAGAGGCGATCGTGGTCGGCGAAGGTTACGAGTGGGAGGCGCTGAACCCCCTGCTCGGATTCGGCGGTGAGGGCGCTTCGAAGCTGTTCGATGGTCTGATCAGGCACGATGCGACGTTGAAGGTGGTCCCGGCACTGGCCGCCGCGGTGCCCTCGGTCGCCGCCGACGGGCGAGCGTGGACGGTGCAGTTACGCCAGGGCGTCAGCTTTCACGATGGCTCGGCGTTCGATGCCGACGACGTAGTGGCCACCTACCGCGCCGTGTTGAATCCGGCCTTCGCCGCTACCGTCCGTTCGGACTTCCCGATGCTCACCGGCGTCGAGAAGATCGACGCATCGACCGTCCGGTTCGACTTGGCCTACCCGTACGCTCCGTTCGCGAACCGGCTCAACCTGGGAATCATGCCGGCCGAGGCGCTGGCCACACCGGTGCCGCTGGAGAGCTCGCCGTTCAACTCCGCGCCGGTCGGGACCGGGCCCTACGAGTTCGCCGAGTGGCGCAAAGGCTCCGCGATGACCCTGGCCGCCAACGAGGCCTACTTCGACGGCGCGCCACCGGTCAAAAAGATCACAATCGTGTTCGCCGAGGACGACAACACCCGCGCCCAACAGATGCGCGCCGGCGACCTTGACGCGACCGTTCTACCACCAGCACTGGCTCGCACCTTCGAAGGCGGCGAGTTCGCAGTGGTCCACCACCGCAGCGCCGACTACCGCACGGTCACCATGCCGTCGAGCCACCCGGTGACCGGCGATCCGGCGATCCGCAAGGCGCTGAACCTCGCGGTCAACCGGCAGGGCATGATCGACGCGCTGCTCACCGGCAAGGGCGTAGCCGCGTCCACCCCGGTGCCGGCGGTACTTGAGTCCTACGTGGAACCCGCTGCCCAGTTCCGGTACGACCGCGCGGAGGCAGGCCGCATCCTTGACGCCGCTGGGTGGGTCCCCGGTGCGGACGGTATCCGGGCCCGCAACGGTCAACCTGCCCGGTTCACGCTGATGTACCCGACGACGGACAGCGTGCGTAAGGACCTCGCGCAGGCAGTGGTGTCCGATGCCAAAGCGGTCGGTATCGAGGTCGTGCTGGAAGGCCTCGGGTGGGAAGCCATCGAGCCGCGGCTGCCCCAGGATGCGCTGGTGATGGGCGGCGGCAGCCAGCTGGACCCCGACCAGGTGATCTACCCGCTGCTGCACTCCAGCTTCGGCGGGGACGGTTTCAACAATCCCGGCTCCTACCGCAACGCCGAGGTGGACGCCGGTCTGGAGCAGGCCCGGCGGGCCACCGATCCGGCCGAGCAGATCGCCGCGGTCAAACGCTGGCAGCGCGCCTACGCCGCCGATCCGGGATTCGTGTTCCTGGTCTTCCTGGATCACTCCTACGTTTTGCGGCAGAAGTGGAACGGCTACACCCCGGTGGTCGATCCGCACAGCCACGGCGTGCTGACCTGGGGCGCGCTGTGGAACTTCGAGGACTGGGCACCGAAGCGATGACCCGGTCAGATCTGCTGGCCAGGGATGCGGCCATGCGCCGTTGGCAGGCGGTCGGGTGGTTGGTGCTGCGCCGGCTGGGGTTCGTGACGCCGGTGCTGGTGGTGGTCGCGGTCGGGATCTTCCTGCTGGGTGCGGCGTCGCCGTTCGACCCGATCTACCAGTACTACGGGGTGGACATCTTCACCGCCAGTGCCGAGGACATCGCCCGCGTGCGGGCCCAACTCGGGCTCGATGACGGGGTATTCGTCCAGCTCTGGCACTGGCTGACCGGGATCTTCTCCGGGGACTTGGGCAACTCTCGGGCGTTTCGCCAACCGGTTGCCGACGTGATCGCGCAGCGGCTGCCGTGGACGATGCTGCTGGTCTCGGTCGGCCTGGTCATCATGATCGTGATCGCGCTGGTGATCGGGGTGCTGGCCGCGTGGCGCCAAGGAGGGTTCCTGGATCGGGCGGTGACCGCGATGGCGCACGCCCTGGAGGGCATCCCGTCATTCGTGCTCGGTCTGGGTGCGATCGCGCTGTTCGCGCTGAGCCTGCGCTGGGTCCCGGTGGCCGGTCTGACCGCCCCGGGCGCCCCGGCCGGCGTCGACCAGGTCGTTCACCATCTGATCATGCCCGCCCTGGTGCTGGGGGTGTCGCAGACCCCGTGGCTGATCCTGCACCTGCGGGCGTCGTTGCTCACCGCGCTGGCTGAGGACCACGTGGCCGGCGCCCGGGCCCGCGGCCTGCCGGAGTGGCGGGTCATGCTGCGCCACGCGCTGCCCACCGCGCTGCTGCCGTTCTGCACACTGCTCGGAGCCCGGGTGCCCGAGCTGGTCACCGGGGCGGTGCTGGTGGAGGAGATCTTCTCCTGGCCTGGGGTGGCCGAGGCGGTGGTCACCGCCGCGCTCGCGGTGGACTTCCCGATGCTGGCCGCGCTGGGCGTGCTGTCGACCGCGGCGGTGCTGCTCGGATCCTTGCTGGCCGATGTCGCCGTGGTCCTCGCCGACCCCAGGGTGGCCGCCGATGGCTAGCACCCAGATGTCTGCGCCACCGCTGCCATCCATTGACCCTGATGGACGGTGGCGCAGCGCTGCCCGCCGGCGCGCCGGCACACCTCGAGGCCGCTGGGCGCTGGGGCGGGCCCGGGCACGGCTGGCTGTCGGTGTGGTGTCGATGGTGGGCCTGGTCACGGCCGCGGTGCTGGTGCCGTGGCTGGGTGGGCTGGACCAGACGCTGATCGATTACCGGTCGGTGCGGTTGCCGCCGAGCGCGGATCACTTGTTCGGCACCGACGCGGCCGGGCGCGACGTGCTGCTGCGCAGCCTCGCAGGGCTGCGGGTGTCGCTGCTGGTCGCGGTGCTGTGTGCGGTGATCTCCACGCTGATCGGTGCCGTGGTCGGGGCCCTGTCCGGGGTGCTGGGTGGCTGGCCCGACCGGTTGCTGATGCGAGTGGTCGACACGATCAACTCGGTGCCGCACCTGCTGCTCGGGATCATCATCGTGGCGCTGTATCGGGGCAGCCTGCTGACCGTGGTCGCCTCGATTGCGTTGACCCACTGGACCGGGATAGCCCGGATCGTGCGCGCCGAGGTGCTCTCGCTGCGCGACCGCCCCTTTATCGACGCGGCAATCTCTGGCGGAGCGACCCGGACCCGCGTGCTGCGCCGCCACCTGCTGCCGGCCAACGTGCCCCAGGCCGCGCTGTCGGCGGTCCTGATCTTGCCGCACGCGGTGTGGCACGAAACCGCGCTGAGCTTCCTCGGGCTGGGCCTGCCCCCGCACCTGGCCAGCATCGGCAACATCCTTACCGAAGGCCGGGCGGGCGTGCTGGTCGGTGCGTGGTGGATCGTCGTGTTTGCCTCGGCGCTGCTGGTGGCCACCACCCTGGCGGTGGCCGCACTCGGCGGCTGGTGGCGGGACCGCTCGGTGCCCCGCCGGCGTTCGGAGTTGGCGCTGTGACCGCGCCGGCGCTGTTGGACGTGCAGGAGCTGTCGGTGCGGTTCCGGCTCGGTCCGCACGGTCGGCAGGGCGTCGTCAGCGCAGTCACCGACATCTCGCTGTCGCTGATCGCCGGGCGGGTGCTGGCCCTGGTCGGAGAGTCCGGCTGTGGCAAGTCAGTGCTGGCTGCGTCGCTGCTCGGGCTACTGCCGGCCAACGCCGAGGTCCGCGGCCGAGCGCTGCTCGCGAAAGGTCAAGGTGCGTGGATCGAGCTGCTCAGCGCCCCGGAGCAACTCCTGCAAAACCGAGTCCGCGGCCGCCTGATCGGTTTGGTCCCACAATCCGCAGCCACCCACCTCACCCCCGTCCGCCGAGTCGGCACCCAACTCAGCGAGACCATCCAGGAGCTGTCCCCACCGCCATCCGGAGCCGAACGGCGCTTTCCGCGCCGATCCAGGCGCCATTCGAAGCCGAATGGCGATGCCACCGAGCAGCTGGTGAAGCGGGCTGGGTTGGAACTTGACGTGCTGCAGCGCTACCCGCATGAACTGTCCGGGGGGATGGCACAGCGAGTAGGCGTCGCATCCGCGCTGGCCGGGAACCCCTCGGTAGTGCTCGCCGACGAGCCCACCGCCGGGCTGGACCGGCCCCTGGTGGACCGCACCGTCGACCAGCTCGCCGCGTTGGCCGCTGACGGGCACGCGATCCTGCTGATCACCCACGACCTACGGGCCGCTCGTCGGGTGGCGACCGACCTGGCCGTGATGTACGCCAGCAGGCTCGTGGAGTACGGCCCCGCCGACGAAGTGTTCAGCGACCCCTGGCACCCCTATACCCGCGGGCTGCTGGCCGCGTTGCCCGACCGAGGATTCACCGCGATCCCCGGAGACCCACCCGAGCTGACCGCACTGCCCACCGGATGCGCCTTCCGGCCACGCTGCCCGGTCCGCGCCCGATGCACCAATACCACCGAGCTGCGCCAGCACCGTCAGCGGCGGCTCGCCTGCCATCCGGCGCCGTGCTGATCGGCGCCGGCATCGACGCCGGATACCTTCGGAGTCATCCAGTGTTGCAAGCGGTCGATATCGAGATCGCGCCAGGGGAGGTCGTCGGGCTAGCCGGCCCCAGCGGCTGCGGAAAGTCAACCCTGGCCCGGGTGCTGGCCTTGCTGCTGGCCCCATGGTCAGGGCAAGTGACGATCGATGGAGTCCCCGCTGCAGGGGTGCGTTACCGGGCGCCACGCCGGCAGCGCACCGCCATCGGCGTGGTCTTCCAACAGCCTCGGCTGTCCGTCGACCCGCGGCTCACGCTGCAACAGGCCATTGTCGAACCACTCCGCGCCGGCCAGCGGCCGGTCGATGCGGACCAGACCGCACAGCTGACCGACCGCGTCGGCCTGACCGCCGAGCTGCTCAGCCGCCGGCCACACGAAGTCAGCGACGGCCAATTGCAACGAGCCTGCCTGGCCCGCGCCCTCATCCTCCAACCGCGGTACCTGATTTGCGATGAGATGACCGCCATGCTCGACGCCTCCACCACCGCTGCCCTGGTCGACGTGGTCACCACCCACACCGCTCAGACGGGTGCCGGTGTGCTCGCCATCAGCCACGACGAAGCCCTCCTCGCCGTCTGGGCACACCGCGTACAACGAATCTCCGTGGTCGCCTGACCGATCCGCAAGAACCCCTGACTGGATAGTCCGGGATCCCGTTATGGGGTGTGAATACCATCGCAGCCCAGCAGTGCTTCAGATGGTTGCGGCGTACCGCAGCGCGCTGGTCACCAGGGCGTGGCGATCGCTACGTACTTGGTCTCAAGGAACTCCTCGATGCCCATGGTGCCGCCCTCGCGGCCCAGCCCGGAGTGTTTGATGCCGCCGAAGGGCGCCGCGGGGTTGGACACCAGCCCTTGGTTCAGCCCTACCATGCCGGCCTCGAGCCGCTCACAGACCCGCAGGGCCCGGTGCAAGTCGTCGGTGTAGACGTAGCTGACCAGCCCGAAGGGGGTGTCGTTGGCGGCCGCCAGCGCCTCGTCTTCGTCGGTGAACGACATGATCGGCGCGACCGGACCGAAGATCTCCGTACCGACCATCTCGGCATTCGGCGGCACGTCGACGAACACGGTCGGGCGGTAGAAGTAGCCCGGACCGGCCACCGGCTCGCCGCCGACGAGCACCCGAGCGCCGCGGGCGACCGCGTCGTCGACCAGGTGTTGCACCTTGTCCCGCGCGCTGGCCTCGATCAGCGGACCGACCTGCACATTCTCATCGCTGCCCCGACCGATCCGCAGGGAACCCATCTGCTCGGCCAGCCGGCGAGCGAACTCGTCGACGACGTCGGCGTGCACGTAGAAACGGTTGGCGGCGGTGCACGCCTCACCGATGTTGCGCATCTTCGCGACCATCGCCCCCTGCACCGCGGCATCGAGATCGGCGTCGGCGAAGACCAGGAACGGCGCGTTGCCGCCGAGCTCCATCGAGTGCGCATGATGTGCCCGGCGCACTGCTCCAGGAGCCTGCGACCGACCTCGGTAGAGCCGGTGAAGGACAGCTTGCGGGCCCGGCCGTCCCGGATCAGCGGTTCCATCAGCCGACCGGAGCTGGAGGTGGGGACGACGTTGAGCACGCCATCGGGCAGCCCACACTCGGCCAGGATGCCGGTCAGCGCCAGCATCGACAGCGGGGTCAGGCCGGCTGGTTTCAGCACCATCGTGCAGCCCGCCGCGACCGCCGGGCCGATCTTGCGGGTGCCCATCGCAGCAGGGAAGTTCCATGGTGTGATCAACAGTGCCGGTCCGACCGGCTGGCGCATTACCAGGCGCCGGCCCGAGCCGTTGGGCGCGGTGGCAAAGCTGCCGTCGATACGCACGGCCTCCTCGGCGAACCAGCGGAAGAACTCAGCGGCGTAGGCGATTTCGCCCCGGGATTCGGCCAGCGGCTTGCCCATCTCCAGCGTCATCAGCAGGGCGAGGTCTTCCTGGCGCTGCATCATCAGCTCGTAGGCGCGCCGCAGGATCTCGCCACGTTCCCGGGGTGGGTGCTGGGCCCACCGCGGCTGGGCGCTGACCGCGGCGTCCAGCGCAGCCATCCCGTCCTCGGGTGCGGCGTCGGTGACCGCGCACAGCGCCTTGCCCGTGGAAGGGTCCTCGACATCGAAGGTCTTCCCACCGGTACCCGATCGCCATCGGCCGTTGATGAACAGCTCAGTGGGAACGGCATGGACGACGGCCCGTTCACGGTCCGGAGAACTCATCGGGATTCCAGACGGGTGCGAGCCTGGACGATCAGGCCGACGATTCCGATGGCCGCCCCGCCCAGCGACACCGCCAGCAACGCCGGTGAGGTGTGCCCGGTCAAGGCATCGCCGAGGACGACGAGTGCCACTGAACCGGGAATCACGCCGACTGTACCCAGGAGGTAGTCGCGGAACCGGATTGACGACACCGCACTGCAGTAGTTGAGCACCGAGAACGGCACCGCCGGGATCAACCGCAGCGACGCCACGGCCAGCCAGCCACGACGGCGCAGCCGCGCGTCGAGGGCACGCAGCACGCCGCGGTCGAGATACGGCGCCACCAGATTACGTCCGAGCTTGCGGACCACGACAAAGGCCAGCACCGCGGACAAGATGGTTCCCGTGAGCGACAGGGCGAGTCCTAACACGGGACCGAACAGCAACCCCGCGGCGAGAGTGAACGCAGTGCGGGGGATAGGTGCGACCGTCACCACGGTCTGACCGAGCAGGAACAGCATCGGTGCGGCGAAGCCGACCGACTGCGCCCAGGCCCGCATCTCCAACGGGGTGGGCACTGGCAGCACTGAAGCAGCTCCAACTACTGTGAGTAACAGGAGCACTCCGGCCAGCAGCCGGGCACGCGGCGCACCCAGCTTGGTCACGGCCGATCTTCTCCAGGGTGGGAGACGGCGCCGCGCCGAGGCGTCGGGGCAAGGAAGTACGCGGCGCGCGAAATCGGGGCCTTCATGTCACGTCCGCATCGTACGCCGAGTAAGGACTGGCCACGATGGTGATGGCCGGTCAGGCGGGTTTGATGTTGGCGTTGAGGTGGAAGACGTTGCCCGGGTCGTACCTGGCCTTGATTCGGGCCAGCCGCGCGTATTTGGCAGCACCGTAAGATGCCCGTACCCGGTCTTCGTCGTCGTCGGTCATGGAGTTCACGTAACCGCCCGAGTCTTGGGCGAACGGTCGCAGCGCTGTCCACAATGACCGCACCCACGCCCGGTCGGCGTTCAATATCTCGGGAGTAGCACCAATGCCGGCGATGCTGATGACATAGCGCGGCGCCCGCCGACCACCGAAGGCGGTCTCGTCATCGCCCACCGCCGAATACGCTCCGTCCAGGCGGAAGATCATGCAAAAACTCATCGGCGAAACTTTGCCCGGCATGTGATCCACCATCACCGAAATCACATCATCGGTGAGTTCATCAAGGTAGAGCACCTCCTGGTAGCCCAGCAGGCCCCATGGAGCCGTCTCGTCGAGCGTGCGCTGCAACGCGACGTAGGGGATCGGCGTGACAAGCTCGAACAGCGGAGGCAGTGCCTCACGAACTGGCGCGATGAGCCGCGCGTGCTCTTCCGCAGAGGAGAATCCGACCACGATGAGCAGGTAGCCGGGGGTGAAGTGGTACTGCGGGGGTACGAACGGTGCTGGCGGGGCGTTGAGCCCGATTGCGATCTGCGCGCCGGCCTCGGCCGGCAGGGTGGGCACGACTTCGCGGGCCAGACGCATCACCTGCTCGCCATCGTCCATCCCCCAGAAGAACAGTCCCAGGTGCACCTCCGGACCGACCGGCTGCAGCTGGAACTCGAAGGTGGTGACGACTCCGAAGTTGCCTCCCCCGCCGCGGACCGCCCAGAACAGGTCGGCGTGCTCGTCACCCGAGGCGTGCACGTAACGGCCGTCGGCGAGCACTACGTCAACAGAGACCAGGTTGTCGATGGTCAACCCTGCCTTATGGGTCAGCCATCCGATGCCACCCCCGACTGTCATGCCGCCGATGCCGGTGTGACTGATCACCCCGGTCGGCACTGCTAGGCCGTGCACTTGGGTTGCCGCGTCCAGCTCGGCTACCGTGGCACCGCCCTCCGCCTGAGCCAGCCGGGCCCCGGCACAGATCGAGACCCGGCGCATCGCGCTGAGGTCGATCATCAATCCGCCGTCACAGACGCCGGCGCCGGAGAACGCATGGCCCCCGCCGCGCACCGAGATCTCCAGCCCTTGCTCGCGGGCGAAGGTGAGCGCCGCGGCGATATCGGCCGGCGACAGGCATCGGGCGACCGCTACCGGGCGGCGATCGATGTCATTGTTCCACTGTATGCGTACGGTGTCATAGTCGGCGTCGTCCGGCGTGATCACCTTTCCAGCCAGCACCATGCGGAGCTCTTCCAGATTGTGAGACGAGATTTGCATCATGAAAAACAGCTCCCAGGCCTCGGATGAGCACCCGGCAACCGCCCGGTGCAACATAAGTGATTCTGCCCGCATCCAGGCGAACTTGCTAGCGCTTCCTTCACAGCGTCGGCGACACCGTTTCCCCCGGCACGTCGGAATGGATACGCCACTTTCCGGTATCGATCCGCGACACGAGAACGAATCGCATATCGGCGCCCGCTTCATGTCGCTGCTCGGGCGAAAGCCATGATGATGGGAGGGGCGGCCGCGTCGGGCACCGCCCCTCCCCAGCCAACGGCACCGCACGCGATCACCCAGCGGTGCCGCCGCGACCATCAGCTGAAGTTGGCCCCGCCGGCACCGCCATTGGCGCTGCCACCGGCACCGCCGACGCCGTTACCCGCGCTGTTGACCTGGTCACCGAACAGGTTGATGTTCAAGATGTTCAGGCCGAGGCCCCCGCGGCCGACGCCACCCTCGCCGCCCACGCCGCCGTTACCACCACGGCCACCGCCGCCGGCGCTGAACAGAGACAAGACGGTACGCGCCGGCAGCAGCTCGACGCGCTGCGCGTCGATCTCTACAAAGCTCAGTGCGTCAGACATCAAATTCCTCCTAGGGAAAAGTAGTCCCGGTGGTATCCGGGAAAACACCGCATCGGTGGCATTGCCGATTCGGCTCCCCATACCCTGCCCACCAGCGCCGTCGGAGGGCAATCAGTAGCCGCACGTAAATCTGCCCAGGTCTCCTACGTAGCCGGGGATTACTTCCGAACACGTAGCCGAGGGCAAAGGCGACGTAGGTCCCAGACATCAGGTACCTACGTGCAACGTTCCTCCCGAGCTTTTCGGATCGACATCCACGCAACATGCCGACGCAACATGTCGACCGAGTACATTCGTTCGAATACTCCGCGTGAGATCGACTACCGGTCAGCTGTAGTGAACGCATTCCACGGGGACCGCACGGTCGGGCCCGTCCAAGCGCTCGCCGGGTTGCCGTACCAGTGCGCATGTGGGCCGATCTCTTCGCCTTTCAGGACGAAGGCGTCGGCGTCGAGCACGGCGCCGTCGCCGATAGTGACACCGTAGTGGACGAAGGACTTGATGCCGAGGGAAGCGGCGATCCCGATGGAGGTATAGCCGGACTGGAAATAACCGTCCTCCAGAGAGTGGCACTGGATGACGCTGCCGGCGTTCAGCACCGCGTCGTCTCCGATCCTGACAAGGCTTTTCTCCGGGATGACGCAGCCGTCGTCGAACACTCGGCGACCGATTCGCAGGCCCGCGAGTCGCCAGATCGCGCTCTGAAATGGTGTTCCGCGCAGTAGGGGAGTGATGTAGAACTTCCATAGCCGCTCGTGGTGCCAGAAGTAGCTGTCGTAAATCGAGCAGAACTGGGGGGTAAGCGGTCGGAACCCCAGCACGGCCCGTTCGAGCAGCGCCGTGTAGACGGTGAGGACCAGCGGGACAGTGATCAGCGCGCCCGCAATGGCGAATTCGCCGAACTGCGCCCACAGGTCGACGGCGACCGCCACAAGGAGCAGACCGGCGAAGAACCCGATCGAGCGCAGCAACAGCACGGCGCCGATGGTGCCGGCATTGTGCCGATTCTTGGCAGCCAACCGGCTGCGCAGCGCGTCCGGGGTATGGGGATAGTCGGCAGCGGTACCACGTATCGCGGTCCTCGGGATCTCGAACGGTGGCGAGCCGAGCAGGCCGACGTCATGCCGAACCGGGCCGTCGATCGGGACCATGACCTTCGTGGCGAGTAGGCAATTGTCGCCGGTGCGTGCACGGGCCGGAAAAGCGACGTCGTTCCCCACGAAATTCCGTTCGCCGATCCGCACCGGGTTGACCCGGAAGGAGGTGTTCGAGAAGTCGGTATTCATCATCGACAATCCGTCACAGACCATGGTTCCGGTGCCCACCGTGGTCAGGAATGGAGAATCGTGATGTAGCTGGGTACCGAAGTTCGATCCGGTCTGCTCGACTTTCGACAGGTCATAGCCTAGCCCGCGCACCAGGTGCACGATGAACGAACTGTCACCCAGCAGCAGGACGAAGAAGCTCGAGTTGCTCAGGCCGGTGATGAGCTGCTGGGCGATATGGTGCAACCCGTAGAGCGGGTACACCCGCCCCGGGGTGATGAACGGCTTGAGCAGCCGGGGCACCGTCATCATAACGGCAAGCGCGACCGGCAGCAGAGCCAACACCAGCCCGACCGCGACAAGTGCGACCACCAGATAGAAATTTGAGCGGCCCAGGAAGGGCGCACCCTGGCCAATCAGCGCAACAAGCGGCGGGATCCTGGTCAACCCGAGGACCACGCCAGTGAAGCCAACCGAGCCGAGCACGAACACGCCGAACAACTGCAGCAGGCTGTAGCCCAGTTTGCGAACCGTGTCGCATCGGGCTGGAGCAACCGTCCGGTAGTTCGCCCGACCCGGCTGGGCCGGCGAACCGTGCCAGCTGTGCCCGGCCGGTACCGACTGCCCGGTGTGCAGCGAGGAGCTGTGGCCGAGTTGGGCACCATCGCCCATTCTGGTGCCGATGTCGAGCACAGTGTTCTGCCCGACCAGCACGTCCGCACCCAGGGTGACGGGACCAATCTGCAGCCGGCCGGCGACGGCCCGGTAACCGGCGAAGGAACAGCCCGGGCGGATGACAGTACGGTCGCCGATGGTGATCAGATCGGTCGCCACCGGCACGGCGCGGGAAAGGATCACCGCGTTCTTGCCGATCTTGGCGCCGAGTGCCCGCAGGTAGAGGATGTAGCAGGGGGAGCCAGTGAACAACACCATCGGGTTGAGCCGGATGAGCACTTTGACCAGCCAGAATCGGAAATAGGTCGGGCTCCACAGCCGGACCTCGGTCGGTTTCCAGCGCCCGATGAGCAGCCACTTGGCCAGGATCGGCAAGGTGCAGAAGCCGACGAACGTGGCGGCGCCGAACATCGCCACCCGCTGGTAGATCTCCCACCAGTCGGCGCCGCCGGAGGCCCACCGGTATGCCCGGTCGAGCAGCAGCCCGCCAAGGTAGGCCCCAGCCACGAGCAGCAGCAGCTGAGCCACCCCGGTCAGCACATGGCCGACGCCGCTGGTCCGGATCACCGGCGCGGTGGCGGCCGACCGCCTGCTCGGAACGGCGTCGCCCAAGACATTGCCGAGCTTGCGCACCGTGGGGTTCTGGTAGATGTCCTTGATGGAGATCGACAGGTCGGTCCGCCTGCGGACTCGGGCCGAGAACTGCGTCATCAACAGCGAGTTCGCGCCGAGCTCGTCGAAGAAGTGGCTGGTCACCGAAACCGTCTCCACGCCCAGGATCTGCGCGAGCACCTCGACGAGCACTTCTTCGGTCGCCGTAGCCGGCGCCACAAAGTCACCGGATGCTGCGACGCGCCGGGTGGTCGGTGCGGGCAGAGTCTTGCGGTCTGCCTTGTCGTTGGTGGTCAGCGGGATCACGTCGAGCTGTTCGAGGTAGGCCGGCACCATGTACGCGGGAAGTTGCTCACGCAGCTCGGCGTAGATCATGCCGGGGTCGACGGCCACGGCGTCGCGGCGCAGGCTGTAGTAGCCAACCAGTTCGACGGTGTCGGGGTCGGGGCGGTAGATGTCGACCACGGCGGCCGCTATACCGGGCACCTGCAACAGCACCGACTCGATCTCGGTCAGCTCGATGCGATAGCCGCGGACCTTGACCTGCAAGTCGATCCGGCCGTGGTATTCAATCTCGCCATCGCTGTTGATCCGGCCCAGATCTCCGGTGCGGTAGATCCGGCCCGATGGGTTGCCCGGGATACCGAGAAAATCCGGGATGAACGCCTTTTCGGTCAGATCCGCGCGGTTGATATAACCCGCGGCCAATCCGATGCCGGCGATCCCGATCTCGCCGATCTCTCCACGCGGCAGGGCGCGGTACGGGTCGTCGGGGTCGAGGATCACCGCGGAGTAGGTGGGCAGCGGGACACCGATGGTCACTGGCCGGTCCGGGTGCAGTGCGGTCCAGGTCGCGGTCACAGTGGCTTCAGTCGGGCCGTACACGTTGAGGAAGCGTCGATCCGGCTGGTACCAGCGCGCAATGAGGTCTTGCGGGCAGGCCTCCCCGGACACCAAGAGGAACCGCAGCTCCGGCAGCTCCTCCTCGAGGGTGGCAAGCACCGTCGGCACGCAGCACAGCGCGGTGATGCGGCGCTGGACCAGGAACTCGTGCAGCTCGTGGCCCAGCAAGCTCGATCCAGCGGGTTTGGGCACCAGCGTCGCGCCAGCCATCCACGGTACCCAGATCTCCTCGACAGAGAAGTCGAAAGCGATCGTCATACCCTGGTACACCCGGTCCTGAGCGCGGATTCCGTAAACCTCAGCGGCGACCCGGACGAAGTTGCAGATACTCGGATGATCGATGGCCACGCCCTTCGGACGGCCGGTCGACCCTGAGGTGTAGATGATGTAAGCCAACTCATCGACCGGATCGCCGCGCTCCGCGTTGGTCAACCGGCTGGGATCCTGCCCGGCGATGAGCTCGCCTGCCTCGTCGATCCACACCACCTCCGGGCCCAACCTGCCAAGACCCTCGACCTTGTCGCGCACCGTTGCCAGCGACAACACCATGCGGGCCCGCGCGTCAGAGACGATGTAGGACATCCGGTCGAAAGGGAAAGCGACATCCAGCGGTAGGTACGCTGCGTTGATCTTCATCACAGCCAGCATCCCGATGTAGGACTGCACCGGCTGATCGAACAGCAGCGCGATCCGATCGCCTGCGTGGGCGCCCCGGGCGAGCAGATACCGGGCCAACTGGTTGGCCCGGCGGTCGAGCTCGTCGAAAGTAAGGGCGAGGCCCTCGGAGTGCACCGCGAGGTGATCGAGCCGGCCGTACTCGCGGATCCGGTCGCAGCGCTCCTCGAACACGTGATCCAGCCGCTCGCCCCTGGCCGTGCGCGGCTGCTGCGCGCAACCGGCCGCGACCAGCACCCGATCGGAAGGCGACGCCAACCGTGGGACATCGTCGTCCGGCGGCCGCGACCGGGCGTCAGGCCCGGCCAGTTGATTCGGTGTCCGTGTCTTACTCAGTGCATGCCCCCATTGATGGCGCTACTTGATGGCGCTACCCCAACCCGTTTGTGAGCCCGAGCTCCCCAGCTCTGGGCCGCCCGCGTTAAGCCGGTACCTCGAGCGGGGACCTGATCGCAGCGCCGACGGCCCCGGCCACAATGTCCAGACCCTGATCGAGCAGGTGATCCGGGGTGGTGAGCGGGGGGAGCACCTTGAGAACCTCATCGCGTGGCCCCGACGACTCGATGATCAGACCGTTGCGAATGCAGGTTCGGCGGATCAGCGCCGTGAGCGGCGAGTTGAGCTCGATGCCCTGCAGCATTCCCCGGCCCTTGATGTTGGCCCCGGGGATGCCGTCCGCAATCTCAGTCAACCTACGGGCGATGAGGTCGGCACGCCGGGCCACGTCCTTGGCAAACTCACTGTCCGACCAGAATTTTCGCAGCGCCACACCGGCGGTGACGAAGGCGTGCGCGTTTCCCCGGAAGGTCCCGGTGTGCTCGCCGGGACGCCAGACGTCTGTTCCGGGCTTGACCAGGACCACCGACATCGGCAGTCCAAAGCCGGACAACGACTTGGACAGGACCACAATGTCGGGAACGACGCCAGCAGCCTCGAAACTGAAGAACGTCCCGGTGCGCCCGCAGCCGGCTTGGATGTCGTCGACGATCAGTAGGGCGCCGCACTCGGCAGCGAGCGCGGCAACCCGACGCAGCCATCGCGGTGATGCTGCGTTGAGCCCACCCTCGCCCTGAACCGTCTCCAGCAGGATCGCCGCCGGTGCGTCCAGGCCGCTGGAGGGATCCGCCAGCATCGAGGCGAGCATGTCAGCGGTGTCGACACCCGGGCCGAGGTAGCCGTCGAACGGCAGCCGAGACACCCCGGACAGTGGGATAACCGGTGCGCCCCGCATCCGGGTGTTCGCGGTCGCGGCCAGGGCTCCTTGGGACAACCCGTGGAATCCGCGGGTAAATGCGATGACGTTCGTACGCCCAGTCGCCTTGCGAGCGAGCTTCAGTGCCGCCTCGACCGCGTTGGCACCGGTAGGCCCGGTAAATTGAACCCGATGGTCCATCCGGCGCGGAACCAGGATGAGATCTTCGAAACTCTCCAGAAACGCGCGTTTAGCATTCGTGTGCAAATCGAGCCCATGCGCAATACCGTCACTGTCGATGTACTGCAGCAACGCCTGCTTCATGTCCGGGTCGTTGTGGCCGTAATTCAGCGCACCCGCTCCCGCCAGGAAATCAATGTATTGGCGGCCCTCGGTGTCTCGCACCACACTTCCCCGCGCGGTGGCGAGCACGGCGTCCAAGCCGCGGCAGTAACTGCGTACCACCGACTCCCGACGTTCGAAGATCTCCCTGTTGGACGTGTTGGCCATAAGGTCCGGTCTACCCAGTTTTGCCGCCGCTGGCACGCGATAACCCTTACCGATCCCTTACCTGGGGTGTGGGTGTTCTCACAGAACGTTCGGCGAACCACTACCCGGCCGGTAACGTATGCGGGCTTTCGACGGGCGGGCGGTGCACCCTGATCTGCTGGTCAAGCGCTACCGATCGTTGGGCAGGGCGCCGGCCTGGCCGAGCAGATCGAGCACCTTCGGCTGGGCGGCGAAGGCGTGGGCGAAGTCGGCAGGGGTGGCGACTTGATGGGCGTTCGCCGCGATGTAGGAGCGCAGGACGGTATCGAATCGGTCGGCGCCTACCTGGCGTCGGGCCTCCAAGAGCACAGCGGCACCCTGGTCGTAGACACCCTCGGTGTAGCCCTGGTAGCCGCCGTTGTCCGCCCAATAGGACATCGGTCGTCCCATCCGTCCGGCGACGCGCCGGGAGATGTCGCCGTACTGGTAATCACTGCTGCTGGCGACGGCCTCACCGAGGGTGGCCAGCGACTCGTCGAGCCAGGGATGTTCGGCCTGGTTGTTGCCGACCAGGGAGTAGAACCACTGGTGGGCGACCTCGTGGGCGACCAAGGAACCCAGCTGTCGTGGCCTGACATCGCCGAACTGCAGCGCCGCCGGGAACTCGGTGCCGTCGCTCTGGCCGGGGGTGATCGTGACCCAGAACTCGGGATAGGGGAATGGTCCAAACACTTTGGTGAGACGCGTGATCGCGGCATCGATCTCATCGGCCCATTCCTGGGGCTCGGCTCTGGTGCCGGCCTGCGGGGTTGCCAGATGCAGCCGCACGCCGCCGATGTCACGGTCCAGGACGTCGTAACGACCGATCGCGACGGTCACGTCTCGGACCGCCGGGGCAGTGAACCGGTGAGCCGTCCTGCCAGTGCCTTCGCCAGCGGTTCGACCGCCGCCGTCACCCGTCGCCGTCCCGGTGCCCATCACCCGGTAGCCCGTGGGCGCCGTCACCGAAAGGGTGGAGAGGGTGAAGTCCTCGCTGGTGGCGCTCTCGCCGTTGATCACCACCGCAGGATCGCGGGCCCACCCGCTACCCCGGACCCAGGCCAGCATCGGGAAACCGGAGCCAAACCAGGCCGTCTGGGTGCCGGGGGAGTAACCAACCCTCTCGTCGGCGTCCGCGCCGAGGACCAACCGGAACCCGAGCTCGGCCCGAACCGACTGTCCCGGCTCGAGGCATCGGGCCAGTGGGACCTCGATGAGAGTGCCCGGCGAGCGTGCCGGGGCGCCGGCATCAGTCACCTCGCTGACGACCGGGCGGCCGTCGATGCTGGTGTCGGTGACGGTGAGCGAGGAGCCGGCCTTCGACATGGTCGGGTTGTTCGGCCAGGCTCGGAACACCAGCTCGCAGGTTGGAATGTCCGGGGTGAACACAATCGATTCCCGCCCGGTTACCGAGCTCAGGTCTGGGGCCATGTCGAAGGACAACTCGACCACCGGGCGCTGCGGCCACAGGCCCGCGTGGTAGCTGGCCGGATCCGCCAGCGGCTTAGCGCCTGCGCACGACGTGAGCAGCGTCCCCACCGCCGCTGCGACCGCGACCAAGCACAGCCGTCGTGACGCCCGCTGGTCCGGCTCAGGGCGCCATGAGCGTGTCGATGAGGTCGTCGCCGAGGTCTTGGGTCGGACCGCCATAGGTGAGGTTCCCCTCTCGGTACCACTGGGGGGGAGCTTCTGGATGCGGACCGCACAGGCCGACCTTGCCCTGACCGTAGCGCGAGACGAGCGCCGCGATCGTCCCGTTGGTGTATCGCCCCAGCACAGTGATCCCCGTCGCCTTACGTCGCGGGACCATGTAGCCGCCGTCCTGGAAGTACATCGCACGCGTGGTGCCACGCCAGATGACCGGGATGACGGCGGCGTCCGCAGTGGTCACCGACGCCCCGCGAGACGAGTAGTATTCGTCGACCCGGCCCGGAAACACATTGAAGTGGCCCGGTTCGGCCAGGAATCCACCCATGCAGATGCCCAGGTAACGCCCCCCTTCGCGAACGAACTGCTTGATCGCGGATTTGTCCCGCTTCTGTCTCCGGTAGGCGGCGTCATCGTCGCCGTCCGCCCCTGGCTGGGCATAAAGCTGCACCTCGGGGTGTGCCAGCGCCTCCGGAACGGACATCGTCCCGTTCGGTCCAACCGTGATCACGTCGAAATGCCAAGCCGCCGCCGACGCCAGCATCGCCGACACCGCGGCGGTGTCATCCCCATCCGCCGGTCCGGTGAAATCATCGCTGTAGACCGCCGCGACCGGGCGTAACCTGCGAACACCGACGCCCGGAATCTCGCTGCTGGGCGGCTCCATCATCACCCGCTCAATGGTCCCGGGATTGTCTCGGTGGTCAGCGCTTCTTCATCAGGCGCAAACGTAGGTCTTCGATCTTGCGACGGGTGTGGGGGTCACGGGCGAGCTGTTGCGCCCGGTGAGCGAGCCGTCGTCCCTGCGGGGTTCGCAACAACTGTGTGACGCGATGAAACAGTGACATGTATCTGCCTCTCTACATGGCGGTACTGATCTGATACCCGCTGTCGCCACCACCCTATAAGCGGACGCCGATCCCGGCCACGATCTGCGGGACTTCCTCGCCGGGCACCGGGTCAGGACCCGGTCAGGACCCCGTTCGCAACAGGTAGCGTCGTCTGATCTGCCGGCTCCGGTGCCGCCACGCCAGTTGTCGTTCGATGCGCATCAGAGGGTTTCCGTTGCGAAGCGGGAAGGCCGCGTCGACCGCCGATCGCAGTGC
The DNA here is from genome assembly GCA_050699875.1 of Pseudonocardiaceae bacterium. Classification (GTDB taxonomy): domain Bacteria; phylum Actinomycetota; class Actinomycetes; order Mycobacteriales; family Pseudonocardiaceae. Next base: position 22,470 of record JBOHFX010000047.1, read on the forward strand.
AAGTGATCAGCGAAGCGCTACTCGTCGAGATCGAACGGGTTGATACAGGTCTGGCGCACCGGCTGGCCGGGCCGCTCAGGGAGCTGGCCTGCTGAAGCGGGGGGTGAGGTATGACGAGCTACCCGGAGGCCTAGTTGTCATAATATAGGTTATCGGATTTAGCGGGGCACGCGGCGAAGGAGAGGTGCCGGTACGAAATTGGTGACCCCGCGGACGAGGACTCCGTTGTTGATGAACCGGCTACTATCTCGCCCCCTTGGCCACCGGCCGGACGTCGACTTTCCAGGCACGATTCTCATCGGGGCGGTAGCGGCAGTAGGTACCGGTCACGATGCTTCGTTCGAGGTGCGCCGCCAGCTCGGGTTGTACCGGTTCCAGCTTTCTGATGGCGTCTCGAACACGGGCGGCCACCGCCTTGCGGGCGCGTTCGGCGGGGTGGTTTGCGAATTGCCGCGGACGTCGCTCGACGTTGGTGACGCGCCTGAGCTCTCCTAGCAGCGCAAGGCGCTCGGCGGCGAGTAGCGTGCCGCGCGCGTCGTCGTGATGCCGTACCGCTTCGTCGATTTCGTCGTCGAGGTCGGCGAGCCGTCGCCGGTAGGAATCGAGCGCACGCCGATCGATCATGTCACCGGAGTTGCCCGAGCGGTCGGTCGCGACGATGAGGTCGAGCACGTGCAGTTCGGTGTGGGGCGCGCTGAGCAGCCTTGCGATGTCGGCCAATCCCTTGACGTGGGGCACAGTCGCTTCCCGGCCGTCGAAGATGATGTGCCACACGGCGCCGCGTCGCTGCATCGACCTACCTGCGTGGGCCACGTTCGGAGTCGGCGTGCTTGCGTTGAGATCGCGTCGGGCCTGGGCGCACCATGCCTCGGCGCCCAGGCGTTCGTAGGTGGCACATGCCCGGTCGAGGAGCGCCACGGAGGTTTCGGTCTGGCCGAGGGCCGCGGCGAGCAAGCCGGCGGTGTGGGCGTGGCTGCCGGCGAATGCCACGAAGGCGCCGTTGACGCCACACGAGCCGGCGAGAGCTTGGACGTCACCGAGGAGCTGGGCGCATAGGTCGCGGTCTTCGAGGGCGACGGCGGCGTAGGCGAGCTCTCGCACAAAGACCGACCACAGGTAGGACCGGTCCGCCCGCCAGGTCCCGAGGTCGAGCACGACGGCGACGTGCTGGCGCGCGGGGCCGAGGTCGCCGGCGCGGGCGTGAAATCCCGCGGCGACGGCGTGGGCGTGGACCGGCGCCCCGGTCCAGTGTGCAACCGCCTCGATCGCGAAGGCCCGCAGCTCGTTTGGTTCACCCCGGGCCCGCACCAGCTCCAGACGTTGGGACATGCGGACGTTACCGGCGTCGGGCTCGCGAAGACGTTCGCCCAGATGTGCTGCGGATTCGATGCGCTCCGCGGCCTCCTCGAGCCGGCCGCGCAACAGCGCCCTGCACGCGCGGCGGGTCTCCGCGGTGTACCGGTGGCGGGGCTGGTCAAGGCGGTCGAGGATGGATAGGCACGCGCCCAGCGCCGCCTCGAATGCGCTTGAGCCGTGTTCCAGTAAGGCGTTGGCCAGCAGCAGCAGTCCTTCGGCCTGGCGTTCGTCGTCCCCGGCTTGCTGGGCGACGGCGACGATCTCGCGGGCGATCTCGGCCCGGTGCACCTCCGCGCCGGGTGTCCACAGGACGTCATGGCGGGCGAGCAGGCACGCCACCGTGGTCATCGGGTTTCCGGTACGCCGGCCGAGCTCCAGCGCCCGCTCGCTCAGCGGTCCGGCCCGGGGCCGGTCGTCGGCCACCGAGTGAGCCAGCTCGCGAGCGAGGGTGGCGGCGAGTTGCGCCTCCAGCGCTGGGTCGGTGCCGTCGATCACAGCCAGAGCTCGCTCGAGTTCTCGCACGATCTCGTCGCGGCGGGCGGCGAAGCGGGCGCCTAGTCGCGCGGTGGCGAGGGCGACGCGGGCCGTGCGGTCAGCATCGGGGCAGCGGTCGGCGACATCTCGGGCCATCCGTAGCAGCCCACGGGCATCGACGGCGCTCCCGGCGCGCGCGAGAGCATCAGCCTCGGCAAGCAGGACATCGACCATCAGCTGGTCGTCGAGGACGGCGCCGGCGTCGGCCACCGCGCCGCGGAGCCGGCGCAGCTGGGCCGCCGCTTCGCCAAAGGCCAGCGCGGCGTGGTTGGTCGCCGCCGCGGCCAGCGACCACCGGGCGGCCCGTTCGGCTCCGTCGAGGGCCACGGCGGCAGTGAAGTGGTGGGCCAGTTCTGAGGGTGCGACATCTCCGGCTCGGGTCATGCGGTCCTCGAGGGCTGCGCCGATTGCCTGATGCAGCGCCACCCGCCGGGGCGGATCGATCCGGTCGAGGATCGTCTCCCGGGGTAGGTCATGGCTGAAGCGCAGCCCGTCGCTGGTCGTCGCGAGAATCGCCGCGTCGACCGCGGCACGCGTCGCCATGGCCACGTCGAGCGGGGAAATGGCCAGCGCGCTGGCGATGACGTCGGGGACCAGCGAGGTGCCGACGACCGCGGCCACCTCCAGGACCGACCGGGTGGGGGCTGGGAGCCGCCGGATGCGCCGCTCGATGGCGTCGCGGACGGCGACGGGGATGTCCTCGACCATGCCGGAGGCTCGATCAGCGAGCAGCGCAAGCTCGCGCACGAACAACGGGTGGCCACCGCTGCGGCGGTGGATGACCTCGGTCGTCGCCCGGTCGACCGGCTGTCTCACGACACGCTCGACCAGCGCGTGCGCAGCCGCACCATCGAGGCCTTCAACCTGAAGATGCTCCCCATGGCCGATCAACGTCCCGAGGCGCTCCCGAACCGGCAACGCGAGCTCGTCGTGCCGGTAGGCGCCGATGAGGCACACCCTGGCGGGGCGGGGTATGCGGGCCACCAAGTCGAGAAGCGCAAGCGACGACTCGTCGGCCCACTGGAGGTCATCCAGGACCACCACGACCGGTACCTCGGTGGCCAACGCGTCGAGCCACCGCGCCGTCGCATCCATCAGCAGCAGCCGGGCGCGGTCTGAGTCGTTCCAGCGGGAGGCGTCACCGAAAGACGGCGCGATGGCTGCCAGCAGCGGCGCATCGTCACCCGCCATCTGGCGCGCCCGGTCGGCACCCAGGGCACGCACGAGCCCGTTGAGCAGTTGCGTCCACGGCCAGTAGCCTGGGGCGCGCGCCACATCGATGCAGGTTCCCCAACCAATCCGGGCGCCCTGCTCCCCCGCTGCCGCCGCAGCGGCCCTGACGAGCGACGTCTTGCCGATCCCGGCCTGGCCGGCCACGAGCACTGTCACCCGCTCGCCAGCCTGGGACCGATCGATCAACGCGGCCAACCGGCCAAGCAGCTGATCACGACCGACGAGGTCGTCAACGAACGGACGGCTCGGCACGCCTCCATTCTGTTCGGGCATCGAATCCGCGCCTAGCAAATTGCCAGGCGGAATCTGCCGGGAACGACGACCGATCTGGCGCCCATCAGAGCAACCACGCAAATTCAGGAGGAGCGATGACCTTCGATCCGGTTCGGTACAAGACCACCACCCGTCAGCAATGGGAAGACGCCGCCGAGGCATGGCACAGATGGGGTCCCACGCTCGAAGCGTGGCTGGGCGCGGCGACCGAGCGCATGCTCGATGCGGCCCATGTGACCGGCGGCTTCCGGGTACTCGACGTCGCCGCCGGTGCCGGCGGCCAGACCCTCGCCGCCGCTCGGCGGGTCGGTCCGACTGGGCAGGTCCTCGCCAGCGACATCTCCCCGACGATCCTGAGCTACGCGGCGAAGACTGCCGCCGAAGCCGGCCTGACCAATATCGAGACTGTTGAGGCCGACGGCGAGTCCCTCGGCGGCCTGACCGCGGGGACGTTCGACGCGGTCATCTCCCGGGTCGGGCTGATCTACTTCCCCGACCAGCAGCAAGCGCTGGCCGGCATCCGCCGGGCGTTGCGCGACGGTGGGCGGATGTCCGCAATCGTCTACTCGAGCCCCGACCGCAACGAGTTCTTCGCGCTGCCCGTCTCCATCATCCGCCAGCGCGCTCAGCTCCCCCCGCCCCAGCCCGGCCAGCCCGGCCCGTTCAGCTTGGGTGGTCCCGGTGTCCTGGAGGCGGCGTTGCGCGCCGCAGGTTTCGTGGACATCACCGTTGAGACCGTCCCGGCCCCTCTGCGGCTCGCGTCGGCAGCCGAATGCGTCCGGTTCGAACGGGAATCCTTCGGTGCGCTGCACCAGATGCTGGCCGGCGTCGCGGAAGCCGAGCGGCAAGCAGTATGGGACGAAATCGGATCGGCGCTCACCCGATTCGAGACCGTCGGCGGGTTCGTCGGCCCCTGCGAACTGCTCGTCGCGTCGGGCACCAAACGATGAGCATTGAACGTCCGTCTCTCCCACCACCGACCGCAGGCACGGCGCACTGACGACAGGCCAAGGCGATACACCTGATCGTCCTCGACTACAAAAAGCATGCTAATGTCATGCTCATGGCAACCTTACAGGTGAAGGACGTTCCAGAGGACCTGCACCGCGAGCTGCGTCGTCGTGCCGGTCTGGACGGGCTGAGCATCCGGGATTATCTGCTGCGCCTGATCCGAAACGATCAGCAACGCCCGCCCGCCACCGAGTGGTTGGCACGCCTTCGTCGGCTCGAGCCGCTCGATCTCGGTGCACCCGCCGCCAACCTCGTCCAGGCCGATCGTGCCGCGCGCAACCTTGAGCCGTTGCCGGAACAGCGCCAACCGTGATCGTGATCGACGCGAGCGCGTTTCTCGAGGTGCTCATGCGCTCGACCTCCGGGTTGGCGGTGGAGGCGCTGCTGAGGGACACGCTGGCCCCCGACCTGCTGGATGCCGAGGTGCTCCATCGACTAGTCCGCGCCGAACAGGGCGGAGCGCTTCAGCCGACACAGCTCGACGAGCGCCTGGCGCTGCTCTATGACGCTCCGATCGAACGGGTTCCCTGCCGGGAGCTGCTCGCCATCGCCCGCCGGTTCGTCGCCGCCATGTCCGGCTACGAAGCGTTCTACGCCGCCCTGGCTGCAAGCCTGCGATGCCCGCTGGTCACTACCGACGGGCGGCTGGCGCGTACCGCAACGACACAATTCGGTCTCACCGTCACCCACGTTCCGACCAGTGGCCGGTGATCTTGGCGAGTCACAAGGACATGCCGCCGTGGGGTTGGTCGTCGCAGGTGGTCACAGCGGCACGCCGCGGATCGAGGCGTCCAGCACGGTGACGGTGTGGGCCAGCTTGAGGGGCTTGCCGAGCCGCCGCGCGCTGGCCGCGATCTGCATCAGGCAGCCTGGGTTAGCGGTGACCAGCATCGGTGCCCCGGTGGCGAGCACGTTGCGGGCCTTGCGGTCCCCTAGTTCGGTTGCGGGCTCGGGATGCAGCAGGTTGTAGATGCCCGCCGAACCGCAGCACAGGTCGGCTTCGGCGATCTCGGTCAGCGCCAGCCTGGGGATGGCTCGCAGCAGCTCACGCGGCTGGGACCGGACACCCTGGGCGTGCCCGAGGTGGCAGGCGTCGTGGTAGGCGATCGTGACGTCCAACGGGTGGCGCGCCGCCACCGTTCCGAGCTCCACGAGCAGCTCGGAGATGTCACGGGTGCGTTCGACGAAAACGCGCGCGCGGGCGGCGTAGTTGGGATCATCGCTTAGCAGGTGGGCGTATTCCTTCATCGCCGAGCCGCAGCCTGCCGCGTTGACCACGATGAAGTCCACCGCGGCGGCCTCGAAGCGCTCGATCAAAGTGCGGGCGAAGGCGGTCGCCTCGCCCTCGCGACCGGTGTGTTGTGACAGCGCCCCGCAGCAGCCTTGCCCGCGGGGGATCACGACCTCGCAGCCCTCAGCGGCGAGCACCCGCGCGGTGGCAGCGTTGACGTGCGGGAACAACGCGTCCTGCACGCAGCCGGTGAGCATTCCCACCACCGCACGGCGCCGGCCGACAGCGTGCACCCGCTGCGGCAGCGTCTGGCGCCGGGTCAGTCGCGGAGTCAGCGATTCCAGCACCCGCAGCGTTGGAGGTAACCGGTCAAGCTGCCCGCTACGGCGTAGCCGGCGGCCCAGGCCACTGCGCTGGTACAGCGCCAGGGGCCCCCGTAAGGCGCGCAGTCGCCTCGGGTAAGGAAACAACCAGAAGATCGCCTCGCGGAGCAGCCGCTGCCGGCGGGTCCGCTCGTAGCGGCGTTCCACTTGAGCCCGAGTGTCGGTGATCAGCGTGTCGTAGCGCACCCCCGACGGGCAGGATGTCACGCAGGCCATGCACCCCAGGCAGGCGTCGAAGTGGCCCACCATCGATGACGACAGTGGTTCACCCTCCAGGCCGGCCTTCATCAGGTGGATACGCCCGCGCGGCGAATCCATCTCCTCCCCCCACAGCACGTAGGTGGGGCAGGAGGGCAGGCAGAAGCCGCAGTGCACGCAGTCCTTGATCAGCTCGGGCTGCGGGGGGTGGTGGTCGTCGAACGCGCCCGCGCTCATTCAGATCCCTCCCACGAACCGTTCCGGTGACAGCCGGTGCTCCGGGTCGAACTGGTCCTTGAGCCGGCGCATCAACGCCAGCGCGGGCACCGGCCCCCACACATCCAGGGACGTTTTGCGGTCCGGTGCGGCGCAGCGCAGCACAACGCTGCCGCCGTGCCGGGTCGCGATCGTGCGCAGTTGTGCCAGCTCGGCTTCCAGCCGTTCGTCGTCCAGCCCGGCGGTGAGCACTCCCGCCCCGGCCGAGCCGCGCAGCGCGGCCGGGGCAGTGGCGAGCAGGTCGGCCAGCCCGGTGGGCTCGCAGGTGACCGTCGCGTGCGGTGGATTCGGCAGTCGGCCCCACCACGCCGGTGGCTGCTCAGCCACGGTGGCCGGCGTGCCAGCCGCGCCGCTGAGCAGGTTGGCGGCGGCGTTGGCTCGGCCATCGATGCCCCCGGCGACCCCCTCCAGGGCCATTCCGACGATCACCGGATCCCCCGGTGCCGCGCGGTCCACTTCGAGGGCTGCCGGGTCGTGCTGCGACATCCGGATCGCGGCGATCGCAGTCACGGCACGCGCGGCGTCGGGCGCCGGTACCGTGATCCAGCGGCTGGCCTGCGGCAGCGGGTGCAGCCGGAACACCGCTTCGGTGATCACACCCAATGTTCCCAGCGAGCCGGTATAGAGCTTGCCCAGGTCATAGCCGGCGACGTTTTTCACCACTGTGCCGCCGGAATGGGTGACAGTGCCGTCGGCGAGTACCACGGTGATACCGATCAGCAGGTCGCGCACTGAGCCATACCGGTAGCGCAGCGGGCCCGCCGCCGCGGTGGCGATAGTGCCCCCGACCGTGCCGGAACTGTCCAGTGCCAGTCGCTGCCGGTGCGGGGCGAGCTGCGCCTGGAGATCGGCCATCCGCAGCCCGGCCTGGACGGTGACGACCAGATCGCCGGCGACATGTGTGATCACCGCGTTCATCCGGCTGGTGTCCACGATAAGGTCTAGCGCGGTTGGTGGGATGCCCCAGTCGAGCCGGCTACCACTCCCCCTGGCCACCACCCGCAGTCGGAGCGCAGCCGCGGCGCGCAGCACTGCCGATACCTCCTCGGTGCTGCCCGGCCACGCCACCCAACGGGCTGGCACGCCATCCACGGTATCGGCGGTGGTGGCTTCGGCGAGCTCCCTGCAGGCGGCCCGTAACCCGCCAAGGGTGGGGGCACCCATCAGAACTGCTCGGCCAGGCCGGCGGCATGCAACGGGTGCACGCCCTTGTGCTTGCCCGGCACCTCGCCGCACAGCCGCGGAGTGGGGAACACCTTGCCGGGGTTGCAGACCCCGGCAGGATCGAAGGCGCAGCGTAGCCGCTGCATGGTGTCCAGGTCCTCGGCGGTGAACATCCGTGGCATGTACTGCGCCTTGTCGGTCCCGACGCCGTGCTCACCGGTGATCGAGCCGCCGTAGGCGATGCACAGGTCGAGGATCGCGCCGGACAGCTCCTCGGCGACCTGCGCCTCGCCGGGTGTGGCCTCGTCGAACAGGACCAGGGGATGGAGGTTGCCGTCGCCGGCGTGGAACACGTTGGCCACTCGCACCCCCGTTCCGGCCGACAGCTCGGCGATGCGGCGCAGCACCTCGGGCAGCACGGTTCGGGGAATCACCCCGTCCTGGACGATGTAGTCGGGGCTGATCCGGCCCACCGCGGCGAACGCGGACTTACGACCTTTCCAGAACAACGCGCGTTGGGCGGCGTCGCGAGCTGTCCGGATCTCGAAGGCTCCCGCTTCGGTGCAGTGCTGCTGTACCGAAGCGAAGGTGTGTTCCACATCGGCGACCGGGCCGTCCAGTTCCACGATGAGGACTGCTCCGGCGCCCTCGGGGTAGCCGCAGGCCACGGCGGCCTCGGCCGCCTCGATCGCCAGCGCGTCCATCATCTCGATGGCCGCGGGGGTGACGCCGTCGGCAATGATCTTCGAGACTGCCCTACCCGCCTCGTCCACCCCGGGGAAGGCAGCGAGTAGGCAGCGCACCGACTCCGGCGCCCGCAGCAGCCGCACAACAATCTTGGTCGCGATCCCGAGGGTGCCCTCGCTGCCGACGAATGCGCCGAGCAGGTCATAACCCGGTGCATCGCGGGTGGTGCCGCCCAACCAGACCAGCTCGCCGTCCGGGGTGACGACCTCCACACCCAGCACGTGGTGGGTGGTGAACCCGTACTTGAGGCAGTGCGCGCCGCCGGAGTTCTCGGCGACATTGCCCCCAACCGAGCAGATCTGCTGGCTGGACGGGTCGGGTGCGAAGTACCAGCCGTGCGACGCGGCGGCCTTCGTGACATCCAGATTGATCACTCCCGGCTCGACGATCGCGCGCTCGTTGGCGGGGTCGACCTCCAGGATCCTCCGCATTCGGGAAGTCACGATCAGCACTCCCTCGGCGTGCGGTAGCGCGCCGCCGGACAGCCCGGTTCCCGAGCCACGAGCCACGAATGGCACTCCCGTGGCGGCGCAGGCTCGGACCACTGCGGCGGTCTGCTCGGCAGACTCTGGCAGTACCACAATTCCCGGCACCACGCGGTACTGCGCCAGCCCATCACACTCGTAGGTACGCAGCCGCTGCCGATCAGTAATCACGGCTGCAGGGCCAAGCAGCGCGCAGAGCTCTGCAGCAAGCAGCTCCAGCCTGGCGGCCTCATGCCTCGCCATCGTCCACTCCCGGATCCCGATCGTCAGTCGATGCTTATGCAGCTTCCCAGGCAAACCGCCGAAGGTCACTCGTCGCGCTGACCGACATGTTCGCGACGCCGGCCCGCATCATGCGCGACAGCCAAACTGCGGGAGGCGAGCGGCCCGCCATGGCACCGGTGGATCACCCGGCCCGGCAGAATGGCGGGCGTGATTTCGCCGCAACATCCCTATCTGGACGGACCCTTTCCGCGGGCGTTCGCCCACCGCGGCTGGCATCTCGACGGCCTCGCCGGCATGGAGAACTCGCTGGCCGCGTTTCGCCGCGCAGCCACGGAGGGATACCGCTACCTGGAGACTGACGTCCGGGCGACCCGCGATGGCGTGGTCGTCGTGCTGCACGATGCCACTCTGGACCGCACCACTGACGGTTCGGGCGAGGTCGAGCAACTGGACTGGGCAGCGGTACGCACCGCCCTGGTAGGTGGCCGCGAACCGGTCTGCCGGCTGGCCGACCTCCTCGACGAGCTCCCGGACGCCCTGCTCAACGTCGACGTCAAGGCCGACACGGCAGTCGTGCCGGTGCTGGAACTGCTGCGTTCCACCAACCAGTGGCACCGGGTGTGCCTGGCGTCGTTCTCCGAAACACGGTTGCAGCGGCTCCGGGCGGCGGCCGGACCGCGGTTGTTGACCTCGATGGGCGCCGCATCGGCGTTAGCGTTGCGGCTGCGCTCGGTGCTGCCGCTGCCGGTCGGCCCACCGATCCGCGGTGAGCTCGCGCAACTGCCGATACGCCACTACGGGATCACTGTGGTGGATCGCCCGCTGGTGCGCTTCGCCCACCAGCGAGGCCTTGAGGTGCACGTGTGGACGGTGGACCGAGCCGAGACGATGGAGACCCTGCTCGACCTCGGCGTCGACGGTCTGGTCACCGACCGCCCGGATGTGCTGCGCGACGTGCTGCGCGACGTGCTGCGCGCCAGGCGGGCGTGGCCCGGAGACCAGCCCAAAGGCCAACCTAGGTGAGCGAGTCGGCTGGCCCACCGGACGAGGCCGACCGTCGCCGCGATCAACGCGCCTGGTGCTGGTACGACTGGGCGAACTCGGTGTTCCAGACCTCGGTGATCACCGTGTTCCTGTCGATTTACCTCACCACGGTCGCGCGCAACGATGCGCTGGCGGCCGGTCAGCCCTGCCCGACCGGTAACGCCCTGGTCGACTGCGACATTTCGTTGTTCGAGTTGGAATTCCCGGCCGGCTCGCTGTTCGGCTACCTGCTGGCGGCGTCCACGTTGCTGCAGGTGCTGGTGCTGCCGCTGACCGGAGCCATCGCCGACCGCACCCGACACAAGAGGAGAATGCTCGGCCTCTTCGCGTTCATCGGGGCGGGCTCGACCGCCGCGCTTGCGCTGGTGAGCGGAACCGACTGGCTGCTCGGCGCCGTGCTGTTCATCGTGGCGACCACCGGTTACTACGCGTCGGTGGTGGTCTACTACTCGGTACTCCCGGAGATCGCGACCGCCGACGAGCGCGACAGGCTGTCTTCCCGCGGCTGGGCCTTCGGTTATCTGGGTGGCGGCATCGCGCTGGCTCTCAATCTGGCGACCTTTCTGGGACGTGATGCACTGGGACTATCCGAGTCGGCGGCGGTACGGATCTGTTTTCTCACCGCCGGCCTGTGGTGGGCCGCCTTCACCCTCATCCCGCTGTCCCGGATGCGCGGCCACCAGCGTCCACAGCACACCGAGCGAGGACTGTCGGTGCTAGCCGGCGGCTTCCGCCAGTTGGCGCACACCGTTCGCGACGCCCGCAACTACCCACTGACCTTGGGCTTTCTGGCCGCATACCTGGTCTACGCCGACGGGATCAGCACGGTGGCCAGTGTCGCCGGCCAGTATGGTGATCTAGAGTTGGGATTGGCGAGCAGCACCCTGATCAGCACGATCTTGATGGTGCAGTTCGTGGCGTTCTTCGGTGCGCTGCTGCATGGGTGGGTAGCCCGCCGCTTCGGTGCCAAGCGCACGATCATGGGCAGTCTGATTGGCTGGATCGGCGTGGTGACCGCGGCTTATTTCGTTGAGGCAGGCGATGAACTCCAGTTCTACGCCGTGGCCGTAGGAATCGGGCTGGTGCTGGGTGGCACCAACGCGCTGTCCCGGTCGCTGTTCAGCCAGATGGTGCCAGCCGGCAAGGAGGCGGAGTACTTCGCGGTCTACGAGATCGGCGAGCGAGCCACCTCCGCGGTCGGCCCACTGCTCTTCGCCGCCATCGGGACGGCCGCTGGCTCGTTCCGTCCCGCCATCGTGTCGCTGGTGGCGTTCTTCCTCATCGGCTTCGTCCTGGTGTCGCTGGTGCCGGTTCGCAGGGCGATCAGGGCTGCGGGCAACCGTGAGCCGGCCGTCGTCTAAGGAGTTGCCTCCGTCAGGGCGTCGGGACTCCACATCGAATGGGTGAGGTAGTTCACCTCTTAGTGAGGTAACACGTCCCCTTGCTGTTTCGATCTACTCATGTGGGGGATCCTTGATGGCTGAGCAATGCAAACCGTCACAGGTTCGGACCCCGTACGGTCCGGGAACGCCGAGGCCTTCCTCGGCGTTACACCCGGTGAGCTTTTCCGGGGATGTTGCCGTTCCCGGCCCGGAGAGAGGAGACGCCATGGCCGATCGCGTTCTGCGTGGCAGCCGGCTCGGTACAGTCAGTTACGAGACCGATCGAGACCATGATCTTGCTCCTCGCCGGCCGGTGCTCTACGCCTGCCCCAAGGGCCACGACTTCACTGTTGCGTTCGCCGATGATGCGGAGCCACCCATCAGCTGGGAATGCCGGCTGCATGGCAGCGAGTCCCGGCTGTGTGACGGTGTCGAGCCGGAGCCGAAGAAAAGCAAGCCGCCGCGCACGCATTGGGACATGCTGCTGGAACGCCGCAGCATCCCCGAACTCGAGGAGTTGCTCGACGAGCGACTGACTGAACTACGGGGTCGTCGCTCTCGCTCCGCCTGATCGGGAGCGGCGGGAAGCTGACCTGACCAATTCACCGGTCAGGGCTGGCTGGGCTGCGTGGCATCCCTGCTTGTGGGGTCGCGTGTGGGGTCCCTCCCTGTGGGTCCCCTGCTTGTAGGGTCGCTGCCGGACCGGCGGCGCAGTTGCGCTATGCAGCGCTGCGCGCCCCACACGGTGACCCGCCACAATGCCTCCCGAACGATGGCGCCGGTCATCTTCGACTGGCCCTGCTCTCGCTCGGTGAAGGTGATCGGTACCTCGACGACGGTGAAACCAGCGCGCACCGAGCGCCATGCCAGGTCAACCTGGAAGCAGTACCCCTGCGAAGCGACGGCACCGAGGTCCAGGCGGTCCAGCACTTCGCGGCGGTAGGCACGAAACCCACCGGTGAGGTCATGGATGCCCACTCCTAGCGCCACCCGGGAGTAGTAGTTGCCGCCGCGAGAGAGCCATTGCCGATACAGCGGCCAGTTCACCACTTGCCCACCCGGCACGTAGCGCGAGCCCAGCACGACATCGGCGGCGGGTCCGGAGACGTTGCCGGCAAGCGCGTCGAGCAACCGGGGCAAGTTCTCGGGGGCGTGCGAACCGTCGGCGTCCATCTCGACCACCACGTCATAGCCGCGATCCAGCGCCCATCGGAAGCCGGCTACGTATGCCGCGCCGAGACCGGTCTTGGCGGCGCGGTGTAGGACGTGCACCCGACCATCGACCGCAGCGAGTTCGTCCGCTAACGCCCCAGTGCCGTCTGGACTGTCATCGTCGACCACCAGTGCGTGCGCGTCAGGTACCGCCTGGTGCAGCCGGTGCAGGATCGTCGGCAACGTGGCCCGCTCTTCATACGTCGGGATCACCACGACGGTTCGGCCGACACCTCCGGCGTGCCCGCCCCCCTGATCCACCATCGAGATCCTCCTCACCCGGTCTGCGTCGCCACCGGTCCCCTACGCTCGGTCTGCCATGGGCGCACCAGGGCTGCGGCCACCCCGAACACGCCCAATACCACCAGCGCCCACTCCGGCGCGGCGCCAAGCCGGGTCGCCAGCGTAGTACCGGACCGCAGCGAGACCCGTGCCACCAGAACATCCGGCGTGAACAGGTTGGTGTGCTGCTCGACGGTACCGTCCGGGGCGATCACCGCGCTGACCCCGCTGGTGGCGGCCACTAAGACGGACCGGCCGTGCTCCACCGCCCGGACCCGGGAGATCGCCTGCTGCTGGTAGGTCATCTCGGTCAAGCCGAAGGTGGCGTTGTTCGTGGGTACTGCGATCAGCTGCGACCCGGAGCGCACGCTGTCCCGCACCAAATCGTCGAAGATCACTTCGTAGCACATCGCTATCCCGACCTTGGCCGGCCCAAGGTTGACCGCGCCGTCGCCGATCCCCGGCACAAAATTGCTGGCTCGGTCGACGTACGGGCTGAACAGCCGGAAGAATTCACGGTAGGGCACGTACTCCCCGAACGGTTGTACGCGGCGCTTGTCGTGCCGTTCACCCGGCCCGGTGCGCGGATCCCACACGATGGCGGTGTTGGTTGTGGTGTCCATTGATCCGGCACTGTCGGTGCGCAGGACTGCGCCGACGAGGATGGGGACACCGATCGCGCGGGCCGCCCGATCAATCACCGCTCGAGCATCCGCATTGCGCAGGGGGTCGATGTCGCTGGAGTTCTCCGGCCAGATCACCAGCGCCGGCTGGAGATACCGGCCAGCCACGACATCGGCGGCGAGCTGCATGGTGCGGGCGGCGTGGTTGTCCAGCACGGCGCGGCGCTGGGCGTTGAAGTCCAGCCCGGCACGGGGCACGTTGCCCTGGACCAGCGCGACGACTGCCTGGCCATCGATCGTGCTGCTCCCCCCCAGTGAAGCTGCCGCAACTCCCGCCACTACCGGCACGAAAGCAAGCAGGACAGCCACGCTGATTGCGGGCACGATCTGCCGGCCGCGCTTGAGCTGCAGCCTACGCACCAGGTCGCCGGCGGCGAAGCCGGTCAGCACTACAGCTGCGGTGAGCAACGGAGCCCCGCCGATGGCCGCGACCGGGAGGAATATCCCGCTCGGCTGACCGAATGCCACCCGCCCCCAGGGGAAACCGTCGAACGGCACCCGGGCGATCAGCGCCTCGGCCGCCACCCATACCCCGGCTGCCCACACCGGTGCAGCGGGCATCCGCGATACCACGGCGACACCAGCCCCGGCCAGCGACAACACCAGCGCCTCGACGGTGGCCAGCGCCAACCACGGCAGCGAGCCCACGAACTCGCCGACCCACGGGAGCAACGGCACGAAGAAGCCGAGCCCGAAGGCGAACCCGTAACCAAACCCGGCGCGGGCGGGTCGCCCATACAGCACTGCCCATAGCACCGCGAAAGCCAGCGGCGCGAGCCACCACAGTTCCCGCGGTGGGGCGCCGGCATAGAGCAGCAGGCCAGCACCGGCCGCAGTACCCACGCGCAGCAGCAGCCGGCCACGCCTCACGGCGCGGCGTGCCTGCGGCGCGGGCCGGTCGTCCACGGTCACCGTCGGCGCAGCCACACCGATCAGCCTACGGTCCTCCCGTGCGGCTCTACCGACCGTCGCGTGGTCCTCGGTGGCTGCCACACGCGGGAACGGGGGTCCCCGCCGTCCGCGTCCGGCACCGGCGCGCCCACTGCCGTGTCGGCGGCCTTGCTCAGCGGCTCCGTCGCAGGTCCTCCACGCGGCCCGGGCGGGAGGTCCGGCCCCGCGGCGGGCCCGTCGTCGCCCCCGCCCTCGGGTCGCCGCTTGCGCCCTCGCGCGGTGAGTACATAGAGCACTGGCACCAGCACCAGTGTCAGCAGCGTCGAGCTGATCAGGCCGCCAATCACCACGATGGCCAGTGGCTGGGAAATGAACGCCCCCCCACCGGTGAGCCCGAGCGCCATCGGCAGCAGCGCAAATACGGTCGCGACCGCGGTCATCAGAATGGGCCGCAGCCGCTGCGCAGACCCTTCCACGACCGCATTCAGCACTGGGCGCCCGCTGCGCCGGTACTGGTTGACCCGGTCGATGAGCACGATCGCGTTGGTGACCACGATCCCGACGAGCATGAGCATCCCGATCAACGCCGGGACGCCGAGCGGGGTGCCGGTGAGCAGGAGCAGACCCAGCGCGCCGGTTGCCGCGAACGGGATCGCGATGAGCAGCACCAGCGGTTGCAGCAAGCTGCGGAACGCCACCACCATAACCAGATACACCATGGCGATCGCGCCCAGTAAAGCCAACCCAAGCTGTGCGAACGCCTCACCCTGCTCAGCGCTGATACCGCCGATCTCGGCGGTTGCCCCGGCTGGGAGGGCCAGCTCGTCGAGCCGGCCTTGGAGCGAAGCGGTGACCGCGCCGAGGTCGTCGGCGGCCGGCCGCGCGGTGATCTGGGCGCTGCGGGACCCGTCTGTGTGGCTGATGCTCGGGGGGGTGGTCGACTCCGTTACTGTTGCGACGTCGGACAGCGGCACGGTGCCGCTCGCAGTCGGCAGCGGCAGCGCCCGCAGGGCCTCAAGGTCGGCGGGAGCCGTCCCCGCGCGCACCAGAACCCGCTGCTGTACCCCGTCGATGGCCAGGGTGCCGGCTGTGCTGCCGCGCAACGCCGTCGACACCGACTGCCCGATCTGCGCTTCGGTAAGCCCGGCTTGCGCGGCCTCGCGCCGGTCGACCGCAACCTGTGCGATGGGTTGCGCAGCGACGAGGTTGTTGCGCACGTCGGTGGCCTCCGGGATCGAGGCGATGGCCTGCTGCACCCGATCGGCGGCGTTCGCGAGCGCCGCCGGGTCCTGGGCGCGCACGACGACCACCAGCTGGTCGTTGCCGCCCCCGCCACCCTGCACGGTCAGCCTGCCGACCTGGTCGCGTCCACCTAGCGTGCCGAAGCGGGCACGCAGGTCGTCGGACACCGCGGTGGCGTTCGCGCCGTCGTCGAGAGTGACGGAGAACCGAGTCGTGTCGCTCGTCGAACCAGGCGGGCCGAAGGCCGATGCGCCCGCCGGTGGCCCCACGGTGACCTGGTAGGTCGCGATCCCTGAGGTCTTGGCCAGTACGGCCTCGATCCGCTTGGCCGCGGCATCGGCCTGCGGCAGCCCCGTGCCCGGGGCCAGCTCCTGGCTCACTGACAACGTGTCGCCGCCTTGCTCGCCGAGGAAGTTGGTGCCCAGCTGGGGCGCCAGCGCCGCGGTGCCGAGCAGGATCGCTACTGCTGCCACCAGAGATAACAGCGGCCGGCGCAGGGCCGCCTGCAGCACCGGCAGGTAACCGCGCTGCAGTGCAGTGCGCTCGGATGGCGACCCGCCGACCTCGTCCCCACCCCGATCTGCGGGGCGGGGCGGTGCATCTCTCGGTGAACTCGGTCGGAGGGTTGTCGCGCTGCGCAGCGCTACCGATGCCAGCGCTGGGACTACGGTCAGCGACACCAGCAGCGACGCCAGCAGCGCCGCGGTCACAGTGATCGCGAAGGGCCGGAACAGCTCGCCGACCTGCCCGCCGACAAGCCCGATCGGCGCGAACACGGCCACCGTCGTCAATGTCGATGCGGTGATCGCGCCGGCCACTTCGCCCACGGCGGTGACGATCGCAGTTCGTCGCGAGCCGCCGTAGCCGATGTGCCGCTTGATGTTCTCGATAACGACGATCGAGTCGTCGACCACCCTTCCGGTCGCCACGGTGAACGCACCGAGGGTGAGAATGTTGAGCGTGTAGCCGCCCAGATCGAGCACGATCATCGCGATGAGCACGGACAGCGGGACCGATACCGCAGTCACCAGGGTCGCCCGGACGGACATCAGGAAGCCGAGAATCACCAGCACAGCGAAGGCCAGCCCGAGAAGGCCCTCGGTGGTGAGATCGTCGATCGACTGCTGGATGAACGGCGCTTGGTCGAGCACCACCGTGATTTGCGCGTTATGTGCGCTGCCTCCGAGCAGCTCGGTGATCCGGGGCAGCGTGTGGCGGATCTCGTCGGACACCGCAACGGCGTTGGCCTGCTTTTTCTTTGTCACCTCAACACCGATGCTGGGCACCCCGTTGATGCGGGTGTATCCGGTGACAGTCGCGACCTCAGCGGCGATCGTTGCGATGTCACCGAGTCGAACTGGCACCGCGCCGGCGTCTCCGGTAGGGGGCTGGGCCGTGCTGGCGGCGCTGAGCCGCACCCAGAATCTTTTGGAGCCGCTGGTGTCGGTCAGGGCCGTGCCCGGGGTGCACTGCCGGTGGTGCCGGTGAGGGCACGGAGTCGGGTTGGGAGTGCTGGTCGGCGATGGAGTCGCGGTGGGAGTGCTGGTCGGCGATGGAGTCGCGCTCGGGGTGCTAGCGGGCCGTGGGGTTGTGATCGGCGTGCTGGCAAGGGGTTGCGCGGTGCCCGAGGTGTTGGTGGGCCGCCGGACCGGGCCTGCGGTGTTGGGGGGGTTGCGAGTCACCCCGGGGGTGCTGGCGGCAGGCGCGGACGCGGTGCCGGTGCCAGCGGCGGGCGGGGCAGCAGCGGGCGGGGCGGACGGTGCCACGCCGGCGACGGCGTCGGGCGTGATGTAGAGGTCGCGGAGCTGCTCGACCGAGGTGATCGGGCTGCCGACCTCGACGGTGACCGGTTCGGTGTCCGGGGTGAGCTGGCCCGCGGACACCCGCACCCCGTTGGCCTTGAGCACGGTCAGGACGCTGCTCAGCGAGACCCCACGCTCTGCTGCGGCCGCGGCGTCGACGTCCACGGTGATCTGCGGTTCCCGGATGCCTGACAGGGTCACGTCGGCGACACCGTCGAGTCCGGCCAGCAGCGGATGGACGTCGTCGCGCAGCACGGTGGCGACCCGGTCGTCGCCAAGGTTCGACGACACCCCGAGCTGCATGACCGGGATGTTGTCGGTGCCGCCGGTGATGACCTGCGGGGCGACGTCCGCAGGCAACGTCACGCCCTGCACGGCCCGCTGGATCTGCGAAGTCACGTCGGTGAGGTCGGAGCCGTACTGCAGATCCACGGTGATCACCGACGAGCCCCCGGTGCTCGTCGAGCGCGTACCGGTCACCCCGGCGACGCTGCCGACCGCTACCTCGATCGGCGCCGTGACCTGCTGCTCGACGACCTCCGGCGACGCACCCGGGTACTCTGTGGCCACCACGGCCACCGGGATGTCGATCGAGGGCAACAGCTCCTGCCGCAGCGACGTCGTGCTGATCGCACCGAACACGACAACCAGGACGGTGACGAGACCGACAATCGCGCGGTTGGTCAAGCTGAGGCGGGCCAGCCAGGTCATTGAGGTTCTCCGCAAACAGGATCGCGAGAACCCCATTGGATATTACGGTCAACGCGAATTGCCAGTCCGAGGCTGAGGGTTCGCTGAGGACGCAGCGCCGTCAGCGACCCCGGCGAGGCCAGCAGCGGATCGGACACTACGCGGGTCTCACGCCGGCTGCTCCGCTCTGGCCGGTACAGGCGGCTCCAAGCTCCGATGCGACAAGCCGGAGCACCTCTGGGCGCGCCGAATTGATGAAGAAGTGATCTCCAGGCAGCAGGTAAGCCTGAAAGTGCGCAGTCGTGTGGCGCGACCAGGCCTCCACGTCCTCGGGCAGCACCTCCTTGTCACGCAAGCCACCGAATGCCGAAACGGGGCAGCTCAACGGGGCCTGGGGGCGGAAGATGTACGTCTCGGTGAGGGTGCGGTCGCTACGCAGCGTGGGCAACATCGCGTCCAGAAACTGGCTGTCCGCCAGCAGTTCCGGCGGGATCCCGCCCAGTTCCCTGATGGCGGCGATGAACTCCCGGTCAGGGAGGGTGTGCCAGTCTGGCGAGCGGCTCGGCAGATCCGGCGCTCGGCATCCGGAGGCGAACAGATGCATCGGCTGCTGGCCCGCCGGGCGCATCCGGCGGGCCAGTTCGAACGCGATCATCGCACCCATACTGTGGCCGAACAGTGCAAACGGGCGGGTGAGATAGCTGGACAGTCCGTCCAGCAGCGCGCCGGCCAGCTGCTCCATCGACTCGATCGGCTGCTCGTTGAAGCGGCTTTCTCGACCAGGTAACTGGACCGACACGACCTCCACGTCGTGGGGAAGGTGCGCCGGCCAATCTCGGTATCTGCTCGCACCGCCACCGGCGGGGGGCAGGCAGATCAGCCGCAACCGCGCGGCCGGCCGCGGGCGGCTGACCTGCACCCAGGCCGAATGAACGCGCGGCTGCGTCATATTGAGTCCCCCGTTCAGGATTGGGCGTTGTCCATCTGCTCGCGCAAGCTGCGCGGTCGCATGTCCGTCCATACCTCATCGACGTAGGCCGAGCACTCCTCCTTACTGCCCTCCTTGCCCACCCGGTGCCAACCAGCCGGCACGTCAAGGCCGACCAGCCACAGCGAGTACTGGTCCTCGTCGTTGCGTAACACCTCGTACCTCGCGTCGTCGTCCATGTCTTCGATCTCCTTTCATTTACACATCGGTGATGATGGTCCTACGGACTGCGGTGCCGTTCGGTCTCTGATTCGGATCGGATCCCCGTGGACTCCGTGACGATTGGTTGCCTAGGGAAACTACGCAGGGTGGGGCTAAGCGTTGCCGTCACTGCGGCGGCCGCGACGCCACCCGCACATATCAGCACAGCAACGGTGTCGGAGACACCTGTGGCCAGCATCCCACCAAGCACCGGCCCCACCGCGGCAGAGACTCCGGCGATGAGACCCAGCACGCTGCTCAGTCGACCACGCAGATCATCGGGGGTGAGGAGCAACTGCCGCGTGATGATCGTCGTGTTGGCGGTCGGTGGCAGTACCGCCATGGCGGCGAACAACACGCCCAGGAGATAACCACTGTCGACAAAGGCGGCCGCAAAAATAAGTGCTGCCAGTGCCCAGAATACCCCGATTATCGAAATGTAGGGGCTCAATATCTGGGACAGACGCGATGCGACCAGCGCGCCCAGAAGCCCGCCCACGCCGAGCATCGCCGCCATGATGCCGATCTGCCCCGAGGGCACTCCTCGTCCCGCAGCCAGCACGATAACGAGGAGGTAGAAGGCGCTGAAGAACAAATTGAGTACGATTGCGTACACTGCGGTAACCCGGATGTGACGGTGCGACCACACCCACCGCAGGCCTGTCGTGATCTCCCGGCCCAGATGACGGGTTGGTTCCGGCCGCACTTCCCGGGGTGGTACCCGAAGAAACACTAATAGGATACAGGCCACAGCGTGGGCGAACGCGTCCACAACGAATGGCACGAACCGGCCGACAGCGAACAGGAAGCCGCCTGCCGCGGTGCCCGACAGCTGTGCCACGGACCCGCGTGCGGAGTTCAGCGCCACCGCCGTGGACAGCTGCTCGGTCGGTACCACCCGAGGCAGGCACGCGTCCTCCGCGGGTCGGAACAGTGCGCCGCATATCCCCATCACCGCTGCCACGACGAGCAGGTGCCCGATCTGGGCCACGTCCCACCACAGGGCTGCGACGAGGCTCGCTGCTGCGATCACCTGTATTGCCTCGCAACTCAGCATGATCGTCTTACGATTCCAGCGGTCCGCCAGAGCTCCCGCCGGCAGTCCGGCAAGGAGTTGCGCCGCGGCGATCGTCCCCAGCACGAGGCCGGATGCGGCCGCCGAACCGGTGAGCGCGAGTACGAGCAGTGGGAAGGCGATCGCTGAGACGCTCAGGCCGACACCCGACAGCACCTGACTGATCCACAACAGCTGGTAGTTGCGGTTGCGGGACAGGGAAACGTTCTGGCTCTCAGGCGCGGCGCTCACTTCGGGTTCCGGCAGTCCCGCGCGATGCCCCGTAGGGCCTCAACGAAGTCCTCCGCGACGGTCTGAACGCTCGCCTCATGATGGCGATCGGGCAGATAGCGCAAGGAGAATCCCAGCTGGCCATTCTGCACGGCGCCCACCACCTGCAGCAGGTGTGGGCCCGGGTCGGCTGGATCGTCAACCTGCCCGATCGAGCCGTGCATAGCCTGGTAAAGGGCGCGTCCAGACGCTTGGACCCGACGCTCCTGCGTCATGGCCTCCCACTGGCCGAGGTAGTTGAATGAGATCTGGGGCCCCGGTCCTGCCGCTGCGAGGCGCTGGCGGGCCTCCGGGGAACCCAGGTAGCGCAGCGCCCCGAAGCCGACGCCCTTGCTGGGAACGGCGCGCAGCTGCCGGCGGACCGATCTGATCAAGTCCCGCCAGAGGGATTCAGCCCCATCGGGCACCGGCGGCAGCGTCAGAGCGACCGGGAACATGGTGGTGAACCAGCCGACGGTGCGAGACAGGTCGACCCCGTCAAAGATCTCTTCGCGGCCGTGACCCTCCAGGTCGATCGAGACCCGGTTCTGTCCAGTCCACCGGCTTAGCGCCCAGGCGAGCGCGCTGAGCAGGACATCATTGATCCGGGTGCGGTAGGCGGTGGGGGCGGACCGCAGCAGCGACTCGGTGTCCTCGACGTCGAGGAACACTGATACTGCGCGCGGCAGTGCGCCTGCCTCGGGGGTCGCCAGGTCTACCGGCGGCTGATGCGCCTCCAACGCTTCTGCCCAGTAGTCCAACTCGTGGTCAAAACCACCCCCGGCGACATATTCACCCAACCGGTTCGACCAATCCTGGAAGGACGTCGTCTTGGCGTCCAGCTGGAATGTTTCGCCGCGCGCCGCCTGCTGGTAGCTCGCGTCGAGGTCCTCGAGCAGGATGCGCCAGGAGACGGCGTCGATCACGAGGTGATGTGCCGCCAGGAACAGATAACATGGCCGCCCCGCGCCGAACGCGAACAGCACCGCCTTCAGTAACGGGCCCTCCCGAAGATTGAAGCTCGCGTGAATGTCGTCGGCGACTTTCTCCATCGACACCAACTGATCCTCGTCAGCCAGACCCGATAGATCGACCCGATGGAGCACCTTCATCGGTTCTGGCGGAGCATTGTCTTGCCGCCAGTGCCCGTCGACCTGGTCGAACCGCATTCGAAGCGCGTCATGATGCACCAACAACACGCCGAGCGACCGCTCAAGTGACTGCTCGTCCACGTCCTCGTGCAGCTCTACCGTCATCGACTGGTTGAAATGGTGCGGATTGACCGGGTGGGTCTGGAAGAACCAGTGCTGGATCGGAGTGAGCGCGGCCCAGCCGGTGACTGGTTTTTGGTCGGCCTGCGCACCGTCGGCCTCGGTGATCACCAACGCGAGGGCGCCGACGGTCTGATGGAAGAAGATGTCCCTGGAGGCCAGCATGAACCCGGCCTTGCGGATGCGGGAGACGAGTTGGATGCTCAGGATGGAGTCACCGCCTAGCTCGAAGAAGTTGTCCTCGACCCCGACCCGCTGAAGCCCTAACACCTCAGCCCAGATCTCGGCCAAGGTGTGCTCCGTCGCGGTCCGGGGGGCGATGTACTCCGACACCGGCTCAGCAACCGGATCCGGCGCGGGCAACGCCGTCCGATCCACCTTCCCGTTGGGACTCAATGGCAATTCCTCGAGCACCACGAACACCGCGGGCACCATGTAACCCGGCAAAGTCGCAGCGGTGTGAGCACGCAACTCCGCAGCATTCGGCGCGACCTCGGCGGTGGACACCACATAGGCCACCAGCCGTTGGACCCCCGGGAGGTCTTCCCGAGCTACCACCACAGCCTGGGCAACTTCCGGGTTAGTCTGCAACACAGCTTCGACCTCGCCCAGCTCGATCCGGTACCCGCGGATCTTGACCTGCTCATCGGACCGGCCCAGGTACACCAGCTCGCCGCTAATGTCCCAGCGCACGACATCCCCGGTGCGGTACATCTGTGCACCCGGCGCACCGAACGGGTTGGCCACGAAGCGCTGCGCGGTCAATCCCGGCCGGTGCAGATAACCACGGGCCAGACCACGACCAGCCAAATACAGCTCGCCGGGCACCCCGATGGGCACCGGGCGCAGCCCGGCGTCGAGCACATACACCTGGGTATTGGCGATCGGCTGCCCGATCGGCGGTGGCTGGTCACCTTCGGGTCCCTGGTCGGAATACCACGCGGTGGCATACACCGTGGCCTCGGTCGGACCGTAGATGTTGGCGATCCGCCGACACGACGTCGCGGCCTGGATCTCGCGTACCGCCTGGGCTGACAGCGCCTCCCCGGCCAGCACGGCCGTGTCCGCGGTCACCGCCTCGCTGCCCTGCGACAGCACATGGGCGAACGCCGAGGGCACCCCGCTGATCAGACTCGCGGTGCCCGCCTCGACGCCCGACTCCCCCAAGACCAGCGCGTCGCGCACCACCTCGATGCTGCCGCCCACGATCAGCGGGCAGAAGATCTCAAAGACGGACACGTCGAAGTTCAGTGAGGTCGAGGCCACCACCCGCGACAGTTCCGATGACCCGAAGTCCGTAGCCGCCCACATGGCGAGATTCACCACGCTGCGCCCAGCGACCACTACCCCCTTGGGCACACCCGTCGAGCCGGATGTGTAGATCACGTAGGCGGGATGGGTATCCGACAGCGGTGCTACCCGGTCGGCGTCGGTGACATCATCACTGGAATAGCCCGCGATCTGCTCGACGGTCTGGGCATGGTCGAACACCAGTCGTGCCACATTCGCCGGTAGACACCCGGATGTCTCCTGGGTGGTCAGCACAATGGCCGGGTCGGCGTCGGAACAGATGAACCCGATCCGCTCCAGCGGATAGCTCGGGTCGATGGGCAGATATGCTGCGCCGGCCTTCCACACCGCCACCAACGCCGCGACCATGTCCACCGAACGTGGCAGCGCTAACCCGACGAACTGCTCGGGACCCACACCGCGCTCGATGAGCAACCGCGCCAGGCGGTTGGCCCGCTTGTTCAATTCCCGATACGACAGCTCTTGTCGGGATGATTCCTCCCCACCGCAGATCACCGCCACCGAATCCGGCGTCCGCCCCACCTGCGCAACGAACAACTCCGACCACACCACCGGCGGCACCGCACGGTTGGTGTCGTTGTATTCCACCAGCAGTTGATGGCGTTCGGTGTCGGTCAGCATTGGTAGCTGGGCCACCGGCTGGGTCGGGTCGGCAGCGATGCCGCCCAGCAGCACCTGCAGGTGTTGGGCCATCCGTTGCATGGTCGCTGCGTCGAACAGGTCGGTGT
>JBOHFX010000048.1:0-2146 GCA_050699875.1 Pseudonocardiaceae bacterium
GCCCGCGCCCGGGAAGCACGTCGGCCGCGGCGGCGACCCGGGCTCTCGCCTCACCCCGCGGCACCCGCGCGACCGCCCGGATCAGCTCCGCCGTCGTGCCGTACCCCGCCGCCACGGCCGTTCCCCGGGAATCAATTTCGGCAACCACCGACAGCATTTCCGCCCAGGTGGAATGCAAACGGGTTTCCAACGCGCCCAGCTCGGCGAGCAATTCGGCATCACTGCTCTGCCACACCTGCGCCGTCGACATGACCCAACTCTAGGACGGGGCACCGACAAAAAGCGCCGCAGCGCACGGCCCAGACGTCTACGTGCAGAAAATTCGGCGGGTTGTCGAACAGAGCGCGGTGTCATGCGCGAATGCCAGCGAAACGCGGGCTCTTGATCTGTACCCCGCTGGCCTGAGCTTCCCCCGAATTGTTGCAGGTATGTAAGACCGATGGCCGGATGCTTGTCACCTTCGACGTCGGCTTCGGCAACTTCGCGCTCATCAGCCTGAAAGCCATCCCGGCGTGGTGCTGCTTCGCCTTGCCTGCCTGGTGGTCGTCAACGATGCACAGGTGCGCCTCCGGCGTCCATAAGGGACGCGCGCGACCAGGACTGCTGTGCTACGACCACTGGAGTTAACTGGATTAAGGATGGGCGAAATCCTATCGCGGTTCCACCGGTCGTGGGTTGAGTGAAGCTGCGGAACGCTCGACCCGACCTTCCCGTTTCCGAACGATGTCGATCTTCTCGGAGTGGTTGGCGCCGATGACTTCAATACCGCGAGTTCCTATGGTGCCGTCCAGGTCTAGTTTCACGGCATAGTCTGCAACAGCCGGTAGACCCACCTCGGGCAGGCAACCCACTACTTCGATACCCCAGTGCTCGGGTTGCTGGATGTAAACCAGCGGCCTGAGATTGACCTGCATGTTGAAGTATGGTTTCTCGCCGTGCACCACCAACACGTGCCGCGCAGGCACGGTCCGCAACGTATATACCTGGGCAGACTCGAAGTCGATCACGCGACAATTGGCGCCGGGAGGTGGCGCCTGCGACGGCTGGATCGCTCGGGCGGCCGACGTCGGCCCAGCGGGCCGCTCGTCGGCCGCAGCCGTCCCGGCCATGCCGACCACGGCGAGCACCGCCGCAGCGATCGTGACCGAGGTCCGGTTTCGTACCATCAGGACCTCCAGGTCACTGCCGGGGAGAGCGCGCGAACGTTGGGCTGAGCCGAACATACGCCAGCAACATCCCGGTTGAGCGAAACCGACATCACGCTGAACAAGGGACATCTGCTCAGTCGGCGTCACGCCCCGGCATGTGACTGGTCAGCGGCCATGTGATACCCAACTTTTCAGGTCCTGTGCCCCGGTTTGCTCAAGCCAAGAAACGACGGTGGACACAATTGTGGTGGCTGGCAAGTTGCTGTCGACCCGAAACGCAGTTTCGCTATAGGGATAGTCGCGGACTCGATCGGTGACTATCTGATCAGTTAGATCGATCGCAGGATGTGGACCTCTTCGTTTGAATCGCTTGAGGGCAGTGGGGACGTCCACCCAAAATTCCACAACATAAGTCGGCAGGCCAGCGCAGGAGCAGCGCAAATCTTCCCGGTAGACAGCTTTACTGTAGGTGCAGTCCAGCAGCACAGGCCTTTCTGCCTCGACGATCGGCCGAGCGAATCTACTCGCTATGCGGTAGGCGAGAAGTCTGTCGGGGTCGCTCCGGTTGGACCTTGGTATGAGAAGACCAAGGACGAGATCGACTTCGACGTGTAGTGCGTCGGTTCCTGCCAGAAGCGCACCGACCGTGCTCTTACCGGAACACGGTGGGCCAGCAAGAACCAGGACGCAAGGCTTCACCGGACCGCACCGTATCAGCGGCACCAGCGCGGTTGGGTGGCTCGGCGGCAGGTTTCGGTGCGCGCTGCGGACGTTGAGTCGACCCGTTCACCGGTTGTTGGCCGACATGTCACCTGCCTGCTCCAGTGCAGGCCGCCGCTCGGGGGTAGCCATCGGCTTGGAGCACCGGCGACCGAGCAGGGGGTGGGCGTGCCCGGCCAGGACCGTGCATTGATCAGTCGACGAACTGTGCTGCTCGGCGGCACTGCAGGAGTGGGAGCAGCGGTCCTTGGCGGCGCGCTTTCCGGGTGCGCCAGGGG
>JBOHFX010000049.1:0-21347 GCA_050699875.1 Pseudonocardiaceae bacterium
GGCCTACATCAAGCGGGAGGGTACTTCCGGACCTGAGACCGGCGGGGAGCACTGCCCGTTCTGCCGGATCATCACGATGGACGACGCCGAGGGCCTGGTGCTCGCCCGAGGCGGTTCCGTCTATGCGGTGCTCAACCTCTACCCCTACAACCCCGGCCACTTGATGGTGGTGCCCTACCGGCACGTCGCCGACTATCCGGATCTCACCATCCAGGAGGCGACCGAGTTGGCGACCTTCACCCAACAGGCCATGTTGGCTACTCGTCGCGCGGCCGCCCCACACGGCTTCAACATCGGGATGAATCAGGGCTCGATCGCCGGCGCCGGCATCGCCGCGCATCTGCACCAGCACGTGGTTCCCCGGTGGGGCGGAGACGCGAATTTCATGCCGATCGTCGGGAGGACCAAGGTATTGCCTCAGCTGCTGGCCGAGACTCACACGCTGTTGGTTGACGCGTGGAAAGAGCTGCCCTGAACACCCGCCGGAATGGGTTTCTGAACGCCTCCGAGGACGGCGCCACGGGGAGCGCTCACTCGCACCATCGCGTGACGGCCGCCGGCGGTAAGGCGCCGTGCTGGAAGCGCCGGCTGCTGGTCGTCGGGCGACTACTGTTCGTCGGATCCGCATTGGGAATCCTGGTCTGGCGCCTCGCCGGCGACGGTGGGGGAGCTTTCGAAGCGGTGCAGAAGATTGGATTGACCGCGGTGCTCGGATCGTTCCTCGCCGCTGCTGCCGGCGTGGGTGCGTCCGGGCTGGCCTGGCGCAGCCTGCTGTGCGGATTGGGCGCACCACTGGACCGGCGTGCTGCGGCACGGGTGTTCTTCACCGGTCAGATCGGCAAGTACATTCCGGGCACGGTGTGGGCCTATGTGGCGCACGCCAAACTGGGTCGCGAGCACGGCGTCCCCGCATCGCGCACCACCGCGGCATCGGTGCTGTTCGTGGTCGCACACACCGCCACCGGCGCCGTGGTCGCCGGGCTGGTGCTGCCGTTCGCCTCTGGTGACGTGTCGGACCGTTTCGGCTGGATCGCGCTATTGGCGCCGTTGTTGCTGGCCAGCCTGCACCCGCAGCTGGTGTTGCCAGTGCTGCGGCTGGTGCACCGCGTGGTGGGCCGTGGAAGTCCGCCAGAGGTGGTGTCCGGGCCGGCCGTTCTACGGGCATTGGGCTGGCTCGCAGTGACCTGGCTGGGCTACGGCACCAGCATGCTGCTGCTGCTTCGACCGGTCGCCCGGGCAGATACCCACGCCTTGCTGCCGGTAGCGTTGGGTGGGTTCGCGCTGGCCTGGACCGTGGGGTTCATCGCCGCTGGTGTGCTGGTGGTGACCCCGGCTGGGCTGGGGGTGCGGGAGGTTGCGCTGCTGATGGTGCTCGGACCGGTCGTTGCGGGCGGTGGCGCCGCCGCTGCCGTGGTGCTGCTGTCCCGGATGGTGCACACCCTGAGCGACGCGGCCTGGGCACTGGTCGGAATTGGCCTGCGAGCGCCCCGAATCCAGCCGGGAAGCCGGCAGCGACTCCGGCGGCGCCGACGATCCCCAGCCCGTTTCCCGATAGCACGATGCTGAACATCTTCGCCCGCGCCTCAGTCTCCCGGTTGGTGGATCCGGTGGGGGAGTGGCTGTTCCGGGTGGGTGTCGGGGCCGACGCCATCACGCTTGTCGGCACGATTGGAACGGTGGCCTCGGCGCTGTGGTTTTTCCCCCGCAACCAGCTGCTGGCCGGCACCATCGCGGTGACGGTGTTCGTACTGCTCGACGTGCTCGACGGGGCGGTCGCCAGAGCCCGCGGATCCGGCACGCCATGGGGCACCGTGCTGGACGCCACCTGCGATCGGATCGCTGACGGTGCGTTGTTCGCCGGGCTGACCTGGTGGTGTTTCGTGGTCGTCGACGACCGGCTGCTGGCCGTGGCGGCGCTCGTGGGCCTGGTGACTGCCCAGGTCATCTCCTACATCAAGGCCCGTGCCGAAGCGGCCGGCCTTTCGGCGGACGGTGGGATGATCGAGCGCGCGGAGCGCTTCATCATCACGCTGATGGGAACTGGCTTGACCGGCCTTGGCGTATCCTTTGCGATTCATGTCGCGCTGTGGTTGCTCGCCGGATTACAACTGGTGACCGTGATCCAACGAATGATCGCCGTGCGGCGCAGCGCCTGGGAGCGTGGGACGACATGAGCCGGCTCGCCGACCTCGGGTACGCGGCCGGTTGGCGGTTGGTCCGCCTCGCACCCGGCGAACTTGCCACCCGGGCATTTAGAGCGGGCGCCGACCTGGCCGCCCGTCGAGACGGCCCCGGCACCCGCCAGCTGCGCCGCAACCTGACCCGGGTGGTGCCCGACGCCACCTCAGTGGAACTCGACGCACTGGTCCGTAATGGGCTGCGCTCCTACGCCCGGTACTGGCAGGAAATCTTCATGCTGCCCGCAGCCGATCACGCCGCACTGGTAGGGCGGGTAGATGGCGCGGTGGAGGGTATCGAGCACCTCAACGATGCGCTGGCCAAGGGTCGCGGGGTGGTGGTGGCGCTGCCGCACAGCGGCAACTGGGATATGGCGGGCTTATGGTTCGTCGAACGTCATGGAGCATTCAGCACCGTTGCCGAGCGCCTCACGCCCGAGGCGCTTTACCAGCGTTTTGTCGACTACCGGGCCTCGTTGGGGTTCGACATCGTCCCGCTGACCGGGGCGGGGAACCCGACCCCGCGGTTGCTACGCCGGCTGCGAGCGGGCGGGGTGGTGTGCCTGCTTGCCGACCGCGACCTCACCGGTGCCGGGTTGGCCGTGGATTTCTTCGGCGGCGCTGCCCGGATGCCAATGGGGCCGGCCCGGCTGGCCGCGGCCACCGGCGCCACATTGCTGGTGATCGGGTGCTGGTTCACCCCGGACGGTTGGGGTATCCGCTTCCACCCGCCGGTGCCCGTGCCGGACCGGTCGGCGGTACGGCAGGCTACCCAGACAGTGGCGAACTACTTCGCCGCCGACATCGCGGTGCACCCGCAGGATTGGCACATGCTGCAGCCGTTGTGGATCGATGACCTGCCCGTTACGCAGCTGGCCGAAGCCGGATAGTAGGCCCTGTGCGGATCGGGATGGTCTGCCCGTACTCCATCGACACGCCTGGTGGGGTGCAGGCGCACGTGCTGGGTTTGGCCAAGGGTCTGCGGGGCCTCGGGCACCAGGTTGAAGTGCTGGCTCCGACTCGGTCGACCACCGACAACCCAGAAAAACCGCTGCCGGAATTCGTCACGACGGCGGGACGGGCGGTGGGGGTGCCCTACAACGGATCGGTCGCCCCACTGGCGTTCGGCCCGGTCGTGGCCACCCGGGCGCGGCGCTGGCTGCACGATCACGACTTCGACGTGCTGCATCTGCACGAGCCCGTATCGCCGAGCCTGTCGTTGATCGCCCTGGCACTTGCGCAGGGGCCCGTCGTGGCGACCTTCCACTTCGCCACCGCTCGGTCCTGGGCCTTGGCGGCGGCGCAAGGGCTGCTACAGCCCACCATGGAGAAGGTCACCGCTCGGATCGCGGTGTCACCCCTGGCCCGTCGGGTGCAGGTGGAGTACCTGGGCGGGGACGCTGTGGAAATCCCCAACGGGGTGGACGTGTCGCACTTCGTCCGGGCACGACCGCTACCCGGGTACCCGCGCATCGGTGGCACGGTCGGCTTCGTGGGGCGCTTCGACGAACCCCGCAAGGGCATGCCGGTGCTACTGGCGGCGCTGCGCACCGTGGTCCGGACCAGGCCAGACCTGCGCCTGCTCGTGGTTGGCCACGGGGACGCCGCGGCACTGATGCGGGCCGTGGGACCGACACTGGCGTCCCGGATCCGGATGCTCGGCGCGCTGGGGGACGAGGGTAAGGCGGCGGTCCTGGCAAGTGTGGACGTGCTGTGTGCTCCCGCCATCGGAGGCGAGAGCTTCGGCATCGTGCTCACCGAGGCGATGGCTGCCGGCACCCCCGTGCTGGCCAGCGACCTCGACGCCTTCCGTCTTGTGCTCGACGGCGGGCGCGCCGGCGTACTGGTCCCAGCCGGGTCACCGGCCGCGCTGGCCGTGGCACTGAATGACCTGCTCGATGACCCCGCAAGGCGGGCCGCGCTGGCTGCCGCCGGACGCCGGCGGGTGTCGATGTGGGACTGGCCGGTGGTAGCGCGGCGGGTGCTGCAGGTCTACGAGACCGCGGTGGCCGCCGACCCGCGCCGGCTCGCGTCCGGGCCCGGCGCTGGGCTCATCCGATTCCGGTCTGGCTAGGGTCACGTAATGCAGGTTGCCCGGCTGGCGCTGACCGCCGGGTTGCTGGTCGCCACGGTGGGTGCGGTGGGCGCGATGCGCGCGGCCACCCGGCTGAACCGATTGCATGTGCGGACCGAGGCGGCGTGGGCCGCGCTGGACGCCGCGCTGTGCCGCCGAGCGCGGGTGGTCGCGGAGTTGAACGGCGGTATCGGGTTGCGCTGTGCCGCCGACGCCGCCCTCCAAGCGGGCGCGAACTCGATCCGTGAAGAGGTCGAGAACGAGTTGGGCGCAGCGCTTGCAGTACTGAACCGTCGTCGACTCGAACCGTCCTGCGTGGGCCGGCTGGCCGACGCGGAGCAACGGGTGGTGATCGCCCGGCGGATCTACAACGACGCGGTACGCGACACCCTGGCGTTGCGGTCGCGCCGCATGGTGCGCTGGCTGCGGCTGGCCGGCACCGCCGCAGCGCCGCGCTACTTCGAGATCGCCGAACCCGCACTGGCGGGCTACGTTGCCGAGTTTGACGCCGGTGCCGGGGCGTAGCGGGAGAAACGTCGGGTGAACAGGGCTGTTCCCGAGGTCAGGCCGCGCAGGTCGACGGCGTAGCGGAGCAGCTCAGCTGCCGGCACCTCGGCGCGGACCAGCATCCGGCCGACCTGGTCGGTCTCGGTGCCCAGCACCCGACCCCGCCGGCTGGACAGATCCCCCAGCACGGTGCCCAGGTGTTCCTCGGGCATCCGCACCTCCACGTCGTCCAGCGGCTCCAGGGTGGCCACGGTGCCCTTCTCCGCGGCGTCCTTGAGAGCCAGCGACCCGGCCATCTGGAAGGCGGCGTCGGAGGAGTCCACGCTGTGCGCCTTGCCGTCCACGAGCGTGACCCGGATGTCCACCAGCGGGAAACCGCTATTGCCAAGGCCGCGTTCCATCTGCGCCCGGACACCCTTCTCCACACTGGGAATGAACTGGTGCGGGACCGCGCCGCCGACCACCTTGTCCACGAACTCGAACCCGGCCCCCCGGGGTAGGGGCTCCACCTCGATGTCGCACACCGCGTACTGCCCGTGGCCTCCGGACTGCTTGACGTGCCGCCCGTGCCCCTTGGAGGGGCCCGCGAAAGTTACCCGAAGCGGCACGACGACCGGCTCGGTGTCCACGTCGGCCCCCACCGCGCGCAGCCGGGACAGCACCACGTCGGCGTGCGCCTCGCCCATGCACCACAGCACCATCTGATGGGTCTCAGCGTTGCGTTCCAGCCGCAACGTCGGATCCGCGGCAACCAACCGGCCCAGCCCACGGGCCAGCGCGTCCTCGTCGCTGCGGCTGCGACCCACCACCGCCACCGGCAGCAACGGCTCGGGCATCGTCCACGGCGCCACCAGCAACGGCTCCCCGGGCGCGGACAGGGTGTCCCCGGTCTCGGCGGAGACCACCTTGGTCACCGCGCAGAGGTCACCGGCCACACAGTGCGGTACCTCGCTCAGAGTGCCGCCCAGCGGGGTGTAGACGTGCGCCACCCGCTCGTCCACGTCGTGGTCGGCGTGCCCGCGGTCGGCCAGCCCGTGCCCGGAGACGTGCACCGGACGGTCCGGATGCAACGTTCCGGAGAACACCCGGACCAGCGACACCCGACCCTGGTACGGGTCAACCGTGGTGCGCACGACCTCCGCGACCAGCGGCGCGGCGGGATCCACCTGCACCGCGGGATGTGCTGATCCGTCCGGCCGGGTCACCGGAGGAGGAGTGTGCTGGACCGGTGCGGGAAAGGCGCCGGTGACCACCTCGAGGAGTTCGGCCAGCCCCACCCCCGTGCCTGCGCACGCCGGGATCACCGGATGGAACGAGCCACGGAGGACTGCGGTCTCCAAGTCGCCGATCAGCGCTTGCACGCCCAGGTCCTCGCCGCCGAGGTAGCTCTCCATGAGGGCCTCGTCCTCGCTCTCGGCGATGATCCCCTCGATGAGTTCGTTGCGAGCTGCGGTGAGCTCGTCGGTGTCCACGGAGCTGGGCTCACCCTCAGTTGGCGGGTAACCGTCGTGGTAGTCGAACAGTCGCTGCGACAGCAGCCCCACCAGACCGGACACCGCTCCGGTCCCGTTGCGCACCGGCAGATACAGCGGCAACACCCCTTCGCCGAACGCCTCCCGGCAGGCAGCGGTCACACCGTCCAGATCGGCCCGTGGATGGTCCAGCCGGCTCACCACCACTGCCCGAGGCATTCCGACCTCGGCACACTCCTGCCACAACGCACCGGTGGCGGCATCGACGCCCTCCCCGGAGGACACCACGAACAGCGCCGCATCAGCGGCCCGAAGCCCGGCGCGCAGCTCACCCACGAAATCGGCGTAGCCGGGGGTGTCCACAAGGTTGATCTTGATTCCGTCGTGCATCAGGGGACCGATGGCCAGCGTCACCGACCGTTGCTGGCGCACCGCGGCGGGATCGTGGTCGCACACGGTGGTGCCGTCGGTGACCGCGCCCGCGCGGCTGATCACGCCGGTAGCGGCCAACAGCGCCTCCACCAACGTCGTCTTCCCCG
The DNA here is from genome assembly GCA_050699875.1 of Pseudonocardiaceae bacterium. Lineage (GTDB taxonomy): Bacteria > Actinomycetota > Actinomycetes > Mycobacteriales > Pseudonocardiaceae. The sequence goes on from JBOHFX010000049.1 coordinate 6,770, forward strand.
CCCCGGACGGCCCGACCAGGACCACATTGCGGATCCGGGACGGATCTTGCACCGTTACGGCGGAATCAGGACGTTCACCGCTGCCTTTTGTGCCCATCGAAACCCACCCTCAGCTCTGCGGATCGTGTGGTCGATCTCACACCGGTGCGACGGCCGAGGCAACCCCCTGGCGGCTTTCAAGTAGCGACGTGGTTAACGGCCCGACGTAGGATCGGGTTCAGCGATTTCCGTGCCATTCCCACGACACTGCTCTGAGGAGTGAAACCACCGTGCCCGCGGAGACCATCAACATCGAGCGCCAGATCGGTACCGCACGGGTCAAGCGCGGGATGGCCGAGATGCTCAAGGGCGGTGTGATCATGGACGTGGTCACTCCGGAACAGGCCAGGATCGCTGAGGGCGCGGGCGCCGTGGCGGTCATGGCGTTGGAGCGCGTCCCCGCCGATATCCGCGCGCAGGGCGGCGTTGCTCGGATGAGTGATCCGGACATGATCGACGCGATCATGGACGCGGTGTCCATCCCGGTGATGGCCAAGGCGCGCATCGGTCATTTCGTCGAGGCGCAGGTGCTGCAGGCGATCGGCGTGGACTACGTCGACGAGTCCGAGGTGCTGACCCCTGCCGATGAGGCCCACCACATCGACAAGTTCGCCTTCACCGTGCCGTTCGTGTGCGGGGCCACCAATCTCGGCGAGGCGTTGCGCCGGATTTCTGAGGGTGCCGCCATGATCCGGTCCAAAGGGGAAGCCGGGACCGGCAATGTCGTTGAGGCCACCCGGCACATGCGTTCGATCCGAGCCGGCATCCGCGCCCTGGCCGCCATGGCACCCGAAGAGCTGTTCACCGCAGCCAAGGAACTGGCCGCGCCGGTGGAGCTGGTCCGGGAGGTCGCCGCGGCCAATTCGTTGCCGGTGGTGCTGTTCACCGCGGGCGGTATCGCCACACCGGCCGACGCGGCGATGATGATGCAGCTTGGCGCCGAGGGCGTGTTCGTCGGCTCGGGCATCTTCAAGTCGGGCGACCCGGCCAAACGAGCGGAGGCAATCGTCAAGGCAACCACGTTCCACGACGACCCGGAGATGGTGGCAAAGGTGTCCCGGGGGTTGGGCGAGGCGATGGTGGGAATCAACCTTGATGATCTGCCCGATGGGCAGCGACTGGCCCAACGCGGCTGGTGAACCTCGGGGAAGGTACGGCCGACGCCGAGGCGCTGCTGATCTCGGCCACTGCCGGCGCGCGGCTGCGCACCCCGGGGCCCGAAGGCGGCGCCGCCCGGAGCTCGTGCATCAGCCGGGGCACCGTATTGGTGCACGGCGATCTGCACAACCACACGCTGCTTTCCGACGGAGCCGGTGACCCGGAGGTGGCGTTCCCCTCGATGCGCGACGCCGGCCTGGACGTCGCGGCGCTCACCGATCACGCGATCCGCGGCGCCACGGTGGAGGGCACCGGTATGGGCGGTACGCCGTGGATCGGGCTGGACCGGGCTGCGTGGCGGCGCACTGAGAAACTCTCCGAGGTCCACGATCGGCCTGGCGAGTTCACCGCCATCCGCGGCTTCGAGTGGTCCCATCCACATCTGGGGCACGTCAACGCCTGGTTCACCGACGACTTCATCGATGTCGCCACCCACGGGGAGATGGCTGAGCTGTACACCTGGTTGACTCAGGTCGGGGCGCGCAACGGTGCAAGTGGCTTCGCCGGGCTGGCCGGCTTCAACCACCCTGGCCGGGAGGATGGCCGTTTCGCCGGCTTCGACTACGCGCCCGCGGTCGCCGAACAGATGGTCAGCCTGGAGATGTTCAACCGCACCGACGATTACCTGTTCCAGGGCGTCGCATCGGGCGCCAGCTCTCCGTTGGTGGCCTGTCTCAATGCCGGCTGGCGGACCGGGCTGCTCGGGGTCAGCGACGAGCACGGCCTGCGCTGGGGCTTCGAGGAGGGTGTGGGTCGCGCTGGACTGTGGGTGACCGCGCACAGCCGCGCCGGAATCGCCGAGGCAATGCGGGCCAGACGGTTCTTCGCCACCCGGATCGCTGGGCTGCGGCTCGACGCGACTGCCGGCGGTGTGCGGATGGGCTCGGTGCTGCAGCACCGCCAGGGGCCGGTTTCCTTCGCGCTCGATGTCGCGTGCGCTCCGTCTTGGACCGGCCGCCCGCTGGAGGTGCAGGTGCTGCGCCCGGACACGCCGGCGCCGGCAGTGGCCGACGTCGTCGAGGTGCGCTGCGGTGAGGTTGCCCGCTTCTCGGTACCGATGAGCATCGATGACGGCCGCTGGGTCGTGCTGCGCGTCGCCGATCCGGCCGCCCCCAACGCCACCCCGGGCCCACCCCGACATCCCGCGAACAACCACGCGATCGCCTACACCAGTCCGTGGTTCCTCGAACCCTGACCGGCTCAGCCCCTCCAGCCGCCCGCGATTCGGCTCCGAACGGGCGGCTTACCCTGGGACTATGACCGAAAACGCGCCGGTTGTCGGGGTGCTTGCGCTACAGGGTGATGTGCGGGAGCACATCCGGGCATTGGCTGACTGCGGGTTCCGCAGCATGCTGGTACGCCGGCCTGGGGAGCTCGACGAGGTGGACGCACTGGTCCTACCTGGGGGCGAGTCCACCACGATGAGCCGGCTACTGGTCGCTTTCGACTTGATGCAACCTTTGCGCGCCCGGCTCGCAGAGGGGATGCCGGCCTATGGGTCGTGCGCGGGAATGATCCTGCTGGGCCGGGAGGTCCTCGACGGCCGGCCCGACCAGCAACAGCTCGCGGCCCTGGACGTGGTGGTGCGCCGCAATGCGTTCGGTCGGCAGGTCCACTCGTTCGAGGCCGACCTGGACGTCGTCGGGGTAGCCGGTGTCGCGGTCCGGGCGGTGTTCATCCGCGCCCCCTGGGTGGAACAGGCCGGTGCCGGCGTTGAGGTGCTGGCCACGGTGCCCGACGTGCCGGCCGCGGGCAGGGCCGCCGGTAGGATCGTGGCGGTCCGGCAGGGGAGCGTGCTGGCCACCGCGTTCCATCCGGAGCTGACCGGCGACCGGCGGGTGCACCAACTCTTCTGCGAGATGGTCCGGCACTCGCGTGGGGTCCGGGTGCTCGGGTGAGACCGGCGAGCGAGAAAGAGCAGGTATGAGCGGGCATTCGAAATGGGCGACCACCAAGCACAAGAAGGCCGTGGTCGACGCCAAGCGTGGCAAGCTTTTCGCGAAGTTGATCAAAAATATCGAGGTGGCGGCGCGTACCGGTGGTGGTGACCCGGACGGCAACCCGACGCTTTACGACGCCATTCAGAAGGCCCGCAAGACGTCAGTGCCCACCGACAACATCGAGCGCGCCGTCAAGCGCGGCTCCGGTGCCGACGCCGGCGGTGCCGACTACCAGACGATCATGTACGAGGGGTACGGGCCCGGCGGGGTTGCGTTGCTCGTCGAGTGCCTCACCGACAACCGCAACCGGGCGGCGTCCGAGGTTCGCACCGCGATGACCCGCAATGGTGGCACGATGGCCGATCCCGGGTCGGTGTCGTTCCTGTTCAGCCGCAAGGGCCTGGTGATCGTGCCCCATCAGCAGGGCGTCTCGGAGGATGACGTGCTGGTTGCAGTTCTCGACGCCGGTGCCGAGGAGGTCAACGATTTGGGCGAGTCATTCGAGGTGGTCAGTGAGGCGACCGATCTCATCGCAGTGCGCACCGCACTTCAGCACGCCGGCATCGACTACGACTCCGCCGACGCGAGCTTCCTGCCCTCGGCGAGCACCCCGCTGGACGTCGACAACGCCCGCAAGGTGTTCAAGCTGATCGACGCGTTGGAGGACTGCGACGACGTCCAGAACGTCTACGCCAACTTTGACGTCTCCGACGACGTGTTGGCCGAGGTGGGCTGAGAACCGACGGCTGAACGAGTATGTCGCGACGCCGCTAGCTTCTGGAGTGTCGGGGCGCGGTCGCTGCGACGGCGTCGTTAGGCTTCGAACGCGTGTTCGTTCGATGCGGGAGGTGTTGTGCGGGTACTGGGGGTGGATCCGGGACTTACCCGGTGTGGGCTCGGTGTGGTCGACGGCGGGTCAGGTCGGGTGGTCAGTTGCGTAGCCGTCGATGTGGTTCGTACCCCAACCGACATGGACCTCGGGGCGCGGTTGATCGGGATGGCCGATGTCGTGGAGCGCTGGCTGGTCGAGCACCAACCTGACGTAGTGGCGGTCGAGCGGGTGTTCAGCCAGCACAACGTTCGCACCGCAATGGGCACCGCACAGGTCGGCGGGGTCGTGGCGCTGGTCGCGGCCCGCAGGGGGTTACCGGTGGCCTTTCATACCCCCAGCGAGGTCAAAGCCGCCGTCACCGGCTCGGGTCGGGCCGGGAAGGAGCAAGTGACCACCATGATCACTCGCCTGCTCGCGTTACCGGCCAAGCCACGGCCGGCCGACGCCGCGGACGCTCTGGCTCTGGCGGTCTGTCATTTGTGGCGGGCGCCGATGACCCAACGGCTTGCGCGTGCGCAGGCCCAGTCGGCGCAGCTCGCTCGAGCCCACCGCGCGAGATTGGCCACCGCGGCTCGCCGGACGGGAGTGGCGCGGTGATCGCCTCGGTGCGCGGAGAAGTGCTCGCCGTCGACCTGGACCATGCCGTTGTCGAGGTTGGTGGCTGTGTTGGCTTGACGGTATATGCCGTGCCCGCCACGTTGGCGACCTTGCGGCGCGGCGACCAAGCCCGGCTCGCGACGTCGCTTGTGGTGCGGGAGGACTCGCTGACGTTGTACGGCTTCGCCGATGCCGCTGCCAGGGAGCTGTGGGTGCTGCTGCAGACCGTCTCCGGGGTGGGACCCAGGCTCGCCCTGGCAATGCTCGCTGTTCTCGAACCGGACACCCTTCGCACGGCGCTCGCCGAAGGTGATCTCACGGTACTCACCCGGGTGCCGGGTATCGGACGTAAGGGCGCGGAGCGCCTGGTCGTGGAGCTGCGGGACAAGGTCGGTGGGCTTGCGCCCGCCGCATCAGGACCGGCCACCCGTGGCAGTGGCGGAGTGCGCACTCAGGTGACCGAGGCGCTGGTCGGGCTCGGGTTCGCGGCCCGGCAGGCCGAACAGGCCGTCGATGCGGTGCTCGCTGACGCCGATCCCGAGCCGACCGGTACCTCGGACGTGCTGCGCCGCGCGCTGACCAGGCTGGGCCGCAACCGGTGACCACCCAGCGACCGGTCTCGTCCGTGGTGGACCCCGCGGACGTCGAGCTGGAGACCACCCTGCGGCCACGCCGGCTACCGGAGTTCATCGGGCAGGCGCGGGTGCGCGAGCAGCTGGAGCTGGTACTCGAGGGCGCCCGGCGCCGGGGCGCCGCGCCCGACCATGTGCTGCTGTCCGGCCCCCCCGGGCTGGGCAAGACGAGCCTTGCAATGATCATCGCCGCCGAGCTGGGCAGCGCGATCCGGGTGACCTCGGGCCCGGTGTTGGAGCGCGCCGGAGACCTCGCCGCCATGCTGTCCAACCTCGTCGAGGGCGATGTGCTGTTCATCGACGAGATCCACCGGATCGCTCGGCCCGCAGAGGAGATGCTTTACCTCGCGATGGAGGATTTCCGGGTGGACGTGGTGGTCGGCAAGGGTCCCGGCGCTACCTCGATCCCGTTGGAGATCGCCCCGTTCACCTTGATCGGAGCCACCACCCGGTCCGGAGCACTGACCAGCCCACTGCGTGACCGGTTCGGGTTCACCGCGCACATGGAGTTCTACGAGCCGCACGAGCTGGAGCTGGTGCTGCGCCGCTCAGCCGGCATCCTCGGCGTGGACCTGCGCCCCGATGGTGCCACCGAGATCGCCGGCCGCTCCCGCGGCACGCCCCGGATCGCCAACAGGCTGCTTCGCCGGGTACGCGACTATGCCGAGGTCCGAGTCGACGGCGCGATCACCCGGGAAGTGGCCCGCACCGGTCTGGCGATCTATGACGTCGACCAACTCGGTCTGGATCGGCTGGACCGCGCTGTCCTGACCGCGCTCGTGCGCACCTTCGGCGGTGGACCGGTCGGAGTGTCCACCATCGCGGTGGCGGTGGGTGAGGAGCCGGCCACCGTCGAGGAGGTGTGCGAGCCGTTCCTGGTCCGCGCTGGCATGCTCGCCCGCACCCCACGCGGCCGGGTGGCCACCGCAGCCGCGTGGCGCCACCTGCGGTTGGAGCCGCCCGCCGACACTCCGGCAGACTCCACTCCGACGTTGTTCGAGACGTGAGACCTGCATGCATGGTCCGTCCAGGGTGCCGGCTATCCGGAATCGGCCATGGTGAAAGACCTGCCGGTGGCGGGACCTGACACACTCGGTGCAGGCACGATGATGGTGATCGGAGAACCATGGAATCCCTGTTCCTGCCGCTGCTGTTCATTGCGGCCCTTGCACTGCCGCTGATCCTCGGTTCCCGCCGGCAGAAGCGCGCGATGGCAGAAGCGCAGCAGCTGCAGAACTCGCTGGTCGATGGCGACCGGGTGCTGACTACCTCAGGCCTGCAGGGAACCGTCGTGAGCAGCGCAGAGGAGACGACGGTCGACCTAGAGATCGCTCCGGGAGTGCGCACCACGTGGTTGCGAGCGGCGATCCGAGAAAAGATCACTGAGGACAGGGACGAGCCGGCCGAACCCGGCGCGCAGCTGGCCCCACCCATCGACGACACCACTCGCACCGGTAACTCCTGACTGACTGTACGTGGCGATACGCTCTGCACCCGATCCCCACGTCTCCCGCCGATCACAAGGCTGGCACAGTGGGAACCGCGGCAGGTCGCCGGTGCTGGCGCTGCGCGCTGTGAGTTGCGAATAAGGAGAACCACTGACCGTGGCACCACCGGCCGTGCGATTCCGCCCTTGGCGTGACCTGGCGATCTTCGTCGGAATCGTCGCTGTCCTGTACTCACTGGTCTTTTTCACCGGCGGCGGAAACCTGACTCCCAAGTTGGGCATTGACCTGCAAGGCGGCACCCGGGTGACCCTTACCGCCCGCACCGTCGACGGCCAGCCACCCTCGCGCGAAGCGCTGGACCAAGCACGCCAGATCATCGAGGAACGCGTCAACGACACCGGGGTGACCGGGTCAGAGGTCATCTTGGATGGCAAGAATCTGATCATCACCGTGCCAGGTGAAAATGGGGACCAGGCTCGCACCCTCGGGCAGACCGCCAAATTGTACTTCCGGCCGGTGATCACCCAGCAGGCAGCCGCGGTGGCCAGCCCGGTCCCAAGCGGTCAGCCTCCCGGGGACGGCGGACCGGCCACACCTCCGGCGTCCCCGCAGCCCCCTGCCTCCAGCGTTGCACCGACGCCGATCAGCCCGACGCCGGTCCCGCCGGAGCCGGTGGCTCCCCAGCAGGTCCAGCCGCCACCGGAGGAGCCGACTCCATCTCCGGTCCCACCGGCATCACCGGAACCCGCCACCCCGTCACCGGTCGGTGACGCCCCGGCGGATTCGGCCGACCCCGAGATCGCCGAGCAGATCCGGCAGGCCCGAGCGCGGCTGCAGAGCCAAGATCCCGCTGTGCTGCAGGAGGCCCTGGCCGCACTGAGCTGCGCCGCCCCCAATCCCCTCCGCGGAAATGACGACCCGAGGCTTCCCCTGATCACCTGTGACCAGGACGGAACTGCCAAGTACCTACTGGGGCCCGCCTTCCTCACCGGCGAGGAGATCGCGGACGCGTCGTCGGGCTTCAACCCTGACGGCACGGGTTACGAGGTGCGCCTGAACTTCAACCGTCAAGGCGAAGACATTTGGGCGAAGTACACCGCGAACAATGTCGGTAGGCAGGCAGCATTTACCTTGGACGGCGAGGTGGTGTCGGCTCCAGAGATCAGGGGAGCGATTCCGCCCGGTCAGCAGACCCAAATCACCGGCAACTTCACCCAAACCGAGGCCCGAACCCTGGCCACCGCCCTGAAGTACGGTTCGCTGCCGCTGTCCTTCCAGCCCTCGGAATCCGAGACGGTGTCGGCCACCCTAGGCCTTGCCTCATTGCGGGCTGGACTGCTCGCCGGGGCAATCGGCCTGGCCGTGGTCTTCGTCTACTGCTTGTTCTACTACCGGTTACTCGGAGTGCTCACGATCCTGTCCCTGGCGCTGTCCGGACTGATCGTCTACGCCGTTCTGGTACTGCTCGGGCGATGGATCGGCTTCACCCTGGATCTGGCTGGCGTTGCCGGCTTCATCGTCGCGATCGGCATCACCGCGGACTCCTTTGTGATCTTCTTCGAGCGGCTCAAGGATGAGGTTCGGGAGGGTCGCACCTTCCGCTCGGCGGTGCCCCGGGCCTGGGTCCGGGCTCGCCGCACCATCCTGTCGGCGGATGCGGTGAGCTTCCTCGCCGCCGCGGTGCTTTACATCCTCGCCGTCGGACAGGTGAAGGGCTTCGCCTTCACCCTGGGCATGTCCACGGTGCTGGACCTGGTGGTCGTCTTCCTGGTCACACACCCGCTGGTGGCGATGGCGTCACAGTCGCGGCTGCTGTCCCAACCAGGGCTTTCCGGGCTCGGCGCCGCACAGCGAGCCGGCGCCGAAAGCCGGTCGGCGCTGGCCACTGCGGGAAAGGGAGTCTGAGATGGCGGGCACGCTGGCGCGCCTCTACAGCGGAACCGGAGCGTTCGACATCGTCGGACGGCGGCGAATCTGGTACTCGATCTCCGGTGTGCTCATCGCCGTCTGCTTGGCCTCGATCCTGCTGCGCGGGTTCAACTTCGGCATCGACTTCGAGGGCGGCACCCGGGTACAGCTCCCGGCGCAGGGCGCGGCCGGACCGATCAGCACCCAGCAGGCCGAGCGCGTCTTCACCGAAACGGTGGGCCAGCCGCCGGTGTCGGTGCAGACCGTCGGTACCGGTGCCGCGGCGAGCATCCTGATCCGCTCTGAGGCGCTGGACACCCGGCAGTCGTTCGTCCTGAAGGCGGCACTGTACGAGCAGCTGCGCCCGCTGGGCAGCAACGGACAGCCCAGCGAACAGGCGATCAGCGACAGCGCAGTAAGCGCATCATGGGGCGGCGAGATCAGCCGGCAGGCATTGATCGCCCTGTTGGTGTTCCTCGTCCTGGTTACCGTGTTCCTCGCGGTGTACTTCGAGCCTCGGATGGCGTTGGCCGCGCTGATCGCCCTGGTGCACGACGTGCTACTGACCGCCGGGGTCTACTCGTTGGTCGGCTTCGAGGTGACACCGGCGTCGGTCATCGGCCTGCTCACCATCCTCGGGTTCTCGCTGTATGACACGGTCGTCGTCTTCGACAAGGTCAAGGAGAACACCCGGGGACTGCTCGGCCTGACCAGACGGACCTACGCCGAGGCTGCCAACCTGGCGGTCAACCAGACCCTGATGCGTTCGATCAACACCTCGTTCATCGCGGTGCTGCCCGTTCTCGGTCTGCTGGTGATCGGCGTCGGTCTGCTGGGCGTGGGAACCCTGAAGGACCTCGCGTTGGTGCAGATGGTCGGCATCGTGGCCGGGGCGATGTCTTCAATTTTCCTGGCCACCCCCTTACTGGTGCACCTCACCATGCGCCGCCCGGCCTACCAGCAGCAAGCCGAGCGGGTCGCCTTGCGTCGGGGGAAGCTGGCCCTTAAGGCCACCCCCGACTCCGAAGATGCGGGCGAGACACCCTCACAGCGTCCCCGCGGCGACTCCGAAACCCCGGCACAGGACACGCCAGTCGGCAACGGCGCGCCCACCAAGGTCGTCAAGGCCACACCCGCACGACGGCGGCGTGGGCAGCCCGCTGGCCGCAGCGGCAGACCGTCTGGCAAGGCCGGCCGATCCACCGGCCGCTAACAGAGGTCACCAGCCGCAACTACAGTCCGTTACCTTAATTACGGAATGTAACTACCCGCTGACGGGCGGCTGGTGTCCTCTTTGCTTCAGATCACCTAATGTGGTGCGTTGTCGCTCCGATTCCTTGCCTCCAGACGCGTTTGGTAGAACGCTCTGTAGTCAGGTGCTGGATGTCGCTCCTGGGAGTGACGGGCTGGGGGGTGGCACCGTGAGGGGCGACCAGAGAGGATCTGGGATGGCGGGGTGGTCCGTTCCGGGTGTGGTGCATCTCCGCGAGGTACGTGAGGATCCGATTGGCCGCCGGGTGGTAGCTCGCCACCGCATTACTCGACAGCCCGTCGCGGTGACTTACCTGTCCGCTGAATTGCTTGCCGACCTCGAATTCCGCGCTCGGTTCTCGGGGGACTTCGAACGACTGGCCGGCGTCAAGGAACGTCGCGTCGCCCGGGCGCGCCGTTACGTGGAGTGTCCCGATGGGGCTGCCGTCCTCGGCGACTGTGTCAACGGGACTCCGTTGCGTTCCTTGTTACTGGCTCACGGTGCCGTCGGTACCGGGACCGCATTGGTGATCTTCAAAGACACGCTGCTCGGACTGGCCGCTTGTCACCAAGCGGGCCTGGCGCACGGTGACATCAAGCCGGAGAACGTGATCTTGACCCCCGCTGGTCACGTCCGGCTCGTGGACTTCGGGCTCTGGACATCCGACGGTCGGCGGCGGCTTGATCGGTCGACACCCTTCTACCTCGCTTCCGAACAGTGGAGTGACCGGCCGGCCGCTCCAGCGGGAGACGTGTATGCCGCCACGGCTACGTTCTTCGAGTGTCTGGTCGGGGCGCCGCCCTTCTACGCCCACAGCGCGTCCGAGCTGTGGAGCAAGCACGAGCACGCCACGCTCCCGATCGACGTAGTCCCTGAGCTGGCTCGGGAGCTGGTGTGCAGCGGTCTTGCCAGAGACCTGCGGAGCCGTTCTGACGTGCGCAGTCTGCTCGCTCAGGTCGATGATGTCGCAGTCCGCGCTGTGGGCGCTGACTGGGAATCGCGCGGGCGCCGCGAGCTGGCCGCGCTGTTGGCCGGGCGCTGCCCTGCGCTTGGAGCGATCACGCTGGGCCTTCGAAGCACCGCTGAAGGGAAGCACACCCATCCAGTCCGGCTGGCCGCTGTCATGGGTGGCGCGCTGATGTTGGCGGTGGGTTTGGCGAGCCCACCATTAGCGGTGATCTTGCCGGGCGCCACCCTCTTCGGCTCAGGGGGCAAATCACCGGTACTGGCATTCCCTGATCCAGCTCGCGAGACGCCGGTTCGTGTCGTGACCAACGGTCCGCTGGCGAACCGCGCCCCGGTGCCTGCTGCACAGGCCGGGACCGCCGGGCCGGTCGCCAAGACGCGGCCGCCAGCACCTGCCAAGCTCGTGCCGGACGCTCAGGCAGCGTCATCCACGGCCGAGGTGCGCCATCAAGACAGCGCGGTCCAGAGCCAGTCCACGCCGGGTCAGCCCACACCTGCATCGGCGATGTGCGCCCAGAAGCTGATCTTCTCGGTGAACAAGACCTGCAAGCCAGCGCATCCGGAGCAGCCGACGCCCGATTCGACCACAACGACACCGGACTCAATTCCCGCGATTCCAGTGTCCAGGCCGCTGCCGGTTCCGGTGCAGTTGCCCGCCCCAGTCCAGCTACCAGCATCAGTCCAGGCGCCCAAGCCGATTTCGATCTCGGACAAGCCCCAGCCTCGGATCAACCCCCCTCATCCGAAGATTCCACTGCAGGAATGGGGCCAGGAGGTCCAGACTCCCTGGCACGGTAGTCCCGGGACAACGGATCAGCAGTGGGCGAAGAGGCCGCAGTCGAATTCCGGGTGGGGCAGCTCCCGGTCCGGGAACGCTGGGCACAACAGCGCTGGGTCTAGTGACGCTGGGTCTGGCGAGGCTGGGTCTAGCAGCAATGGGCCCGGCAACTGGTCTGGCGGCGCCGGGGACGAGTAAGGGTCCCGGCGTGCACTCCAGGTCGAACGCCGACGACCTGCCAACTCTTATCGCGCCGCTGATCCGCGAAGTCCCGGATTTCCCGCATCCCGGAGTGCTTTTTCGGGACCTTACGCCGGTGTTCGCTGATGCGACCGCGTTCCGAGCGGTGGTGGAGGCGCTGGTCGCTCCAGCGCTGCAGGTCGATGTGGTGGTCGGGGTGGAGGCTCGCGGGTTCCTGCTCGGTGCTGGGGCCGCCTATGCGTTGGGTACTGGCGTGATCGGGGTTCGCAAACCCGGCAAGCTACCCTTGGTCTGCGACCGTGAGGGCTACAAGTTGGAGTACGGCGCCGCCTCACTGGAACTTGCGCACGGTGTGCTGCGGCCCGGGCAGCGGGCCCTGGTGGTCGACGACGTGCTGGCCACCGGGGGCACGGCGGTTGCGACCTGCGCGCTGGTCGAACGGGCCGGGGTCACCGTCGAGGGCATCGCGGTGTTGCTGGAGATCGCTTCCTTGCGCGGTCGAGGTCGCCTCGGAGGCCGTTTTCTGCATGCGTTGCTGACGGTATGACCGATCAGCACGCGGTCTCGACTGCTCTGCACCTCGGCGAACTCGCCAGCAGAACTCTCGGGGAATGCTGGGTTGGGCGGTCCTTGAGGGTCCGGCGGGTAAAGGCGGGCGGTACGCTGAAGATCTGATTGTGACCACCTGGCAGGAGAATGCGGTGTGAGCCAAGACCTGCAGCGCGCTGACGCAACGCCTGCGGGCCTGGACGCCGCCACGGTCCCGCAGCGCCTGCCCTCGGCGACCCGGCGCGTTCGGGCGAGGCTTGCGCGTCGGATCACCGCGCAGCGACCAGGCCCGGTGCGGTCTGTTCTCGAACCGCTCGCCGCTGTACACCGGGAGCTGCACCCCAAGGCCGACCTCGCGCTGTTGCAGCGGGCTTATGACGTCGCCGAGGACAAACACTCCCACCAGAAGCGCAAGTCCGGCGACCCCTACATCACCCATCCGCTGGCGGTCTCGACGATCCTCGCCGAGCTGGGGATGGACACCACCACACTGGTGGCCGCGCTGTTGCACGACACCGTGGAGGACACCGACTACTCGCTGCCGCGCCTCACCGAGGACTTCGGTGACGTGGTCGCGCATCTCGTCGACGGCGTCACCAAGCTCGACAAGGTCAAGCTCGGCGCCGCCGCGGAGGCCGGGACCATCCGCAAGATGGTCATCGCGATGGCCCGCGACCCCCGAGTATTGGTGATCAAACTGGCGGACCGGTTGCACAACATGCGCACCATGCGCTTCCTGCCACCCGAACAGCAGGCTCGCAAGGCCAGAGAGACACTGGAGGTTTTCGCCCCGCTGGCGCACCGGCTGGGCATGGCCACCATCAAGTGGGAACTAGAGGACCTTTCCTTCGCGATCCTGCACCCGAAGAAGTACGACGAGATCGTGCGGTTGGTCGCCAACCGGGCCCCGTCCCGCGACACCTACCTGCGCACCGTGATCGGCGAGGTGTCCGCGCAGCTGGCCGGTTCGCGGATCACCGCCACGGTGGAGGGCAGGCCCAAGCACTACTACTCGATCTACCAGAAGATGATCGTGCGGGGCCGCGACTTCGACGACATCCACGACCTGGTCGGAGCGCGGATCATGGTCGAGGACGTCCGCGACTGCTACGCGGCGATCGGCGTGGTGCACTCGGTGTGGCAGCCGATGCCCGGGCGATTCAAGGACTACGTCGCACAGCCCAGGTTCGGGGTTTACCAGTCCCTGCACACCACGGTGATCGGGCCTGACGGTAAACCTCTGGAGGTGCAGATCCGCACCCGCGACATGCACCGCACCGCGGAGTACGGCATCGCCGCGCACTGGCGCTATAAGGAGACCAACGGCACTCACAACGGAGCCGTGGACGTCGATGAGATGGCCTGGATGCGCCAGCTGCTGGACTGGCAACGGGAGGCCGCCGACCCCGGTGAGTTCCTCGAGTCGCTGCGTTATGACCTGGCCACTCGCGAGATCTTCGTCTTCACTCCCAAGGGCGACGTCATCACGCTGCCCACCGGCTCTACGCCGGTCGACTTCGCCTACGCGGTGCATACCGAGGTGGGCAACCGCTGCATCGGGGCGCGGGTCAACGGCCAGCTCGTCGCATTGGAACGGCAGCTGGAGAACGGTCAGGTCGTCGAGATCTTCACCTCGAAGGCCGGGGATGCCGGCCCCAGCCGGGACTGGCTGTCTTTCGTCGCCTCGCCACGCGCCCGGACCAAGATCAGGCATTGGTTCGCCAAGGAGCGCCGCGAGGAGGCGATCGAAGCCGGCAAGAGTGCCATCGCCAAGGAACTTCGCCGGGTGGGGCTACCGGTGCAGCGGCTGGTCTCCGCCGAGTCGATCATCGCGGTATCCCGAGAACTGCGGTATCCAGACGTCAGCGCCCTGTACGCCGCGGTGGGCGAGCACCATGCCTCGCCCCGCCATGTCGTGCAGCGCCTGGTCGCGTTACTCGGCGGCGAGGAGGGTGCTGAGGAGGTGCTGGCCGAGCGGGCTACGCCCTCCACCGTCCAGCGCCGTCGACCGACCGGCGACTCCGGCGTGCGGGTGCGGGGCGCTGGGGAGGTCTACGCCAAGCTCGCCCGGTGCTGCACACCGGTGCCAGGTGACGAGATCCTCGGCTTCGTCACCCGGGGTGGCGGGGTCAGCGTGCATCGCACCGACTGCACCAACGCTGAGGCGCTGCGGGCCCAGCCCGAGCGGCTGGTCGGCGTGGAGTGGGAGCCATCATCGTCGTCAGTCTTCCTGGTCGGCATCCAGGTGGAGGCGCTGGACCGGCACCGACTGCTGTCC
>JBOHFX010000050.1:0-3775 GCA_050699875.1 Pseudonocardiaceae bacterium
CGCCTACACGGTGCACACCGAGGTCGGCAACCGCTGCATCGGCGCCCGGGTCAACGGCCAGCTCGTCGCCCTGGAACGGCAGTTGGACAACGGTCAGGTCGTCGAGATCTTCACCTCGAAAGCCGGGGATGCCGGACCCAGCCGGGACTGGCTGTCGTTCGTCGCCTCGCCCCGAGCCCGGACCAAGATCAGGCAATGGTTCGCCAAGGAGCGCCGCGAAGAGGCGATGGAGGCCGGCAAGAACGCCATCGCCAAGGAACTGCGCCGGGTCGGGCTACCGGTGCAGCGGCTGGTCTCCGCCGAGTCGATCATCGCGGTGTCCCGAGAGTTGCGTTATCCCGACGTCAGCGCCCTGTACGCGGCGGTCGGCGAGCACCACGCCTCACCTCGCCATGTCGTGCAGCGCCTGGTTGCGCTGCTCGGCGGCGAGGACGGCGCCGAGGAGGTGCTGGCCGAGCGGGCCACCCCATCCACCGTCCAGCGCCGCCGACCGACCGGTGACTCCGGCGTGCGGGTGCGAGGCGCCGGGGATGTCTACGCCAAGCTGGCCCGGTGCTGCACACCGGTGCCAGGTGATGAGATCCTCGGCTTCGTCACCCGGGGTGGTGGGGTCAGCGTGCACCGCACCGACTGCACCAACGCCGAGTCGCTGCGGGACCAGCCCGAGCGGCTGGTCGACGTGGAGTGGGAGCCGTCATCGTCGTCGGTGTTCCTGGTCGGCATCCAGGTCGAGGCGCGGGACCGGCACCGGCTGCTGTCCGACGTCACCAAGGTGCTTGCGGACGGGCGGGTGAACATCCTGTCCGCCTCGGTGACCACCACCCGAGACCGGGTGGCGGTGAGCCGCTTCTCCTTCGAGATGGGTGATCCGAAGCACTTGGGGCACGTGCTTCGCGCGGTGCGCAACATCGAGGGTGTTTACGACGTCTACCGCGTCACCTCGTCGAACTGAACCCCCGTCAGGTTGCCGCGACGTCGATAGAGGTAATCGTCACCGGCCGGTTTGGCTTGCCGCCACCGGGAGAGGGCTCCAGCGACCCGTCGTCGCCTGCCTTGGCCACTTCTTCGAGCACCTTGAGGCCGTCTGGAGAGATCGTGGCAAAGACGGTGTACTGCGGCGGGAGCTGGGTCTGACCGTGGATCAGGAAGAACTGGCCACCGCCGCTGTTGGGTTGGCCGGTATTGGCCATCGCGACATAACCCGGCTGGTAGGTCAGCTCCGGGAACACCTCGTCCGGGATGGTGTAGCCCGGCCCGCCGGTGCCCGTGCCGGTCGGATCACCGCATTGCAGAGCCTGCAACCCGGGGTTGGTGATCAACCGGTGGCACGAGCTGTTGGAGTAATACCCCTGTTGGGCCAGGCTGATGAAGCTGTTGACGGTGCATGGGGCCAGCTCCCGGTGCAGGGTGAGGCCGATCGCACCGGCCGAGGTTTGCATGGTCGCCGCCACCGTGCCTTTGGCGGAGATGGACTCGGCCAGTGGGGGCCGCACCGGCCTGGCGGGGGGCTGCTGACCGGCCGGATACTGGCAGTCCACCGAGGCGGGCAGTGGCTGCGGCCGGGTCGGCGCGGCGGCCGGCTCGTTGCCGGGGCCGGGAGTCTCGCTCGTGCTGGCCGGGGGCGCCGGTGTCGACGGATTCGCGTTGGTATTGGTGGTCTGGTCGCGGTTACTCAACGTCACGGTGAGGACCACGATGCCGACGACCAGCACCACCGCAGCCGCGCTGCCGGCCACCGCGTACCGGCGGCGGGCCTTGGCGCGCTGCGCGCGACGGGCGAGCTGCCGATCCAGTTTGCGCTTCGCGGCCTCGCGACGCTGCTCGTTCGTGGGCACCCGGGACTCCTGTGGCTGTTCAACGCGATTGGGGCGACGTCGCCGCGAAGTCTAAGTGGGCGCCTAGGCTGGCCGCGTTTGCACCTCCCCATAGCGGAAGCGGGTCGCCCGTGCTCGTCGCAGGTTTCACCGCAGGTTCCTTCCAAGCGAACTGCTTCGTGCTCGCCCCCGAGGCTGGTGGTCCCTGCGTAGTGGTCGATCCGGGAGAGGGCTCGGAGCAGCCACTGGACGAGCTGCTACGTCAGCACCGCCTCGACCCGGTGGCGGTGCTGCTCACCCATGGACATTTCGATCACATCTTCGCGGTGACCCCGGTGTGCGACGGCAATGACATCCCGGCCTGGATCCATCCCGAGGACCGGGTATTGCTGTCCGATCCGATGCGCGCGCTGTCCACCCAGGTACAGCAGTTCTTTGGTGGTCGGATCCAGCTGCGCGAGCCCCGGGATGTGCGCGCGTTGGCCGACGGGATGTCCCTAGAGGTGGCCGGGCTGACTTTCACCGTCGACCACACCCCCGGCCACACCCGTGGATCGGTGACGTTCCGAACCGTGCCCAGTAATGGGCACGGCGACGGCCATGGCCTGCTGGTGTCCGGCGATACGCTGTTCGCCGGCTCGATCGGGCGAACCGATTTTCCCGGCGGCGATCACGACCAGATGCTCGCCTCGCTCCGGGACAAGATCCTCGTGCTGGACGACGAGACCGTCGTGCTGCCTGGCCACGGGCCGACCACGACCATCGGCCGGGAACGGGCCGGCAACCCGTTCCTGCACGGTCTCGCGACACCCGGCCGCCCCCGAGGGCTATGAGCTGCCCCTCACCGCAGCACCGTCGACCGTGGCCGCTGTCATCGCGACCGTCAACCAAATCAGCCGGGCATGAAGATCGTCGAACCTGCACCCGATCGGCGGCAACATGACGTACTCAACCGGGCGTTGCCCGTCTCCTAACTCTCAGAGGGGTGATATGAGGAGGAAGAAAGCATGAGCCAACACGAATCTGTATCCAGTGAGCAATCAGGACCAGAGGCCACAAGACCGTCGGATCTTGACCAGTCGGTGTCATCGAGCGGCCTGGAGTACACAGATCTGGAGAGCGAGCAGTTTGAGGGGAAGAGCGGCCTTTTCGAGAGCGTTGAGGGTTTCCAACCGGTCAGCGCCATCAAGGAGTCGCTGCTTTCACAGTATGCGGATGTCGATTCTGCGATCCCGCCGATCGAGGACATCGTGTTCACCGAGCCGGAGACCGTGTGCGGCACCGACGAACGGGTCCGTATTTCGCCCTGCACGGCCACCCCGTGGCGATGGAATGCCAAGCTAATCATCACTCTCGGAAACGGGCTTGTGGGTGGTGGGACCGGATGGTTCATCGGACCCCGGACAGTCATGACCGCTGGTCACTGCGTCTTCAGCGCCGCGAACGGTGGTTGGGCGAAGAGCATCAAAGTCATCCCCGGGAAGGACGCCGCGAGCGAGCCGTTTGGCTCCCAGACCGCGACCGGCGCTGCGTTCCGTAGCGTCGTGGGCTGGACTAGCAACTCCGACCCAGAGTACGACTATGGGGCGATCATCCTGCCAAACGGGAGCCTGGGGAACGCTGTGGGTTGGTTCGGTTTCGCCGCGCTCAGCGACTCGTCCCTGCAGAACCTTTTCGTCAACACCGCAGGGTATCCGGGCGACAAGCCGTTCGGTACACAGTGGTTTGGTGCCGGGAATATTAGCCAGGTCACTGCGAGGCGGCTCTCCTACATGATTGACACTTTTGGTGGTCAGAGCGGCAGTGCCGTCTGGCGGTTACTGAACGGGCAGCGCCATGCCGTAGGCGTACACGGGCACGGGGGGTGCCCAAACAAGGCAGTGCGGATCACCACAGAGGTCTTCAACAACATGGTGACGTGGAAGAATCTGTGAGCTGATGGAGTCGTGGGGGGGGGGGGG
>JBOHFX010000051.1:0-10467 GCA_050699875.1 Pseudonocardiaceae bacterium
ACGGGGCCGATCCTTGACCCCGACGCCTTGTCTCGGCGCGCCCAAAACCTGGCGGAGCAGGTGAAAAAGAAGATCAGCACCCCCCAGGAAGGGCTTGACCGGCCCCGCTCCTTCAGGGATGACCTGCTGTTTCGGGTTCGGGGCCATGATCAGGCCCGTCGAAGGCCCGGCGTCCTCCCCCTCGGGTGCGCCGGGCCTTCCGCATGCTCGGGAGCGCTCATCGACACTCACCAGCCCGCGACGACTCCCTCGTAAACTCGGCGAACCTCTGCGCGGGCGAGCAAAGTCTCAGCGAAGCGCAGAAAGGGATGCGCCCGGTGGTCGGTCACGATACGGGATACCCGCTTCGCTCACCCGTCCTGCGGCCAGACCAACTCCGCGTGGACCGTGCTGCGCAAATACTTCCCCTCGTCACGCGCATGCCGGTACGGGACCATAACACCCATGAGGGGACTCTCTTATGGTGCTCAATACCACCCAGTGTGCTCAGGCGCAGGATTTTGCACGCAGGCAGTGACTATTCGTCGCCCCATGCACCGACGAGCCACACTTGCCATGGTGACTGCCGTTGCGGTCCTCATGCCAATGGCCTGCGCGGCTAAGGGGCTCAGCCTGCCGGCAAAATCCGAGGTTACCCTGCGCGGCGAAGGAATCCTCACCAAGCCGACCCCCACCTCGATGGCCGTGACTTACAACCCGGTATTGGCGCCAGCCGGCGCTCAATTAATGACCACCATGACGCCATCAGGCGGATCCACCACTGCAGAGTTGGTAGTCTCCGGCATGCAACCCAACCGGGGCTACGCGGTGCACGCGCACACCAACACCTGTGGTGACGATCCCGACTCCGTTGGCCCGCGCTATCAGAATCGTATCGATCCCGACGCAACTCCCCAGGCGCCATCGACCGACCCCGAATACGCCAATCCGCGCAACGAGCTCTGGCTGGATATGCGCACTAACATAGTCGGGTCAGGCACATCCCGCACCACGGTGCCCTTCACCTTCGCTGACCGCGAACCCGGCTCGATCGTGGTGCACGAGGCGACGCAGACCTCCACGGCTCTAGACAATGCAGGTGATGCAGGCGCTCCGATCGCGTGTCTTACCCTGTCCGCCGTGCAACCACAGGCCCGTTAAGGCGGAAGCTGCGGTGCAGTCAGGCGCCGGAGGCGTAGCAGACCAGGGTGTCGTTCAGCTGCCGGCCCTTCACCTCAACGCGGACATAACGGCGCGCCAGCCCGCTGGGCGGTTCGGCGAAATCCTCGACTCGTCAGCGAAATCCTCGACTCGTCGACCGATGATCCGCTGGACAAGGAACTACGCATGGGCAACGGCACGTGAGGCCGCAAGCACGTGGGCCCGGACCTTCGCTGCGCAACGGACCGGGAGGTACCCCAGCACTCCGCCGGTAGGTTGGCACTAGAGCGGGGGAAGGACCGCAGGGGAGCATGTGGACGGACCGGTGCTCGTGGTGGACGGGCTGAGCCGGCGCTTCGGCCCGCGGGTCGTGCTCTCGGACGTTCGGTTCGTGCTTGAGGCGGGGCATGCCGCGGCGGTGATCGGGCCCAACGGGGCGGGCAAGACGACCCTGCTTCGTTGCGTGGTCGGTGCCGACCGTCCTGACGACGGGCGGGTGCTGATCGACGGCCGGCCACTGCGGGAGACCGACTCTCAGATGCGGGCGGCGGTGGCGAGCGCGCTCGACGATGTGGAGTTCTTTCCTGACCTGTCCGTCGCCGAGCACCTCGACCTGCTGGCGCGGGCACACGGCGCGCAGCCGGCCACCGAATGCGTGCTCGCCGAGATCGGGCTGGCCACGGTCGCCGACCGGACTCCGGTCAGTCTGTCCAGCGGGGAGCGCAGGCGGCTCGCACTAGCGTCGTGTCTGGTGCGACCGCGGCGGTTGCTAGTGCTCGACGAACCGGAGCAGCGGCTCGACCTGGCCGGACGCCGATGGCTCATCGAGCGGCTCCAGCAGGAGAAGGCGGAGGGCTGCGCTGTGCTGTTCGCCTCGCACGACGCCGCGGTGGTGAAGGCGGTCGGCGACTGCGTCATCGAGCTGGGCGGGTGATCACGCTGCCGACGGCCGCTGTGCCGACAGCTCGCGAGTGGGGGTCCGAATTGCGCCGGACATGCCGTGCCGGACGGGCCGCGGCCCGGGCGGCGGGCAAGGTCCCTGCCGTTGACTGGTACACCAGCGGGCTCGCAGCGTACGTTATCGGTGGGTTGCTCGTGCAGACTGTGAGGTGGACCGCAACCGCGGTGCCGACGCCGCACGAACCAGGCGTCGGCTGGCTGCTCAGCGGGCTGCTGCTCGTCGTGGTGGGTGTGGCGCTGCGCGCCGCGATGGAGCTCGGACCGGTCATCGCCGGACCCGCGGTGCGCCATTGGGTACTCGCCACCCCGATTGACCGGCGAGCGCTGCTCACCCGGCGCTATGCCGCCTCGGCTGCCGGCGCGGCCGCCCTTGGTGCCGGCATCGGCTGGAGCGGGGCGGTTGTGACCGGTGCTGCCGGCGCGCCGTGGTGGCCGGTGACCGGAGCATGTGTTGCAGCTGGTGTGTATGCCGCGGCCGTGTTGCTGCAGACGCGGGAGGTGGTCGGGCGGTTGGCCGCAACGGGCATTGCCGGCTTCGGTGGCGTCCTGACCCTCGCTGCGCTGGTGATCCTGCGCGAGATCAGCCTCCCGGCCCTGCCGGCCTCCGCGGTCGCCATCACGGCGGGGGCGCTTGGCGCTGGCCTGCTCTGCGCCGGGTGGCAGCGGCTGGCCGGACTCGATCGCGCGGTGCTCGGCGCGGGCAGCAGCCTCGCGGTCGCCGTGCAGGTGGCCGGAACGTTCCTGGATCCAGAGTTGCTGCTCGGGCTGCTGGAGGAGCGACGGTGGCGCGCCGCCCGGCGGGGCCGATCGCGAACGGGGATCGGAGCCGGTCTCGTGGCGCTTGCCTACGTCGACGTGCGGCGGGCGCTGCGCACACCCGGCGCGGCGGGTCTCGCGCTAGGGCTGCTACTCGTCCCGTACGCGGGCTCAACTGTGCTGCCCGCAGCGATCGTGCCGGCCGTCACCGCCGTCGCCGCCGTCCTCGTGGCCACCCGTGCGGCCAGTGGGTTGCGTGCAGTAATCCGCTCCCCGGCACTCCGGAGGTCGCTGGGGAGTACTGATCGAGCGCTCGTCATGATTCACCTCGTGGCGCCGCTGGCCGCCTCGATGGCGTGGACGGTGGCTGCCCTGCCCGTTCTGCTGCCGCTGCACCCGCTGGCGATAGTGTTGCTGCCTGCCGGAGCGGTCGCGGTGGTCTACCGGACGGCGACCCAACCGAGTCTGAACTACGGGGCGGCAGTGTTCGAGACCGGATTCGGCACCGTCCCGATAGACCTGTTCCGGCAGCTGCTTCGGGGACCGGTGCTTCTCGCACTGCTCGTCACGGCGCAGCTGCTGCTGGCGTCGTGACCAAGCCAGGCCCGCTAGCCCGTCCCTGGTGTTCTCCCGCCGTTAAGATCGAACTCTTGTAACCTTTGGTAGCATCCCTACTATCTAATGCTGAAGGTATCGGATGATGGAAGGCACGTGGATGGCTTCGACGACCGAGCAAGGCGGGTTGGCCCAGAGTTCCTGGCCAACGGGTGAGGTTGAGGTGATCAACGTTCATGGCCTGCGGATGCGGTACGGGGAGGTGGATGTGCTCGACGGGGTCGACTTCACCGCGGCCCGGGGCGAGGTGCTCGTGCTGCTCGGGCCGAACGGGGCCGGGAAGACCACCACCATCGAGATCCTGGAAGGCTTCCGGACGCGCTCGGCTGGGCAGGTCAGCGTGCTCGAGGTTGACCCGGCCCGAGCCGGGGAGCAATGGCGAGCGGGTGTCGGGATCGTGCTGCAGTCATGGCGCGACCACGGCAGGTGGAAGGTGCGCGAACTGCTCCAACACCTAGGCCGTTACTACGCACCATTTTCGACCCCACAGCGCCCGCGGCCCCGTGACGTGAACGAACTCATCGAGACAGTGGGTCTCGTTGAGCGCGCCGGCGCCAAGATCTCCAGCCTGTCCGGCGGCGAACGGCGGCGACTCGACGTCGCGATCGGCATCATCGGGCGTCCCGAGGTGCTCTTTCTCGACGAGCCCACCGCCGGGCTCGACCCGGTGGGCCGGCGCAGGTTCCACGATCTGGTGCACCGATTGTCCGACCTGGAAGACACCACGATCCTGCTGACCACGCACGATCTCGACGAGGCCGAGAAGCTGGCCGACCGCATTCTGATCCTGCATCGCGGCCGGATTGTCGCCGACGGCAGCGCAGAGACATTAGCCCGCCGGGTCTCGGGCCGCGCGGAGGTGCGGTGGAGTCGGGCCGGGGAACGCTTCGTGCACGCCACGTCCGATGCCACAGGGTTCGTCCGTGATCTGTTCGCCCAGCACGGAGCCGAGGTGGCCGACCTGGAGGTACGCCGCGCCTCGCTGGAGGACACCTACATGGCGATGGTGCACCGGCAGGAATCCGGCGGCGGATCGGCCGCCGTCGTGGAGTTCGAGGAGGTAGCCGGATGAATCCC
Organism: Pseudonocardiaceae bacterium; assembly: GCA_050699875.1. Taxonomy (GTDB): domain Bacteria; phylum Actinomycetota; class Actinomycetes; order Mycobacteriales; family Pseudonocardiaceae. The sequence goes on from JBOHFX010000051.1 coordinate 4,549, forward strand.
ATCCTGCACGCGATCCGCGTCGGGTTGGGCCGCGGTTGGACCGAGTCCCGGCACATGCTGGCCAATCCGGCCGAGTACGGGTTCGACGTGTTCCTCGCCGGCGTCATCCTGACCGTCCTGTACTTCCAGCGGGACAACACGGTCGACGGGACGTCACTTCCACTGGCGACACTGGCGCTGCCGGGTGTGGTCGGCATGCTGGTCGCCTACAGCACCACCATCGGGGCGGCGTTCGTGGTGGCGTTCGAGCGTGAGGACGGGACCCTGCTGCGGGCCAAGGCCGCACCATACGGCCTGATCGGTTACCTCGCCGGCCAGGTGGTGCGAATCCCGCTGAACACGATCCGGGGCTTGCTGCTGCTGCTCGTGCCTGGGCTGCTGCTCTTCGACGGTCTGGCCGGCGCGGGCGTCAGCGGCTGGCTGACGCTGGTGTGGGTGCTGGCCCTCGGGCTGCTGGCCACCCTGCCCCTGGGGATGGTGCTCGGTGGTCTAATCCCCAACCCGCGCGTCGTGGGACAGGTTGTGGGTTTGACCAGCGCGGGACTGGTCGCGATCTCCGGGATCTTCTACCCGATCTCCGCGCTGCCCGGCTGGCTGCACCCGATCGCCCAGGTGTTCCCCTTCTACTGGTTGGGGTTGGGCATGCGCTCGGCGCTGCTGCCGGATTCCGCGGCGTCGGTGGAGCTCTCCGGGTCCTGGCAGCACGCGGAGACCGTGGTGGTGCTCGGGGCGTGGGCGGTCGTCGGCCTGATCCTCGCACCCGTGGTGTTGCGCCGGATGGCCCGCGGCGTGTCCGGGGCCAGCGTCGAGGCCGGCCGGCTGAAGGCTTCCCAGCGGATCGGGTGATCGATGAGCGAGATCGTCCACAACCGCATCGCCATGCTGCGCGCCGAACGAGAGATCTCCCGGCGCCAGCTCGCCGAGGTGCTCGGGGTGCACTACCAGACCGTCGGCTACCTGGAGCGCGGCGAGTACAGACCCAGCTTGTACCTGGCGCTGCGGATCGCGGAGTACTTCGAGGTGCCGATGGAGGTGATCTTCTCCACCAGGCCGTTCCCTCGCATCGGGAGCACCGAGCGTTCGGCGTGACAACGCACAGCCGACGGCTTGCCTACGCCATAGTTGATCCCGCGTCCGGGTTTGGCTGCGGGTCCGGCTCTGGCTGCGGGTCCGGCTCCGGCTGCGGCTCCGGGTCTGGCTGCGGCTGCGGCTCCGGGTCTGGCTGCGGCTCCGGGTCTGGCTGCGGCTCCGGGTCCGGGTCCGGCTGCGGCGTCGGGTCCGGGTCCGGCTGCGGGTTTGGCTGCGGCTGCGGGTCTGGCTGCGGGCCCGGGTTCGGCCGCGGGTCCGGATTCGTATTCGGATTTGACGGGGCCGGCTGAACCGGGGCGGCGCCGCGCGCGTCCTGAGCATGGGAGGCCGCCGGCGCAGGTGGGGTAGCCGACGCTCCGGTTGCGGACGCAGTGGTCCTGGCCACTATGACGGCCTTATTCGAGCGGGACGCGTCGGGCACTGCGTTGTTCGCCTCGGCGGGGCCACCGGCGCTCGATGTCGTGACCGCGTCACGCGGTGGGTCGGCGCTGACCGCTGGAGTTTCACTCCTGCCACCAGGGAGGCCGCCCTCCGCTGCCGAGACAGCCAGCGCGATCATGAGCACGCTGGCGAGCGCTCCAGCCCCGACAATGTTGCGCAGCCGTCCGGTGATGATCCCTCGTCCCCGTGGCGCATCATCCTCCCGATCCTCCAGGGCCAGGCGCTGGACGGGAATGATCGACGGCCGGCCTGGCGCTTCATTGGGCCGTTGTTCCCGGCTCGTTGGGGAGTCGGGGGCGGCATCCGGTGGCGGGACGGCCGCGGTGGTCGTGGAAGCCGGTTGCGGCTGCGCCGGTTCAATCCGGGGAGCCATGGACAGCGCAGCGCCGAGCGCGATCGTGGCTTTGGGGTCGGCGTCGACCACGACCGGGCAGCCCAGCGCAGCGGACACCAGCTGGGACACCAGCGGCACCCGGGAGGACCCGCCGACCAGCAGCACTGCCCCGAGTTCTGCGCTGCTGAGGTCGGCCGATCCAACCGCGCGGGACAGCGAGTCGATGGTGTCCTCGATGGCCGGACGGATCATCTCCTCGAACTCACCGCGTACCAGTCGGACGTGGGTGCTGACGCCGGGTAGCAGCACGGGAATGGACACCACGGTGTCCGAGGAGAGCGCCTCCTTGGCCTCGATGCATTCCCGGCGCAGCCGCGCCAGCCCGTTGAGCACGTTGGGGTCCGCGACGTCGAGCGCGTCCCACTGCGCGGTGGTCAATTGGGTCTGCACGCGGGTGAAGACGGCCTCGTCGAAGTCCGCGCCACCTAGTTGCTCGAGACCGTCGGCTGAGCCCAGCAGGGCGAAGGAACCCGCGCCGGTCTTGCGAACCACGGCCGCATCGAAGGTGCCGCCGCCAAGGTCGTACACCGCGATCGTGGTGCCCGCCTCGACCCGCTCCTGTGCGGCATAACTGACCGCCGCAGCCTCAGGCTCCGCCATGAAGATCGCATCGTCCAAACCGACCGCAGCCAATGCCCCAGACAACAGGTCTCTCTTATACGGACCCCAGCCGGCCGGATGGGTGATTGTGATCCGTTCCGGGGCCCCGCCTTCCCGCTCGCTTACCAGATCGACAACCCAGCGGACCATCATCGCGGCCAAGTCGTGCGCGGCGTAGGGCTGCCCACCCACAAACAGCGGCGTGTCATCACCGATCCGGCGCTTGAACTCCCTGACCACGCGGTCGGGGTCGGTCAGTGCGCGCCGCTCGGCGGCCTCACCGACGACCACCGAACCGTCCGCGCCCAGAAAGAGCACCGAGGGCACCGACGGCATCCGGCTACTCAGAGCTACCACTTCGGCCTTGTGCTGCTGGTCGTCCGACCGCCAGATGGCTGCCGCCGTGAAGCTCGTTCCGACATCGATACCCAGCGCGTACCGCACCAGACCACGACCTTTCGACCACCGGCTAAGGTCCCACCGGATTCGGTGCCCTTTGGCTGTTTCATCGCTGTGCACCGTCTGGCCGTTAGCCGCGCACGGCGACGATCACGCCACGTAACGTGACGCGGCCCAGCATCGATAGACCTACGACAGCAGTTCGGGAGAGGCCAGGATGGTTCGTTCCCCATCGACGCCGGCACCGTCGCCGCGTGCCCAGTCGGCGTTACCAAATCGTGCGGTTCCGAACATGCCCTCATCGGCGGCCTGGATCTTCCGCCAGATTGCCGCCGCGCCTTCGACGCCGCTTACCGCCGCGGTGGTAGGGCCGGGAGGCACCGGGAAATCGGCGCTACTCGACGCGGTGGCGCGGGAGTACCAGAAGGCCGGCATCGAGGTGGTGCGGGGCAGCTCGGCTACGGGAGTCCGGATTGACACGCTGGATCCGGACGAGCCCATTCTGGTGGACGATGCGCACCGGCTGGATCCGGTCGAGCTCGACGGGTTGCGCAGGTTCGCCGGAGGAGAGACCGTCCGGCTCGTCGTCGCCTACCGGCCATGGCCGCGGTCTCGCGAACTCTCGGCGCTCGGCGCGAGCCTGGCACGCCGTCGATCGCCGGTGGTGGTGGGACATCTGGATCGCGGTGCCGTCGAGGCCCGGATCGCCGCGCGGATCGGCTGCACTCCTCCGGATCCGCTGATCGACCTCGTCCTCGAGCAGTCCGGGGGGCTGCCGTCGCTCGTCGACCTCGTCACGCAGGCGCTTCAGGACACCGGCAGATTCGATCCCCGGCGCCCGGAGCAGTTCCGGCGTCCCGAGCGGGTCAACGTCTCCGCGGGCTTGGCCGAACGGTTGCGCTACCAGCTGGAGGCGCTCGATCCCGAGATCTACCGGCTTCTGCAGGCCATGGCCGTCGGTGCGGCCCTGGACGCCGAAGTACTGGCGTTGCTGCTCGATACCGAGTCGGTCGCCCTGACCGACACCGCTCAAGCAGCCCTGGCGACTGGTCTACTCACCGAGAACGGTCAGCTGATCGCCTTCATCCGCAACATCGTGCTGCGGTTGATGCCGATGCTGCAAAGCCGGGAGATGCAGCAGCGGTTGGCCAATATCCAGCTCGACAGGGGTGGGTCCGTGCTCACCGCCGGGCGGCAGCTGCTGGGCACCGGCGCAAGCGGCACCCGGGTGGCTGCCGTTCTGGAGCGCGCCGGGGACGAGGCCCTGCTGCAATCCCCGGCGCTCGCCGCCGAACTGTTCGCTGGAACCATCGACGCCGGCGCTGCATCAAGGACACTGGCGGCTCGCCACGCCCAGGCAGCCGCCCTGGCCGGCGATCTGGACCAGGCGCTGCGCCTGGCCGACCAGATCGTCTCGGACCCAGCCGCTCCCGACCGGGACCGGGGTGTCCGGGTGGTCGCCGCAGTCCTCGCGCATCGTGGGCTACCGGCTCGCAGTGCAGAGCTGTATTGCAGCCTGCCTGCCGGTACGGCGGGTGGCGCCGCGCTTGGGGTTCCCGCGCTGATCGGGACCGGGGAGCTGGCGCGGGCTCAGGCGGTACTCGATGCGGCGGACGGCGACGACCGGGGCGCCACCCTGATGGCCGGCGCGGAGATCCTCATGGCGCGCGGGATGCTCGCCACCGTCACTGGGACATCCACAGCGGCCCTCTCACAACTGGCCCGGGCTGCCGCACTGCTGGAACCGGCCGGCGAGACCGTGCTGATGCCTGACACCCCAGCCGCACTGACCGCGATGGTCGCGCTGCAGTCCGGCGAGCTGATGGTCGCCGATTCCACTTTGCGGCGCGCCGTCGCCGCCAAGCTCGGCGGTCGTCCCGCCCATTGCCGGCACATGCTGCTGCACGGCTGGGTGGCGATGACCCGTGGCAAGCTGGAGGTGGCCCGCCGCGCGCTTGACTGGGCGGCCCGCCAGAGCAGCCCACTCGAACCTCGTGACGAGATGGTCGCCGCGGCCTTGGCGGTAGGCCTGGCTCGCCGGGACAACGATGCGGCCGCGCTGGGTTCGGCGTGGCGGCGGGCTCGTTGCGCCCTCGTTCGGCACCCGATCGATCTCTATGCGCTGCAGCCGCTGGGCGAGCTCGCCATCGCCGCCAGCCGGCTGGGTGAGCGGGAGTGGATCGCGCCACATTTGAAGGAGGCCGAGGGTCTACTCGACAGGCTGAGCAAACCGGCGCTGTGGGCAGTACCGCTGCGCTGGTACGAGCTGCACGCCGCCATCGTCGCTCCACACCTTTCTGACACCCAGCGCCTTTCGGACGCGCGGCCACCTGCGGCCGCGCTCGACCACGCTGCATCGAGCAGTCACTACGCCGCCACGCTGGCGGCTGCGGCGAGCATCTGGTTGCAGGTGCTGTCCGGCGAAATCGACCCGGAAGAAGTGCAGGCCGCAGCGCGGCGCCTGCACCGCTTCGGGCTGGCCTGGGATGCTGCCCAGCTCGCGGGGCAGGCTGCAACGCGGACCACCGATCGCCGGGTCATGGCGACATTGCTCACCTGCGCCCGCGCCCTGCACAGCCCCAGCGGACCCAGCGGCTCCGTCGGGTTCTCAGCGGAGCCGGACCCCACAGGATTCGACTCAGCGGAATTGGACCCACCAGCGGGATCGAACCCAGCGGCATCGGACCCGGCGAGGTCGGCTACAGCGCCTGCCCGGCCGGTGGCCCAGTGCCCGGTAACCCCTGCAGCGGCCGGCAGTGGACCGGCGACGGCTCAATCGATCCTGAGCGAGCGGGAGCTGGAGGTCGGGGAGCTCATCCTGGCCGGTCTGACCCACAAGCAGATCGGGGAGCGGCTGTTCATCTCGCCCAAGACCGTCGAGCACCACATGGCGAGGATCCGTCAGCGCCTCGGCGTCGATAACCGCAACGAGCTGTTCGGCCGCCTGCGGTCGGTGATCGCAGGCGGCTCGTGAGTGGCAAACAGTGTCCTCACAC
>JBOHFX010000052.1:0-4461 GCA_050699875.1 Pseudonocardiaceae bacterium
CCGCCCCGTTGGGCGCGGCGTTGACCGTCGCGATCTGCGCCGATGTCCTGCGGCCCAGCACCGCATGGTTCGTCGCCGCGGTGCCCCGCCGCGGTGCCCCGCGGCATGGCCCTCACCCGTGACGCCGCGGGATTCGCCCGGTTGCGGCAGGTGTGCGATCGCGACGACCACCTCCCCGCCGCGGCGGGACGGCACACGCTGCATCGTGCCGCGGTCGTCCTCGGCGCCAACGGCGGCACGATCGCCGAGGTCACCGTCGGGGATGTCCTGGAACTGCTCGACGTCGAATCCGACGTCCATCGCAGTCCGATGGCTCACGGCACCGCGTTCTGCCGGGCGCTGCACCAGTCGGGGATCCTGGGGCCGGGCGCGCCGACACGGCTACAAGAGTTGCGCAGCGCCGGTCAGCGCAGTCCCGCCGAGCTTATCGACCGATTCGACCTGGCCTGCCGACCAATTCGTGACCTGCTGGTGGACTACCTGTGCGAACGCGCACCGGCGCTGGACTACAGCAGCTTGCGTAGCCTCGCCGCGGACCTGGGGAACGTGTTCTGGAAAGACCTGGAGCGCCACCATCACGGCATCACCAGCCTCCGTCTGGCACCCGAGGTCGCCGCGGCGTGGAAGCAGCGTCTGCGCACTCGGCAGAAGACGGCCGTCACCGCCACCGGCGAGAAGACCATCCTCACCGTGGAACGGATCGGCTACCGCCCCTGCCTGACACCGGTTCGGGCGTTCTACCTCGACCTGGCCCAGTGGGCACTCGAAGAACCCGCCCGCTGGGGACAGTGGGTCGCACCCTGCCCCATCGGCGAGGAAGAGATCAACCAACGAACACGCCTGCATCCGCTGCTCGATGCTCTGGCCCGACCCCAACCAACGAGACCGTCTCATCGAGGTCCGCGACAACCTCACCGCCCGAATCGCCGAAGTTGAACGCGAAGGCTGGCTCGGCGAAGTCGAAGGACTCCAGATCAGCCTCACCGGCGCCGAGGACAAACTCGCCCAGATCGAACGACGCACCCCCGGCCGGGTCACCGTCGACCTGAGCCTTCCCGCCCTCACGAGCAGCCCCTGATCCGATTCTCATGGGCCAGCAGACGACCCTCGAAGGTCAAAGATCAAGTTCAGCGAATGTGCAACGTTGCCATCAAGCATTACAGCTGCTCGGTCGTCCCGACATCACCGAAGCGACCCACTGGGCCACCCGGGTTACGGACCGGCCCCTTAAGATCCTCCAACCCATCTCGTAATCGTGAAACGATTTTGGTCTAGCCAACGTGACAATCGGCGCGTTCATCGCCTAAAGTCCACGAGGGATCAGGCGGAGCCGTCTCACTCACTAAGTGGACGTGACCGGTCTATCTACGGATTCCAACGAGCGTGACCGGTCTATCTACCGACGGATTTTTAGGAGCGTGACCGGTCTATCTACCGACGGACTTCACTGGACTGACCATCGCCATCTAGGCGGGTCGCCGCCGCATTCAAGTGTGGCTTACCGTCCACGCAACCAGCGCCTATGTGTGGGTCCGCTCACCCAGGGGAGATCAGCTCCCCATCGCAGCTGCCAACTGTGATGGGGTCCGGAGAAGGTACTCGTTGGGAAGTTTCGTCAAAATCGGCCAGTACCTACGGAGTTAAATGTCTTGACTTTCATCATTCGCTGATGTCACTATTAGCGAAGCATGATCATCTCGTGGATAGGTGACTGCGGATGCGGCACGCGTGTGCAACCTATGCCCCACTTGCTCGCCGTCCAGGCTGGCTGCTCGCTGTGACGACTGCGGCAGCTTGCCCGGCCACGTTGATTGACCCGACGGTGGGTGTCGTGCGATCAACGGGCGGCTGGCAGGGTCACGCTGACCGTGGCGAGCAGTTCAGCGGGCTTCTAGGACTGCGATGGGATTCGATGGGAAAGAGGTGAGGTATGACTCTTATCGTTTTGACTGTAGTCGTCATCGGGTTGTTAATTGCCGCTCTGGCGATTTATCTCTTTGTGCTCGGCGTACTGCTCAATCGCATTGCTGGCACTCTTGAGGACTGCTGGGAGAACGTGCGGATAATTACCGGGCACGCTCAGGCGATTGGTCCTGGCGTCACGCGTCTTAATAAAGTTGGTGGAGACTTGTTAGGTGCGATGCCTCTGCTGATTGAGGGTGCCGACGGTGTCGCCGCTAAGTTGATTCCTTCCGCGACTGCCCGGGCTGCACCTTCGACAGCTGCTCCGGCTGCTTCCACTGTGGGGACTCCAGAAGCTGTTCGGGTGGGTGGAGGTTATCAGGATTCGGCGGTGGGTGTGGGTTATCTGGATGCGTAATGACGACATCGCTCCGTATCAAGACGACGGCACCTGATCCCAAGAAAGGCTGCTGGGTCGTGCTCACGGCCTCGGGGCAGGGTGTAGGGCTTCATCGGATGTGCCTGAGCCGAACCGGTGGTAATTGCCGGGGCCGGCACATCCTCGCTGAGGTGAACGATTCGTTAAGAGAAAGTAGAGACAGGATATGATCTGGTGGTGGATTGGTAATCTTATTTTGCTCTTCGTTGTGCTGCCCATAGTTGTGGTGTTGATGAAGCGGATCGTCGCGCCAGTGGATCGGATCCGCAAGGCGGCGGATAACATTCTGTACGACGGCGTCGTCCTCACTGGAAAACTCGACAATGTGCCAGAGCTATTAGCTGTGACAGACGGTGCAGTCAAGGAGATCGCCATCGGCGCGACCGGCTACGTGACACGTGTTGGTCATCTGCTGGGTGCGCTGGGCCGCTAACGAACATGATCCAGGAGGAGGAAGCCATGCCTTTAGCCGCGTGGGTCACGTTGCTCGGCGTCGCGTTGATTGTGGCCGTTGTCGGTGTCTCACTATTGAAGGTGATTTATCAGTTAAAACACGTTTCCTGGACACTCGGTGCAGTCATCGTGGGAGTCAACGCAATCGCCTACCAGACGAGGACGGTTCCCGAGGTCTTGCCTTCAGTCAACGCCAACCTCGCGCCAGTACGAAATATGGCAGAACAGGTTTAAAGGCATCAGTTCATCCAGCCGCCGACAATACGAGGCTCGCCTTGAGGCCGGTTCCTCCGGAGTAGGAAATGCACGAGTTCTTGTGGTCATCACGAATGAGGCTCGCAATTTAACCTCGTCTAACAAAAGAATTCTGTTGAGCTGGGTTGAGGGTTATCCCACCATAACGTTCGGGCGATGACCCAGGCGCTCGTGGTTGACCGGAGAGATCACTTCCGTGAGTTCGTCGGCGGACCGTTAGGTTCTGTGACCCGTAGTTGGTTACAACTCCTACCGAAGGGGGTCTGGGGGATGGTGTTGCTTGTCGAACGGGGGCCCGGTGAGGCACATTTGTTCGGCTGGTATCTAGGTTTTGCGATCACTGCCGTGGTGGTTGCATTGGTGGCCCCGGCCCTGGTGCTCGCCGTACGGATCGCCCGTCAGGCTCCACAGATTAATCAGGCCCTGCAGCAGTCAAATTGGAACACGCTCCCGTTGGCGTATCTACGACAGACGACCGACCATGCTGAGGTCATCATCGGAAGTATGGAACGCGGACGCGCTAGGCTTGGAGGTTGGCGATGCTATTTATATTCGGGTATCCCGGTGCGCCTGATGGATATGCGCCTGAAGAGGTAACCTTCTGGTGGGTCGCGATAGCCATGGGCGTTGGCGTCTTGATCGTGGTGATCCTATTGCTGAGTTCTCTTGTGTCCATGGTGAGATCCATTGACCGGAGTACTATGGAAGTGCGGGACACCCTACTAAATATTCGGGAGAATACTACGAATACTGCTCTTATTCCTATGACTGCGGGTGGGGTCGATGCGATACTGGCAGAAGGTTTACAGCACCACCAGTTCCTGACCAAAGTTCTGACTGGCCAATGAAGACCGGTTGAGTAGCTCGACATGACGCTGATCCTCCTGACGGTAGTCTGCGGTGCTTCGTTAATCGTTGTTCTGGCCATCTTCCTCTTCGCGCTCGGTGTATTACTCGATCAGATTGCAGAAAATCTCGATGACTGTCTAGAGAACGTAAAGAGAATTGCCCAACAGGCTGAGGTGATTATTCCTGGTGTCGAGCGCATTAACCAAACATGTAAAATAGTGGCAAATGCGCTACCGTTTTTGTACGGGAATGCTGAGCGTATCGCGGTCAAGATGGCTCCGCTTGTGGCCGGCCAGGTCATTAGGCGCACAAATGTGCCGCCCTCCGGTCGGCGTCGGGCTCGTCGCTGATGGATACGCTTTCCCTTTCGGCGGAATCCACATCTTCGCCCCGACCTGGCGGCTGGTCACTTGGGACACCGAGTCGAACGGCCGGTCGACCGCGTTGACGCTGGCGGTCCCGTAGAGCTTCCACCGCCACGGGGCCCCGCCGTGTAGACGAACAAGGTCAGCCGAGCTCGCGCGGCGCGGCGGCCGCCTCGAAGGACGGGTGCAGTGCAAGGC
>JBOHFX010000053.1:0-14815 GCA_050699875.1 Pseudonocardiaceae bacterium
CGAGGGCATGGCGCACCTGCTGCCCGCCCAGAAAGGTTGGGAGGAGGTCGCCGACTACGCCCTGTCCTGGGCCATCGAGCATGCCGGATGGCCGACCAGCAGGGGAGCATCGACCGGCGCATGAAGGGCGTCCGCATCACCCACATCGGCGGCCCCACGGTGCTGATCGAGGTCCCGGGCGGCTGCTCACCGATCCCACGTTCGACGCCCGGCGCCTACCGACTCGGCGGCGCCTGCGACCTCATCCCATGGGGGCCACCACCGGCTCGAGGCGCCGGACCGACCGCCGATCGAGACCACGGCCGACCCGTGCCGCCACGGCCGCCCCTGTCGCATCCCATCACCGGCGACGTCATCGGGTTTGCCCTGCGCTGGGACGACCAGAACCGCGGTGTGCTGTGGATCTCCGGCGACAGCGTGCTCTACCACGGCGTCCGCCAGGTTGCCGGCCGCGTCGGGGTCGACCTCGCCCTGCTGCACCTCGGCGGCGTCCGCTTCCCGATCACCGGACCGCTGCGCTACACCATGACCGCCGCCTCGGAATCGAGCTATGCCAGCTCATCCGCCCACACACTGTCATCCCCGTCCACTACGAGAGCTAGCAACACTTCCGCCAGGGCCGCGCCGCCATCGAAACCACCTTCGCCATCACCCCGCCCGACATACGTCGGCTCCCCCACCGGCTCCCATCGGCATCGGAATCGACAGCCCAACCCGTGATCAATGACAAACAAACGTCCGCTCCTGCCGCTGCTGCGCGCTGAAAGGTGGACATGAGGTCGACAACGCTCGTGGACTTGCCTGCGATGTCCATCTTCAGTGGTGATAGTTGGCCAAGTGGTCAGGTCTTGGGCCGGGTGACCGGTGACCAGGGGCGTCGCTAGCCCGTCGCCGCACGAGCGATGTCTCCGAGGGTTTCAACGAGCAAGTGCCCGCTGGGTTGGCTGGCAGGAACCTCGGCGTTGATACGCTCGCTTTACGGCTAAGCGCAATCGGCGCCCGATACGCGACCACATCATCGCTGCCGCCGCGGCGCGTCTGCGCGACGCACCATGGTCACCGCGCCACTGCAGGGCACTAAGGGCTAGACGCAACAAACCTTGCGGAAGCGGAGGGATTCGAACCCCCGGTGCCTCTCGGCACGCTCGCTGTCAAGGTCGTCGACCCGGCGATCAGTGGTGACCGTCCCAGCAGTACGGGCAGGTCATCGCCCGGGCGTGGTCACCCCCCGGCCTTGCTGATCGCGAGCGAATGCAACCACAAATGCCACTACTGCGGTCCCGCCAGCTGGATGCCCGGCTCGATGGTGTGGACGAATCTAGTCAGCAGGCGCTTGAGCACTGATCGGTCGACCTCGGCTGGGCTCGTAGATGCTGGCCTGGCGGGTGACGGACAGGCACTGCCTCGGCCGCGTCCACCGCCGCCGTCCCCGCACCAGTGATGCCGGATCGGTACGCCCGAGGCCTCCTGGCTGCTCGGCGGCGTCCTCGGATGACCACCGGGCTTACGGTTCCAGTGCGGCTGCGAGCCGACCCGGCGACCAACCGGATGGGCTCATTATCGGACACTTTGGGAGATTGTTGTCGTTGGCTCGGGCTGACTGCCGGATCAGCTCCGACCTTATTGATACCGCGCATGTGCGACGAGCACCTCGTCCATCACCCGCTCCTGGTGCACGACGAAGCGCCGATCCTCGAAGACGATCGCCAAGTCTGGGTCCCACGGAGTAGCGGGGGCCGGTGCCGGGTCGCGTGGCAGGTCAACCCCGGCCGCGGCGGCCGCGGCCACGGCGTCGCGGTAATGCCGGACCGACATCTGAAACGGTGCGCAGCCAGCGGTGTGGGCGCGTGCGGCCATGGCCAGGCCGGGGGCGTCGAAGTCGCCGTGATAGCGCAGTTGCGCCCCCGCGACCCGCAGCGCGGCGACGGCCTCAGTCGGGGCACTGGTCGGGTTGCCGTGGGTGCACAGGACCGCGGCCGGCAGGTTCCACTGCGCAGCGACCTCGACGAGCCGCGGGTTCTCCACGACCAACACCGGGGTTCCGGTAACGACCCGCGGTGGCTGCGCGCGCAGCGCAAGGACGGACAGGTGCAACGGGAGCCCGGCGCCGGTCATCGCCCGCGCTGCCGCCGCTGCGCCGTCGTCACCGATCAGCGGCAAACCCCAAGTCAGGACGGGAACTGACACCAGATCCAGCGGCATCCCTGCCCGCTCCCAGGCCGCCCGCTCGGTCTCCGTGCCATCGCGAACGACCAGCGCCCGAGTGATGAGCGCGGCGAGCCGGGTGGAGGAGTCAAGCGCGTGCGAGTCGCCGAGGAGCCGGGCGGCGATCTCAGTACGGCTGCGGTCGCTGCCGCCGTACGCGAGGACCTGCCCGACCCGACTGATCACGGCACGAACCTCGGTTGGGGTGTAGCTTGCGAACAGTCCGTCGGTCCAGGCGGCATGGGCCCACCCCGTCGCCCACGTTGCGTCCTGCAAGTACTCGGCGACCGCCTCGTCGAGTGCGGCGCGGCGCGCCCGCGTTGCCTCTTGACGTGCCCGCAGCGCCTCCCGGCGACCCGCGGGGGCGTGACCGAGCTCGGCCAACACGTCGACCAGGTCCGCTCCGGCGACCCGCGCCATCCCAGCTGCCAGTTCGGCGAGTGACACCGTGCGGCGGCCAGGTGGGACGGGACGCTCGATCAGGACGCCGAGCCGTCGCCGGCCCTCCGGGACCAGCTCGGGTAGGGTCAGCCGACCGCGCCAGTCGAGCCCGTTGCGGTCCAGCGCCGCGCGGACGGCGGACCATAGCGGCGCGAGACCCGGATCGGCCAGGAACCCCGTCACAGCAGCACCTGCTGGTCGGGGTCGTCGAGCCCCGCGACCGCGACCTCCGGCGTGAAGCGGGCCGCTGCGGGCCGTGGCCGCACCCGGTCGTGCGGATCGATCGCGACCAGGTCCATCGCGCACAACAGATCGACCGCGCCGTCGCGCAGGCTCGCCGGATCGGCGACGGCATCCTTGCGCCAGTACTTCCCGTAGCGGTCGAGCAGGTCAGCTAGCTCACGGTCCACCGTGGCGGTATCGGCACCGTCACGGTGATGAGCGACCAGTGCGTCGAGCAGTAGCAGCGCAGCGTGCGCCGTGGTGCCGGAATGCGGGAAAGCGATGTCACTGCACCCGCCATCGGCGTCGATCGCGGCGACACCTTCGGCCCGGGCCTCCACGAGGAGCCCAAACATCTCCTCCAGGTAGCGGGCTTCCTCGCCGAAGCGGCGGCGCAGCTCCGACCAGTCCTCGGGTGCAACGTCGTCGACGTACAGCGCCGGGTCCTCCACCAGCCGCCGCCGCACCGCCGCCCGACCAGTGCCCTCCCCGGTGGCGCGCTCCAGCAGCTCGTCAGCCGACTCCGCGCCCACCAGCGCCGGAGTGGGCAGCATCGCGAGCCGGTCGTTACGGATCTCCAGGAGGGCGTCCGCCTCGCCGTCGGATTCGTAGCCGGCGACCGAGCGGTCAAGCTCGCGGAGGATGCCGTGTGCCACGAGCCAGCGCAGCGCGGTGACGGTGGCGCGGCGTTCCGCGGCGCCACCGTCGAGGGTGATCCCGGCATCGGCGGCGGCTGAGCGAACCTGGAGCACGAGGTCACGCAGGCTGATCCGGTCAGGACCCGACGCGGTCGCGGCCAGCACCAACGCGAGCGTGACGTACTCGCGACCGGTGAAGGGCCGGTCGGTGTGCGTGCGCAGCGGCCGATCGGCCGGGACATGCCCGCTTTTCACCAGCCGCGCGGTGTCGGCGTTCACGACGAGCCGGTAGCCCAGCCGCTGGGTGAACCAGCGGTCGAGAGCCTCGGCGTGCCGGCGGATCAGCACGAACAGCGACGGGTCGGCCTCGGCGGGGCGCCACGGCCGGATGAGCAGGGCTCGGGCAGCGGCAGCGCGTTCCCCAGGACGCTGCGGGTCGTCGCGCATCACAGCTCACCGCAGGGCAGCACGGTGACTCCGAGGTCGCACATCACCAGCGTGCCCGCCGGGGTCGCGACCGCGGTGGACATGCCCGGGCGGCGCTCGACGACGCACCGCAGCCCGTCCGCCTCGAACTCGCCCTTCTCCCGGCGGGGTCCCATCGCAGCGACCGCCGGGCCGAGCAGCCGCTGCAACGCCCGTAACCCGCGCATCGACAGCACCGTGCCATCGCTGATCGCCCCATCGGCCGCGGCGGCGTCGAGCAGCTCAGTGCGAGCAGCAGCGAGCTCCTGCTCCTCGGCGCGGCGGCGTTGCAGGAGATGCTCGCGTTGCCGGGAGCGGTCGGCGACCTGGGCGGATCTGCCCCGAGCGGTGGTATCGCCGCGCTCGCGCAGGCTCACCGGAACTCGAGCGGGTGGGGCGTCCCACCACGACGTGGCAGTAGGCACAGGGGCGTCCTCGTCGCCCGAGACAGCGCCGAGGTGGCGGCAGGGGAACAGGCCGAACGCGGCGGCGGCGAGACGCGGCAGGTCCGTGGGCCGCTGCCGCGCTGCATCATCAAACCAGCTGGCGAGCCGCAGATGGTCGGCACGCCGGGACGATCCACCGAGTCCGGAGCGGGACAACCGGGTGAGGTTCTGGGTGAGGGTGCGCACGGCGTTCACCGCGTCGCGGCCCAGGGTGGAGACCCGGCTCGGGGTGCCAGGGCGGCCACGGAACCAGGCAGCAAGGTTGTCCCAGTCTGCGCTACTGCTACCGTGGCCGGCACGCACCTGAACGTCAGTGAGCCCCGCTTCGGCGACGCGGGCGGCCAGGCCGTCGCGGGCGCGGGCGACGAGCACCGGTACCCGCGGGGCGAGCTCGCCGAGCAGGACCGCAATCGGGCGGGCCCGGCGCTCCAGGGACTCAAGGCGCTCACCGACGTAGCCGACGAGCACCTCAGAGAAGAACGCGAACTCTGTCTCGTCGAGGTCGAAGCGGGACTGCCACTGGTTGATCGCGGCGAAGAACTGGGTGATCTCGGCCGAGAACGCGCGGTGCGGGTCGAAGACGGCGCGGACGGCGTCGGCGAGCACGCCCGGGTCAGCGGTGTCGGCGTCGAGGCGCAGCAGCGCCTCCAGTGCCGCCGCGAGCACATCGAGGCGGCCGAGGGAGACGTCGCGCACGTCGTCGACCTGGGCGAGCACACCTTCGACCAGCTCGTGCACCTCCTGCCCGACCCGCGTGATGAGGTAGCGATTGCGCCGGCGGTAGTAGTCGGCGACAGTGCTCACTGCCCCGACCGACGCCGACACCTCCAGGTTGCCCCAGCGGCGCAGGCTCTCCAACCGCTGCGTGACCGTCTCGGCAGGCAGTACGACTCCGGCCTCGGCGAGCCGGGCGGTGACTTCGTCTGGTGTGAGCTCGGCGAAGAATGTGCCCGCAAACACCGCGAGGATCCGGCGGTATTCCGGGCTCTCGGTGACGTAGGCGAAGACCTCGGTGCGACTCATGCGGGTACCGGTTCGGTGCGTCGCCGCCCGTCCCAGTGATAGTGCACCAGTGCGATGGTGCGCAGGTCAGCGTCGCGCAGCACCTCGGTGATCGACAGCTCTGGGACGCTGGCATGGGTGCCGAAGAGCCGCTCACTGGTGACGATGAAGTCCAGATCCAGGCTCACGAGCAGTCCGAACAGTCGCTCGTGATTGTCTTCGGAGACCTTGGCGAACGCGTCGTCGAGAAGGACCAGGCGGGGTGCGCCGACGGAGTTCGGATCGTGCGCCGACGCCGACGCCGACGCCGCGGCCGCCATCGGCAGGTAGGTGACGAGCTTCTTCTCCCCCTCTGATAGCCGGGTGCGCCGGCTGAGCAGCTCGTCGGAGCGCCCAGGTCGACGCAGGTAGATCTTCAGCTCGTGCCAGGTCCGGTAGTCGAGCACGCCGGCTATGACGTCGCGGTAGGACGCCTCTGGGTCGGCCGCGCGGGCCTCCTCGACCAGCCCGGCGACGGCGACCCGAACTGACCCGTCCTCGGCCTCGGTGCGTGCGTCGGGATCCTTGGCAAGCAGCCGCAGCGCGGTGGCCGTGGCCGGGTCGAGATCTCCGCGGGTTCGCCACTCCAGCCGCACCCCGATGCCCTGGCTGGTGGTGACCGCCCCGAGGATTCGGTTCATCCCGTCCACGAGCTCGCGGGCGTCGAACAGTGCCCGGGCTACCTCGCGAGCGACCCGACCATGCAGCAGGTTGCGCAGCGCCTGGTCCTGCTGGGCGGTGAGCAGGCCGCGCGCCCGGCGCAGATCGGCCGCGACCTGCACGGTAGCGTCAAGCAGTGCCCGTCGCCCGTATGGGCCGGACACCTCGACGGCGGCAGGCGCCCCGTCACCGGCGCGGCGGGACCCAGCGTCCCAACCCGCACCCAGCGAGTCGCGCACGGCACGCAGCGACCGGTCCAGCGCATCCTCGTCCACGTCCCGCACCGGCTCGGGAACGATCTCCCGCAGCGCGTTGATCAGCAGGGATGTGCCCTCGACCGTGTCGAGCACGGCGGGTAGCGGCTCCATCTCATCCTCACGGGCGGCGGCGAGCAGGCCGGTGACGGCGGCGACCCTGCGCAGGGCGGCGCGCTCGACACGGCAGGCCTCCTCGGCGCGCTCGGTGTCCTGCTCAGCAGCGGAGACCTCGGCGCGGGCAGCGGCGGCAGCGGCGACCGCGCCGGTGTGGGTGGCGCGGCGGGCCTTGAGGTCCTCCGCGAGGCCGTCGCGGCGGGAGGTCAGCTCCACGACCTGGGCGGCGACTCGCTCCGGCTCCTCTCCCAGCGCTGCCTCGGCAGCGGCGAGCTCGGTGCGCGCCGCAGTCGCGGCGTCGCGTGCCTCGACGGCCGCCGCGGTGGCCAGCTCGAGAGCATCGGCTTCGTTCTCCCAAGTCACGACTGCGCCTACCCAGTCGGTGAACGACCGGCGCGCTGCGCCGACCCGGTCGGGCAGCCTGCGCAGCAGACCGGCGGTCTCGTCCAGCGCTCCGTCGATGTCGGCGAGGGCCTCGCCCGCCACTGGCAGACCGCTCTCTGCGGCTCCGGTTTCCGCAGCCGCCCAGGCCAGCTCGGCGTCGCGGGTGGCCTCGACCGCCGCCGCCCGCGCAGTAGCGGCCCGCTCGACCGCACGCTGGGCGTCGCGGACCGCGCCCACCGCTGTAGCCGCGGCGTCGTCCACCGTGCGGGTGGCGGGGATCGCACGGACGAGGTTGCGCAGTTCCCGGCGCCACTCAACCACCGCTGCGCGCGCCGACTCCTCGGCAGCACGAGCCTGCTCGGCAGCGTCGAGCGCGGCTTCGAGCTCAGCGAGCCGACGTTGCCGAGCCCACTCCCGGGCACCAGCACCGATGTATTCGGCCGTAGCCTTGGCGTGCTGGCCGCGCAGCGGCCCGGCGCCAAACCGGCCGTCGTCGGCAACCCACAGCGCGGCAGCGGACCCGGCACCGAGACCGACGTGTTGCAGCACACGCGCCACGGGTGTGCCATCGCTGCCGTCCTCGAGCGCGGGGACCAGAACCGACGCGAGATTCGGCGTGACCGGCGCGCCCGGGACCAGCAGCAGCTCACCGGTGTCGGCGACCACGCCGCCGTCGGGACGGACGGTCGCGGTGAGCAGCCCGGCCGCCTCGCATGCCGCCTCCAGCCCGGCGCGAACCCCCTCGTCGAGTCCGGGGACGAAGTCGACCATCGAGGCGAAGAGCACGCTGTCGGGCGGATCGGGGCGCTGCCAGGCCGCGCGCGGCAGCGGCAGCTCGTGCGCCTCGCGTACGGCCACCAGCTCACGTTCCAGTCCAGCTGCCTCATCGGTGGCCCTACGGAGTCGCAGCGCCGTCTCCACGACGACCGGTTCGAGAGCGGCCTCGACGTCCGCAGCTGCCCCGGTGGCAGCCGCAACCCGGGCTCGGGCGACGGCCCGCAACTCGTCGCCGCCGGGGTCAGCGACCTGCGGGGCGGGCAACCACCCGGGCGCCCCGCCCGGCCCGGGGGCCGGGACCGCCTCGACATGAGCGACCAGCCGTCGCGTCCACGCCGTGATCGACTCCCGGTGCTCAGTGGCGGCGGTCTCCGCCTCGGCCCGGGCGTCGGTGGCCTGGCGGCGGGCGTCGTCGGCGAGGTTCTCGCTCCGGTCGGCCTCGGTGGCGGCACGGCCGGCCGCACCGTTCGCTTGCTCCGATACGGCCAGCAAGGCTCTGACCCGTTCGATGTCGCGGCGCCGTTGCCGCACGGCGTCGGCGGCAGGTGCGACGTCAAAGCGCTCCAACGGGTCGGCATCGGGTTCGGGGCCCTCGACCGCACCGGTCAGCATCCGGACGCGCAGCGCGGGCTGATCGGGCAGCGGCAGGTCCGCCCCGGCGGCGCGGGCGTGACGGGCAGCGGCGACCAGGTCGTCGCCGACCCGAGCCAGGTCACCGTCGACCCGACCGCGCTGGGTGGCGACCGCGGCGGTGGCACCGGTGAGACGCCGGTACGCGATGTCACGTGCGTTCTCCAGGGTGCGCGCCTGAGATTCCAGGCTCGCGACGTGGTCACGGCGGGCGACCAGTGCCTCATGCCTCTTGTACGCGTCTGACCTGAACAGTCCCGACAGCTCCGCGGCCGCGGTGGCGTGACCTCGTTCCAGCTCGGCTACCTCGGTACCCAGCCGCTTCTCGGTGGTCTCGGCATCGTCGGCCGCGGTCCGCAGCCGGCCGCGCCGCTGCAGCGCCGAGCGAGCGGTGGTGACGGAGGCGGCCGCTCTGTCGAGGGCAGCGCGCAGTACCCGGCGGGCATAGTGCCGGTAGGTCTCCAGGACGCTGCCCAGCGCTCGGTCGGTCTGCTCCAGGGCGACCACGTTGCGCCGGTGGTCCTCGAGATCCTCCAGCGGCTGGGCGGCGTCGGCGACGGCCTCCTCGGGCACCGGTGGCAGTGCCTCACGCAGCCGGCGGGGCAGGTCGGCATCGATCCGGTCACCGACGCGCGGATTGCGGACCTGATGCAGCAACGCGAAGTAGCCGGCCGGGTCGGCGCCGCCGAAGAAACGCCGGGCGACCTCGGCGCGATAGTCCGCCGGCGTGGTGAAGACCGCCTCCGCGCCCAGCTCGGCGCGCAACGCGTCGACCGCGAGCGGCACTCGGTTGACCGTCAGCGGAAAGTCGATCCGGGCCCGGCGCGGTGTCGAGAACCACCAGTGGATGACGCGGTCGGTGCTGCGGTTGGCGCGGATCCCGCAGCCGACCGTGTGGTGGCGGACCCCGCCGGGTGCGTCCTTGTCGGGTCGGGAGAACTCGATCCACAGGTAGCCGGTGCGCTGGGTCTCGTCGTTGTCGGCGAGCATCCAGGACTTGAGCACGCCGGTCTGCTCGCCCGCGGCGTCGATCCGGCGAGTGTCGGCCTCCAGCAGGAAAGGAAGCAACATGTTCATCGCGGTGGACTTGCCCGAACCGTTGACGCCGCGAAGCAGCAGCCGACCACCAGCGAAGTGCAGCGTCTCGTCCTCGTACTGGTAAACGTTGAGGATTCCCGCACGCGAAGGGCGCCAGCGCGCAGGTTCGGGTGAGGTCATCGAGCCCTCCTCGGTTGTGCCGTACAGGAGGGTGTCACAGGGCACCGACAGAACCGCGCGAGAGCCCGGGTGAGCCTCCACATCACCGTTCGGGTGAGGTTGGTGAGGGCAGTTTCGTAGGCGCGGGCGGCGGCGCGGAATTTGGGGGGTGGGTGGGCCGTGGAGTTCGGCGAGGCCGGTGCGCAGGAGCCGGTTGTGGGCATGGGTGAGAAATAGGGTGTTGCGCAGGCCATGGTTGGTGAGTTGATCTCGGTGGGTACGGGGATGCGTTTGATGAGTCCATGGGTGCGCAGCCGTCGCAACCGGGATCCGGACCGAAGGGCACGGCTGCCATGGCCGCCGGCAGGTGCTCGGCCTCATCATGTGCGAGCCTGCCAGGCGGACTTCGACCTCTGCCTGCTTGATAAGCGCTCGCGTCTTGCGGAATAACTCCAACTCGCGGCTGAGCTCGTCAACCATGGCTAGTCAAACAGGGGCTTCCCCTCCCAGTGAGAACTGCGATGGGCATGGAAGTATGATTGCAGTATGACCCTACGCAAGGAGCGGCTCACGGTGACGGTCGATCCCGACTTGATCGCCGCAGGCGCCGCGGCGGTCGAAGCCGGACGTGCGGACTCGCTGAGCGCCTGGGTAAACCAGGCGCTCGTCGAGCACGCGGAACGCGACCGGAAGCTAGCAGCCCTGGACGACGCCATCGCCGCCTACGAGGCACGCGCTGGCTCGATCACCGATGAGGAGCTGCGGGAGCAGCAGCGGGCCGACCGGGCAGCCGCAGTGGTGGTGCGCGGCCGGGGCGCCGCGTGCGGCTGATCCTCGACGCCGGGGCGTTCATCGCGCTGGGGCGGGACGACCGCGCGATGTGGCGGCGACTCAAGACCGCGCGGTTAGCGGGACAGTTGCCGGTGACCCACGGCGGCGTGGTCGGCCAGGTCTGGCGGGCCGGCGGGCCCCGGCAAGCGCTGCTGGCGAGGGCGCTGGAGGGCATCGACGTCCGTGCGTTGGACGAGCAGCTTGGGCGCCGCTCGGGCGCGCTGCTCAGTCGTACCGGCACCTCGGACGTCATCGACGCAGCGCTCGTCCTGCTTGCCGAGGATACCGACCACATCGCTACCTCTGACCTCCCGGATCTCCGCGCGCTGGCCGTGGCCGCCGACCGGCACGTGGAACTCATTCAGGTGTGACGCCTCAGCCTGGATCCACCGCTGACTGCGCGTCGTAACGCACCAATGCCCTGCTGACCTGGGACGATAGGGCTTGTCGAGGGTCCTGTGTCACCAAGGGGAAGGGCATCCGCTGAATGCGACTATCCCATCTCGCCGCGCGATGTCGGTGCGGTTCGATGATCCCAATCTCGTGTCGTGCGCGGGGCTGACGGCAGTGCTGGCGTTGGCCGCGCGCTGTGGGCTAGCGACGCCGGTCGCCGACCGGGTCCGGGTCGCTGCCAAGGGTAGTGCGAACGCCGCGGTGAAGATCATGACGCTGGTCGCGGGGATGGTCGCCGGGGCCGACTGCATCGACGACATGGACCTGCTGCGTCACGGTGGCATGAGCCGGTTGTTCATCGCTGTCAGCGCGCCCTCCACGTTGGGGACGTTTTTGCGGCTGTTCACCTTCGGTCCGCCAGCTCGATGCGGTCGCCGCCGGATTTTCTGGCCCGGCTAGCCACCGCAACTCCGATCCTGAGTGGTACCAATCATGTGGCGTTTGTCGATCTGGACGACACCGTCCGGGCGACTTACGGGTATGCCAAGCAGGGCGCCGGTCGCGGCTACACGGAGTCAAGGGCCTGAATGCACTGCTGATCACGATGTGCACACCATTGTCGGCTCCCGTGATTGCGGCGACGAGACTGCGCCAGGGGGCGACGAACTCGGTGTGCGGCGCGGCCAGGTTGCTTGCCGACGCGCTTCAGCGCGCGCAGCGACGCGGTCAGCGCGTTGTTGTCAGTGATCGGTGTGTTCACCAGGTGGTGTCCTTTCCTGGGGTCGGTCGTGGTGGGGGACAGGAGCAGCGATGCGGTGGCGCTGGCCGGTCGGGTGCTCGCGGCGTTCATGAAGCGTCTTCTGGCGCTGGTCGGCGCGATGGTAGCGGTCGTGGTGCCCTGCGGTGCGGGGTCGCGGCCGGTGGCGGAGGGCAGGGGATGAGGTCGACGGACAGTTGCGCGGGCCCGTGCCGGTGTGCGCAGGCTCCGGAGTCGCCGGCCGGGCGGGTGGTGGTGGGATCGGTCTCGGTGCCGGCGGCGAGGATCCCTTGATCGTGCGGTATGAGGGTCTGTGGCGGTGGCGGCCTTTGCGCAGGCGGCCTCGAGCCGGGCAGGATCATGGTTGGCGGCCAGGTCGAGGACGCCCTGGGTGACACGCAGCAGGAACAGCACGTGGTGCGCGAGCAGCTCATCGATCACGCTGGTGGCGGCGGGTCCGATCTCGACGGCGCGGCTAGGAGGAACCTCGGAGCTGATGCGTCGCTTTGCGGTTAAGTGCGGTCGGCGCCCGACACGCGACCACGTCGTCACTGCCACTGCGGCGCGACTGCGCGGCCCACCGTGGTAATCACGCCACTGTTGGGCCGCAAGGGCAGACCCAACAAACTTTGGCCCGGAATCCATGGCTGATCAGGCAAATCCTCCACCGTGCAGACCTAGCTAGACCGTGACGGCGGAGCGTACCTGCGGACGGGAGGTGCAGGGTCCTCAATACACTAAGGACCATCTACGGCACCGCAAACCATCCGGTGGGACGGGCAGCCAGGTGAGTCACCTGGTGACTCACCTGCCACCGGAAATGCAACCACCGACGTCCGCGCTCAGCCGAAAATGATCATGATCTCGGTGTTTGGCTGGTAGAAGCGCGGAAGCGGAGGGATTCGAACCCCCGGTGCCTTTCGGCACGCTCGCTTTCAAGGCGAGTGCATTAGACCGCTCTGCCACGCTTCCGATCGTGCACGCTAGCGTGTCACGCAGATCGTCGGATTGGTGACCAGCACTAGTGCTCCCGAACTCGACGGCAGGCTGGCACGGCTTGATCGACCAGCTCTGCTGCCGAGCTCGGGAGGCTTTAGAGCAGGCATACAGCCCGCTATCCGACCGCCCGAAAAGTCACGAAACCAACGCTAGGCGGTGCTCCCGTACTTCGGCAAGCTCGGCGTGGGGCACACATCCACGCCAGACCCGGTAGTCGACCTCCGCGAGACCGAGGTCAGCCGCCCGGGGGCCGTTCTCTCCGATGTAGTGGATCACGGCCTGCTCCGGACCGGACTCCACCAGTTCGACCGGCAAACCGTTCCACCCGCCGCGCCAACGCACCAGATCAAGGGTGTCGAGATCACCAAGCGTCACCGCGATCGGGTAGGCACCAGCAGGCTCGTCCGGCGGTCGCTTACGGGGCAGCGGGTGCAGGGTCACCTCGCCGGGGCGAGGGCCGAAGTCGGCGTCGAAGTCCCCGCCGTGATAGCGAGCGACCAGACCGCGGCGCACAGTAGGTCGTAGCGGTACCGGCGGCCGGTTCCAGCACGCCGGACCCAACATTGCCGGCTCAGTGCTGATCCACCCGACCTGCCGGTTGAGGTAGGCACCCACCCGATGCTCGTCACCCTGCGAATCGATCCGCCACAGCTCGGTGCCGGCCGGGAGCTCGACCAGATCCACCTGGTAGACGCTGCGCTCGAACGGTGCGATGTAGAGCTGCGGGCTGTGTGCGTAGAAGCGCAACACGTGCAACTCGTCGGTTACCCGCCAGCCGGCGACCTGGTTGAGCCCGTAACGCCGGACAAGCTCTGCCGACGAGCTCGCCGGTACGTCCTCCAACCGCGTCACGAAACCAGCGATCCGGTGTGGGTCGAAGCGCCCGGGCACCACCACGTTGCCCAGCGTCAGTTCCACCAAGCCGGGCAGCACTACCTTCTGCATCGCGGTGTCCGACTTGAGCTCAGGCACCTGTCCGGGCACCCTCAGCCGCGGCGGCGGCGGAGCGAAGCGTTCCCCGGACAGCGCCTGCTCCGGACCCAGCGCTGGGCCCGTCACCGGCCCCTCACCTGGGGTCTTTCCAGTCCCTGCCCCATTGGCTGCAACCCCTGCTACCGGATCTGTCATGAGCTCCACCCACTCGCCACCGTGAGGCCCGTCTGAACTGAGGTCGGGCTGGGTGCGGGGAACCTACTACGCCATTCGGCCCAAGGTCGCCGGGAGGGGGGTCGGTTGCCACCGGACGGAGTGGGCTACCGTGCGCGGGCTCGGTCAGCGCCCGCTCGGACACCTCAGCCAGTAGGCGTCTTGCCTGGTCAGACAGTTGGATTGGCTGGTCACTGCGCCCGGCCACCCAGGTAGGTAGCGTCGGGTTACTATCGGTGACCGAGAGTCCTGGTCGCTCGAGGTTCGACATCTTCGCCTTTTCGCACGGTGTCCAGGACGGCATGAGCGCGTTGATCAACAAGACGGGTGAACAGCTGCTGCGCGTACCCGAAAACAATCGCCCAAGCGAAAATCTGCGCGGATGTGTCCAGGGTGAGGCCAGGGAAGAACTCGCCGCTCATAAGCAGGATGCCGAGAAACGCCGTAATCGCTCCTGTCGGCAACTTGAGCAGGGCAAGCGCGACGGGAAGACCGTAGGCATCTGACGAGCCTCGGATGGACCGTATCGTGGCCGCAGCCGCCAGCGCGGCGGCAATGAAGCCAACCAGTTCAATGACGAGGAGGTCCGTCCGTCCGACAGTTCTTGCGACGACGTCATCGACGTGTGGGCCTGCTGCGCCTGACGGCTGGCCGGTTGACCCGAGCGGTGATTGCGCCGTAGGACAGACGACCACGGCCTGCCCACCCTGCTCGGTTTGGAAGCACAACGGGATTGCGGTCGGTGCGACGAGGCCCAGCACGGCCACCCCGCCTGCCAGCAGCGTCATAGCCATGAAGGTGGCGGCCAGTACGTTGCGGAACCCGGCCACGCCTTGCTGCCGGCGCAGCACCTCTGTACCAGCCCCACGTACCGCAGAGATAATCTTTCCTCGCTGCTCCTCGATCTCTTCCTCGTGCAACTTTTGCGGCAAGGTGTGATTCTCGTTCAGGCCCGCAACCCGTTGAGCTATGCGCTCGAACTCCTGCCGGCGCGGATCGTCCACTGTGAGATGCCGCCGAATGTGGTTGAGCAGGTCCGGCATTTGGCCGAGAACATAGGAGGCTGGAGCCAAAGCCAGCAACTGAGCCTAATGAGAGCTACCGGGTCGGCCCAGGCAGACTCCGTCCCGGTAGCCGCCGGTGGGTGAGCACTCATTGAGCCCGGACGCCTGTTTGGAGTCCTAGGCAGAGATCGTGCCCCTGGCCGGTGGT
>JBOHFX010000054.1:0-2780 GCA_050699875.1 Pseudonocardiaceae bacterium
ATGCTCAGGACAAACCGGATCAGACCCCAAAAACCAACACTGAATCGGAGTCAACGGCACCACACCACTCACCGGACCCCGCTCAACCACCTCCCCCACCACCACACCCACATTCGCCGCCAACGACCTCACCGTTGGATACGCGAACAAATCCCTTGGCATCAACATCAAGCCGGCCTGGCGGGCACGGGAAATGATTTGGATGCTGAGGATGGAGTCGCCGCCGAGGGAGAAGAAGTTGTCCTCGACCCCCACCCGCTCCACCCCCAACACCTCACCCCAGACGCGGGCCAGTTCGCGCTCGACTGCCGTACTGGGGGCTCGGTACTGGAACTCTGGTTCGGGTTGGGCGTCGGGGTTGGGCAGCGCCTGCCGGTCCAGCTTGCCGTTGGGATTGAGTGGCAACTCGTCGAGCACGACGAATGCCGAGGGCATCATGTAATCCGGGATGCTTCGGGTGAGCCAGGACCGCAACTCCACCCAACCCGGTACCGCCGCAGCGGCCGGTACGAGATAAGCCACCAACCGCTGGTGATCGTCGTCGTTGGCCCGCGCGACCACAACGGCCTCGGCAACATCAGCGTGGCGCCGCAGGACGGCCTCAACCTCGCCCAGCTCGATACGGAATCCGCGGACCTTCACCTGCTGGTCCGACCGGCCCAGATATTTCAATTCGCCACTGGAGTTCCAGCGCACGACATCCCCAGTGCGGTACATCCGCGCACCCGGCGCACCAAACGGGTTGGCCACAAACCGAGCCGCGGTCAGCCCCGGCCGGTGCAGGTAACCCCGCGCCAGACCACGACCAGCCAGATACAACTCACCGGGCACTCCAATTGGTACCGGACGCAGGCCGGCATCAAGCACATACACCTGGGTATTGGCAATCGGCCGCCCGATCGGCGGCGCTTGGTCGCCGTCAAGTCCATCCTGATCGCTGAACCACGCCGTGGCATACACCGTGGCCTCAGTCGGACCGTAGATATTGGCGGTCCGCCGGCACGACGTCGCCGCCTGAATCTTGCGCACCGCCTGAGCGGACAACGCCTCCCCGGCCAGCACGACCGTCTCCGCCGTCATCCCCATGCCACCCTGGGACAGCACCTGAGCAAACGCTGACGGCACCCCGCTGATCAGACTCGCCATACCCGCGTCGGCTCGCAGCTCGCCCAACGCCAGGGCGTCGCGCACCACCTCGATCCTGCCGCCCACGATCAGCGGGCAGAAGATCTCGAAGACTGACACGTCGAAGTTCAGCGAGGTGGAAACCACCACCCGAGATAGCCCGGACACACCAAATTTTTCAGCCGCCCACATCGCAAGATCGACGACGCTGTGCTGAGCGACTACCACTCCCTTGGGCACACCCGTGGAACCGGATGTATAGATCACATATGCGGGATTGGCACCCGACAGCGGCCGTACCCGATCGGCGTCGGTCACATCATCACTGGAATAGGCACCGATCTGCTCGACGGTCTCGGCGTGGTCGATAATCAGTCCAACCACACCTGCCTTCTCGGGTATTCGGCCAGCCGTTTCCTCGGTGGTCAGCACCACAGCCGGGCCGGCGTCGGAGCACATGAACTCGATCCGTGCAGGCGGATGATTCGGATCGATGGGAAAATATGCTGCGCCGGCCTTCCACACCGCCAGTGATGCCACGACCATGTCCACCGAACGCGGCAGTGCCAATCCCACGAATTGCTCTGGGCCGACACCCCGTCCGATCAGTAACCGCGCCAGTCGATTGGCCCGCTCATTCAACTCCCGATACGACAACTGCTCTACAGACGAGCTACCATCACCACAGATCACCGCCACAGAATCCGGCGTCCGCGCCACCTGCGCCTCGAACAATTCCGACCACACCACCGACGGAACGACCCGCTCGGTGTCATTCCACTCGACAAGCACGAGATGCCGCTCGGCCGCGGTCACGATGTCAATCCCGTCCACCGGGATCGTCGAATCCTCGGTGATAATATCTAGTACCCGAGCCAGATGAGCGGCCAACCCTTCGACCGTGGCAACGTCAAACACGGCAGGGTCGTAACCGAGTTCGAAAGACAGCGCACGGCCCGGTAACACCACCACGATCAGCGGGTAGTTGGTGATCTCCACGGCCTGCAGTTCCCGGATGGCGAGGCCGTGTGCGGCGGCTTGCTCGTCATTGATGGGGTAGTTCTCGAACACCACGATGCTCTCGAACAGGCGCATTCCACCCGGAACATCACTCCAGGCGTGCAGCTGCGTTAACGGCAGATGCTCGAATCGACGGGCCTCGGCCTGAGCGGCTTGCAATTCCTGCAGCCACTCGACCACGCCAATTCGGCTGCCCGTCTCGATGCGCACGGGCAGGGTGTTGATGAAGATGCCGGTGATGTCGTCTGCTCCGGGCAACTCGCCCGGACGACCGGACATCGTGACACCGAAGCAGACATCGCTGTCGCCGCTGTAGCGCGATAGCAGCAGCGCCCAGGCGCCCTGCACGACGGCGTTGAGCGTGAGGCCGTGGCCTCGGGCGAAGTCGTAGAGCCGGCTGGACTCCACCAGCCCCAGCTCTACTGAAACCCGATCGGACGATCGGCTGGTGTGGGCGTCGGCCGGTACCCGGTCATAAGGCAGCTGGGTGGGGGATGACAACCCGCACAGCAGGCTGCGCCAGTATGTTTCGGCTTGTTGGTGGTCTTGGTGTTGTAGCCACTGTAGGTAGTCTCGGAAGGGTCGGCGGTGGGGTAGTCCGAGGTTGTTGTCACCGCGGGTGAATGCGGCGTGGC
>JBOHFX010000055.1:0-2503 GCA_050699875.1 Pseudonocardiaceae bacterium
GACGATCGTTTCGTCGCTCAGTGCCTCGAGGTCGACATCTCCAGCTTCGGCGATACGCAGGCAGAGGCACTGGCGATGGTGACCGAGGCGCTGGAACTGTGGTTCGAGGACGCCCCTGTACCCGATCACTTCAGCCGGCCGGTGGTCACTACGGTCGATCTGCACCTCTCTGCATGAGCCAGTCGCTTCCTGCCGTCACGGGCCGGGAGGTACGCAAGGCGCTGGTTGGCGTTGGGTTCGTCCACGTCTCGACCAAGGGCTCGCATGCCAAGGTTGCGCATCCGGACGGACGCGTGGCGGTGGTGCCGATGCATGGTGGCCGAGACATCCCACGGGGCACACTGGGCTCGATTCTTCGTCAAGCGGGGCTCACCATCGCGGAGTTCCGGGAGCTCCTGTGAGATGGGGAACTCGGGGACTCGTCTGCGCCGGCTCCGGATGGACCGGTCACACCTCCGGCCCACTCCCCGGTAGAGCGAATCTTGGTGCATGAAGAGATGTACTGGGCCGGCGGCTGCCGCCCACGCCGCAGGTGGCAACCACCGCCGTGACGAGCGAGGCGGCCAGAACCGCGCTGCGAGGCATCGCCTCCGACCTGGATGGCCGGCATATCCGCTGGAATCCTCATGCCGGTCACCACCGCAGGCCACTCACGTCAACGCGCAAGTCGCGACCAGATTACCTGGCGCGCCCAGGCCGAACGGTCGGCCACATCTACGGCGAGCGCCACCAGTTCGCCGTGTGGCATGGCGACGAGCCGATCAGCGAGCTCGGTGTCGTCACCAAGGTATGCCAACGCCAGGGCCGCCATGTGCGCACACAGTTCCGCGGCACGCGCGTCCGGGCATGGACATTCGCCGGTCAATGGTCGACCCGTGTAGTGGATCATCAGATCCCCGACGCCGATCCCCTCGCACGATATGCAACCCCACAGCGAATACTCGTCCCAGTCAAGGTCCTCGACCTGCGCGGCGAGTTCCCGACCGTGCGCCAGCGCCTTCGGCGTCGTGACGTTCTGCAGGTCGCGTCGGGTGAAATCAGGTGTCAACACGATCGAGTTCCTCCGGTCGGTGCCGCACTGTGATCCGGTCTCACGACCCGCGGGATCACCCCTGGTCCCAGGACCGCAGGCGCCACCCGGGGGGTGGGCCAACGCTGCTCACCAGATCGTGGCCCAAGTACCGGAGGTAGGCCGCTTGCAACCACGCCGCGATGCTGCCGCCCGGGAACGTCAGCGACGTCAGGTCGACATCGCCGGTCTGCTTACCGCGGCGGCAAGTGGCCACCACCCCCGGTGCTCGGCCCGCACCGATGGCGATCACGTCGACAGCTATGCCCAGAAAGACCGTTTCGAAGGGCACTGGGATCTCGTCCCCGAGCACCGTGCAGAAGGCCATCATGCACTCGTCTTCGTCGTGGCAGTCCACGACGATCTCGGCGATCAGGTCGTCGAGTTCCCTCACAGGACTCCTCGCTCCTCCAGTGGCGGCGGTCATCTTCGCCGAGCGGGCCAGGGCCTTGCGGAGCTGGTCTGTGAACGCTCGGTGCCGCGGATACGCACAGCACCCTAGACCCGCCGATCACCACGCACCTGGCCTGCCCGGGTGCTCCCCCGCTCCCTATAGTCGTGCGCATGTCGCCGATGAACGACACACGCTGGAGTCCTGTCGGAGAGGACGCCGCGTACCGGTACTCCGCAACGACGCTGTCGGTGTTCTGGCCGGAGGCCGAGCACGGGAAGCTGATCGCTCGGTGGCCGCACCTGGCCACCGAGGTGGCAGCGACCTGGGACGAGCACCGGCAACAGATCGAGCGACACTGCGCGCTCGTCGAGCGAGCCGGACACGCGGTCAACCAAGTGTCCGGCGACGTGTCCGGCCTTGAGTCGTTTCTCCAGGACAGACGCGTCACCACACCTTCCGCGCAGGATCTGCTCGCCTACCCCGATCTGCGGACGCAACCTGTCATGGTCCGTTGGCCACCGGGACGTACCGCTGTGTGCTGGTGCGGCTCAGGGCGCAAGTACAAGCAGTGCTGCCGCCCGCATAGCCTGGGCACTCTGGACTGACCGCAACGTGACCGGCGGAACCCGCAAAGAGCATCCGGGAATGGGGGAACGCGTGCGCCGTACGACAACTGCCATGGCGGCCCTGTCCGTGGCTGAGAAGGCGACCGTGCTCGATGAGCTGCTCGCCGCTCGACCAGACCTTCAGGGGCTCGCCGAAACCTGCGCCACCCGTCTCATGTCGACCGAAGACCGTTCCGCGGTCGCAAACGATGTCGCAGACACACTGCGGGGTCAGGACATCGAGGAACTGAACGGCCACGCCGGATACCGGCCAGGCCGCGGCTACGTTCATCCGGTCGAGGCCGCCGACGAGATCCTTGACGAGGCGCTGGAACCCTTCCTGCACGACCTCGAACGCCGAGCCGCGCTTGGCATGAGAACCGCGGCTGTCGAACTCGCGGCGGGCATTCTGCTTGGCTTGTACGAGTGCCGCGA
>JBOHFX010000056.1:0-5613 GCA_050699875.1 Pseudonocardiaceae bacterium
CGTTATGCCACTCACGGGGGGGCGCAGTTTGCTAGACGCAGTTGCTAGACGTCGTAGTACAAGGCGAATTCGAAGGGGTGCGGGCGCAGGCGCAGCGGGTCGATTTCGTTTTCCCGCTTGAGCGCGATCCAGGTCTCGATCAGGTCTGGGGTGAACACGCCGCCTTCGAGCAGATAATCGTGGTCGGCCTCAAGGCGGTCGATCACCGCGTCCAGGCTTGACGGTACCTGCGTGACATCCTTGGCCTCCTCAGGAGGCAGCTCGTAGAGGTCTTTGTCGATCGGCGCGGCCGGCTCGTACGCGTTCTTGATTCCGTCCAGCCCGGCCATCATCATCGCGGAGAAGGCCAGGTAGGGGTTGCCCGAGGCATCCGGGCAACGGAACTCCAGGCGCTTGGCCTTGGGGTTGTTCCCGGTGATCGGAATCCGAATACAGGCCGACCGGTTACGCTGCGAGTACACCAGGTTCACCGGCGCCTCGAATCCGGGCACCAGACGGTGGTAGGAGTTGACCGTCGGATTGGTGAAGGCCAGCAACGACGGCGCGTGGTGCAGCAGACCACCGATATAGTGCCGGGCTATGTCGGACAGACCGGCGTAGCCGGATTCGTCGTGGAACAGCGGCACCCCGTCCGTCCACAGCGACTGGTGGGTGTGCATGCCGGAGCCGTTGTCCCCGAATATCGGTTTGGGCATGAATGTCACGGTGTGTCCGGCTGCCCACGCGGTGTTCTTGAGGATGTACTTGTAGAGCTGAAGGTCGTCAGCCGCGTGCAGCAGGGTGTTGTACTTGTAATTGATCTCGGCCTGGCCTGCGGTGCCTACTTCGTGGTGCGCCTTTTCGACGGTGAAACCGCAGCCGATCAGGTTCGTCACCATCGCGTTGCGCAGGTCGGCGAAGTGATCGGTCGGCGGTACCGGGAAGTAGCCACCCTTGTAGTTGACCTTGTAACCCTTGTTTCCGCCGGCCTCTTCGGCGCCGGTGTTCCACCAGCCCGCGATCGAGTCGATCTCGTGGAAGGCAGCGTTCGACGTGGTGTCGAACCGTACCGAGTCGAAGATGTAGAACTCGGCCTCGGGGCCGAAGTAGGCGGTGTCGGCGATACCGGTGGAAGCCAGGAATTCCTCGGCCTTGCGGGCCACATGACGTGGATCGCGGCTGTAGGGTTCCCGGGTGAATGGGTCGTGTACGAAGAAGTTGAGGTTCAACGTCTTCTGTCCCCGGAACGGGTCGATACGGGCCGTCGCGGGATCGGGCATGAGGATCATGTCCGATTCATGGATTGACTGGAACCCGCGCACTGACGAGCCGTCGAAGGCTAAACCCTCCTCGATCACGTCCGCGTCGAAGAACGCGGCCGGAACCGTGAAGTGCTGCATGACGCCCGGCAGGTCGCAGAAGCGAACGTCGACGAACTCGACGTCCTCATCGGCGATGTAGCGCAGGACCTCATCGGAGTTCGTGAACACCCTCGCTCGCTCCTTCACGCTGTGTTGATGGACAGGATGATCGATCGCTCAATTAGGTGAACCTAGGAGGGTGGTGTTGCCGGAGTGTCACCCTCATGTTTCACCAAGGTTACGGGCGGGGCGATCGGGTAGATCACAGTTGGCCGCATACCCTGGCCGGGTGACCAGATGGATGCAGAGCTGGTTGTCTGGCCCTCCCAGGCTTCCGGAGAACAATAGCGCGCAACCTTATCGCGGTGAGCGACTCGGGCTGCCGGAGACCGGACCGGGTTCGGTGGCCGGCTTCGGCTCCAGGATCCTGGCAATCACGGTCGACTGGCTGCCCTGCTCGGTGGCAGCCCAACTGCTCACCGTCAACCCGGCATTTTCCGCATTGGCGCTGTTCGCGGCATTGACCGCCTTGTCGATAGCTCTGCTTGGTCGCACCCCCGGACATGCTGTGGCGGGGCTGCGAGTCGCGCAGCTGGACGGACGCCCCGCCGGCTTCGCGCCCGCCGTGCTTCGCACGGTGTTGCTATGCCTGGTGATCCCGCCGCTGGTCTGTGACGCCGACGGCCGCAGTCTGCACGACCGAGTGGCAGGCACGATCGTGCTCCGTACCCGAGCGCAGGCGCCTCCCCGCTGACCGGCCCACGCGCTTAGCGGTTGGAGCCCCTCCGGACGGCGCGCTGCACGTTGCGCATCTTGGCACCCTGCGGCATCGGGCCCTTGGGCATCGCGGCGGTGGCGCTCCGGGCGCTCAGGATGGCCAGCTTGTTCTCCAGCCCGTCGATCTGCGCGGCGCTGATGTTGCGCGGCAGTTTGGACAGGTGCCGCGCCAGCTTGGCCAGCGGGACCTGTCCCTTGTCGTTGCCCACTGTGATGTCGTAGATCGGGGTCTGCCCGATCAGCCGGGACACCCGCTTCTTCTCCTGCGCCAGCAGAGGCTTGAGCCGGTGCGTGGCACCCTCCGCGACCAGCACCACGCCGGGGCGGCCGATGACCCGATGCACGGCATCGAGCTGGGTAGTGCCCGCGACGGCAGCCGTCACCTTCCATCGTCCACGCAGGTTCTCCAGCGCCCATGCCGCCGCCCCCGGTTGCCCCTCGGCTTTGGCGAAGACGTTGCGCTGAACCCGTCGCCCGAAGATCATTATGGCGACGAGGACGCCGAAGGTGATTCCCAACGGCAGGAATACCCACTCCTGGTCGAACAGGAAGCCCACCCCGAAAGCTACTGCGGTGACGACCACCACAGCGCCGATCATCAACGGCAGCAGGGCCTTGTCCTCGCGGCGCTGAACCTTGAATGCTTCGAAGATCTGCTTGCGGCGTTGCTTCGAGGCGGCCCGGCGCACCTTCTTGGCTGCTTTCGCCGCTTCCTTGTCCTTGGGCTTCTTCGCCGACTTGGGAGGCATGCTGCCAGGATACGGCCGACCGGCGCACCGAATGACGCCCACCACAGTGGCGGACGAGTCGAGCGTCAGCGGGCCAGCAGGCTGGATGCCTCCTGCGCGGCTGGACCGACTCCGGCCAGATGCGTGAGATGCTCGGGCACCCGCGCGCCGCGGTGCGTCATGGCTTGCGCATACAACCGTCCCGCCCGATAGGACGAGCGCACCAGAGGCCCGGCCATCACCGCGGCGAAACCCAGCTGCGTACCGACTCGGGCGTGCTCGACGAACTCCTCAGGCCGGACCCAGCGTGCCACCGGATGATGGCGCGGCGAGGGGCGTAGATATTGGGTGATGGTCAGGATGTCGCAGCCTGCGGCGTGCAGGTCGGCCATTGCGGCGGTCACCTCCTCGGTCTGTTCGCCCATGCCGAGGATGAGATTGGACTTGGTGACCAGTCCGCTGTGGCGGGCCTGACGCAACACGTCCAGCGAGCGCTCATAGCCGAATGCGGGCCGGATCCGCTTGAAGATCCGCGGCACCGTTTCCAGGTTGTGGGCGAGTACCTCGGGTGCGGCGTCGAACACTTCGGTGAGCTGTTCGGGGCGGGCGTTGAAGTCCGGGATGAGCAATTCCACGCCGGTGCCGGGATTGAGTGTGTGGATCTGCCGGACGGTCTCGGCGTAGAGCCAGGAACCGCCGTCGGGCAGGTCATCGCGGGCCACTCCGGTCACCGTCGAGTAGCGCAGCCCCATCGCCTGCACCGATTCGGCGACCCGCCGAGGCTCGTCGTGGTCCAGCTCATCAGGCCTGCCGGTGTCGATCTGGCAGAAGTCGCAGCGCCGCGTGCACGTCTGACCGCCGATGAGGAAGGTGGCTTCGCGGTCCTCCCAGCACTCGTAGATGTTGGGGCAGCCGGCCTCTTCGCAGACCGTATGCAGCCCCTCGCGCTGCACCAGGCTCTTGAGCTCACGATAGGCCGGTCCCATCCGCGCCCGGGTGCGAATCCAGGGCGGCTTGCGTTCGATGGGGGTCTGGCTGTTGCGGACCTCCAGACGCAACAGCTTGCGGCCACCGGCTGGGGTCTCAGCGGACGAGAGCTGCTGGGGTGCAGCTGGATCGAGTGCGGCGCTCACGGGGGTGAGCCTACGCGGGATCCGGCGACACGCCGGTCAGCTCAGCGGTCCGCTCCCACAGCAGGGCGGCGGCGCGTTCGTCCCGCGCGGCGGGGCTGACGACGGCCGGTCCAGGACTGCCGCGAGTCTCCCTGAGGCGGGTGGGGCCGTAGTACTGCCCGCTGCGCGTTTCGGCTGCCGTGGCGGCGTAGAGCTGTGGCAACGCGCCGGCGGCAACGCCCTGGGAGATCAGCTTGTTGCCCCACTTCAGCACCGGAGCAAGCAGCCGGGAGCGCATCGCGACGGTGTTGGCCACCAGTTCGGTGTCCGTCAGGCCGGGGTGGGCGGCGACGGCGAGCAGATTCCGGGCTGCGGCCTGAGCCCGACGATCCAGCTCGAAGGTGAACAGCAGGTTGGCCAGTTTCGAAGCGCTGTAGGCGGCGGCCGGGTTGTACCGCCGCTGCTCAAAGTTCAGATCCTCGACGTCGAGGCCGGCGCGATGGTGGGCGAGGCTGGACACGGTGACCACCCGAGCGCCGGGCACCAGCGCGGGCGCGAGCAACCAGGTCAACGCGGCGTGTCCGAGATGGTTGGTGCCGATCTGCAACTCGAAGCCGTCGGCGGTGCGCCGCCGAGGGACCGCCATCACGCCGGCGTTGTTCATCAGCACGTCCAGCCGGTCCCCGGTGATCGCGCGCACCTCGTCAGCGGCCTTGTGAACCGAGCTGAGGTCAGCCAGGTCCAGCTGAATCAGCGTGGCGTCCGCACCGCCGGGCGTGGCCCGCACCTGGTCCAACGCCACCCGCCCGCGTTGCGGGTCACGGCAAGCCAGCAGCACGGTCGCGCCTCGCCCGGCGAGCAACGTGGCGGTCTGGAGACCCAGGCCCGAGTTGGCTCCGGTGACGAGCACCGTACGGCCGGCTTGGTCGGGAATGTCGGCTGCGCTCCATCCACTCACGGGCGAACCGCCAGCGTGCCGTCCAGGGCGTCGAGGACGGCACGCTGCGCCACCGGTCGCACCTGCGCCACGGAGACGGGTCGGCCCAGCTCGGCAGCGATCGACGTCACCCCAGCATCGACGATGCCGCAGGGCACGATCCGGTCGAACGCGGTCAGGTCCGGCTGGCAGTTCAACGCGAACCCGTGCATCGTCACCCCGCGGCTGACCCGGACCCCGATAGCAGCGATCTTGCGTTCGGGGCGCCCGGTAGCTGGGTCAGCCGCCAGCCACACCCCCGACCGCCCCGAGATGCGCCCAGTGTCCAGACCCAGCTCAGTGCACACCGCGATCAGCGCCTGCTCCAGACGCCGCACGTAGTCGATGACGTCGACCGGCTCGGCCAGCGCGACCAACGGGTAGCCGACGAGCTGGCCCGGTCCATGCCAGGTGATCTTCCCCCCGCGGTCGACGTCGATCACCGGCGTCCCGTCGTCAGGTCGCTCAGCCGGCGTGGTCCGTCGACCCGCTGTGTACACCGAAGGGTGCTCGAGCAGCAGCAGCACGTCGGGCCCGGTGCCCTCGGCGCGGGCGGCGGCCAGCTCACGTTGCAGCGTCCAGGCTCGGGTGTAGTCGGTGGTGCCGAGGCAGCGCACCGCGACCGGCGCGGTGCTGGCCCGGCAAGACTGGATAGCGATACCCACGCCGCGACGTTACGC
>JBOHFX010000057.1:0-53510 GCA_050699875.1 Pseudonocardiaceae bacterium
GGGCCGCTTCGGCAAGTTCGGATAGGCTCACCTCGTACGATGAGTCTGCCTTGCCAAGCGAGTCCGCCCGATCCGTCAGGCCCTCTCCGGGTCCTGCCTCAGAGTTCTCGTCTCCGGCTCTCGACGGCTGTTCCCGGCGTTGCTTACGCACGGTGGCCGCGCAGCGAGCCAGGTCCGGACCGACTGCGTTGGCCTCCAGCTCGACGACCGATCGGCGCTCGCCCTGTTCGGTGGTCCACTCCCGCGTACGCAGTTTCCCACTGACGATCACCGGGTCGCCCTTCACCAGGGATGCGGCATTCTCCGCGAGCCTTCGCCAGCAGTTCACCGGCAGATAGAGGCTCTCCCCGTCCACCCACGACTCGGATGTCTTGTCGAACCGACGCTCGTTGCACGCGACGCGGAAATTGAG
This sequence comes from Pseudonocardiaceae bacterium, assembly GCA_050699875.1. Taxonomy (GTDB): domain Bacteria; phylum Actinomycetota; class Actinomycetes; order Mycobacteriales; family Pseudonocardiaceae. Next base: position 413 of record JBOHFX010000057.1, read on the forward strand.
CACGAGCGTCCCGTCTGGACCCACCCGGCGCGGTCGCATATCACTGACCAGCGTTCCCACCACAGTCACCGGTGTCTCTCTCATCTCACATGCCCTTCTCGCAACCTTCCCCGCCGTCTGCGACGGAGAGCCGACCCCGTCGGTCGGTATCGCCCAGGCTGCGCGGCCAGGAGCAGCTGCGGTAGCCAACCATGATCGACATGAGGATGGCGGGGTCAATGTGCACAACTGCGTCTACCGATCAGGGACGATCCGGCGATTGTCGGGGCTCGGTGCTACGGGGCGCACCCCTACCGATCCAGACGGTGTTGCAGCCAGACGGTGTTGCAGCCAAAATGACGAGCAAACCGGTGATCTCTTCGGCTAAGTTCGATCCAGTGCTTGCCGAACACAGGGCGCGGAATCAGTCCTCAGCTCTCGTCGGTCTGATCCATCCCGAGCTGCCGCGCCTGGCCGGGCACGGCCTCCACGGCGCCCCCGCCGACGGCCGCAGCCGGGCTTTCGTCGGCGGCCGGCTGCGCACCTCGGATACCGCTGCCGCGCTGGACGGGTACGTCCGGTGATAGAACTGATCCCACGTGAACGCCGCATCCTCGCCCCCGGGGCAGTGCACCTGCCAGATTGGCTGGACCTGCGCCAGCAACGATCGCTTGTGACGGCCTGCCGGGAATGGGCCGGCCAGGGCCCCGGCATCCGCGCCGCAGCCCTACCGAACGGGGCCCGGATGTCGGTGCGCACGGTGTGTCTAGGTTGGCACTGGTACCCCTACCGCTACTCCCGCACCCGCGACGACCAGGACGGTTCACCCGTCGCGTCATTCCCCGACTGGCTGGGTGACCTCGGCCGGCAGGCAGTGGCCGAGGCTTACCTCGATATCGAACGCGGCGGGGCTTACCGGCCCGACGTCGCACTGATCAACCACTACGACGCCGACGCACGTATGGGTCTGCACCGCGACAGCGACGAACAGATCCGCGAACCGATCGTGTCCTTGTCCCTGGGCACCGCGGGGCTGTTCCGGTTAGGCAACACCGAGCATCGGGGCCGACCGTGGACTGACGTGGAACTGCACTCCGGGGACCTGCTCGTCTTCGGCGACCAGAGCCGGCTGGCCTACCACGGGGTTCCGAAACTCCTCCCACACATCGAGACGCCGGACATCGGCCTATCCACCGGCAGAATCAACATCACCCTGCGTGTCTCCGGCATGACTGATCCGGTTGACCGGCATGGCGCGGCGACGTAGCTACCCGCAATGCTGGCAGGCGAACCGCAGGAAGGAGATCCTATGTACGAGGAACACCAACGCTGGAGCCGTCGGCGATTTCTCGCTGTAGGCGGGCAGGTCGCCGCGGGAGTTACCGCAGCAGGAATCGGATTGCCTGGGCTCCCGCCCGCAGCGTCGCTGCCTGCGGTGTCGGCAGATTCCCGGATCGGGCCGACTAACCTCGATCCCGTCGCTCTGACCAGGGCATTTGTGCGTTTCGATACCTCTCACAACGGAGAGGGCGGCATCACCCGCCCGCACGCTGATTTCATCGCCGCCACGTGGAAAGCGGCGGGAGTGCAGACCGAGATCATTCCGACCCCTAAGGCGGACAACGTCCATTGCCTGGCGCGCATCCCGGGGACAGGTGCGGCCGCTCCGCTGCTCTTCCTCGGGCACTCGGATGTCGTCTCGGTAGAACGGGAACGCTGGACCGTCGATCCCTACGCCGGTGAGGTACGCGACGGCTTCATCTACGGGCGCGGAGCGCTCGACATGAAGGGCGCCAACGCCGCATGCATGGCCGCCCTGCTCCGCCACCTCTCCGAAGGAACCCGGTTCAACCGGGACATCGTGTTCGTGTCCGACTGCGACGAAGAAGGTGGACCCTACGGCGCCAGTTGGCTGGCTCAGCATCACTGGGACAAGGTGTCTGCGGGCGCGGTGCTCACCGAGGGCGGATGGATGCTGGCCCAGGCCGACGGCGTCACGCCGATGCTCGCCACCCTCACCTGCCAGGACAAGGTCTTCGCCCTCGTCGAGCTCACCACCCAGGGGACGACAACGCACTCCTCCAGACCCCAGCCCGACTCCGCCGTCGTGCGGCTCAACCGAGCGGTGGCCCGGCTGTCGGAGTATCAACCCGACGTCGCCCTGTCTCCTCTTGTGCGGCGACACTTCGAGGCGCTGGGCGACGTCACCGATGACGTCGCCCTGGCCAAGGCGGTGCGGCTGATGCTCTCGGTGCAGGGACAACAGGAACGAAACCGAGCCGGGGCTGTCGTGGTGACGCGCTCGCCGTACCCGTGGCTGCACAATGCCCTGATGCGCCCGACGCTCGCCTATGTGATTCAAAACGCCGGGTACCGGTCGAACATCATCCCCGGCGGAGCCCGGGCACAGGTGAACGTGCGGCTGCTCCCCGGAGGGCCCGCTGTGACCCAGATTCTGGACGAGATGCGCGCCGCCGTCGGAGACGAGAAGGTATCTCTGCGCCTCACCGGGCGGCTGCCCAGCGATACCCCCGAGTCCGTCTTGGCCCGCGTCGAAGCCGGGATCGCAGCGGCGCCTTCCCCTTACCCGTCGGGGGAAGTTCCCGCGTCTCCGAGCGATACCGGAGTCTTCGCCGCCTGGGAGACCGCCGTCGCCGCCGTCTATCCCCAGATCAAGGTAGCTCCGACGCTCTTCGAGGCAGGCACCGCCACGGGGCCATGGCGGGAGAAAGGCGTCCCCGTATACGGCCTCTACCCCTACGTCGTCGACAACGACACTCTCGGCCGCATGCACGGAAACGACGAGCGGGTCGGCGTGGAAGCGCTGCGTCGCGGCACCGACTTGATGTACGCCCTTTTCGCTCAGTTCCGGGCGTGAGTGCGTAATAGCGGTGCGGACCCGAGCGGCGGTACCGGGTTGCGCGGCATCCAGCGCCGGCTGGCAGCATTCGACGGCGCTCTCACCGTGACCAGCCCACCGGGTGAGCCCACTGTCGTGATGATCGAGGTGCCGTGCAAGTCGTCGTAGCGAAGATCTCACGCTCCTGCGCGACGGGCTGACGCGGCTGCTCGCCGCCTACCACTTCGAGGTCGTCGAGGCAGTGGACAACGGCCCCTCCCTGTTGCACGCGCTGACCATGCACCGTCCCGACGTGGCCGTGGTAGATGTGCGCTACCGCCGACGTTCACCGACGAGGGCCTGCAGGCCGCGGTCAAGGCCCGTCCCCAGGCCCCGGGCCTGCCAGTGCTGGTGCTGTCCCAATATGTCGAGCAGCTCTACGCGCGCGAGCTGCTCTCCGATCGCCGCGGCGGCGTGGAGTACCTGCTCAAAGACCGTGGTCGCGGCGCTGCTGGCCCGCAACACCCGCGACGACCCGGTCCGCACGCTTACCTTCCGCGAGCGCGAAGGCTAGGTAGAAGAGCAATCGTTGATCGGTTCGAACTGCAGTGGGGTGGTGAAGCTTACAGCGTCGGCGCTCGGTCAGATCCCTCCTACGAACCCAACGGCTCTCGCCACATCGACCACATCGGTGGACCGCCCGGCACCATCAGCTCGGTCACGACCTGGAACCCGTGCCGGAAGTAGAGGTCGCGGCTGCGGGTGGTGGTGGCCTCCAGATAGGCGGGCGTCCGCTGGGCATCACAGCGCCGGAGCATCGGAGCCATCAGCGCTGAGCCGTAGCCGCGACCCTGCATGGCGGGCTCGACGCCAACGAACCACAGGTAAGCGCAGATCTCCTGTGGGTGGTGCTCCTCCATGAGGCTGGTAACGGCGACGACGCGGTCGAGGTCGGCACCGGCGATCTCCGCCACTCTGGCGTTGAAGCTCTCCTCGGCGCCCTCGGGGATCGCCGGCCGACCCGGCGGCACCCACACGGCGCCACCGATACTGTCGCCGACCGTGTTGGTGATCTCTGAGGTTGACCCGGAAATTGGGTGTTGACCGATAGCGGCCACAGTTCCTCCTCGTGCTGTCGGACGATAGAAATTCGAGACTGACACTACGAGCCGCGGTCGGCGCAGAACGGCCACCGACCGTTGGGGCAGGATGCCGTGGCTTGCTGGATCGGCGCGATCATCGCATTGGTGATCTACAGCAAGATCATCGGACGCAAGGACCGCGCCCAGATCTGAGAAAGTCGAACGCATATCGGGTCGCCGCGCGACGCCGCTCGCGATCCAAGTCGCCCGCAGCAGGGATCACAAGCAGACTGAGGGCAGCCCGTTCGTTTGCTCAGGACGTGCGCAGGGGCAGGCCGCGGATCGAGGCGTCCAGCACGGTGACGGTGTGCGCCAGCGTGAGGTGGGCGCCGAGGCGTTGCGCGCCGGCTGCGATCTGCATCAGACAGCCAGGGTTGGCGGTGACCAGGACCGACGCCCCGGTGGCGAGCACGTTGCGGGCCTTGCCGTCACCGAGCTCGGTGGCCGGCTCGGGGTGCAGCAGGTTGTAGACGCCGGCCGAGCCACAGCACAGGTCGGCCTGGGGGATCTCGACCAATGCCAAGCCGGGGATGGCGCGCAGCAGATCCCGGGGCTGGGACCGGATCCCTTGAGCGTGCCCGAGATGGCAGGCGTCGTGGTAGGCGATCGTGATGTCCAGCCGGTGGCGCGGCGCGACCGGGTCGAGCTCGACGAGCAGCTCGGAGATGTCTCGAGTGCGTTCGACGAAGGCCGCCACCCGCTGGGCGTAGCCGGGATCGTCGCGCAGCAGGTGGGGGTACTCCTTCATCGCCGAGCCACAGCCCGCAGCGTTGACCACCACGTAATCCACCCCGGCGGCCTCGAAGCGCTCGATCAGTGCCCGGGCGAAACGGATCGCCTCGCCTTCGCGGCCCATGTGTTGCGATAGCGCCCCGCAGCAGCCCTGCCCGCGAGGGATCAGGACTTCACAACCTTCGGCGGCGAGCACCCGGGCAGTGGCGGCGTTGACGTCGGGGAACAATGCGTCCTGCACGCAGCCGGTGAGCATCCCGACCACGGCCCGGCGCCGCCCCACAGCTGGCACCCGCGCCGGCAGCTTCTCCCGCCGGGTCAGGGTCGGGGTCAGCGACTCCATCACCCGCAGCGTCGGAGGCAACCGGTCCAGCAGCCCGGTCCGCCGCAACAGCCGGTTCAGCCCGCTGCGCTGGTAGAGCGCCAGCGGGCCGCGCAACGCCCGCAGCCGCCTCGGATAGGGGAAGAGCTGGAAGATCACTTCCCGGAGCAGCCGCTCTGCACGGCTGCGCTCGTAGCGGCGCTCCACCTGTGCCCTGGTGTCGGCGATCAGCGTGTCGTATTGCACGCCCGACGGGCAGGAGGTCACGCACGCCATGCACCCGAGGCAGGCGTCGAAATGCCCCACCATCGACTCGGACAGCGGCTCACCCTCCAGGCCGACCTTCATCAGGTGGATGCGCCCGCGCGGGGAGTCCATCTCCTCACCCCACAGCACGTAGGTGGGGCATGACGGCAGGCAGAATCCGCAGTGCACGCAGTCCTTGACCAGCTCGGGCTGTGGTGGGTGGTGGTCATCGAAAGCACCGTCGGGCATTCAGATCCCTCCCACGAACCGGCCCGGCGCCAGCCGGTGCTCCGGGTCGAACTGGTCCTTGAGCCGGCGCATCAACTCCAGTGCAGGCACCGACCCCCACGCGTCCAGGGCAGCCTTGCGGTGCGGGGATGCACAGCGCAGCACCGCGCTGCCGCCGTGCCGTACCACGATTGTGCGCAGCTCAGACAGCTCGATTGCAAGGCGGTCACCATCGGCCAACCCGGCGACGAGCACCCCCGTCCCAGCTGAGCCGCGCAGCGCACCGGGTGCCGTGGCGAGCAGGTCGGCCAGCCCGGTGGGCTCGCAGGTGACCGTCGCGGCGGGTCCCTGCGGCGGGTGCGGCGGCCGACCCCACCAATTCGGCGGCTGCTCAGTCACCGTGGCCGGAGTCCCGACCACCGCACCGAGCACATCCGCGACGTCGGTGGCTCGGGGCCCGATGCCCCTGACGACACCCTCCAGGGCGATCCCGACGGTCACCGGACCGCCCGGCGCGCTCCGATCCACTTCGAGCGCCACCGGATCGTGCTGCGACGCCCGGATCGCGGCGACGGCGGCTGCGGCCCGAATGGCGTTGGGGGCCTGCACAGTGATCCAGCGACTCGCCTCAGGTAGCGGGTGCAGCCGGAACACCGCTTCGGTGATCACACCCAGGGTTCCCAGCGAGCCGGTGTAAAGCTTGCCCAAGTCGTAGCCGGCGACGTTCTTGACCACCGTCCCGCCAGCACGGGTGACAGTGCCGTCGGCGAGCACCACGGTGATGCCGATAAGCAGGTCACGCACCGAGCCGTACCGGTAGCGCAGGGGCCCCGACGCGGCGGTGGCGATCGTTCCCCCGATAGTGCCCGCACTGTCCAGCGCCAATCGTTGCCCGTAGGGAGCCAACTCAGCTTGGAGATCGGCCATCCGCCGGCCGGCCTGTGCCGTGACGACCAGATCGCCCGCGACATGTGCGAGCACCGCGGCCATCCGGCTGGTGTCCACGATCAGATCCAGGCCGGTGGGTGGCACCCCCCAGGACATCCGGCTGCCGCTGCCCCGGGCGACCACCCGCAGCCCCAGCCCGGCGGCCGCGCGCAGCACCGCCGAGACCTCCTCGGTACTGTGCGGCCACGCCACCCAGCGCGCCGGCACCCCGTCCACGGTGTCGCCAGCAGTGGCCTGCGCCACGTCGGTGCAGGCCGCGCGCAGACCGCCGAGAGTCGGGGCGACCATCAGAACTGCTCGGCCAGGCCCGCGGCCTGCAACGGGTGCACGCCCTTGTGCTTACCGGGCACTTCACCGCACAACCGGGGAGTCGGGAACACCTTGCCTGGATTGCACACCCCCGCGGGATCGAAAGCGCAACGCAGCCGCTGCATGGTGTCCAGGTCCTCGGCTGTGAACATCCGCGTCAGGTACTGCGCCTTGTCGGTGCCAACGCCGTGCTCGCCGGTGATCGAACCGCCGTACTCGATGCACAGATCGAGGATCGCGCCGGAGACCTCCTCGGCGGCCTGCGCCTCGCCGGGTTTCGCCTCGTCGAACAGGACCAGGGGGTGCAGGTTGCCGTCACCGGCGTGAAACACGTTGGCCACCCGTACCCCGGCGCCAGCCGACAGATCGGCGATCTTGCGCAGCACCTCAGCCAGTGCGGTCCGGGGAATCACGCCGTCCTGCACGATGTAGTCGGGGCTGATCCGGCCCACCGCAGCGAACGCGGACTTGCGGCCCTTCCAGAACAGCGCGCGCTGCGCAGCGTCGCGGGCCACTCGGATCTCGAAGGCACCCGCGTCAGTGCAGTGCTGCTGCACTGCACTGAAGGTGTATTCGACGTCGGCGGCCGGGCCGTCCAGCTCCACGATGAGCACCGCACCGGCACCCTCGGGGTAGCCGCAGGCCACGGCGGCCTCAGCGGCCTCGATCGCCAGCGCGTCCATCATCTCGATCGCGGCCGGGGTGACGCCGTCAGCGATGATCGACGACACCGCGGTGCCCGCCTCGTCCACCCCGGGGAAGGCGGCGAGCAGGCAGCGCACTGATTCCGGGTCCCGCAGCAGCCGCACCACGATCTTGGTGGCGATTCCGAGGGTGCCCTCGCTACCGACGAACGCGCCGAGCAGGTCATACCCGGGTACGTCACGGGTAGTACCGCCCAGCCAGACCAGTTCCCCGTCCGGGGTGACAACCTCGGCACCCAGCACGTGGTGGGTGGTGAACCCGTACTTGAGACAGTGCGCCCCACCGGAGTTCTCCGCGACGTTGCCGCCCACCGAGCAGATCTGCTGGCTGGATGGGTCGGGAGCGAAATACCAGCCGTGCGGCGCGGCGGCTCTCGTCACGTCCAGGTTGATCACGCCGGGCTCGACGATTGCGCGCTCGTTGGCGGGGTCGACTTCCAGGATACGGCGCATCCGCGAGGTCACGATCAGCACGCCTTCGGCGTGTGGCAGTGCACCGCCGGACAGTCCGGTACCGGAGCCACGGGCGACGAACGGCACGCTCGCGGCGGCGCAGGCTTTCACCACCGCGGCGATCTGCTCGGCCGACTCCGGCAGCACCACCAACCCCGGCACCACCCGGTACTGCGCCAGCCCGTCACACTCGTAGGTGCGCAGCCGTTGCCGATCAGTGATCACCGCCACCGGCCCGAGCAGCGCAGTGAACTCCGCCGCCAGCACTCCCAACCCGGCACCTGCGTGCGTCGTCATCGCCCGCTCCCCTAGCTCCCGAGCACCCGCGAACCGCGACATGGATGCTTGTCGCTGTTCCAGGGCACCCACATAGCGTCACATGGATGCATGTCGCAGTTCCAGAGCAGTGGTGCCAGTGTCCTGTGCGAGGGTGGAGACAGCACCAGAAAACTGAATCATCGCCCGGAGGTTAGGTGCCCATGGCCGAGGTTCCTCGTCCAACGACCGCAGCAGACCTATACGTGCTCGGCGGTGATCTCCCCGTCCGCCGGCTCGGCTACGGGGCTATGCGCATCACCGGCAGCGGCGTATGGGGCGAGCCGCCCGATCGCGACAGCGCCAAGGCTCTGCTGCGCCGTGTGCTGGAGCTCGGGGTGAACCTGATCGACACGGCCGACTCCTACGGACCCGAGGTCTCAGAGCTGCTGATCGCCGACGCCCTGCACCCCTATCCAACTGACCTCGTCATCGCCACCAAGGCGGGCTTACTCCGGGACGGCCCCAGCCAGTGGCGCCCCGACTGCCGTCCGTCGCACCTGCGCGTGGCGTGCGAGGCCAGCCTTCGACGCCTTCGCCTCGAGCGGATCGATCTCTACCAGCTCCACACCGTCGACCCGCAGGTCCCGATCGAGGAATCGGTGGGAGCGCTGGTCGAGCTGCAGGAAGCGGGGTTGGTGCGCCACATCGGCGTCTGCAACGTCTCGGCCAACGAACTCGCCCGGGCGCGTGCCGTCGCCGACGTCGTGTCGGTCCAGAACCGCTACAACCTCACCGACCGCGGCTCGGACGACCTCGTGGATGCCTGCGAGCGCGAAGGCCTCGGCTTCCTGCCGTGGTTCCCGCTCGCGACCGGCGAGCTCGCGACTCCCGGCGGCCAGCTCGACCAAATCGCCCACGCACACAGCGCGACCGCCGCTCAGGTCGCACTCGCCTGGCTGCTGGCGCGGTCCCCGACGATGCTCCCGATTCCGGGCACCAGCTCGATCGACCACCTCGAGGAAAACATGGGAGCCGCCCGGCTGAAACCTCACCCAGACGATCTCACCGCGATGGGAGACCGGGCATGAGCACTCCAACGGCAGGCACCCCGTACGTGGACGTCGAACCGGGGACGCGGATGCTCGTGGAGGATATGGGGCCGGCCAGCCGATCGTGTTCGTCCGCGGGTAGCCGTTCGACCACCCGGGGTTTCCCGGGGCAATGGCAGCCCCGCCTGCGCCTGCACACCGAGAAGGTTCAGTCATGATTCGGGAAGATCGGGAGCTGTTGGCCGAGCTGGCCTGACTCAATGGGGATATGGCGTCGCTGGCTCTGCGCATCATGGAGGAGAGTTGCTCTTCGAACAGCTTGAGCAGCCTCTTGGGTTCGGCTCGGCTCAGCAGCGGTCTGTCACGGCGCGGACTAGTGCCGAGATGTGCGCGGCCAACTCCGCTCGTACTGTGTCCAGCCCTGGCCACGCATCGGGCGCAGCCTGCAAGGCTTGGCCAACCGAGAGCGGTACCGCACAGCCGGTCTCACGGGCGGCGGCGATGGCCTCCTCGACTACATCAGGGACGGGAGATGTCGCCCCTCGAACGAGCGCAGCCGCGGCCGTGGTCCTGCGCTACGAGGGGATCGAGGACCGCCTCAACGACTGGCTCCCACTTCGCGATGGCCGGAAAGGTGAGGTTGGCAACCGTCAGGGCACGGAGGCTGTCCCAGCCACCGAACCTGTGGATTCCATTCCGGGCTTGTGCGATGAGCTGTCGGCACCTGGTGGCGTCGCGCTCGATTAGCGCAGCGGCGGCGACGGGGCTAAGCGCGGTCGCGGAACCTAGCGCTGTAACCGCGTTTCGGTCATCGCCGTCGGCCCGGCGCATTAGCTCGGACTCGGCGTCGCGGTCGCCGCCGACCAGCAGCGCTCCGAGCATCGCCGCAGAGAGGCGGGCAGACCGATGGTTCAACGCCGCAGTGCGGACCTGTTCAGCGCGGGCCGTGACGGCCAGAGGTCGCATACAGGCGATAAGCGGCAGCAGGTCCTCTTCGAGCGCGAGGTCATTGCCGTTAGCCACACGCTGCAGCAGATGCTCGACGACGTGGTCGTGCGCGGCGTCGCTGGCAGCGGCAAGCACCCCCTGCAGCGCCGGCGAGTTCTTCGCCGAGGCGGCGACCGCCAACAGCGCCTCCCGGTTGGCGTCATCGACGCGCTGGGTGATCGGAACCAAAATCTTGAAACCGTCGCCGGTGGAGGTCACGGCGTCCTTGGTCACGTGCACCCAGTACGAGATCCGAGTTGCCGGGTCGTGAAGAACGAGCAGGTGCGGCAAGACCTGCTGCACCAGTCCTCGAAGTGCTTAGCGTCTGCCACCGCATACCACCACCCGGTGATGTCACCGGTCTCGCCCTTGGCCACCTGGTTGAAGTGCGAAGCGCCGGACTTGACCTGCGCCGTGACGAGGGCCCCCCGATCGAAGCGCCGGTCGTCGCGCACTTGGAGGTAGAGGTCGGTACCGAGGTCGTGGGGGTGGTTCTCCAACGGACCACAGTCGAGGTTGCGGAAGTCCCCCATCACGTAGGCCACTCCGGCGCTGCCGGTCTGCTCCTTGCTGGCTCGCACGAGCGTCGGAACCCCTCTCGGCGGCCGACCGGTGCAGGCCGCTCATCAGTAACCTGTTCCAACGGCGAGTTTGCGAGTCTAGTGCGGTGATCGCAGTTGACCCGCCGCACTTACAACGCGAGTCAGGTCGAACGAGCGCGCCTAGGTTGATAGCATTTCGAGTCATAAATGCTATCATGCACTCTGTGAAACAGCTCATCAGCCGGATCGACGACGATCTGCATCGGCGTCTCAAAGAGCGTGCCGCACAGGAGGGCCGGTCTCTCAATGACCTCGTGGCAGCGGTCCTGGCAGACGCTGTCACGGACCGCCGTGAGTCGTTCCGGCGCAGGCTGGAACGGTCAGGCCGCCGAGTCCTCCCTCCGGTACCCATGCAGCGGCCACCCACCTTGGATGACGTACTCGACGCCAACCGCGGCTCGGGCACCTCGGTGAGCGATGCACTGCGGGCCGAGCGCGATGCGCGGTGAGCGTTCGCTATACCGACACCTCCGCCCTGGTTCGCTGCTATCTCGTTGACGAGGCAGACCACGAACGACTTCGAGCGCTCCTGCTGGAGGGCCGTGAGCCGGTGGTCACCAGTGAGCTCACCCGGGTCGAGCTGGCGAGCGCGCTAGGCACCGCAGCACGTTCGGGACGGTTGCGCCGGCCGGATTGGCCACTAGCCAGAGCCGATGCGGACTGTGGACCAGACGGCCCGATCGCCTTGCTCGCGCTGGATCCCGGCACCGTGCTCCCCCGCGCCCGGCAACTCGTCCTGGACCATCCCGTGCGGACACTGGATGCGATCCATCTGGCTGTCGCAGCGACCACCGCGACCGAACTCGCTGCTGGCGAGCCGCTGGAATTCGTCACCTGCGACCAGCGGCAAGCCCAGACCGCTGATGTCCTCGGCCTGATTCTGGCCTGAGTCGAAATTGACGGCACGGCGACGCTACCCGGCGCGTCACAATGGCGGTGTGGTTTCGCCCCGGCACCCGTTCCTGGAGGGGCCCATTCCCCGGGCGTTCGCGCACCGAGGTTGGCATCTTGGCGAGCTGGCCGGCATGGAGAACTCGCTGGCTGCATTTCACCGCGCGGTAGCGGAGGGGTACCGCTACCTGGAGACCGACGTCCGGGCCACCCGAGACGGGGTGGTCGTGGTCCTGCACGACGCCACGCTGGATCGCACCACCGACGGCTCGGGCGAGGTCGAGCAATTGGACTGGGCGGCGGTACGCACCGCGCGGGTGGGTGGCCGCGAGCCGGTCTGCCAGCTGGCCGACCTGCTCGAAGAGCTCCCGAGGGCGCTGCTCAACATCGACGTCAAGGCTGACACGGCAGTCGTGCCGGTACTGGAACTGCTGCGTCGCACGGATCAGTGGCACCGGGTGTGCCTCGCCTCGTTCTCCGAAGCTCGGTTGCAGCGGCTGCGCCGGGCGGCCGGACCGCGGCTGCTGACCTCGATGGGCACCGCGTCAGCGGCGGCGCTGTGGCTGCGGTCGGCCGTGCCGTTGCTGGCCGCAGCACCGATCCGGGGCGAGCTCGCGCAACTTCCGGTGCGCCGGTGCGGGATCATCGTGGTGGATCGAACGCTCGTACGCTATGCGCACCGTCGTGGCCTGGAGGTGCACGCGTGGACGGTGAACCGCGTCGCCGAGATGGAGGCGCTGCTCGATCTCGGCGTTGACGGTCTGGTCACCGATCGGCCAGAGCTGCTCCGCGAGGCGCTGCGCGCTCGGCGAGCCTGGCCCGGTGCAGAGACGGCAGGCCAGTAACGTGGGGAAGTTGACGCTCCCGGTAGATGATGAGATCAGTCGCCGACGCGATCAACGTGCCTGGTGCTGGTATGACTGGGCGAATTCGGTGTTCCCCACCTCGATCGTCACCGTGTTCTTCTCCCTTTACATCACCACGGTTGCGGTGAACGACGCGCGGGCCTCCGGGCAGGCCTGTCCGACTCACAACGCGCTGGTCAGCTGCGACATCTCGCTGTTCGGGCTGGGATTCCCCGCCGGTTCGCTGTTCGGCTACCTGCTGGCCGCATCCACTGCATTGCAGGTGCTGGCGCTGCCGCTGATCGGCGCCATCGCCGACCGCACCCAGCACAAACGGTGGATGCTCGGGCTCTTCGCGTTCACCGGGGCGGGCGCAACCACCCTGCTCGCGCTGGTGGCCGGGACCAACTGGCAACTCGGCATCGTGTTGTTCATCGTGGCGACCACCGGCTACTACGCGTCTGTGGTCATTTACTACTCGGTGCTCCCGGAGATCGCGACGGCCGACGAGCGTGACGGACTGTCGTCCCGCGGCTGGGCCTTCGGTTTTCTGGGTGGAGGAGTCGCTCTTGCCCTCAATCTGGCGATCTACCTCGGACGCGATGCGCTGGGGTTCTCCGAGTCAACAGCGGTACGGGTCTGCTTTATCACCGCCGGGCTGTGGTGGGCGGCCTTCACCCTGATCCCGCTGTCCCGATTGCGCAGCTACCGGCCTCCGCAGGGCAGCGAGCGGGGCCTGGCGGTGTTCACGGCAGGCTTTCACCAGCTGTCCGCCACGCTGCGCGACGCCCGCAGTTATCCGCTCACGCTGGGCTTCCTCGCCGCTTACCTGATCTACACCGACGGGATCAGCACGGTGGCCAGCATTGCCGGCTTGTATGGCGATCGGGAGCTGGGGTTGGCGAGCAGCACCCTGATCGGCACGATCCTGATCGTGCAGTTCGTGGCGTTCTTCGGCGCGTTGCTGCACGGTAGGGTGGCTCGCCGGTTCGGCGCCAAGCGCACGATCATGGGCAGCCTGGTGGGATGGATCGGCGTCGTCGCCGCCGCCTATTTCATCCGAGCCGGCGATGAACTCCAGTTCTACGCCATGGCCGTAGGCATCGGGCTGGTGCTGGGCGGTACCAACGCGCTGTCCCGGTCGCTGTTCAGCCAGTTGGTACCGGCGGGCAAGGAAGCGGAGTACTTCTCCGTCTACGAGATCGGCGCGCAGGCCACCTCCACGCTGGGTCCGCTACTGTTCGCTGCGATCGGGCAGGCCACCGGCTCGTTCCGCCCTGCCATCGTGTCCCTGGTGGCGTTCTTTGTCCTCGGCTTCCTGCTGCTGTCCCTGGTTCCAGTGCGCCGAGCGATCCGGGCCGCGGGCAATAGTGAGCCGTCCGTCGTCTAGCAGGACGCCAACCTCGCGGACCGGGGACAGCAGACTTCCCGAACGAGTGGCAGTGCACACCTGGTAGTGAGTAACGCGCCATATTACTGCTGCGATTCACACTTTGTGGGAGATCGTGCAAAACGTCACCGACTCCGGGTTGTCCGGGCCGGGAACGCCACGGCCCCCCGCAGCGTTGCACTCGGTGAGCTTGACGCAGGGGACCTGTGGTCCCCGCCCCGGAGAAAGGAAACGCCATGGCCGACCGCGTCCTGCGTGGCAGCCGGCTCGGAACAGTGAGTTACGAGACGGACCGGGACCACGATCTAGCTCCCCGCCGGTCGGTGCACTACGCCTGCCCCAAGGGCCACAACTTCGACGTTCCGCTGGCCGACGATGCCGAACCTCCCATGACCTGGGAATGCCGGTTGCACGGCAACGAGTCCAGGCTGTTCGACGGGGTCGAGCCGGAAGCAAAGAAGACCACCAAGCCACCGCGCACGCACTGGGACATGCTGCTGGAACGACGCAGTATCCCCGAACTCGAGGAGCTGCTCGACGAGCGGCTGACCGAACTGCGCGGGCGCCGCTCTCGGTCCGCTTGAGCGCGTGAACCCGACGTTCTCCCTACACCGGCCCGCGTCGACGCCGGTCCCCCGCATGTGACCTGCGCTGCACCACCAAGGCTGCGCCTACGCCTATCCCGCCCAGCACCACTAAGGACCACTCCGGCACGGAACCCGACCGCGTCGCCGGCGTAGTACCGGAGCGCAACGGGACCCGCGCCACCAGCGCGGCCGGTGTGAACAGATCAGTGTGCTGCTCGACGGTGCCATCCGGAGCGATCACCGCGCTGACCCCGCTGGTGGCCGCCACCAGCACCACCCGGCCGTGCTCGACCGCGCGCACCCGGGAGATCGCCTGCTGCTGGTAGGTCATCTCGGTGAAGCCGAAGGTGGCGTTGTTGGTGGGTACGACCAGCAGCGGGACTCCGGACTGCACGCTGTTCCGGACCAGATCATCGAACACTACCTCGGAGCAGGTAGCAATCCCGATCCTGACCGGCCCGAGGTCCAGAACACTGTCGCCGTTGCCCGGCACGAAGTTGCCCGCAAGGTCGACATACGGGCTGAACAGCCGGAAGAAGTCCCGGTAGGGCATGTACTCCGCGAAGGGCAGCGGGCGCTTATCGTGGCGCTGGCCTGGGCCGGTACCCGGATCCCACACGATGGCGGTGTTGGTGGTGTGCCCGTCGTCGGTGCGCAGGACGGCTCCGACCAGGATCGGGACGCCGATCGCGCGGGCCGCCCGGTTGATGACCGCTCGGGCGTCGGGGTTGCGTAGCGGGTCGATGTCGGAGGAGTTCTCCGGCCAGATCACCAGCGCCGGCCGGGGATACCGGCCGGCCGCGACGTCGGCGGCGAGCTGCTCGGTGCGCGCGACGTGGTTGTCCAGCACGGCGCGGCGCTGGGCGTTGAAGTCCAGTCCGGCACGGGGCACGTTGCCCTGGATCAGCGCGACCACAGCCTTGCCGTCCGCCGTGGTCATCGGTGCCAGCGGGACGGCCGCGAGGCTGACGATCACGGGTGCCGCAGCGAGCAGCGCAGGCCCTACCAGCGTTGGCAGGCGATGGTGCAGGGCAATCCGGCGGATCAGCTCCCCGGCGCCGAACCCGGTCAGCACCACGGTCGCGGTGAGCAGCGGAGCCCCGCCGATCGATGCCACCGGGAGGAACACCCCGGACGGCTGCCCGAACGCCACCCGTCCCCAGGGGAAGCCGTCGAAGGGCGCCCGGGCGATCAGCGCCTCGGCTGCCACCCACACCCCCGTCGCCCACACCGGCGCTGCCGGAAGCCGGGACACCGCTGCGACGCCGGCACCGGCCAACGCCAACACCAACGCCTCGACGGTGGCCAGCGCGAGCCACGGCAGCGTGCCCACGAGCGCCCCGACCCACGACAGCAGCGGCACGAAAAAGCCGAGCCCGAAGGCAAACCCGTAACCGACTCCGGCGCGCACCGTCCGCCCCCGCAACACCGCCCACAGCAACGCGAAAACCACCGGTGCGAGCCACCACAGCTCCCGCGGCGGGGCGGCGACGTAGAGCAGCAAACCGGCGCCGGCAGCGATGCCCACACACAGCAGTGCCCGGCCATACCTCCGGGCGTGGCGTGACTCCGGGGTGAGCCGGTCGTCCGCGGTCACTGTCGGCGCAGCCACGCCGATCAGCCTACGGTCCCCGATGCCACCGCTGTCAGCATCAGCTACCGCCTGCTTACTCAAGGGCACCTTCGCGCTCGAAGAGGATCCGACCGCGGTCCGGACGTGCCCAGCAGCAATGTGGTGCTCATGGCTCGGCAGTATCCGCCGGGAACTCCAGACGTTGCACCGCCGACTCCTTCATACAGAGCTGGAGGTGGCCGGGCCACGGCTGTCGGGGAGATCCAGCCCGGCACCGAATGACCGGCACGATCACAGCGATCGAGGAGGCCCACGTGACGACGGTCGCCGAGTTCACCGACGGAACCATTCCTCCGATCCAGCCGGTGACGGAACACCGGGTCACCGACCGCACCGCGCCGGGGAAATTCCTGCGAAGCGTATGGCGGACGCACTTTTACTCAGCGATCTTCGCCACCCCCATCCTGATCGTGATGGCCCTGTCTGGCCTCGTCATCATGTACACCGAGCCGATCACAGGTCTGCTCTATTCCGGTACCGCGAGGGTCGCGGCACAGGGCCTGGCGCCGTTGAGCCTGCACGCCCAGCAGGCTGCGGCTGACCGGGTCGCGCCGGAGGGCGCCGTCCTGTTCCGGGTTGTCACCCCCAAGGAGCCCGACCGGGTCAGCGAGTTCTACTACACGGCCGGACCTTCGGAGGTGCCCTACTTCGAGCATCTTCCCAAGGACGTGACCTCCGTCTTCGTCGACCCTTACGCGGCGCAGGTCACGGCCACCGGACACCCGGGGGACGGCATCGTGGGGCTGGCCAACCGGATGCACGGCTTTCTGAACAACGACTCACTCAAGGTCGCGCTGCCGTCCATCCCGCACCTGATCGCGCCGTCGGACAACCCTGACCGCTTCGTCGACGTTCCGGTCGGCGACCTGATCATCGAGATTGCGATGGGTTGGGCGCTGGTCCTAGCGGGTAGCGGACTTTACCTGTGGTGGCCCCGCAGAAGTCAGAAGGGCAAGACGTTGCTCGTCCCCCGGCTGCGCAAAAAGGGTCGACTCAAGTGGCGCGACATGCACGCGGTCAGCGGGATCGTCGGCATGACGATGCTGATCATCTTCATCACGACCGGCATGCCGTGGTCGGAGTACTGGGGCCCGGCGTGGAGCGCGGTGGGGAGCAAGCTGACACCGGGGAACTCCGTCGACGCGCCATCGACACCGGCCAAGGCCGGGGATCTCGACCGCTTTGGCCAACAAATCCCCTGGGCCACCCTGCAAGACTCGGTCCCAGCGTCGCAGCCACCCGAGCACCTGCACGAGGGCGGCATCCACGGCGGCGGCGAGGGGCCTGCCACCACGACGGTCCCAGCGGGCCTTCCAGCCCGGCTCTCACTGGGTGACGTCGACCGGGCCGCAAAGCTGGAGGGCCTCAAGCCCGGCTACGCGATCGTGCTGCCGGTCAATACTCCGGTCGATACCCCTGCCGGCAGGGCAACGATGACCTACGGCAGCTACCAGCTGTCCAACGCCTGGCCCGACCGGTTGTCCGCCGAACAGACCGTGTACCTGGACCAGTTCACCGGTAAGAAGCTCGCGCAGAGCGACACCGCGTCCTACGGTGCGATCGGTCAGGCAACCGAGTTCGGTGTCCTGACCCACATGGGCACCCAGTTCGGGGTGGTCGACCGCATCGTGATGACGACCGGGGTCCTGTTGCTGCTGGTGAGCATCGGCACGTCGGCGGCGATGTGGTGGATCCGGAGACCAGGTGGTGGTGCAGGCCTGCCCAAGCGTCCAACGAATCCCCGGCTGCCCATGGCGATGGCCGTGATCGGCTTGGTGGTCGCCGTGGTCTACCCGCTGTGGGGGGTATCGGCGCTCATCGTCGTCGCGCTGGACCGCTTTGTGGTGCGCCGGTCCCGCCGGTTGCGCGGTACCTTCGGCCTGCCCCCGATTTCGCCACCGAGCAGTTCTGCACGGATCTGAATCAGGAGCGCACGGTCAGCGGCCCCAGGCTCATACTCGGCGAGTGAACCGGTTTGAGCCGCATACCGGAATTGCCACTACGACCATAGAAGCATAACTACGGCCATAGAAACATGAGGTAGCGAGTCGCTACCGCTGCACTACCGGTGTGCCGACTATGCTGCGACCTCCGATTGCAGGAGGGAGCCGCCGATGGCGGACCGGGGTGACCCGTCAGCACTGCGCTGGCTGATCGGCGTCGAACTGCACAGCTACCGCAAACGCGCTGGCCAGACGCTGGCCGCCGCGGCAAAGGCACTGGGATGCTCCCCCGGCCTCGTCGGCCACTTCGAGAAGGGACTCTACTTCCCACAGCCCGAACAGATCGCCGGACTACTCGCCTTCTACGGGGCCCCATCGTGGGACGTCGAGCGGCTCTCATCGCTGTCCGGCCGAGCCGACCAACGGACCTGGCTGGCGCCGTGGAACGACGTCATCCCGGACTGGCTGAAGACCTACGTCGGGTTGGAAGGGCTCGCCTCGTACGAGATCAACTACTCGCCCCTGGTACTGCACGCGCTGATACAGACCGAGGCGTACTCACGGGGTGCGACGGCGGGCAGCGCCCGGGTCCGCCCAGACCAGGTCGAGCGGCTGGTTGGCCTGCGGATGGAGCGGCAGCGTCGGCTGTTCAGCGACACCGCCCCGCTGCACCTGACGGCGATCATCGAGGAGTCTGTGCTGGACCGGCCGATCGGTGGTGGCACGACGATGCGCGAGCAGCTCGAGCATCTGGTGAAGCTCTCTGCACGGGACAACATCGACATTCTGGTGTTGCCCACCGCGGTCGGGCGGCACGACAGCCTCGAAGGGATGTTCAGCGTGCTGAGTTTCGAGCAGGCGCAGTCCATCGGTTACATCGAGTATCCAGACGGTGCCATTTACGTGCAAGACCAAGATCAAGTTGCAGCGTATACTCGGACGGCGGAGTCTCTAAACTCCGTAGCGTTGTCGCAACGCGAGTCTATCCAGGCTATCGCGGCGCGGCTCGCCACATCGAGTTAAGCCCGGAGGATGAACATGAGTAACACAGGGCGACGCGCCGGATGGCGAACGTCGACCCGCAGCAACAACGGGGGCAGCTGCGTCGAGGTCGACTTCACCACTGTCGGCGTGCACATGCGCGACAGCAAGGCCCAGGGCACCGGGCCGATCATCAGTTTCACCCCCACCCAGTGGGCGACGTTCCTGCACGAGTCAGCACGTGGGCTAACCAGCGCCAACGGTGCGGTCACCGTCACCCATTCCGACGGCAGCCAGGTCCGGTCCACCGCCGACGGGACAACCCTGAACTTCACTCCTGGCGAGTGGGCCGCATTCGTGGCCGGCGCTCGGGACGGCGAGTTCGACTACCGCGCCCAGGTGGCTGCCCTGGTTAGCTGAGCGGCATCTCTCTTAGCGCTGCCCGTGGCTTGGGCGGGGCGGCGGCGACTCGTCGACGACCTCGCCCTCCACGACGGCGCTCGGTGCGTAGCGCGCCGTGGTGTGATTTGCCCCAGTGTGACGAACCGCAGTTCGCAGCATCCGCCGCCGGACCAACGCGCGGGTGGGCGGCAGGAGCAACAGCAGGCCCAGGACGTCGGAGACGAAGCCGGGCAGCACGATGAACACCCCGGCCGCGGCGATCAGCATCCCGTCGATCAGCTCCCGGTGCGGAGGCCGGCGAGTGCTCAGCGCCTCTCGGAACGAGATCAGGGTGCGGATCCCCTCACGTCGTAACAAGGCGCCCCCGACCAGCGACGCGAAGATCAGCAGCCCGATGGTGGCCAGCACCCCGATCGCTTTCCCGACCGCGATCAGCACCGCCAACTCGACGATGGCGGCGATCAGCAGGATCAGCAGAATCGGCATGATGCTGACGCTCCCTCGGATCGGCTGACGGGGACGCCCAGCGTCCCTACAGGGTCAACGCCCGACGCCGCGACTTCGCTCCCACATACCCCAACCTACAGGCGCACCTGGACTCGACCGCGACGGCTGGTGCCACCGCGTCGCATGACGGCTGGCGCTGCCCGTCAGCGGTGGTTACACCAAACAAGCCTGCCGGTAAATTTTTGGTAACCCGTCTGGACTGCTGCCCTTGCCCTCCCCTCGCCACACCCCTTATCGTGACGTGAGCCACACGCACGGCTAAACCAGGGCGGGAGGTGTGCGGCGTGTCCGGGCCACCAGCCGGAGCCGCCACCGCCGAAGAAATCTTCGAGCGGCGTGTGCTACCCCTATATCAACTGGCTGATGATGCCGCCCCAATCGCCGCCGCGTGCCACGCCATGGCTGTTCGTTTCCACCGCGGCGGCACCTTGGTGGTCTTCGGCAACGGGGCCGCCAGCACGGACGCACAGCACGTCGCAGTCGAATTTGTCCATCCGGTCATCATGGGCAAGCGCGCGCTGCCAGCAATCTCGCTGACCGCCGATGTCGCAACGGTGACCGGCATCGCCGGTCTGGAGGGTTTCGACGAGATCTTCGCCCACCAGCTGCGGTACCTGGCTGCTGCGCAGGACATCGCGCTGGGGATTTCCCCGGACGGCAACTGCGGCAATGTGGTGCGCGGGCTGGCTGCCGCGGCGGAGCTGGGTATGTTGACGATCGCGCTCACCGGCGGTGACGGCGGACGGATCGCGTCGAGCCACGCCGCCGACCACATCGTGGTAGCCCACTCTGACGACCCACGAGTGATCAAGGAAGTGCACGTCACGAGCTACCACGTGCTGTGGGAACTGGTGCATGTGTTCTTCGAGCACCCAAGCCTGCTGGAACCGGGGGTGGTCGCATGACTATCTCCGATCGCATCCCACAATGTCACGGTGAGGTGTGCATCACGTGCTCGGACGAGGCCGTTGCGGTCCGTATCGTCCAGTTGCTTCCCGACGACCTGGCCGTGGTGGACACCGGGGCCGGTACGGAAGAAGTGAGTATCGCGTTGGTGTCGGCGGGGGTCGGGGACGAGATTCTCGTTCATGCCAAGGAAGCAATCGCGGTCCTCGGTCAACCAGAAGGAGTCCCAGAATGACTCCCGAGATCAACGGCCACGGTCACAACGGACCAGCAGCCCAGTCGGACGCCCAGCGCCGGTTGGATGCCCGGTCCCGGTCCGGCGACCTCGCGTCCCTGTACCCGTTTCTGTACTCGCATCCTGACCAACCCGGTGCGGACCACCCCGAGGCTCCGAGCCTCGAAGCGGTCCTGACCGACGTGCGCCGTTCCACAGTGGACAAGGTGCACCAGATCGTGGCGCTACGGCGTGAGGTCCTCGGCCGCGATAGCCAGCGGCTGGCGGCGTGTGCCTCGGCAATGGCGGCATCGTTCGCCACCGGCGGACGACTGTTCGCCCTAGGCAACGGGGGAAGCTGCACTGACGCGGCCGACCTCGCGAGCCTGTTTCTGTACCCGGGTGCGGGACGGCAGGCATTGCCTGCCTTCGCGCTCGCCGGGGACATCGCGGTGCTGACGGCGCTGTCGAACGACGTCTCATTTGACGTCGTCTTCGCCCGCCAGATCGCGGCTTTCGGGCGGCGCGGAGACGTCGTCGTCGGGCTGTCCACTTCGGGCAATTCCACCAACCTCGTACGCGCCTTTGAGGAGGCGAGCAGGCGGAGCCTGCTCACCGTCGGCCTGGCCGGGTACGAGGGCGGGGCGATGGCCGAATTGGGCAGCATCGACCATCTGTTCGTGGTTCCTTCTGACTCCGTGCATCGGATTCAGGAGGCCCAGACCACGATCTACCACACGCTGTGGGAGCTCGCACTTGCCGAGCTCACCAGCAGGAAGCGACATCCGGAACGAGAGAGCGGCCGGAGGTCGCTCGTGGAGTAGGGGATCATGACAAGACCAACTGCACAAGCCACTCCCACCACGGAAGAAGAAGCTCCGATCCATATTTTGTGGATCAACTGTGGGCTGTCCTGCGATGGTGACTCGGTAGCCCTGACCGCGGCGACCCAACCCAGCATCGAGGAAATCGCGCTGGGAGCCCTCCCCGGGCTGCCCAAGATCGCGGTGCACTGGCCGCTGATCGACTTCGAGTGCGGCCCGGAGCAGGGTGCTGACAACTTCATCGAGTGGTTCTGGAAGGCCGATCGGGGCGAGCTGGAACCGTTCGTGCTCGTCCTCGAAGGCTCCGTCCCGAACGAGTCGATCAACGGTGATGGTTACTTCACCGGTTTCGGACGGCACCCCGACACCAACCAGCCAGTCACGATCAACGAGTGGATCGATCGCCTGGCACCCAAGGCAACGATCGTGCTCGCGGTCGGCACCTGCGCCACCTACGGCGGCATCCATGGCATGTCGGGAAACCCGACCGGCGCTATGGGCGTGCCGGACTACTTGGGCTGGGACTGGAAGTCCAAGGCCGGGATCCCGATCGTCTGCGTGCCCGGCTGTCCGGTTCACCCGGACAACCTGTCCGAGACGATTCTGTACCTGCTCTACCAGGCGGCCGGCGCGGCTCCGATGATTCCGTTGGACGAGCACCTGCGCCCGCAGTGGCTGTTCGGCGCCACCGTGCACGAGGGTTGCGACCGGGCCGGCTACTACGAGCAGGGCGAGTTCGCCAAGACTTACGACTCACCCAAGTGCTTGGTGAAGCTCGGCTGCTGGGGCCCGGTGGTCAAGTGCAACGTGCCCAAGCGGGGCTGGATCAATGGTGTGGGCGGCTGCCCGAACGTGGGTGGCATCTGCATTGGCTGCACCATGCCCGGCTTCCCGGACAAGTTCATGCCCTTCATGGACGCGCCTCCGGGCTCCTTGGTATCAGGAACCGCGAGTGCGGCCTACGGCACGGTCATCAGATCGCTGCGCAACATCACGCTCAAGAAGACCGACACCGAGCCCAAGTGGCGTAAGAAGGGCCGCACGCTCGAAACCGGCTACAAGCCGTCCTGGTGATCGCCGACCGGCTGGAGAAAGGCATCTAGACGATGACAAGCACCGCATCAAGGCACAGCACCGGCCAGACCGGCCAACTCACCGAGATGGTGTGGGATCCGGTAACCCGGATCGTCGGCAGCCTCGGCATTTACACGAAGATTGACTTCCCTAACAAGCGCGTGGCCGAGTGCCACAGCTCGTCCTCGGTCTTCCGCGGATACTCCATCTTCATGAAGGGCAAGGACCCTCGCGACGCCCACTTCATCACCAGTCGTATCTGTGGGATTTGCGGGGACAACCACGCCACCTGCTCGGTGTACAACCAGAACATGGCCTACGGGGTGGCTCCGCCGCACCTCGGTGAATGGGTCATCAACCTGGGTGAAGCGGCCGAGTACATGTTCGACCACAATATCTTCCAGGAGAACCTGGTCGGGGTCGACTACTGCGAGAAGATGGTCGCGGAAACCAACCCCGGTGTGCTCGATCTGGCCAACCGCACTCCGGCGCCGCAGTCCGAGGCCCACGGATACAAGTACATCGGCGACATCATGCGGGCGCTCAACCCGCTGTCGGGCGAGTTCTACCGCGAGGCACTGCAGGTCTCCCGCTACACGCGAGAGATGTTCTGCCTCATGGAGGGCCGCCACGTGCACCCCTCCACGCTGTACCCGGGCGGCGTCGGAACCGTTGCCACCCACCAGCTGTTCACCGATTACTACACGCGCCTCATGCGGTACGTGGAGTTCTGCAAGCGGATCGTGCCGCTGCACGACGACCTGTTCAACTTCTTCTACGACGCAATGCCCGGTTATGAAGAGGTCGGTCGGCGTCGGGTGCTGCTGGGTTGCTGGGGCGCTCTCAACGACCCGGAGCACTGCGACTTCAACTACCGCAACATGACCAACTGGGGCCGCAAGATGTTCGTCACCCCCGGTGTGGTGGTGGACGGCAAGCTGGTCACCAATGACCTGGTGAAGATCAACCTCGGGTTGCGGATCCTGCTCGGGTCCTCGTTCTACGAGGACTGGGACGGCCAGGAGATCTTCGTCGACAAGGACCCGCTGGGTAACCCGGTCGACCGGAGACACCCGTGGAACCAGCACACGATTCCGCGGCCGGCCAAGCGTGACTTCGCCGGTGCCTACAGCTGGACGATGTCGCCGCGGTGGTTCGACGGTAAGGACCATCTCGCCCTGGACACCGGCGGCGGACCGCTCGCGCGGTTGTGGCCGACGGCCCTGTCCGGGCTGGTGGACACCGGCACCGTCAAGGCCACCGGCAAGAGCGTCATCATCAACCTGCCGAGGACGATGACGAAGCCCGAGGTCACCTTCGAGTGGAAGATCCCGTACGACAAGGCCGGCAAGCCGCTGTCCAACGCGATCGAGCGCAACCGGGCCCGGACCTACTTCCAGGTCTACTCCGCGGCCCTTGCATTGCACTTCATTGAGAAGGCCCTGGCCGAGGTGCGCGCTGGCCGCACCAAGACCTGGGAACCCTTCAAGGTGCCCAAGGAAGCGATCAGCTGTGGGTGGACCGAAGCGGTCCGCGGCGTGCTGTCGCACCACATGGTGATCCGGGACGGGAAGATCGCGAACTACCACCCTTACCCGCCGACCCCGTGGAACGGCAGCGTCCGCGACATCTACGGAACGCCGGGCCCCTACGAGGACGCCGTGCAGAACACGCCGATCTTCGAGGAGAATCCACCGGCGAACTTCAAGGGCATCGACATCATGCGGGCAGTGCGCAGCTTCGACCCGTGCCTGCCCTGCGGTGTCCACATGTATCTCGGACAGGGCAAGGAATTGCAGCGACTGCACACGCCACACGCATTCAACCCGGGTGGCTGAGTCGTGCCCACTGGTAACACATCGGATATGCAGGCGGTTGGGGAAAGGGTCGAGGCGCTGCTCGCGGAGTTCGCCTCGACCTCCGACCCCACCACCGCCGGGCGAGCCGAGGAGCTGGTCGGCTTGCTCGTCGAGTTCTACGGTGCGGGCCTGGCCCGCATCATGGAGTTGCTCGGCGAGCAGGCGGCCGCTCCACTGCTCGGTGACAAGGCGGTGGCCGGCCTGCTGGTGCTGCACGACCTGCACCCGCAGAGCACCGAAGAGCGTGTCCTCGCCGCGCTCGAACGGGTCCGGCCCTACCTCGGCTCGCATGCCGGCGACGTCGAGTACCTCGGGCTGGACGACGACGGCACCGTGCGGTTGAAGTTGGCGGGCAGCTGTGACGGCTGCCCGTCCTCGGCGCTCACGGTGAAGATGGCCATCGAGAAGGGGATCGAGGACGTCGCGCCGGAGGTCACCAAGGTGGAGGTGGAGGGGGTGGCACCCGATCCGGCCTCGCAGCCCGCTGCAGGAGCGAGCGATGGCCGCACCCTGCTCCCGCTGCACCAGGTGAGCCGGCAGCCGGAGCCACCGGCTGCGACTTGGGTACAGGTCGACGGGATCGACGACCTGGGTCAGGGTCAGGTGGTTCCCATGCTGGTCGCCGGTACTGCGGCCGTGGTCTGCAACGTGGCAGGCAACCTGTATGCCTACGCCGACCGTTGCCCGGCATGCGGCTCCGGACTGACCGGCGCAGAGCTGGAGGGAGCCTTGCTGGCCTGCCCCAGCTGTGCGCATCGATACAACGTGGTCCGGGCCGGCCGTGGATCGAGGGGACCCGAGAACGCGGCCTCGTCCCCGGCCACGGTGCATCTCGACCCGCTGCCGCTGCTGTCCGAGAATGGCGGGGTCCGGATCGCGGTCCCCGCGCAGGCGGTGTCATGAAGGGGGGGCTGCGGCGCTTCGTTGCGGGCGCCGCTCCCCTACCGCCGCCGGCTCCAACCGAGCAGGTCTCGCGTTGCGAGATGTGCGCCGAGCCGATCGGCGAGTGGCACGGGCACGTGGTCGATATCGAAGGCCGCGGTCTGATGTGCACTTGCCGCCCCTGCTCCCTGCTGTTCACCCAAGAGGGGGCAGCCGCGGGGCGGTACCGGACGGTTCCCGAACGCTACCGGTACGCCGCTGACGTGCCGCTCGCCGCAGCAACCTGGGACTCGATCGGGATCCCGGTGGCGATGGCGTTCTTCTTCACCAACAGCGCAGTCGGACAGACCGTCGCCTTCTATCCCAGCCCAGCAGGGGCAACAGAATCGCTGCTGTCGTTGGAGGCATGGACGGACCTGCTGGCCGCGACCCCGGCACTGGCCGACCTGAAACCTGATGTCGAGGCATTGCTGGTACACAAGGCGGACAGCGGCTTCGAATGCTTCGCGGTTCCGATCGACGCCTGTTACCAGCTGGTCGGACTGGTTCGCATGCATTGGAAGGGCTTCGACGGCGGCGAGGAGGCATGGAAGGCGATCAACGAGTTCTTCGCCGGTCTGCGGGAGCGCAGCGAGCAGGTGGCGGTGGGCGATGGCTGAGCTGTCCTTCACTTGCCTCGACGTACGGGCCGAGCCTTACGCCGTAGCGCCCACACTGCTGTTCCGGCTACGAATCGACGAGTCCACCGGGCAGCGGGTCCGAGCCATCGCGCTGCGGTGCCAGTTCAGAATCGAGCCGGCGCGCCGCGGGTACGGCGAGCAAGAGGCCGAGCGGCTCCTTGAGCTGTTCGGCGAGCGTGGACGCTGGGGCGACACGCTCAAACCTTTCCAGTTCGCCAACACCTCGACGGTCGTGGCCAGCTTCACCAACACCATCGAGATCGACGTGTCCGTGCCGTGCAGCTACGACATGGAGGTCGCTGCAGGCCGATACTTCCACGCACTCAAGGATGGGGAGATTCCCTTCATCCTGCTGTTCAGCGGGACCATATTCGGCGACGGTGAGCAGAACCTGTGGATTCAGCAGGTGCCCTGGCACGCCGAGACCCGGTACAAGATGCCGGTAGCCGTGTGGCGCGACATGATGGACATGCACTTCCCCGGTAGTGGATGGCTGCGGTTACGCCGCGACACAATCGACGCGCTCGCCGAGTTCCGAGCCGCCCGCGCCTTGCCCACCTGGGACGACGCCGTTATCGCCGTCCTGGATTCAGCTCGTGAACGCACTGCGGAGGGGGGAACATGATTGCCCCGATGGATGTCGCCCGGGAGATCGCCGACGCCGTCCTCTACGAGGGTTACCTGCTGTACCCCTACCGGGCGTCGGCGCGCAAGAACCAGATCCGCTGGCAGTGGGGGGTGCTGGTGCCCCCTGCCTACGCCGCCGGCGGTCACGGCGAGCACGCCAGCTCCCACAGCGAGTTCCTCCTGGAGCCCGGTGCTGACCCGGTGCTGCACATCCGGCTGAGATTCCTGCAACTGCAGCACCGCAGCGGTGGTGACGGGCCGGTACCCGAGTTCGACGAGGCGGTGGAGCACGAGGTCGACTCGGTGCTGCCAGTGTCCGAGCTGCTGGACAGCGAGCAAGTGGTGCCAGTCACCATCCCTGGTGGCACCGAGACCACCGACGGCGTCACCCGCGAGCGCTGGCCGCTGCACGGGGAGGTCCGGCTGTCCGCACAGCTGCTGGAGGGCCCATACGGCGTGCTGCAACTCACCCTCGAGGTGGTCAACACGGCCCAGTGGAGCGATCCGCAGGCCGCTCGCCACCTGGCGCTGCGGCACTCGCTGATCGCCGCGCACACCGTGCTCGCGGTCACCGAAGGGGACTTCATCTCCCTGATCGACCCGCCCGAGTGGGCCAAATACGCCGTGAAAACCTGCCGCAACGAACGCACCTGGCCGGTGATGATCGGCGAGGCGGGGCGCCGCGACGTGCTCCTGATCTCGCCGATCATTCTGTACGACTACCCGATGATCGCGCCGGAGAGTGCCGGCGAGCTGTTCGATGGCACCGAGATCGACGAGATTCTCACGCTGCGAACAATGACGCTCACCGACGAGGAGAAGGCCGAGGCGCGGGCGACTGACGAGCGGGCCCGCAAGCTGATGGACCGCATCGACTCCATGCCGCCCGAGATGCTCGACAAACTGCACGGCGCGATCCGCTATCTCGGTGAGACCCCTGGCACCCAGGCCAAAGGCACCCACCGCGAGCCGGACCCGATCGAGACGATCACCACGCCCGGCACGCCGTGGTGGGATCCCGGCGCAGATGCCTCGGTGGATCCGGAAACCGACAGCGTGCATATCGCCGGCGTCGAGGTGGCCAAGGGCAGCAAGGTGATGCTCATGCCCGGGTTGCGCCGGTCAGACGCGCAGGACATGTTCCTCGAAGGGCGCACCGCCACCGTTGCCGCGGTGTTGCTCGACGTGGACGGGAACACTCACGTCGCGGTCACCATCGACGATGACCCGGGCGCTGAGATCTCGGCTGCGCACGGCCGGTTCCGCTACTTCGCCCCCGACGAGCTCAAGCCGCTCGGAGCACCGTCGTCAGAGGCCCCATCGTCTGAGGCACAGTCATGACAACGATGGTGGCCGGAATCGGCAACATCTTCCTCGGCGACGACGCGTTCGGCGTCGAGCTGGCCCGGCGGCTCACCGCCGAGACGCTGCCCGCCGATGTGCGGGTGGCTGATTACGGGATCCGCGGGATGCATCTCGCGTACGATCTCCTTGAGATGGCCCCGACCACCACGATCCTGCTCGACGCCATTTCACGCGGCGACGAGCCAGGGACGATATACGTGCTCGAGATCGGGTCCGGCGACGTGCCGGGCATCGAGCCATCAGCTGTCGACGCGCACGGGATGACCCCCGACGCGGTGCTTGCGCTGCTGGAAAACCTCGGCGGCAGCGCGGGGCGGACCCTGTTGGTCGGCTGCGAGCCGGCCAACACCGAGGAAGGTATCGGGTTGTCCACGACCGTCGCGGCAGCTGTCGACAGGGCTGTCGGGGTTGTTGTGGATCTGCTCGCCGTCAAGGAAGGAAGTGAAAGGGATGTTCCGTCTGCTGCGTCGACTGATTTTCTGGGGGTCGGCGATCGGCCTGGCCACTGTAGCGGTGCAGGTGTCCAAGGACGTGGCTCGCTACAAGCAGATTAGCGAGATGTGACCCAACTCCCACCACGGAGGTAATGACCCATGTGCCTCGGCATCCCGGGCGAGGTCATCGAGATCCTGCCTGACCAGCCAGACCTGGCCCAGGTTTCTGTCAGTGGGGTCAAGCGAGCAATCAATATCGGCTTGTTGACCGATGACCCTCCTGTTCCCGGCGACTGGATTCTGATTCACGTCGGTTTTGCGCTATCCAAGATCGACGAGCAGGAGGCCAAGGCAGCGATGGACTTCCTGATAGGCATCGGCCAGGCCTACGAGGACGAGATCGCCGCCTTGCTCGAGTCGCGGATTGACGAAAGGCAGTGAGCGGTATGCGATTCGTCGATGAGTACCGGGATGCTGAGAAGGCTCGTGCCCTAGCCGCCAAGATCGCGGCGCTGTGCGAGCCTGGGCGGCATTACAAGTTCATGGAAGTGTGCGGTGGGCACACGCACACCATCTACAAACACGGGCTGGAGGACTATCTTCCGGAGTCGGTCAGCCTGGTGCACGGGCCGGGTTGCCCGGTGTGCGTGCTCCCGATGGGCCGGGTGGATGACGCGATCGCGCTGGCCGAGCAGCCGGATGTGATCATGACGTCTTTCGGTGACATGATGCGGGTGCCTGGCGGGCGCGGGTCGTTCTTCGACTCCTCGGCCGCCGGCACCGACATCCGGATGGTCTATTCCCCACTCGACGCGCTGAAGATCGCCCGGCAAAATCCGGACAAGCGTGTGATCTTCATGGCGATCGGGATGGAGACTACCACGCCGTCTACCGCGATGACCGTGCTGAGGGCGGCGGCGGAGGGCATCGAGAATTTCTCGATCTTCTGCAACCACGTCATGATCGTCCCAGCGATCAAGGCCATCTTGGACTCCCCCGACCTGCGATTGGACGGGTTTATCGGCCCCGGCCATGTCTCCACCGTCATCGGCTGCCGGCCGTATGAGTACATCCCAGCGGAGTACGGCAAGCCGATCGTGACGGCGGGGTTCGAGCCGCTGGACATCCTGCAGTCGGTGTACATGCTGTTGCAGCAGCTGGCCGAGGGTCGCTGCGAGGTGGAAAACCAGTACTCCCGGGTGGTGCCGTGGGACGGCAACACGGTGGCGTTGCGGGCGGTGAGCGAGGTGATGGAGCTGCGTCCCTACTTCGAGTGGCGTGGGCTCGGCTTCATCTCGCACTCCGCGTTGCAGGTTCGGGAGAAGTATGCGGCCTTCGACGCGGAGCGGCTCTTCACGCTGCCCGGCGTCCGGGTCGCCGACCCGAAGGCCTGCCAATGCGGCGAGGTGCTCAAGGGTGTGCTCAAGCCGTGGGAATGCAAGGTGTTCGGCACCGCGTGCACGCCTGAGATGCCGATCGGCACCTGCATGGTCTCCTCGGAGGGAGCCTGTGCGGCGTACTACAACTTCGGCCGGTTCAGCCGTCAGCGGATCCGTGCAGTCAGCATCGAGACGAGCAGGGCATGACCCATCAGGACACCACCCAGCAGCAGCAGCACCGAGCTGACTGGGCGGAGGCCGCCGTCACTGAGCACGACGGCGGCCAGACCGACGTGCACGCCGCACCCGGGACCGAGCACACCAGCCGTGAGCAGCTAGTGCTGGAGCGCATCGACCGGGTGCGGCGGGCCCGTCCCAGGGTGAGGGAGAAGCTCATCACCCTGGCTCATGGCGCCGGGGGTAAGGCCACCCAGTCGCTGATCGAGGCGGTCTTCCTGGACGCATTCCGCAATCCTTTGCTGGAGCCGCTGGAGGACGCTGCGACGGTGACCGCCGGTGATGCGCGGCTGGCCTTCACGACGGACTCATATGTGGTGTCCCCGCTGTTCTTTCCCGGTGGGAATATCGGTGATCTGGCAGTCAACGGCACGGTCAACGATCTGGCCGTTTCCGGAGCAAGGCCGGCCCATCTATCCGCCGGCTTCATCCTGGAGGAGGGATTCCCGGTCGAGGATCTCCGGCGGATCGTGGCGTCGATGGCGGCGGCCGCGGCAGCAGCTGGAGTCTCGATCGTCACCGGCGACACCAAGGTCGTACAACGAGGCAAGGGGGACGGCTGCTACATCAACACCGCCGGGGTCGGGCTGATGACCGATGGCTTGAACCTTGGCGTGGCCACTGCTCGCCCTGACGACGTGGTTATCGTGTCCGGCCCCGTGGGCGATCACGGCATCACCATCATGCTGGAGCGCGGCGAGCTGGACCTCCAAGCCGATTTGGTCTCTGACACCGCGCCGGTACACGAGCTGGTCCACGGCCTGCTCGACGCGGTGGGCCCGGATGTCCGAGCGATGCGCGACGCCACCCGTGGTGGAGTTGCAACGATCCTCAACGAGGTGGCCACGGCCGCGGGTGTAGCCGTGGTGGTCGAGGAGGAGGCCGTTCCGGTGCGGGCGGAGGTCCGCGGCGCCTGCGAGTTGCTGGGCATCGACCCGCTCTACGTCGCCTGCGAAGGCCGGGTCGTGGTGATCGTCGATCCTGGTGCGGCCGATGCCGCAGTGGCCGCGTTGCAGGCACATCCGCTCGGTGCCGGGGCCACCGTGGTCGGCCGCGTAGCCGAGGATCCACCCGGACTCGTCCTGCTCAAGACCGGGTTCGGTGGCACCCGAATCATCGATCTGCTGGTCGGTGATCCGTTGCCGCGGATCTGTTGAGCACGTTGTGAGGGAGGCTCGCTGAATCGGAATGAGTTGATCACCGAGATCGTGGCTGATTGGCCCGAAACTGGTGAGATCGTCTACATCGAGCGCCGGGGTGACTCGTATGTGTTACGGCGCATCGGGGCCGACGGGGCCTTCCCCATGCCGGCGCCAGGTGATTCCCTGCCCGATGCCTGGATCTACTACAGCGGGTGGCAGGAACGCCATAAGAATGATTTGCCGGCGTTCTTCGATGATTTGTTCGCTGAGATGGACGCAGCGGCCGGGGGTCATGATCGTTGCCGCTGGTCGGCGGATGATCCCTGGCCCCACGCGCACTAAATGATGGGCACCAGATCGAGGGTCGATGGCCTACCGTATCCACACATCGGACCGAGCGGCATTCAAGCGCTGCCGCCGAGAATGGGATCTGAGCTCGCCCAACCGGCAGAACCTCGAACCTCACTCCCGGCCGGGCCCGGTTGATTTGAATCAGGCGCTGCACGATGCGCTGGCGGTGTACTACTTCCCCGGGATGTGGGAGTGGGACCGGGCTGTGGTGTTGCCCTTGGTGCATCAGGCCTTGGAACGTTCGATACAGGGCCAATCAGAGACGGTCGATGAGCAGGCGCGGCATGAGGCGCTCGCTCAGGGTCATGCGCTGCTGAACGCCTACGCCGCCTGGGCACCGACGGTGGACCACTTCACCCCGCTGCGCGTCGATACCGATTTCGAGGTGAACATCCCCAATCCGGCAGTACCCAGCACGAATCTGGTGACTGCGAGCGGGGAAGAGATCAGGTATTGCGACCGCATTGACCTGCTTGCCATTGACAACGACGACGTCTACTGGATTGTCCAACACCGGTTGGTCACCGACAGCTGGGCCGACCACGACACGCTGCAGCTGGATGAGCGGACAATCGCATGGTGCTGGGCGTGGCCGCTGTTCTACCTCGGGATGCGCATCGCAGGGACGATATACAACGAAATCCGCGCAGACCCCGACGGCGCGCCGAGCATGGTATCCCCGCAGCTCGCGGAGCGCCCGAAGGTGCATCACCGCCGGATGTATGCCCGCAGCGGCACCGCCCCTGGGGAACGGTTGCATGCCGAGGGCACCGACGCATTCCGCCGCACCCGAATCCGGCGCAGCGAAGCCGAGCTGGCGGCGGCCGTCACGGACATGGCAGCCGAAGCCGGCAGCACTATCCGCGCGGACCTCGAAATCTATCCAAGTCCTGCACCAGCGGTGTGCGCACGCTGCTCCTACCGTCCCCCTTGCCTGGTGCTGAACCAGGGTGGCGACGC
Organism: Pseudonocardiaceae bacterium; assembly: GCA_050699875.1. Classification (GTDB taxonomy): domain Bacteria; phylum Actinomycetota; class Actinomycetes; order Mycobacteriales; family Pseudonocardiaceae. The sequence goes on from JBOHFX010000057.1 coordinate 33,324, forward strand.
CACCGCCGAGCTGTCGAGCTCCTACCGCCACCGCCCCGCTCAGCCCCTCCAAGAGGGCCGTCTAGGCGGCGTCACCTGGTCCATGAACCGCGGTGCTGCCCCACCCCGCTTCCCCCGCACTCCCTGACGCCGCTACCTGTGTTCTGGATGCAGAACGCGGTTTCCGAAGGCCGGATTGCCGCGTTCTGCATCCAGAACGGGCTGCGTGTTAGCGCGTTCCGTCCCCGGAACGCAGTAGTGCGGCGGCGACGGCGACCTGACCGAGACTGATGCCGGCGTCGTTGGGGGGGACGCGAGAGTGGGTGAGTACTCGGAAACCGGATTGCTCCAGCCGCGCCACGGTGCGCTCCAGGAGCAGCACGTTCTGGAACACGCCGCCGGATAGGGCGGCGACGCCCACCCCGGTGGTTTCCCGCAGCATCAGGCAGACCCGGACGATCGCATCGGCGACACCGTGGTGGAAGCGGGTGACGATCACCTCCGGCGCCACCCCCGCCCACAGGTCGGCTGCCGCGGCGCGGACCAGGTCCACGCCATGTAGTTGCAGCGCAGGCCCTTCGGTCACCGCGGCAGGGTAGCTTCCTTGCTCCGCCAGGTCGGCCCGTTGCTCAAGCTCCACCGCCGCCTGGCCCTCGTAGTTGATCGAGTCGCGAATCCCGAGGATCGCGGCGACAGCGTCGAACAGCCGTCCGGCGCTTGACGTCAGTGGCGCGTTCACCTGCCTGGCGGCCATCGCCAACACCGCGTCCCAGTGCTCGATGTTGCGCTGCACCAGCTCGTGCGGGGCGTCCGAGCCCAGGTAGGCGGCGGCCATCCGCCAGGGTTGCCGGATGGCCGCGGCGCCGCCCGGCATCGGAACCGGGACGAGGTGTGCCAGCCGCTGGAAGCCGGTCAGGTTGGCCAGCAGGAACTCCCCACCCCACAACGTGCCGTCACTGCCGTAGCCCAAACCGTCGAAGGCCACGCCGAGCACCGGGCCGGCGTCACCGTTGTCTGCCAAGCAGGACGCTATGTGCGCGTGATGATGCTGCACCCCGATGAGCTCTACGTCCGCCAGCTCCAGGGCGTACTTGGTGGACAGGTATTCCGGGTGCAGGTCGTACGCGACCACCTCCGGCTGAATATCGAAGAGTCGCCGAAAATGCTCCACGCCCTCGGTGTACGAGCGGAGAGTCTCGTAGTTCTCCAGATCACCGATGTGGTGCGACATGAACGCGTGCCGCCCGCGGGCCAGGCAAAAGGTGCTTTTGAGCTCGGCGCCGCAGCCGAGCACGTGCCGGGGCACCGGCTGCGCGAGGGTCAGCGGTTCGGGTGCGTAGCCGCGGGACCTGCGCACCGGCAATTCAGCGCCGCGGAACACCCGCACCACCGAGTCATCGGTGCGCATGTGGATCGCCCGATCGTGGGTCAGGAAAGCGTCCGCGATCCCGATCAGCCGCTGGCGCGCGTCGTCGTCCCGATAGGCGATCGGCTCATCGGAGATGTTGCCACTGGTCAGAACTATGGGCATGGCGGTATTGCGGACCAGCAGGTGATGCAGCGGGGTGTAGGGCAGCATCAGACCCAGGCTGCGGTTGCCGGGCGCGACGGCCGGCGCGACGGGGGCGTCCGGGCGGCGCGGTAGGAGCACCACTGGTCGCCGCCGTCCGGTCAGTACCCGCTCTCCCACCGAGTCGATCACGCAGAGCTCATGGGCAGTGGCCAGGTCGGCCACCATCACCGCAAACGGTTTGTCCTCGCGGTGCTTACGTGCACGCAGCAGGGCGGTCGCGGCAGCGTCGGAGGCCAGCGTCGCGACGTGGTAGCCACCGAGTCCCTTGATTGCCAGCACCGCCCCACCGGTCAGCAGATCCGCAGCCGCCGTCAGCGGTTCGCCGGGTAGGTCAGAGCCATCGGCAGCGAGCAGCCGCAGCTGGGGTCCGCAGGCCGGGCAGCACACCGGCTGGGCATGGAAGCGCCGGTCGGCGGGATCGTGATACTCACTGGCGCAGGCGTGGCACATCGTGAACGGGGCCATCGTGGTGAACGGCCGGTCATAGGGCACGTCGCGCACGATGGTGAATCTCGGACCGCAGTTGGTGCAGTTGATGAACGGGTAGTCGAAGCGGCGGTCGGCTGGATCGGCCAGTTCACGAAGGCAGTCCGGGCATGTCGCGCTGTCGGCCGAGATCAAAGTGTCCCGCCGACCAGCGGCATTGCTGGACACGATGTGAAACCCCGATTCGCCGGTGGGGATCAGTGGGCTCGTCCGGATCCTTTCGATGACCGCGAGTGGCGGGGCCTTCGCCGGTAGCGCAGCAAGGAACTCGCTGACTACCCGCTCGGCTCCTTCGACCTCCATGAAGACCCCCGCGGTGTCGTTGCCGACACGGCCGGACAGGCCCAGACTGCTCGCCAGCCCGTGGACATATGGCCGGAACCCCACGCCCTGCACGACGCCTTCGACCCGCACCTCAACTCGGATACAGTGCTGCACCAGAGGATTCTCTCGCCCTTGACAAGATCTCCGCAGGGGACTGCACTGGGTGCTGAGCCGAGGAGGGCGCTCTTGCATGAAATGGCGATCACTCAGAGCGTGGTCCACGCGGTCTGCGAACGGATGGGGGACGCGCCGGTGCGGCGGGTCTGCCTGGAGATCGGCACGCTGTCTGGTGTGGTAGCCGACTCGGTCCGGTTCTGCTTCGAAGTCATCACCGAGGGCACCACGCTCGAGGGCGCGTCATTGGAGATCGTCCAACCTATGGGGAAAGCTCGCTGCCGGGACTGCGCCGCGGAGTTCGCGCTACGAGACCTGCTGGACCTGTGCGCGTGCGGCAGTGCTAATCGGGAGCTCCTCGCGGGAGAAGAACTGAAGATCCGGGAAGTCGAGGTAATGGTCTGATGTGTGCGACGTGTGGCTGCTCCGGCGGCACCATCCTCGAAGACTACGAGCACGACCATGGTCATGGGCACGAGGACGCGCATGGCCATGGGCACGGCCACACCGAGACCCGAACTGTCACGCTCGAGCAGGCGGTGCTGGCCCGCAATGACGCGCTCGCCGAGCGCAACCGCGAGTGGCTGGCGCAGCGCGGCATTCTCGCAGTGAACCTGATGAGCTCACCAGGGGCGGGCAAGACCACCCTGCTCGAGCGCACCATCCGGGAGCTGGGCACCGAGCTGAGGGTGTCGGTCGTTGAGGGTGATCAGGAGACCGTGCTCGACGCGGACCGGATCCGGGCCACCGGCGCGCCGGCGGTGCAGATCAACACCGGATCTGGCTGCCATCTCGACGCCCAGATGCTGGCCGGTGGGCTGCAGACGTTGGATCCGCCGGACAGCTCGGTGGTGCTGATCGAGAACGTGGGTAACCTCGTGTGCCCGGCGTTGTTCGATCTCGGTGAGCAGGCCCGGGTGGTCATCACGTCGGTCACCGAGGGTGCGGAAAAGCCGCGAAAGTACCCGCAGATGTTCCGCGCGGCTGACGTCGTGCTGCTCAACAAGACGGATCTACTGCCCTACGTCGATTTCGATGTCGCCGCCTTCTTGGACGGTGCCCGCCGGGCGAACCCGGGCGTGGAGGTGTTGCAGCTGTCGGCCACCACCGGCGACGGTATCGCCGGCTGGTACGGCTGGCTGCGCGAACGCCTACCGCAACCGCGCCGTTCCTGACCCTCAGTACGACCGCTTGGGCATCAGCAACCAGAGCACCAGGTAGATCACAAACTGCGGACCGGGCAGCAGGCAGGACACCACGAACAACAGCCGTACCATGTTGGCATTCCAACCGAACCGATCGGCGAGCCCAGCGCATACGCCGGCGATGACCTTGCCTTGTCGAGGGCGGGTCAGTGACGTGCTCATCGATTCCTCCTCCTGGCGGCCCGCTCCTACTCTCCCCTGCAGGCACTGCCACCGCGTCCGTGTGGACCCGGATCTGATGTCGGGGTCACCCGGACAACGATCTCGGGGCAGCACGCGGTTCCCGGTCAGCGCTAGCCCGCTACTCACACCTCCCGAGCCGAGGGTTGTCACCAAGCACGGCCGGTGCTTGGCACGGGTGCCAGGTCTGCGAAGACGCCGATCGATGCGGCGACGTCGTCAGTCTCTCGGAGGCACGGCGGAGGGAGATGCAAGGTAAGGCTTGAGCAGGATCCCTAGCTGGAGAGTCAGCATCCGCATCCATGCCTGGCCCACCTCGGCGGCCGCTGCAGGTTCAGGAATCGTCCCGAAGACATAGTCGCCATCGGCGCCCGGAGCGATGGTGTTCAACGCCGTCATGACTCTCATCTGAACCCATCCCATGAGGGCGATGGTCAAATCAGCTGGAATGATGACATGAGGATGCGTACCACCGTCCTTGACATGAGCATCGGCCACTCCAGACATATATTTGTGGAAATCGCCGTCCATCGGTTTGTTTGTGGTCCTGGACCACCACGCCTTGAGGGTCATCTTGCGCTGCGTGAGATGCGAGGCGTCCTGGAAGTATCCAGCCGATTCTGGACGGGAAAGCAGGTAGTCATAAGCAAGAGTCACCACCCCACCTGCCGCAGGTCCCAATAGGGGACCGGTCTTGCGGAGAATTGACGACTCCTTGGCACCGAAACCCGCAAACTCCGCGTAGGGATGAAACTCAGCAGCTTCATGACGGCCGAGGGGACCGTCCGGCTCGGCCAGGCAGGGTGCCAGCATGATCCCGAGCTGCAGCATGAACTGGTTCATCCATGCCGCCCCGGCCGCGGAAACCGTTGCGACGTCGCACGTCTCGCCCATCGCCGCTAGGATCTCTCCCTGCACCCGGGCAGTGAGCGCCAGGACGAGTTGGGGCGGAAGTGGCACCCGCACTCCAGGGAAGGTCACTTCCTGTCCCCCGACATGGCTGACCTCTCGCAGGAAAGCAGCCAGCACACCGTCGAACGGTCCGGCGATCGTCTTTTCCAACCACTCCTTTGTCAGCGCCTCATCGACTGGCGCCTCCGATCCTTCCATCAGTGACGAAGATTCCGGACGCATCGTTAGGTGGTTAGATATTGCCCCTGGGATACGATCGATGAGCACTGAGATGCTCCTACCGGTCTCCTGAATGGCCACAGCCTCGTACGCTCCGAACCCAGCGAATTCAGCAAGTGGAGCGAATTCGGGAGTGACCAGCTGCTCAACCTCTTGGACTTCCTCGGCCTGGCTTATAGTCATGATTATTTCCCTCTCAGGCGAAATGCTACGCTCCTGAGGGCTAATACCCTGGACACGGCTCTGAGACCAGACGCCCCCTTGCTGACAATTTCGACCTTAGCGCTCTGCCTGTTACGGCAGCGTTGAATTCATGTGACTAATCAAGAATAAAGGTTAAACTCCCGTTGCCGATTCCTCACTCTGTGATTCGAGCAACATTAGCGCTCCACGTAAGCCCGGTGGCCCAATCTATTGGCCGTTGGTGTATCACCGGATCTTCATACCGGCAGTACCGCGAGTTCGCGAGGCCGGTTGTTGAGCCGCCGCGCGCCGTTGTCGGTGACGACGACGATGTCCTCGATACGGGCACCCCAGCGACCGGGCAGGTAGATACCCGGCTCGATGCTGAATGCCATCCCCGGTTCCAGCTCCAGGTCGTTGCCGGCCACGATGTAGGGCTCCTCATGCACCTCAAGACCGATCCCGTGCCCGGTCCTGTGGATGAACCTCTCACCGAGACCAGCGTCCGTGATCGGGATCCGAGCGGCGGCGTCGACCTGCTCCGCAGTCATCCCTGGCGCGACCGCCGCCACCGCGGCGTCCTGGGCGGCCTGCAGCACCGCGTAACAGTCGACGACGTCGGATGGTGCCGGCGCGCCCAGGCTGTAGGTGCGGGTGCAGTCGGAGAAGTAGCCCTCCGGGGTGGGTCCGCCGATGTCGACCACCACCACGTCCCCAGGCTGCAGTACGCGGCCGGACACGTCATGGTGCGGGCTTGCGCCGTGTGGACCGGAGCCGACGATGACGAATGCCGCCTCGGTGTGCCCCTCCTCGACGATCGCGGCGGCCACATCTGCACCGACCTGTGCCTCGGTGCGCCCCACCCGCAGCCACTCCCCCATCCGGGCATGCACCCGGTCGATGGCCTGACCCGCAGCGGACAGCGCCGCGATCTCCGCATCGTCCTTGCGCATCCGCAACTGCCGCAGCACTGTCGACGCCAGCTGCTGCTCGCAGGTCGGCAACGCGGCCCGCATGCGCAGCACGTGCGCCGCCGGCATCGCGTCCCCTACCGCGGCGCGCGCCGGTTGCCGACCGGCCCGTCGCAACAGGTTGGCGACCAGGGCGTATGGGTCCTCACCGTCGGTCCACTCAGCGATCTGGAGACCGAACTCGAGCACCGGGGTGCCGTGCAGGCCGGGCCGCTCCAACGCCGGGACCACCAGCACCGGTTCACCGTCAGCCGGCAACACCAGGCAGGTCAGCCGCTCATGGGACTCGCCGGCGAGCCCCAGCAGGTAGCGCAGATCCGGGCTGGGAGTGACCAGCAGGGCGTTCAAGCCGGCGACCTGCGTGGCGTAGCGCGCCCGGTCCAACCGGGCGGTGAGGGTGTCGAGGGGGGCGGGCACACCGCAAGCCTAGAACCGGCCGGAACCGGGAGCTGGCAGGCTGTGCACTCGTGGAAGCGCCCTTGCTGCTGCTCGACGCCGCGAGCCTGTACTTCCGGGCCCACTACGGGGTACCGGAGTCGATCACCGCACCGGACGGCACCCCGGTAAATGCGGTCCGGGGCTTCACCGACATGGTCGCCCGGTTGATCGGGTTGCGCCAGCCGTCCCGGTTGGTCGCCTGCCTGGACCTGGATTGGCGACCGGCCTTCCGGGTCGCCGCGATCCCGTCCTACAAAGCGCACCGGCTCGTCGAGCAGACCGGGCCCGGAGCTCCCGACGTCGAGCAGGTGCCGGACACCCTGACTCCGCAGGTGCCGCTGATCCTTGAGCTGCTGGCTGCCGCCGGCCTGGCCACCGCGGGTGCGGACGGGTATGAGGCCGATGACGTCATCGGCGCGCTGGCCGCGGCCGAACGTCGCGACCCGGTCGAGGTCGTCAGTGGTGACCGGGACCTGTTTCAGGTGGTGCGCACCAAGCCCACCCCGGTACGGGTGATCTACATCGGGCGGGGGTTGGCCAAAGCCGAAGTGATCGGGCCCGCCGAGCTCGCAATCCGGTACGGGCTGCCCGAGACCGGAGCCGGGCCCTGCTACGCGGACCTGGCTGCACTACGCGGCGACCCATCCGATGGGCTGCCCGGGGTGCCGGGAATCGGGGAAAAGGCCGCGGCCACGCTGATCAGCCGATTCGGCTCAGTAGAGGGACTGCTCGCGGCGCTGGACGATCCGCAATCAGCACTCACCACCGGCATGCGGGCCAAGTTGCGGGCCTCCCGGGACTACTTGGAGGTGGCCCCCACCGTGGTCCGAGTGGCCACCGATGCTCCGGTGCGGCTGGACGGCAACGACACCCTGCCCTCGACGCCGGCCGACAGTGACGCGCTCACCGCTTTGCAACGCAAGTGGGGCCTGGGCGCCGCGGTGGACCGCCTCGTCGCAGCGTTAGCGGCTCAGCGTTGACCCGCATCCTCAGCGATCAGGTCGCTGGCCTTCTCCCCGATCATCATGGTGGCGATGTTCGGATTGACAGCCGGTAGGAAGGGCATCACGGAGGCGTCCGCGACGCGTAGCCCGGTCACGCCCTTGACGCGCAGCCTCGAGTCCAGCACGGTATCCGGATCGCCTACGGCACCCATCCTGGCCGTGCCCGCAAGGTGATACACGGTGTTATGCGTCTTGCGGATGTAGTCGATGAGCTCGTCGTCGGTGACCGCATCCGGGCCAGGTACCAGTTCACGTGCGATCCAACCCCGCAACGTCGACTGCCCGGCGATCCTGCGAGCCAGTTTGATCCCAGCGAGCATTACGGAGATGTCGTGGCCTTCGGGATCGCTGAAGTAGCGGGGGTCGACCCTTGCCCGGTCCCTGAAGTCACGGGACCGGAGCCGGACGGTCCCGCGCGACCGCCCTCGGGTGACGTTGGGCGTCAGGCAGAAGCCATTGGACGTTGTCGGGTACCCCCAGCGCAGTGTATTCATGTCGAAGGGCACGCAGCCGTAGTGCATCATCAGGTCCGGGCGGTCGAGTCCTGGTTCGGTACGGGTGAACAGGCCGATCTCCCACCACTGCGTCGAGCGGGTGGCCATCGGTTGCGCCGCATCCCACATCACCAGGCCCTCGACGTGGTCGTCCAGATTGGATCCGACGCCGGGACTGTCCACGAGCACGTCGATACCGACCTCACGCAGGTGCACAGTAGGCCCGATGCCCGACAGCATGAGCAGCTTGGGCGTGTCGATCGCCCCGGCGGACAGGATCACCTCACGCCGAGCGTGCACGGTGTGGTAACCGAGCTGTGCCCGGCAGGTGTCGCAGTGTAGGTACTCCACTCCGCGCGCCCGCTTGGCGGCGTCGACGAGCACTTGGTTGGCCCAGGCGCCGGTCCGCACGATGAGGTTGCGCCGCCGATCCATGATCGGGTGCAGGTATGCGCGCGAGGCAGACATACGGGTGTTGCCTTCGTCGGCGTTGATCTGGAAGAAGCCGGCCCCCTCGGTGATCGTGGCGCCCTCGTTGAACCGCACGGTAGGCAGGCCGACCTCGGCAGCGGCCGCCAGCACTGCGACACCGCACGGGTCGTCAGGGGGGATCTGCCGCAGTGTCACCGGGCCCGAGCGGCCGTGGTGATCGCCCGGACCGTCGTTGCGTTCCAACCGCGCCAGCAGCGGCCAGCACTCGTCGGAGCTCCAGCCCGTGCACCCCTTCGCGGCCCACTCGTCGAGGTCCTCACGGGGTGGCCAGAAGGCGATGCAGGAGTTGTGTGACGAGCAGCCGCCGAGCACCTTGGCCCGCGCATGCCGCACGAAGCTGTTACCGCTGGCTTGCGGTTCGACCGGGTAGTCCCAGTCGTAACCGGAGCCGAGCAGGTGCGGCCACTGCTCCAGTCGCAGGATCTTCGGGTCGCCGACGTCGCACGGACCGGCCTCCAGCAGGCATACCGTGACCGACGAATCCTCCGACAGCCGGGACGCTACGACGCATCCCGCCGAGCCGCCGCCCACCACGACGTAGTCGTACTCCTCGATTCCGTTCATGCCTCGATTCTCGCGGGGCAAACACGTCGTCGTGATCTGGTCCTATCCCGACTTGGGCTTCGTCGGCCTCCTCGACGGCGCAGTGCGTCTCCTGGTGCTCTCCCTGACCGGCCCGCGGCTGGTCCCGGCGTTGGCGAGGGTCTGGGGCTGGTAACGGCGGGGGTACAGGGGATCCCAGATGCCGGCTGTTGGGTCAGACCGATCGTGCAGGAAGGCGGCGGCCTGGCGCTCGCCGTCGGCCATCAGCGCCTTCAGGTGCCGCGGGTCACGGTCGATCTTCGATGCGAGGTCCAGGCTCCCGCCCAGGGCGTCGCCCATCCGGACCCGGCCGACCTTGATCATCTTAAAACCCTCGCCCAAGGTACCCTCGTCGATCCACTGGTTGATCTGCTTGATCCAGTGGATCTCGGCGTTGAGCGACAGATTGCTGGCCAGTTCGAACCGGCGATCCACGACCGCCCCCAACCCGGTGGGTTCGACGCGCACGCCCTGCGGGTCGATCTGAATGACCCAGATCTCTTCGGGTCGCCGGTCTGGCTCGGGGGCTACCAGGTCCCGGATCGGCGGGTTGTGCGCGTACAGCCCGTCCCAGTACTGACCGGCCCCGATCGGCACGGCCCGCATCATGGGCGGGATTGCCGCCGAGGCCAGGGTCGGCTCGATGCTGACCGCCGGCGGCACCGGGCTGTCGGGTCCGCGCCGCCAGTCAGGGTCGGGGCAGGCTTCCTGGAAGACTGCGAACTCCCCGCTCAGCACGTCCACGGCGCCGACCAGCAGTGTGGGGTGATCGGGATAGCGCTTCAACAACGCGGGAATGTCGTCGAATGGGACCTGGCGCTCTATGAGTCGCTGCAGGTGCTGGCGGACCATTTGGGGCATCCCTGGAGGCGCCAGGCCGGGGGGCGGGAACTGACCGATCCACCCCGCGTCCTGCAACCGTTGGATTCCCACCAGGAACGGATTGACGAACAGCACGTCCCACCATTCGCGGGCCGAGTTGGCGTCCCAGAATGCCTCGATCAGGTCCGCGGTACGCGCTCCCCGGTCGGCCTGGCCTCTCGGATGAGCCAGCAGCCCATACCAGGTCAACAGGCCGCAAAGGGCACCCCCGGAGGTGCCGCTGAGTCCGACCAACTCGTATTCTTCGTCGAAGTCTGCATCTTTCAAGATCGCCATAAGCACGCCCGCGGTGAAGGCGGTCTGGCTGCCGCCCCCCTGGCACGCGATCGCCACCTTTGTCTTCACGACCTGCCCCTCCGTCGCGGTGGTTGGCGCTACGCCCCCGACTGTACGTCCCCTGGGTAACAGCGGTGTTCCTCATGTGGGGACGCTATGTCGACCGGTCCCGGCTGGAGACTTATCCGACCTAGTCCCGGTTTGGTCGGGACGGCTGGTCTACTGACTCGTCGCGGTCACTTCAGGCGGAGAGGATCATGTCGGTGCCCACGGCTCACATCAACGGGATCAGTGTCGGATACGACGACGAGAGTGATGGCGCGCCGCTGGTGCTCATCCATGGCCACCCGTTCGACCGCTCGATGTGGGGACCGCAGGTCGGCGAGTTCACGCGGTCGGGCTGGCGGGTGATCGTGCCGGACTTGCGAGGGTATGGCCAGAGCAGCGTGACTGCAGGTCCCTTTGCCTGGGCAACATTCGCCCCCGGACTACACCGACGTCCTCGCGCGGCTGCCCACGCCTGCGCTGGTCGTCGTCGGCCGGGACGACGAGTTCACCCCAGTCGCCGCCGCTGAGTTCATGGCGCAACTCATCCCGCAGGCGACACTGGCAGTCATCGACGGCGCCGCTCACCTACCCAACCTGGAGCAAGCCGCCGAATTCAACCGCATACTGCACCACTTCCTAGCCCGGTCAAGCCCGTCGTAGCGAGTGGTCAGACAGTTCCTAGGGCCACTACACCGCGGCGTAGCGCGCGGACGGCCGCGGCGGCGGCTGTCCCGACCGGGGAGTGCTCGCCGGCGACACCGCGTACCTGGTCGAGCACGTCCACCACCTGGCGGCACCACCGGACGAAGTCTCCTGCGGACAGCTCGGCGCTGTTGTTCTCGGCGGCCGCGAGCACCGCCGACAGCGCCTCCCCACGCGCCCACCGGTACACCGGCCAGGCGAAACCAAGATCGGGTTCACGGGTGCGCTCCAGCCGGTGGCGCCGCTCATCGGCCTCCAGCTCCGCCCACAACCGCACGGTGCTCACCAGCGCATCGCTCACCGGGCCCGCGGGAACCCGAGGGGTCACGGCGTCCCCACGGGCCTCGTAGACCAGCGCTGAGACCACTGCGGCCAGCTCGGCGGGTTCCAGGCCATCCCAGATCCCGTGCCGCAGGCACTCCGCGGTGAGTAGGTCGGTCTCCGACCACAACCGAGCCAATACCCGGCCGTGCTCGGTGAGCTGCTCGCCGTCCAGGTAGCCGCGCTCGGTCAGCAGGGTCCGGATCCGGTCGAAGGTGCGCACCAGCGAGTGCGTCGTGGCCGCCACCTGTTGGCGCAGGGTGTCGGTCTCGCGCTCCAACTGGTCACGCCGTTGGGCCCAGCGAGCGTGCGCCTCCCGATCCTCGCAGCCGTGGCAGGGGTGCGCCCGCAGCGCCCGGCGCAGCGTCGCCAGCTCGGCGTCATCAGCCGCCTCGCTGCGCCGCCGGGCTCGTGGAGGTACCGCGATGCCGGTCTCACGCAAAGCCGACGCGAGATCGCGGCGCACCCGGGGGACCCGGTGCTCGACCCGCTTGGGCAGCCGCATCCGGCCCAGCACCTGCACCGGGGTCGGGAAATCAGTGATCGACAGCCGGCCCACCCAGCGGTCCTCGGTGAGCACCAGCGGGCGGGGATCCTCGCTGGGGCCGTCGCCGAGATCGAGGACCACGGCCAAACCTGACCGGCGGCCACCGGGAACCGCGACGACGTCGCCGCGCTCGAGGCGGGAAAGCGACGCCGCCACCTCGGTCCGCCGTGCCGCGCCGCTCTGGCGAGCCAGCGCCCGCTCCCGCTCGGAGATCTGTCTGCGCAACCGCGCGTACTCGACGAAATCACCCAGGTGGCAGGTCATCGCGTCGGTGTAACCCGACAGACCCTCGAGGTTGTGGTCAATCCGCCGGGCCAGGCCCACCACCGAGCGGTCCGCCTGGAACTGGGCGAAGGACCGCTCAAGCAGCGCCCGCCCGGCCGCCACCCCGACCCGACCGATGAGGTTGACCGCCATGTTGTAACCGGGTCGAAACGAGCTGCGCAGCGGGTACGTGCGAGTCGAGGCCAGCCCGGCCACCTGCGCCGGATCCACACCCGGCTGCCACAGCACCACCGCATGGCCCTCGACGTCGATACCGCGCCGGCCCGCCCTCCCGGTGAGCTGGGTGTACTCGCCGGGAGTGAGATCGAGATGAGCCTCCCCGTTGAACTTGACCAACCGCTCGAGCACCACCGTGCGAGCCGGCATGTTGATGCCCAACGCAAGGGTTTCAGTGGCGAACACTGCCTTGACCAACCCTCGGACGAACAGCTCCTCCACGGTTTCCTTGAACGCGGGCAGCATCCCGGCGTGGTGAGCGGCGACCCCCCGCTCCAGGGCGTCGCGCCACTCCCAGAAGCCGAGCACGCCGAGGTCGCCCTCGGGTAGGTCAGCGGTGCGGGTGTTCACCAGCCGGCGGATCTGCTCGGACTCTTCGGGGGTGGTCAGCCGCAGCCCGTTGCGCACGCACTGGCTCACCGCGGCCTCGCAGCCCGCTCGGCTGAAGATGAAGGTGATCGCCGGCAACAAGGCGTCGCGGTCCAGCCGCGTCACGACGTCCACCCGGGCCGGCGGCCGGAACCGGGACCCCTCGCGGCGGGGCCGATCCCACCCGGTGTGACGCTCCAGGTCCTGCACGCGGCGGACCAGCTGCGGGTCCACGGTTACCCGCCCACCGGCGCGGTCTTCGGCGAACAAGTCGAACATCCGCGAACCGACCATCATGTGCTGCCACAGCGGCACCGGACGGTGCTCATCCACGACCACAGCGGTGTCGCCGCGCACGTCGACGAGCCACTCGCCGAACTCCTCGGCGTTGCTCACCGTGGCGGACAGGCCCACCAGCCGCACGCGTTCTGGCAGGTTGAGAATCACCTCTTCCCACACCGCGCCGCGGAAGCGGTCGGCGAGGTAGTGCACCTCGTCCATCACGACGTAGGCCAGTCCGTCGAGGGTGGACGAGCCCGCGTAGAGCATGTTGCGCAGCACCTCGGTGGTCATCACCACCACCGCTGCGCTCCCATTGATCGACGTATCCCCAGTCAGCAGGCCGACCGAGTCCGCGCCGTGCCGGGCCACCAGATCGGCGTACTTCTGGTTGGACAGCGCCTTGATCGGCGTGGTGTAGAAGCACTTGCCGCCTTGCGCCAGCGCCAGGTGTACCGCGAACTCGCCGACCACGGTCTTGCCCGCGCCGGTGGGCGCACACACCAGTACGCCGTGCCCTTCCTCCAGTGCCTCGCAGGCCGCGCGCTGGAAGGAATCAAGCTGAAAGCTCAACCCAGCGGCAAATTCGGCCAGGCCAGGCAGGGCAGCCCGCCCGCGGGCCGCCGCGTACGCCTGCGCGGGAGAGTTGGCCACCATCCCAGGCTAGGCGACGACGGTGAGCGCACTGGGTTCGCAGTGCACCGTCACCGGCAGGACGCCCTGCGGCTCCCCATCGGCATACACGGGCCAGCTGGGGTGGCCGTCGATGTGGACGGACCGCCCACGCAGGATGGTTACCTCGGGTTCATCGACATGTCCACCGATCCGTAACCGGGGAAACACTCGCAGTAGCCGGCGTCTGCTCACCGCGGCGATGACGATCACATCGAGCAAGCCGTCGTCCGGTGTGGCCGCCGGGCAGATCCGCAATCCACCGCCGTAGCTGCATCCGTTGCCCACCGCGACCAAAATCGCCTCAAGTTCCACATCAGCGGACCCGGCGTGGACCCGAACCGGTCTGGGAGTCAACGCGGCGAGCTCGGCCAGCACCGCCAGATCATACCGGCGTGGGCCAGCGGGCCAGCGCAGTGCGTTGGCCCGCGCGTTCACCGACGCATCGAAGCCGGTGCACAACACCGTGGCGAAGCAGGCTCCGCCGGCCAGCCGACCCAGATCGATCTTTCGCCGCTGACCACAGCGCAGCGCCTCGGCGATGTGCCGAGCGGCCTGCACCGGCTCGGCGGGGATGCCCAACCCTGCCGCCAGGTCGTTACCGGTCCCGCTGGGTACCACGGCCAATGCGGTGGGAGTGCCCGCTACGGCCTGAGCGGCCAGGTGGGCGGTGCCGTCTCCGCCGAGTACGACCAGTACGTCATCACCGCGCTGTGCGGCCACCGTGGCCAGCTTGCTGGTGCCCGCCGCATCAGCGGTCACCGTGGCGATCAACCCGGGTATCACGGCGCGCAGCGTGCTCGCCACGGTGCCGGCCACCCGCGCGGCAATCCCGCCCCCGGATTGCGGATTGACAATTAACGTGGCACGCACAGCGTCACATTCTGTCAGAGCCCGGCGCGATTCGGCTCTGAACGGCGGTGATCGCCGTCATGCGATTTACGTTGCGTCGTCGTAGCGGGGCGGGGGGATGGGCTCTACCTTATGATTCAGCGGTGAGGGTTGGTCGGGATCCAGGTCGTCCCAGCCCTGCTCGGCACGCCGGCGCGCCACCGCTCGATCGTGCGCCCGAGCGATCAGCACTGCCCCCTCGAACAGCACGACCAGCGCCAAGGCCAACGCGAGCATGGAGACCGGATCGTTACCGGGGGTGGCGACCGCGGCCAGCACGAACAACCCGAACAGGATGCCGCGCTGCCAGCGTTTCAACTTCTCATACGGCAGCACACCAGCCCGGTTGAGCATGACCACCAGCAGCGGCAGCTCAAAGGTCACGCCGAACACTGCCAGCATGGTCAGCAGGAAACCGACATAGGCCTGACCGGTCAACGCGGTGATGAACTGCCCGCCGCCGAGATTTGCCAGGAAGAATAGGCCGCTGGGCACCACGTAGTAGGCAAGGACGGCCCCCGCTGCGAACAGCACGCTGGCGATGCCGACGAAGGTCAGAGCGAACTTGCGCTCCCTGGCATAGAGGCCGGGAGTGATGAATGCCCACACCTGGTAAATCCAGACCGGGGCGGTCAGGACTGCACCCGCCGCCAGACCCACCTGCATCCGGATGGTGAACACCTCGAAGGGTGCGGTCTGCAGCAATTGGCACCGG
The DNA here is from genome assembly GCA_050699875.1 of Pseudonocardiaceae bacterium. Lineage (GTDB taxonomy): Bacteria > Actinomycetota > Actinomycetes > Mycobacteriales > Pseudonocardiaceae. Next base: position 48,683 of record JBOHFX010000057.1, read on the forward strand.
CCCGGATTTGTGGTCAGCCGCATCGTCGGGGGCAGACCGCAATATGGGCCGGTGAGCAGATTGCCCAGGCTGGGCAGGCCGAACGGCGACACATCCCACCAGATAAACCCCAGAATGCCGCCGAGCACGATCGCCGACAGCCCGATGAACAACCGGTTACGCAGCTCATACAGATGCTCCATCAGAGTCATGGAGCCGTCCGGGTTGCTCTTACTTCGGCGGCGTGGCCCAACGCGGAAACGCCCAGCCGCGAAACGCACTCCGCCCACCAACTCTCGTCGTCAGCGGATGGTGTCGTTGCGACGCTGGGCTTCCTCGGGTTTGTCGACCGGGGGCTCACCGGCCCGGGGCTCATAGGCTCCGGTTTCGGAGGACCCATCCGCGGCAGGGCCCGACGGCGGCAGTGACGGCTGCTGAGCCGTCGGTGCGGTCGGCTTGTCCTTTGCGCCCATCTCCGCCTTGAAAATGCGCATCGACTGCCCGATGGATCGGGCGGCGGTGGGCAGCTTGGTCGCACCGAACAGCAGGACCAGCACGCCGAGGATCAATACCAGTTCCCAGCCACCAGGAATGTTCACGTAAGCCTCTTTCTCATCGCTCATGTGAGGATCGATGCTACGCGGCTGGAGTTGGTGGGGAGCTTTCGCTGTTGCGGTGGCGACGTCGCCGGTCCAGCTCGGCCCGCAGTGCGGCGATCCGTGCTGCCAGCAGGTCGGCACGGTCGGCGAATCTCGTGCGGCTGAGCTGCGCCGTCCCGGTAAGCCGGCGCGCTGGGGCGGCCAGCCGCAACAGCAACATGAACAGCACCACGACACCGGCAGTCACCGCCAGCGCGCTGATGAGGTAGGCCACGGGGATGAACGTTAGCTCGACTGGCATGAGGCGCGGCAGGAGGATCTGCGCACTGCCGCCCGGGCCCGCTCGGCCACCGCCGCGGCCAGCTCGGGAGGTTCCCGGACCACGACGTCGGCACCCAATCCCAGCACCAGACGCACCATCCACCCGGTCTCGGTGTATCTCATCCGTACCGTGGCAGCTCCTCCCTCGCCTTCGGTCAGTTCATCCACCGGGTAGTACTCGGCCACCCAACGGGCGTCCGCAGCGAGGGTGAGTACGGCGATCTGCTGGTCGGGCTGGGCGCGGAACAGTCCGCCGGACACGTCGGTGGGGCGGGCATGCGGAGGTGGATCCGCTGGCTCGTCCAGCGTCGCGACACGCTCGATGCGATCGAGCCGGAACAGCCGCACTTCCTCCGCGCCGCGGCACCACGCCTCCAGGTAGCTGCGAGCGTCGACCAGCAGCAGCCGCATGGGATCCACGGTGCGCTCGCTCACCGTGTCCCGAGCCGGGGTGTAGTAACGGATGTGTAGCGCGCGGCGGTGGTCCAGCGCGTCGCGCACCGAAGCGAGTGCGGCCTCTTCCCTGGTGGCCAGGCCGACCACCACGCCGTCGGCCTGGCCGGCCGCCGCCTCAATCTTCGCCAGCGCCCGGCGCACCGCCCCGGCGTCGACCACGCCGGGCGTCTCGGAAAGCGCGCGCAACGCCACCACCAGCGCAGTCGCCTCCGCACCGGACAGCCGCAGCGGCCGACGCATCCCGGCGTCGAAGGTGACGGTCACAGTGTCGCCTTCGAAGGACAGGTCGATGAGGTCACCGGGCCCATAGCCAGGCAGCCCGCACATCCACAGTAACTCCAGATCACGGCGCAGCTGGCGGCCAGTGACGTCGAAATCGGCGGCCACCTCGTCGATCGGAACGCCGGGACGAGCCAGCAAGTAGGGCACCAGAGCCAGCAGCCGGGGCAGCCGCTCAGCGACGCCGGCCGCCATCAGCTCGGGCTCCTGGAAAGCACTGCCAGCAGCCGGGCCCGCACCGCGTCAGCCAGTTCGGTGGGCTCAAGTACCATAGCGTCTGGCCCGAGTCCGGCTATCCACCGGATGGCGACGTCATAACCCGGCAACTCCACGGCAACGACGTCGCCGGCCACCTCGTCCAGCGTCATCCTGCCCAATACCGTCGCGTGCCGGCGCAGGCCGTGCCCGCGGCCGTCGGCCAGCCACAGTCGGGCGGTGTGCACCGCCGACGGCGGTTCCGCGGAGCCCGCCACGATCTTCAGGAGGTCTACTCCCGCCGGCCGCTGGACCGTCCCCGAAGTGCCGACGGTGTGCACCGGACCGACGATCCGGGAGACCCGGAAACAGCGGGTTGCATCCCGATCTCGATCGTGTCCCACCACGTACCAACGGCCCCGCAAGGACACCACTCCCCAGGGCTCCAGCGTACGCGCGGTGGGCTGCTCAGCGGGATGCTTGCGATGGGGGAAGGTGACGACCTGGCCGGCCTGTACCGCCGAGATCAGCGGGGTCAGCGCCGGTTCGGTGGCCCGCACCCGTGGTTGCACGGCCAACGGCGGCTCGGTGTCCACCTCCACCCCGGCAGCGCGAAGCTTGAGCACAGCTCCGTGCGCGGCGCCGGCCAGCTGGGGCGAATCCCACAGCCGGGCGGCCAACGCGACCGCGGCCGCCTCGTCGGGTTCGAGATCGATGTCGGGCAGCTCATAATCGCGGCGCGCGATGCGGTAACCCTCACCGGCATCGAACCCCGGGGTCCGGCCGGTCTCCAGGGGGACGCCCAAATCACGCAGCTCGGCCTTGTCTCGCTCGAACATCCGGAAGAACGCCTCGTTGGAGCGGGTGTCGGCGTAGCCGGGCACGATCCGCCGGATCCGTTCGGCGGGCAGGTACTGCCGGCTGGACAGCAAGCACAGCACCAGGTTGACCAAACGCTCGGCGCGGGCGGACGACACGGGTGGCAGCGTAGCTGTGGACAACCCGTGTGTGGGGATGCGAGCCATAGTTTGCATCCCCACACACGGGAGCGTGCTCACAACGAAGCGATGAGCCGCTCCACCCGCTCGTCGACGGCGCGAAACGGGTCTTTGCACAGCACGGTGCGCTGGGCCTGGTCGTTGAGCTTCAGGTGGACCCAGTCGACGGTGAAGTCGCGGCCTGCGGCCTGGGCAGCGGCGATGAAGTCACCGCGCAGCTTGGCACGGGTGGTGGCCGGCGGCGTGTCCTTGGCCGCCTCGATCTCACCGTCGTCGGTGACCCGGTCGACCAGCGCCTTGCGCTGCAGCAGGTCGAACAGCCCGCGGCCGCGGCGGATGTCGTGATAGGCGAGGTCCAGCTGAGCGATCCGTGGGCTGGACAGGTCCATCCGGTGCTTGGCGCGGTAGCGCTCCACCAACCGGTGCTTGATCGCCCAGTCGATCTCGCGGTCGATCAAGCTGAGATCCTGGCGCTCGACGGCGCCCAGGGTGCGCCCCCACAGCTCCATCACGCGGTCGGTCAGGGCATCAGACCCGCGGCGGGCGATGTGGTCTGCGGCACGCGTGTAGTACTCCCGCTGGATGTCCAGCGCGGAGGCCTCGCGGCCACCGGCCAGCCGCACCCCGCGCCGGCCGGTGAGGTCGTGGCTGATCTCGCGGATCGCCCGGATCGGGTTGTCCAGGGTGAAGTCGCGGAACGGAACACCTTCCTCCACCATCTCCAGCACCAGGTTGGCGCTGCCCACCTTGAGCAGCGTGGTCACCTCGGACATATTCGAGTCGCCGACGATCACATGCAGGCGGCGGTACCGCTCGGCGTCGGCGTGCGGCTCGTCCCGGGTGTTGATGATCGGGCGGGAACGGGTGGTCGCCGAGGACACCCCCTCCCAGATGTGCTCAGCACGCTGCGACAGGCAGTACACGGCGCCGCGCGGTGTCTGCAGCACCTTGCCGGCGCCGCAGATCAGTTGCCGGGTGACCAGGAAGGGCAGCAGCACGTCGGCGATCCGGGAGAATTCTCCGGCCCGAGCCACGAGATAGTTTTCGTGGCAGCCGTAGGAGTTGCCTGCGGAGTCGGTGTTGTTCTTGAACAGGAAGATGTCCCCGCCGATACCCTCATCGGCCAGCCGCCGCTCGGCGTCGACCAGAAGGTCCTCGAGGATCCGTTCACCGGCCTTATCGTGGGTCACCAGCTGGGCCAAGTCGTCGCACTCCGCCGTGGCGTACTCCGGGTGCGAGCCGACGTCGAGGTAGAGCCGGGACCCGTTACGCAGGAACACGTTCGACGAGCGACCCCAGGAGACCACACGGCGGAACAGGTATCGGGCGACCTCGTCCGGCGACAGCCGGCGCTGGCCGTGGAAGGTGCAGGTGACTCCGAACTCGGTCTCGATACCGAAGATCCGCCGCTGCATGCCTCCCAGCCTAGGCCGCCGCCGCCATCCTGCAGGCCGTCCGTACGGCTGACTTAGGCTGCGCTGGTGCGGAAGTGGTTGCGCCGAGCGGCGCGAGATGTCAACTGGGTCGATCGCGAGCTGGTGCGCCGTAGCGCCGCCATCCCGCGCTGGCCTGCCGACACCGGCCTGAAGGCGCTGACTACGGCTGCGAACCACAGCCTGCTGTGGTTCGCGGTAGCGGCGGTGCTGGCCAGCCGCAGGGGCGCCACCCGGCGGGCCGCCCTGCGAGGCGTAGCCGCGATCGGCGGGGCCAGCTTCACCACCAACGCACTGGGCAAACCATTGCTACCGCGCCGGCGGCCGGCCTACGACGACCTCCCCGTGAGTCGCCGGCTGGCTCAGCGTGACCATCCGAGGTCGTCGTCATTCCCCTCCGCCCACGCAGCATCAGCGGCCGCATTCGCCACCGCAGTGACGATGGAAAGCCCTGTGGCGGGATTGGCCCTGGCGCCGGTCGCGGCGACGGTGGCTTACTCCCGGGTGCACACCGGGGTGCACTGGCCCTCCGACGTGGCCGCCGGGATGCTGTTGGGCACGAGCGTCG